>QFNF01000012.1 GCA_003240755.1 Sphingomonas hengshuiensis | reverse complement strand
GGTGCCGCTGGTCGGCATCATCCACAGCCGCGACAGGTCGGCGCGTTCGGGCAGGCGGGTCGCGACCTGCTTTTCGAACTGCGGCCAGTCGCCGCCCGAGATGATCGCGACATGCGCGACGCCCAGCAGGTCGGCCAGCGCCTCGCCCATCGGCTCGGTCAGTTGCTGCTTGCTCTCGGCCAGCGTCCCGTCGAGGTCGAAGGCGATCAGTTGCTTCATGGGATACTCCGGTTGGCGCGGCGCTGCGGCCGGCCGGGAAAGATCATTGCATCGCCTCGACGAGCTTCTTGACGTCCTGGCTGCGCCCGCGCGGCAGGATCAGCAGGTCGTTGCCGCTCGCCACGACGATCAGGTCGGACACGCCGACCATGCGGATGCGCACGCCGTCGGTACGCACCAGGCAGTCGCGGGTGTCGATCGCCAGCACCTCGCCGCGGTGCGCGTTGCCTGTTGCGTCGCGCTCGCTGATCGCGTGCAGCGCGTCCCAACTGCCCAGGTCGTTCCACCCCATCGCGACCGGCACCACGACGACGCGATCGGCCTTTTCCATCACCGCATAGTCGATCGACTGCGACGGTGCCTCGGCAAAGGCGGCGGCGTCGGGGGCGATGCGGTTGCCGGTGCGCCCGGCCCGCTCCATCGCGCGTTCGCACGCCGCCAGCATGGCGGGCTCGTGCTGGCCCAGTTCGGCCAGATACCGGTCGGCGCGGAACAGGAAGATGCCGCCGTTCCACACATGGTCGCCCGCCGCCAGCATCGCCTGCGCGGCGTCGAGCGGTGGCTTCTCGACGAAGCGGGCGACGCGGTGCACGCCGTCGGCGATCTGCTCGCCCGCCTGGATCCAGCCATAGCCGGTTTCGGGCGCATCGGGCGTGATGCCGAAAGTGGCGAGCCAGCCGTCCTGCACCTTGGGCAGCGCCCGCCGCACCGCGTCATGGAACGCGGCGACGTCGGCGATGACATGGTCGGACGGCATCACCAGCAGCACGGCGTCGCCGCGCTCCGCCGCCAGCGCCGCCAGCGCGATCGCGGGGGCGGTGTTGCGTCCGGCGGGTTCGAGGATCATCGCGCTGGGCGTGGCGTTCACCGCACCCAGTTGGCGGTCGATCATGTCGGCATGGCGGGCGTTGGCGACGACGATCGGCGCGGCGAAGTCGTCTCCGACGGCACGGGTCGCGGTCATCTGCAACATGGTCGCTTCGGCGGTCAGCGCCAGCATCTGCTTGGGCGTTTCCGGGGTCGACATCGGCCACAGGCGCGTGCCCGAGCCGCCGGAAAGGATCACAGGGACGATCGTCGGCATGGTCGAGCAAATTCCTGTTGGAGGAAAGAACTGGCAAGTGGATTCTTGAGAGCCGTACGACGACGGTGCCCGATGGCGAAGAAAATCCTACCGGCACATCTGTCGTTTCGCAACCGCAGCATGTCGGGATCAGCGCCCTCCGTCGCGCCGGGTCAACGCCGCGACGCAGCTTGCCCGGTCGATCGGGGCACCGCTGCGCTGCCGGGCATCGACATGGCGGACGACCGGCACGCCGCCCTGTACCGGGGCATAGAGATAGGCGTCGAGCACGCAGATGTTCGATCCGAACTGCAGCTTGCGCCCGGCGCCTTCGGTCAGGTCGAGCTGCGGCTGGCCGAACAGCCGGGTGACGGCATTGGCATTCTGTCCCATGACCCGTTCGAGACCGACCGTGCCATAGGATGGCGCAGGGGGTGCGGGCAGGGCGTTCTGGCGCACGACCGGACCGGTGGTGGCGCAGGCCGACACGGCCAGCCCCAGGCCCACGCTGATCCCCACGCTACGCATTCCCGGCCCCTTTGCTGCGGCGACGATGAAAGGCATGCGTCGCCATCGCCGCGCCGACGAGCGGCGCGATGAAATTCACAAACGGTATCATCAGCAATCCGGTTCCGATGAGGCCCAGAAGAAACCGCCGTCCGCCGCTGGCGGATCGCTCGGCGGGCATCGCGGCGGGCGGCAGGTGGCGCGCGGCGACCATGTCGGACAGGTCGCGGCCGAGCAGCCAGCCATTGACGACGAAGAACACCGCCGCCGTCCCGATTCCGGTGGCCAGCAGCAGCAGGTAGAGCGGCAGGAAGAACGCATTGACGGCCAGCGCCCGCAGCGCGGACGTGCCGCTCATGGCCAGCGACCGGCCGGGCGGCACCGGGCGGGCGGTGGCGAGCGCGGCGGGATAGTGTTTCGCCTCGACCGCCTCGACCACTTCGTCGGCGAACAGGCCGATCACCGCGATCGCGACGATGCGGAACAACAGCCATGCCAGCCCGACCGCGGCGATCACCGCCGCGATCGCGGCGAGGGTGCCGGCATCGTCGCCCAGTACGAACAGGTCGGTGGTGATCCACCGCGCCCCCCATGCCAGCCCCGCCCCGACCGCGGCGAGCAGCACCAGCGTCACCGCCAGCGACTTGGCGAGGACGCGCAGAAAGGCACGGTCGCCCAGTTGTGCGACGGACAGGAAGAAGCTCTCGATCATGCGGCGACGATGCGGGCGCGCGGGGGCGGCGTCAACGCCGGCGGCGGGGGCCGCTTGCCCGGCGCCGCAGGGCTGGCTAACGCGCGGGGCAGGGTCCGTCCGCATCGGCGGGGCGGATCGGCTATTCCGGAGACCTTGATTGACCCAACCCACGCTCGACGTCGTCGCGATCGGCAATGCCATCGTCGATATCCTGGCGCAGTCCGACGACGCCTTCCTTGCCGAACAGGGCATGACCAAGGGGTCGATGCAGCTCGTCTTCTCGCCCGCCGAGGCCGATGCGCTCTATGCCAAGATGGGGCCGGGGCGCGAAGTGTCGGGCGGGTCGGCCGCCAACACCGTCGCCGGCATCGCGGCGCTGGGCGGCAAGACGGGCTTCATCGGCCAGGTCGCCGACGACCAGCTCGGTGCGGTGTTCGCGCACGACATCCGCGCCGCGGGCGTCCGCTTCGATACCGCGGTCCGCGCGGGCGAGCCGACCACCGCACGCTGCCTGATCTTCGTGACGCCCGACGGGCAGCGTACGATGAACACGTTTCTCGGCGCGTCGCAGTTCCTGCCCGAGGCGGCGCTCGACGCCGACCTGATCGCCAGCGGGGCGATCCTGTATCTCGAAGGCTATCTGTGGGACCCCGAAGAGCCGCGCGCGGCGATGCGCGCCGGTATCCGCATCGCGCGCGAGGCGGGGCGCAAGGTTGCCTTCACCCTGTCCGACACCTTCTGCATCTCGCGCCATGGCGACGATTTCCGCGACCTGATCGGCGGGGGGCAGGTCGACATCCTGTTCGCCAACGAGACCGAGTTGCTGGCACTGGCGCAGGTCGAGGATTTCGACGCGGCGGTGGACAAGGTGGCGGTGCAGGTGCCGGTGCTGGTCGTCACGCGCGGCGAACATGGCGCGATCGCGGTGACGGGCGGCCAGCGGACCAGCGTGCCGGCACAGCCGGTCGAACGCGTCGTCGACACGACCGGCGCGGGCGACCTGTTCGCCGCCGGTTTCCTGCACGGACAGTCGCATGGCTACGATATCGAGCGTTCGCTGACGCTGGGCGCGCTGTGCGCCGCCGAGATCATCTCGCATTATGGCGCGCGGCCCGAGGTCGATCTGACGAAGCTGATGCACGACAGGATCGGCTGATCGCTGCGTCGTCCGCGCAAACGAAAGGGGGGAGGCCGATCGATGCGGCCTCCCCCCTTTTTGCGTCCCGCTGCGGCGGATCAGTGCGTGCCGGGCGTGTTCCGGCCGTCGTCCATTTCCGGCACCTCGATGATCCCGCGGCCCAGATGGCTGCGGCGATAGCCGTAGAGGAAATAGATCACGAGGCCGATCGCCCCCCATGCCGGCAGCACCAGCATCGCATCGGGCGGCAGCGCGACATACAGGCCGATACAGCCGATCATCGTCGCCGGCGCCACCAGCCAGACGGCCGGTGTGCGGAACGGACGATGGCGACCCGGGTCGCGCCGGCGCAGCACGAGTACGCCGACCGCCACCATGAAGAACGCGAACAGCGTGCCGGCATTGGCGATATCGGCCAGCTTGCCGACCGGCAGGAACGCGGCGGCAAAGGTCACGCCGACGCCGGTGATCGCGGTGATGACGTGCGGCGTCTTCCATTTGGGGTGGATGGTCGACAGCTTTTCGGGGAGCAGGCCGTCGCGCGACATGGTGAAGAAGATGCGGGTCTGGCCGAACAGCATCACGAGGATGACCGACGGGAGGGCGAGGAACGCGGCGAGGCCGATCAGGTTGCCGATGTTCAAATAGCCGATCTCGCGCAGGACGTGCGCCAGCGCCTCCTTCGAGCAGGCCAGCGGTTCGGTGCCCATGCCGGCCAGTTCGGTGCAGCGCGCGCCGAGCGCGGCCGATCCGGGGGCAAGCCATTCGCCCAGCGCCGACGTCACCGGCTGCGATCCCAGCGGCGAGCCGATCGCACCCGCGGCGACCAGCATGTAGAAGATGGTGCAGATGCCGAGGCTGCCGATCAATCCCAGCGGTACGTTGCGCTGCGGGTTCTTCGTCTCCTCCGCCGCGGTGGAGACCGCGTCGAACCCGACATAGGCGAAGAAGATCGACGCCGCGGCACCGACGACGCCCGCGCCGCCCGATCCGAACCAGCCGTTCGGCGCGAACGGTTCGAAATTCTCCATCCGCATGACCGGCAGCGCAAGGACGATGAACGCGGTCAGCGCCGTTACCTTGATCGCGACCAGCACCGCGTTCACCTTCGCGCTCTCGCTGGTGCCCAGTATCAGCAGCCCGGTAATCAGCAGCGCGATGATGACCGCCGGCAGGTTGACGAGGCCACCCGGAATATAGGGGCCGGAGATGATCGCGGTCGGCAGGGTGATGCCGAACCACCCCTGCAACTGCCCGACGAAATAGCCGGACCACCCGACCGACACGGCGGACGCCGCGACCGCATATTCGAGGACCAGCGCCCAGCCGACCATCCACGCCAGCAGTTCGCCCATCACCGCATAGGTATAGGTGTAGGCCGATCCCGATACCGGGACCATCGATGCGAATTCGGAATAGCACAGCGCCGCGACCGCGCAGACGGCACCGGCGATGATGAACGAGATCATCATGCCCGGCCCTGCCTTCTGCGCGGCTTCGGAGGTCAGGACGAAGATGCCGGTGCCGATGATGGCGCCGACGCCCAGCATGGTGAGCTGGAATGCCCCCAGCGTACGGGTAAGGGATTTCTTCTCCGCGGTCGCAAGGATCGCATCGAGTGGCTTGATACGGCCAAAAATCATGCAGGCCCCCTAAACGCGGCGCCTTCGGTGGGCGCCACGGAATTACAAAGGCGTGAACCTACCCGCAATTCCGCCCTGCGCAATTCCTTTCGTGCAATAAAGCTGCCCTATCGCGACAGCATCGGCCCCAGCGGACCGCCGCCGAACAGATGGACGTGCAGGTGCGGCACCTCCTGCCCGCCATGGCCGCCGACATTGGCGAGCAGGCGGTATCCCGGTTCGACCAGCCCATGTTCGCGCGCGACATGGCCGACCGCGCGGACGAAGCCGGCGATCTCCGCATCGGACGCCCGCGCCGAGAAATCGTCCCATGACACGTACGCGCCCCTGGGGATCACCAGCACATGGACCGGCGCCTGCGGGGCGATGTCGTGGAAGGCGAGGGCATAGTCATCCTCGTACACGCGCCTTGCCGGAATCTCGCCGCGCAGGATGTGGGCAAAGATGTTGGCGTCGTCATAGGGCCGGGTCGCGTCGATCGGCATGGCACTCACTCCTTGGGGCGGGCGGCTTTTTCGGCGATGCCCGACACACCGTCGCGCCGGGCGAGTTCGGTGCGGACATCGTCCAGCGTGATACCCTGGGTCCGCAGCAGCAGCGTCAGGTGGAACATCAGGTCGGCGGCCTCGCCGATCAGTCCGGCGCGGTCATCGGCACAGGCCGCGATGACGCATTCGACCGCCTCCTCGCCGACCTTCTGCGCGATCTTCGCCGTGCCGCGCGCGTGCAGCCTGGCGACATAGGATTGGCCGGGATCGCCGCCGATCCGGTCGGCGATCACCGATTCGAGCCTGTCGAAGGCGTCCATGTCAGTCCCTGTTCCTGCGCTGACGGTTACGGATCGCCCGCCGCGCCAGCACTACCATGAACACGAACGCGACGAACGTCGCGACGTCGGAAAAGGCGAACCCTTCCCGGGGTGGTGCGACACCCGAATGGGCGGCGAGGGCGGTGATGACCATGACGGGGCTGTAGGGGGTTTTCGCGGCCGAGAAAATCCTCCCCGCGTCGCGGGGGGGGGGGGGGGGGGGGAGGTGTCTGCATACGGTACGGTTGCGTTGCGAGGCGATCCCCCTTCCACCATCGCTTCGCGACGGTCCCCCTCCCCGTGCTGGGGAGGAGTCAATGCGACCGGACCGGCACCCCCGCCGCCGCCAGCGCGGCATGCGCGTCGGCCACCGACGCTTCCCCGAAATGAAAGATCGACGCCGCCAGCACCGCGCTGGCATGTCCCCGCGTCACGCCCGCGACCAGATGGTCGAGCGTGCCGACGCCGCCCGACGCCACCACCGGCACCGACACCTGATCGGCGATCGTCCGGATCAGGTCGAGGTCATAGCCGTCGCGCGTGCCGTCGCGGTCCATCGACGTCACCAGCAGCTCGCCCGCACCCAGCCGCGCGAGCTTCAGCGCGTGCTCGACCGCGTCGATGCCCGTCGCGCGCCGGCCGCCATGGGTGAACACCTCCCAATGGTCGTCCACGCGGCGGGCATCGACCGAGGCGGTGACGCACTGGCTGCCGAAGCGGTCGGCGATGTCGGCGACCAGTTCGGGCCGCGCGACGGCGGCGGAATTGACCGCGACCTTGTCCGCACCGGCAAGGAGGAGCGCGCGGGCGTCCCCGGGCGATCGCACCCCGCCGCCGACGGTCAGCGGCATGAAGCAGACCTCCGCCGTCCGTCGCACGACGTCGATGATCGTGTCGCGCCCCTCATGGCTGGCGCCGATATCGAGGAAGGTCAGTTCGTCCGCGCCCGCCGCGTCATAGGCGCGCGCCTGTTCGACCGGATCGCCTGCATCGCGCAAGGAGACGAAGTTCACCCCCTTCACCACCCGCCCGGCATGGACGTCGAGACAGGGGATGACGCGCGCCCGTACCGTCATGCGGCGGCGACCCGGATCGCTTCCGCCAGGTCGAGCCGGCCGTCATAGAGGGCGCGACCGGTGATGACGCCCTCGATGCCCGGCTTTCCCTTCAGCGCGTGAATGTCCCCGATCCCCGCCACGCCGCCGCTGGCGATGACCGGGATCGATACGGCGGCGGCGAGCGTGGCGGTCGCCGCGACATTGCAGCCCTTGAGCATCCCGTCGCGCCCGACATCGGTGAACAGGACCGCCGCGACGCCGGCATCCTCGAACCGGCGGGCAAGGTCGGTGACGGAGACGGTCGATACGTCCGCCCAGCCGCGCGTCGCGACCATGCCGTCCCACGCATCGACCGCGACGACGATCCTGTTCGGACAGGCGGCGGCGGCTTCGCGGACGAAATCGGGGTCTTCGAGCGCGGCGGTGCCGATCACCACCCGCGCGACGCCGAGGTCGAGCCAGCGATCGACACTGGCGCGGTTGCGGATGCCGCCGCCCAGTTGCACCCGCCCCGGAAACGCCGTCAGGATACCGGCGACCGCATCGCCGTTGACCGACTGTCCGGCAAAGGCACCGTCGAGGTCGACGACGTGCAGGTGATCGGCTCCGGCCCGGGCGAACAAGGTCGCCTGATGCGCGGGATCGTCGCCATAGACGGTGGCGCGGTCCATGTCGCCCTCGGCCAGCCGGACGACCTGTCCGCCCTTGAGGTCGATCGCGGGGAACACGGTCAGGCCGCCTGCGCGCTGCGTCGCGGCGGACATCAGGGACGCCATTCGAGGAACCTTTCCAGCAGCGCGATGCCGTAGCGCTGGCTCTTTTCGGGGTGGAACTGCACGCCCAGCAGGTTGTCGCGACCGATCGCGGCCGTGACCGGACCGCCATGGTCGGTGGTGGCGAGGACATGCTCGCCGGCAAAGGCATAGCTGTGCAGGAAATAGGCTTCGCCCGGCACCAGCAGCGGATGCGGCGCGGCGGGGTTCACGTCGTTCCATCCCATATGCGGCACGGTGACGCCGGGCGATGCGGGCAGGCGGCGGACGGTGCCGTCGATCCAGCCCAGCCCCGCATGGGTGCCGAATTCCTCACCGGTGGTCGCCAGCAACTGCATGCCGATACAGACGCCCAGGAACGGTACGCCGCCGTCCAGCACGCGCGAGCGCATCGCGTCGATCATGCCGGGAATGGCGGTGAGCCCGTGCATGCAGGCGGCGAAGGCGCCGACACCCGGCAGGACGATCCGGTCGGCCTTTCCGACCGCGTCCGGATCGGACGTGATCGACAGATGCCGTGCGCCCGCCGCCTGCAGCGCATTGGCGACCGACCGGAGATTGCCCGCGCCGTAATCGATCAGTGCGATCAAAACAGGTCGCCGATCCGGTCCATCGCCAGCGTCATGGTAAAGCCGACGACCTCCACGGTCGCCACGCCGTTCACGACGAACGGATCGGTCCTCGCGAATTCCCCGACCATGTCGGCTTCGCCGCGGAACAGCAATACCCCGCCGGTCGGCGGATCGCGGCGACCGGCAAGCAGCATGACGCCTTCCGCCATCGCCGCCTTGATCCACGCGACATGCGCCTCGCGGTGGACGTCGACCTCGTCGAGCGGCCTGACATAGGTCAGCAGCGCCAGGCTCATCGGCTGCATCGGGCGCGCTACCACGTCACAACACTCCCTTGGTGGAGGGGATGGCATCGCCCTTGCGCGGGTCGATCTCGGTCGCGGTGCGCAGTGCCCGTGCCAGCCCCTTGAAGATGCTTTCGGCGATGTGATGGTTGTTGGTGCCGTACAGCGTCTCGACATGCAGGGTGATGCCGGCGGCCTGGGCGAAGCTGTGGCAGAAATGGCCGAACATCTCGGTATCCATCGTGCCGAGCTGTGCCTGGGTGAAGGCGACCTTCCACACCAGCCATGGCCGCCCCGAAATGTCCAGTGCGACGCGGGTCAGCGTCTCGTCCATCGGCGACAGGGCGTCGCCGTAACGCCGGATGCCGCGCTTGTCGCCCAGCGCCCTGGCGAACGCCTCGCCGATCGCGATGCCGGTGTCCTCGACGGTGTGGTGCGCATCGATGTGCAGGTCGCCCTGCGTCCGCACGGTCAGGTCGATCAGCGAATGCCGGCTGAGCTGTTCGAGCATGTGGTCAAAAAATCCGACGCCGGTCGACACGGCATAGGTGCCGGTGCCGTCGAGGTTGACCGTGACGTCGATTCGCGTCTCGCTGGTCTGGCGGGCGATGGTGGCGGTGCGCATGCGAATGCCCATAGCGCCTGTGGACGGCCATGCAACGCAACGAATCTTGACGGACGGGCAAACGCCGCTACCCAAGGCGCCATGAACCAGCCCGTCGCCGACAGCCTGATCCCGTATGACGAGATCGTCCAGGAAGCTCTCCGCGCCGTGGTCGGCCGCGTGCTGGGACAGGTATCGGCCACCGGCGCGCTGCCGGGCGAGCATCACTTCTACATCACCTTCAAAACCCAGGCCCCCGCCGTCGACATTCCCAAGCGATTGATCGAACGGTTCCCGGACGAGATGACGATCGTCATCCAGCATCGTTTCTGGGACCTGAGCGTCGATGCGGAACGCTTTTCGGTGGGCCTGAGCTTCGGTGGCATCCCGTCCACGCTGGTCATCCCCTATGCGGCGATCACGGGGTTCCACGATCCGGCGGTCAATTTCGAACTGCGCTTCCAAGCCAATGAGGAACCGGGCGACGAGCCCGAACCGCATGACCCGCCCGAAAACGATCCGCCGATCGCGGTCAGCGAGGACGGGTCGAACGTCGTCGCGGTGGACTTCAAGCGCAAGAAGTGACGATCGACGTCGTCGCTGCGCCGGGCGATGCGGAGCGCGAGGCGATCCTGCGCATATTGGTTGCGCACAACGACGCGGCGGTCGGCCCGACCGAGCGGCGGCAGGTGGCGATCGTGGTGCGCGACGCGGCCGGCACCATCACCGGCGGGCTGTGGGGCAGGATCGGCTATCGCTGGCTGTTCGTCGAACTCCTCGCCGTCTCCCCCTTGTCGCAGGGGCAGGGGACCGGTCGCGCGCTGATGCAGCGGGCCGAGGCACTGGCGCGCGAGGCGGGCTGTATCGGCGTCTGGCTCGACACGTTCAGTTTCCAGGCCCGGGGTTTCTACGAAAAGCTGGGCTTTGCGCATTTCGGCACGATAGGCGATTTTCCGCCGGGGCAGGCGCGCTTCTTTCTGTCGAAACGGATCGACTGACGCCGCCACGGGTTTGATCGCCCATGACCGATACCCGTACCGAAACCGACTCGATCGGCGCGATCGAGGTTCCCGCCGCTGCCTATTGGGGCGCGCAGACCGAGCGATCGATCGAGAACTTCCCCTTCCCGCCGTCGGAGCGGATGCCGGTCGGCATCGTCCATGCCCTTGCCATCGTGAAACAGGCCGCGGCGCGGGTGAACCGCGCGCATGGGCTGGACGGCGCGCTGGCGGATGCGATCGAGGCGGCGGCGGGTGACGTGATCGCGGGCAGGCTCGACGACCAGTTCCCGCTGGTCATCTGGCAGACCGGCAGCGGTACCCAGTCGAACATGAACGCCAACGAGGTGATCGCCGGTCGTGCCAACGAGGCGTTGACCGGCGCGCGCGGCGGCAAGTCGCCGGTCCACCCCAACGACCATGTGAACAAGGGCCAGTCGTCGAACGACAGCTTTCCGACCGCGCTCCACGTCGCCGCCGTCGTCGCGCTCAACCGCGACCTTGTTCCCGCGCTCGACCGGCTGGCCGGGGCGCTGGAGGCGAAGGCCCGCGACTGGATCGACATCGTCAAGATCGGCCGCACCCATCTGCAGGATGCGACCCCGCTGACGCTGGGACAGGAATTTTCGGGCTATGTCGCGCAGTTGCGCGATGCGAAGCGGCGATTGAAGGCGGCCAAGGGCGACGTGCTGCGGCTGGCGCAGGGCGGCACGGCGGTCGGCACCGGCCTCAACGCCGCGCCGGGGTTCGCCGAAGCGGTCGCGGCGGAGATCGCGGCGATCACCGGCCACCCCTTCGTCACCGCCCCCAACAAGTTCGAGGCGCTGGCGTCGAACGACCCGCTGGTGCAACTGTCGGGCACGCTCAGCACGCTGGCGGTTTCGCTGACCAAGATCGCCAACGATATCCGCCTGCTCGGTTCCGGTCCGCGTTCGGGACTGGGCGAGATCGACCTGCCGGCCAACGAACCGGGCAGTTCGATCATGCCGGGCAAGGTCAACCCGACCCAGTGCGAGATGCTGACGATGGTCGCGGCGCAGGTGATGGGCAACCACCTGTCGGTCACGATGGGGGGGATGCAGGGGCATCTCGAGCTGAACGTGTTCAAGCCGCTGATCGGGGCGGCGGTGCTGCGGTCGATCGACCTGCTGGCGATCGGCATGGTCAGTTTCGCCGGGCGCTGCGTCGACGGGATCGAGCCCAATCGCCCCCGCATCGGGGAACTGGTCGAGCGGTCGCTGATGCTGGTCACGGCGCTGGCGCCCGAGATCGGTTATGACAATGCCGCCAAGATCGCCAAGCACGCGCATGCCGAAGGGCTGACGCTGCGCGAGGCGGGACTGTCGCTGGGGCTGGTCGACGAGGCGACGTTCGATCGGCTGGTCCGGCCGGAGACGATGGTCGGATAGCACCCGCCCGCAAGGAACATCCCGGCCGCTCCCGCGCTGTATCCGCATGACTTCCGGGAGGTGGCAATGGGTGCGACGACGATAGGGGCGCTGGTCGGAACGGCGATCGACAGGATGAGCGGCGACGGGGATTCGAGCGTGGACGGTGCGATCAAGGGCGCCGTCGTCGCGAACGTCCTGAAGGTCGTCGTCCCGATGGCTATCACCTACGCCGTCGGCTGGGCCGTACTGCGCGGTGCTGCCGAGGTGAAGGCACAGCTTTTCGAAACGGAGGATGCAGCATGATCGGACGGATTATCGGTGCGCTGGTCGGGCGCGAGGTGGATCGCCGCGATGGCGGCGGCGGCGCGAAGGGTGCTGCGATGGGTTGGCTGGCCGGCAGCGCATTGCGCCGGATGGGGCCGCTCGGCATGATCCTGGGCGGCGGCTATGTCGCCAAGAAGGCCTATGACCGACGCAAGCTGGACAAGATGCGACGCGGCTGGTGACGTGCCCGGCCCGCGCCGCAGCGGGCCGGTGCCGGACGAACCTGCCGCCAACGGGTTAGAAAGACTTCCCGCGACAGTGGATATTGCCCGAGGGGCGATGGCTTTACGTCGTCGCCCCTTGACGTCGCGCGTGCCCCCGCGCGATGAGGCGCGGTCATGAGCCATTTGCCAGACCCTGACCTCCACGGCTTCAAGCGCCGGGGGGTGTTGTTCGTCCTGTCTTCTCCGTCGGGTGCGGGCAAATCGACGATCGCGCGCAAGTTGCTGGCCGCCGAGGACGATCTGTCGATGTCGGTATCGGCGACGACCCGCGGCCCCCGGCCGGGCGAAACCGACGGCAAGGATTATCATTTCGTCGATCTGGAGGAATTCCGGCGCATGGCGTCGGAGCATGAATTCCTCGAATGGGCGCATGTCTTCGGCAACCGCTATGGCACGCCGCGCGCGCCGGTCGAGGCGATGCTGAGCGCGGGCAAGGACGTGCTGTTCGACATCGATTGGCAGGGTGCCCAGCAACTGTTCCAGATTGCGGGCGGCGACGTCGTGCGCGTGTTCATCCTGCCGCCGTCGATGGCCGAGCTGCACCAGCGGCTGGTGTCGCGCAACACCGACAGCGCCGAAGTGATCGAAGGCCGTATGGCGCGCGCCGCCGCCGAGGTCAGCCATTGGGACGGCTATGACTATGTGCTGGTCAACGACGATGCCGAGGACTGTTTCCGCAAGGTGCAGAACATCCTGGCGGCCGAACGGCTGCGTCGATCGCGGCAGACCGGCCTGATCGGTTTCATCCGCAAGTTGATGCGCGCACCGGGCGAATAGGGTCCGCCGGACCGCCGCGACCGCGCCGATCCGGTGTCCCCCGCCATCCACGGTATCGAACCTCGTCACGGTTCCGGCAAGGCAGCGCGCCCTGCCGCGGGAGGCCCCGGCGTTCGCCGGGGCGGCGTCTTCCTATCGGAACGCCCCGATCTCCGCGACCGCGATGGCGGGTGCCGGAACCGCCGGTTCGGGGAAGGTGAAGCGCAGATGGCGCGCCGGGCGCGGTGCCGTGAACGCCAGCCGCTGGGTGGCGCGTGCATAGTTGATGTTCTGGAACTCGCCGGTGCCACCCGGCGTCCAGTTGCGCCCGTCCGTGCTGGTTTCGACGACATATTTCATTGGCGGTGCGGCCTGCGGATCGACATGGCGCGTCGGCGTCAGGGTGAATCCGGCCAGTGTCTCGCTGCGGCCCATGTCGATGGTCAGCGTCGCCGGCGCCTTGCTGACCCATGCGGTGCGCGGCGACGCGTCGAGCAGTGCCTCGCCACCGGGGGCGCTGGCGGCCGTGACCTTCCAGCCGGCGCGATCGACGATGCTGGCGTCGGTGACTTTCAGCGGGGGCAGGTCGACCGGCGCGACCGAGCGGAACAGCGCGAATTCGCGGATCGCCGGGCCGGCTTCGGCGGCGACGGTGCGAAAGCGGACGCGGCGCGGGCTGATCGGCGCGCCCAGCCGGACCAGCCGCTGCGGGCCGACCATGTCCTTTTCGGCGACGGTCGTCCATCGGTCGCCGCCATCCGACACGTCGATCGCGAAGCGGGTGACGCGCAGGCCCAGCGGGAGCCATTCCTGCAACCGCACCGTGTCGAAGCTGCGGCCGGGCGGCAGGTCGAGGACGATGCTGGCGTCCGTCGCCGCCGGCGGCGCAAGCCAAAAGGTGTCGGGCCGGCCATCGTTGACGTTGCGCGCGGTGCCCCCGGTGTCGGCGCTGGCGGTGGCGACGGCGCCATCGGCCAGGTCGTTGGCGAAGGTCGCGCGCAGCGCATCGCCGAACGCCGTCAGGCTGGCGAGGTCGCGGTCATGGATGCGCCCGCGACGATCGGGCGGCAGGTTCAGGTGGAATGTGGTGCCATGGCCGACCGACTGATCGTACATCTCCATGATCTTGCCGGGCAGTTTCACCTGAGCGTCCTCGTCGGCATGGTAGAACCAGCCCGGCCGGATCGAGACGTTGGTTTCCGCCGGCCACCACAGTTCGGCACCCCGCACGCCGCGATTTCCCTCCGCCTGGTCATAGGGATGGTTGGGCATGGTCGGCCAGCAGGGGTCGCCGGCATGGCCGTCCTCATTGCCGACCCAGCGTATGTCCGCGCCCAGCGGATCGAAGGTGCAGGCGTCGGGTTGCAGCCGATGGACCAGCGCGACGATCGATGGCCAGTCATAATATTGAACCGCATCGATTTTCCGCGTTTCGCGCGCGCCGCCATAATAGCCGTCGCCGCCATTGGCACCGTCGAACCACACCTCGAACAGCGGGCCGTAGCGGGTGCACAGTTCGGTTAGCTGCGCGCGGTAATAGGCGATGTAGCCGGGCGTGCCGTAATCGGCACGGTTGCGGTCCCATGGCGACAGATAGACGCCGAAGTTGATCCCGCCGCGCCGGCATGCCTGTTCCAGTTCGCCGACGATGTCGCCTTTCCCTTGTTTATAGGGCGAATTCCGGATGCAATGCTCCGTCAACCTCGTCGGCCACAGGCAGAAGCCGTCATGATGCTTGGCGGTCAGGATCAGCCCGGTCAGTTCGCCCGCCTTGGCCGCCGCGACGATCTGGTCGGGGTCGAAATCGGTCGGGTTGAACAGGGCGGGGTCCTCGTCGCCATAGCCCCATTCCTTGCCGGTAAAGGTGTTGATCGAGAAATGGACGAAGCCGTACTGGCGATGGTCGTGCCATCTGAGCTGGCGCGGCGACGGGGTGGCGCCCCACGGCGCGGGCACGGCGGGCGCGGCGGAGGTCATGCCGGTGCGCGGGGCGCAGGCGGCGGCACCGGCGATCAGGCTGCCGCCCATCAGGCTGCGGCGGGAAAGGGTCATCGTTCGGCTCCGGAAGCTGTGGGTACGAAGGGTTCGGGGATCAGCCAGGTCTGCGCGACCTGATGGCCGCGCCCGCCACCGCCGACCCCGGGCGGACGATGCCATTCGAGGGTCAGCGCGCCGTCGGCGGTGAGGTTTTGCGGGATGGCGGTTTCGACGGTTTCGCGATCGCCATCGCGCGCGCGAAAGGGGTGGAGTTCGACACCGTCGCCGGTCAGCCGCATCGGCAGCGCATACGCTTCGCCCGCCCAGCGCGCGATCAGGCGGTAGCGGCGGTTCCGCTCGAGACCGGTATAGGCGAGGCGGACCGGGGTTTCGTACAGCCCCTCGGCATAGCTAAGATCGGCCATGCGCCACCCCTGGTCGGGAATATGGTCGGCGACACCGTCGATCGCGCTTTCCATCGATTGCGGGTCGGCATCGAAGCCGGGCCCGCGCACCAGATGCGGTTCGGCGGCCGAGTCGCCCAGATCGTCGTACAGCGCCATGTCGCGGGTGCGCCACGGGTCGCCGATGGCATAGAGGCGGGCGGCGGCGTCGGGCCGGGTCAGCGCCTGCGCGATCGCGGCCTCGACGACGGTGCGGTCGTTGAGCTGGATATCGGCGCGGTCGAGATTCGCGCCGCGTTCCCAGTGGGAGGCGCCGTGGCGCGGAACCGATAGCTGCATGCGCGCACGCCGCCACAGCCGGTCGGCGATGATGGTGAGATCCGCGCGCAAGGGGGCGACGATCGCCGGTTCGGGACGGGCATAGGCGAAGCGCGCGGCGACGGCGGCTGGCCCGGCCCCAGTCGCGGGCGCCTGGCGCAGCGTCCACAACGCCTCGCCCTGCGCCGCCCTGGCGGCGATCAGGCGGTGGCGGACCAGCGCGTCATAGGTGGCACGGTAGCGATACAGGTCGATGCGCCAATCGGCCCAGCGCGCCGGGCGGACAGCGTCGACCAGCCGCAGCGTGGCGTCGATCCCGGCATTGTTCGACGGATCGCCGCGCCAGTTGGTTTCCAGCGCCAGCGGCACAGCGGCGAACGCCATGTCGCCGACGAACATCCGCGCATATTCCCGCGCGACCTCGCCCGCCGGGGTCGCGGGGTTCCAGCCGAGCCGGAACCACTGGGTCACGTTCCAGTCGTCATTGACCCCCTCGCTATAGGTCACGAAGCCGCGCGTGCCCGGGGCGAGATGGTCGAAGATGCGGGTCGTTGCGGCCGGGCGCGGGTTCACCGGTTCGCGGCCCTGCGTCAGCGCGAAGGCCGGGTGCCAGTCGGGGATCGGGAATTGCGCATGCATCGTGTGCGCGGTGTCGGGATAGGTCTCGATCGGATAACGGCCGGCGATGCGGCGGCGATGCGCGGCGATGCCGTCGCGGGTCTGCGGACCGACGAAGATCGCGCTCAGCCAGCGCGGCTTCCCTGCCAGTTGCGCGTGGAAGGCGTCGAGCCCGGCGGCACCGAACCCTTGGGTCGAGAGGAGGACTTCGGCGCTGGCGAAACGTTTGCGCAGCGTGCCGGCGATGCGCCGGGCGAGCGGGAACAGCCGGTCGGGCGCGGTATGGCCGGGATCGCCGCCGGGGATGTAGAGCGCGTCGAGCGCGGGGAGCTTGGTGACGAGCGTCGCGACGTCGGCGACTTCGGCATCCGCGCTGCCGGGTTGCGCATAGTCCCGCAGCAGCGGGTAGAACAGCGCCACGTCCAGCCCCAGGCGGTGCGTGGCCCGCGCCACGGCGATCAGCGTCTCGGTCGCGGGCAGCGGCGACAGCGGTGACGTCGCGGCGTCGTCGGACACCGGGGCGACGAACTGGATGCGGTTGCCGCCGAGCAGCGCGAAATCCTCGATCCGGCGGGTGAGCATGGCGACGGTCCATGCGTCGTAGCTGTTGTTCTTGGCGCGGTAGCCGATCTGGGTGCCGCGGATCGGCATGGCCGGCGCTTCGCCGACATGGGTCGGGGCGGTGAGGGTCAGGTCGTCGAGATGGCGCAGCAGCCAGCCGGCGGCGTAGAGGCGCGCGCGGGTGGTCGCGGCGCGGATGGTGATGGCGCGGCGGCTGGTGGTTATGGCGAAGGCTTCGGGCGCCATGCGCGCGGGGGTGAAGCGGATGGCGACTCCCGCCACCCCGTCATTCCGGCGGAGGCCGGAATCCGTTGTGTCGGATGTTCCCCCCTCCATGGATCCCGGCTTCCGCCGGGATGACGGGGGGGGGCAGGACGCGCCCCGCTCCGCCAGTCGTTCGCGCAGCACCTGTGCCGCCGGGTCGGTCCCGACGACGCAGGCGGCACCCAGCGGCATGACGACCGGCGCGGCGGTGGCGAGGAGCGCGGCGGCGATCACCGCCGGGCGGGCCTGTCCCCGGGTGCGCGGCCGAACGCCTTGTTCGGTTCGGCCGCCATGTCGAACACCAGCCGCCCGCCCTTCACCAGATCGGCGTGCGCGATCCAGCTTCTGGTCCATGGTCGGCCGTTCCACGTCACGGCGCGGACATAGGGGCGGTCGGGGGCGTTGCCGCGCGCCTCGACCACCAGTGTGCGCCCGCCGCCGACCCGCACCGTCGCGCGATCGAACAGCGGGCTGCCCAGCACATAGGTCGCGCTGACCGGGTCGACCGGGTAGAAGCCGAGCGCGGAGAGCAGATACCATGCGCTCATCTGGCCGCAGTCATCGTTGCCGATGATGCCATCGGGGCGGTCGTGATACATCTCGGTCAGCAGGCGGCGGACCATCGCCTGCGTCTTGTACGGCG
This sequence comes from Sphingomonas hengshuiensis, assembly GCA_003240755.1. Taxonomy (GTDB): domain Bacteria; phylum Pseudomonadota; class Alphaproteobacteria; order Sphingomonadales; family Sphingomonadaceae; genus Sphingomonas; species Sphingomonas hengshuiensis_A. Next base: position 65,434 of record QFNF01000012.1, on the reverse strand, counting down.
CACCGCACCATGCGTACATATACGCGACATGGTGGCTGGGTTCGTTGCCATGGGCGTACTGCCCGACCAGCCCCGAAATGTCGGGCGGCGCGTCGGCGGGGAGTTCGGAGGACGCGCTGAACAGGCCGTCCAGCTTCGCCTCGAACGCGGCATCGCCGCCCATCGCCGCGATCAGGCCATAGATGTCGTGCTGGTTCAGGAACGTCGCCTGCCAGCTATTGCTCTCGGTATAGTCGCGCCACTTCTTCGAATGGCCGATGCCGTTGGGCGCGAAGGGTTCGGCCCAGCGGCCATCCGCCAGCCGCCCGCGGGCGAAGCCCAGCCTGGCGTCGAACACATTGCGCCAGTTGCCCGACCGCCTGCGCAACCGCGCGGCACCGGCGGCATCGCCCGCCGCATCGGCGATGCACGCGCCGGCATAGTCGTCATAGGCGAACTCCAGCGTCTTCGACACGCTTTCGAAGATGCGGTCGGCGGGCGCGTAGCCGAGCTCGTCATAGACCTGCACGCCGACGCTGTTGTCGAGATCGGGCGTCGTCCAGTCGAACGAGCGCTTCTTCACGCCCGCCCATGCCGCCGCATAGTCGGCGGAAACGCCCTTCGCGCGCGCCTCCGCAAGGACCGGGACGGCGTGCCAGCCGATCATCGTGCCGGTTTCGACCCCCTGCAACGGCCAGACCGGCGGGCCGAACGGGCTCTGCTGCGTCTGGCGGATCAGGTCGCGGGTGAAGGCTTGCGTCAGCCCTGGCCGGATCAGCGTCTGCAGGGGGTGGAAGGCGCGATAGGTGTCCCACAGCGAATAGGCGCTGTACGCCGCTTCCCCCTTCGGCACGCTGTGCGTCCGGCGGTCGAGACCGATGTAACGCCCGTCGACGTCGGAGAACAGCGTCGGGCCGATCGAGGCGTGGTAGAGCGCCGATGCGGCGACGGTGCGCTGCTGCTCGGTCCCCCCTTCGAACCGCATCAGGTCCATCTCGCGCGCCCATGCCAAACGGGCGGCGCCGGCGTAGCGATCGAAGTCCCAGTGCGTCGCTTCTACGGCGAGATTGCCTCTGGCGCCCGGCAGGTCGACCGCCGAGATGCCGGTGCGGATGACGATCGGCGCGGCGCCGGCATCGTCATAGTGCAACACCGCCTTCAGCCGCTTGCCGGTAACGCCCCGCCCGCCCGCCGGCCGGTCGTCGTCGCCGAAGAATTCGATCCGGTCGGGTGCGCGCGACAATTGCATCGCGAAGAATATCCGCCGCCCCTTGGCCCAGCGGAACACGCGGCGGGTGCCGGTGATGGTGCCGTCGGGTTCGAGGGTGAGCGCGGCTTCGTCGATATAGGGCGACTGGTTCGGCCCCTCCATCACCAGATGCGACAGGTCGATCAGGATATGGCCGGGGCCGCCCGGAAAGCGGTGACGGTGGATACCGGTGCGGTCGGTGACGGTCAGTTCGGAGCGGACGCCGCTTTCGAGGGTGACGGCGTAGTAGCCGGGCTCGGCGACCTCGTCGCTGAAGCGCTGGCGATAGCCCTTGTCGGGATCGTCGAGCGGGCCGCCGTCGAGCAGGACCGGGCCGCGCGTCGGCACGACCAGGATGTCGAGCATGTCGCCGATGCCGGTGCCCGACAGATGGGTGTGGCTGAACCCCAGGATCGACGTGTCGTCCTTGTGATAGCCCGAACAGGTCGCCCAGCGCGCGGTGTCGGTATCGGGGGACAATTGTACCATCCCGAACGGCATCGTCGCGCCGGGAAAGGTATGGCCGTCGCCGCCGGTGCCGATGAACAGGTTCGGCCTCGCCGGGGCGGGCGACGCCGCGCCGGCCGGCAGCGCATCGACCAGCGCGAGGGCGGCGGTGCCGCCCAGCAGCGTGCGGCGCGAGAGCATGGTCATTTCGGCAACTCCTGCGTGCCGGTGATGGTAAAGGCGATTTCCTGTCCGGGCGTGGTGCCCGGCTGGCCGCCGCCGACGAACAGGCGATAGCTGCCCGGCCGCACCGCGCGGGTGCCGTCGAGCGACACGGTGCTGAGCATGCGCGGGTCGAGGGTGAAGGTCACGGTCCTGCCCTGTCCGGGGTTCAGGGCGACGCGCCGGAAACCGACGAGGCTGTGGCGCAGCACGGGATCGTTCCACGCGCCAATCCGGTTGAGCGCGGGCGGCGCGATCAGATAGGCCTGCGCAACCTCCTCGCCGGCGCGCCCACCGGTGTTGGTGACGCGCACGGTGACGGTCAGCGGCCGGCCGGCGGCCAGCGTCGCCGGCGCGGTGGCATCGGTATAGGCATAGCGGGTGTAGCTCAAGCCATGGCCAAAACCCCACAGCGGCGTCCCGTCGAAATAGCGATAGGTCCGCCCCTTCATGTTGTAATCGACGAAGGCGGGCAGGTCGCTGGTCCGGGCGTAGAACGTGACCGGCAGGCGCCCCGACGGGTTGGTCGTGCCGTCGAGGACGTCGGCGATCGCGGTGCCGCCGACCTCGCCCGGATACCAGCCGGCGACGATGGCATCGGCGTGCTGCTTCGCCCATTCCATCGCCACGGCACTGCCCGACAGCAGCACGACGACCAGCGGCTTGCCCGTCGCCTTGACCGCTTCGAGCAACCGCTGCTGCACGGCCGGCAGGGCGATGTCGGTGCGGTCGCCGCCCGAGAAGCCGGCCACTTCGAGGCGCAACGCCTCGCCCTCGACGGCGGGCGACAGGCCGACGAACGCGACCACCGCATCGGCGCCCCGCGCGGCGGCGACGGCTTCGGCGCGCTGTGGGTCGGCTGGCGCGATCCACGTCAGGCGGATGCTGTCGTCGGTGCTGGCATGGGTCAGGTCGAGGCGGAACGGTTTCGGCGTCGTGTCGGCGAAGTCGAGCACCGCCTCCGTCCGTTCGGACTTGCTGTCATTGGCCGCGCCCTCGACCGCGGCGGCGGTGCCGGTCGCGCTCAGCACGTCACGGCCGTCGACCCACAGTCTCACCGCGTCGCGGCCCGAGCATTTGTCCCAGCAGCGGTTGATGTCGATGCGCAGCGTATAGCGGCCCGGCCCCGGCGGGGTCAGCGTACCCGTCCAGCGCACGCCAAAGCGGTTTACCGGCAGGTTGGCGGCGGGACTGGTGCGCGCCCAGTTGAAATCGATGGTGCGATCGGTGCGGGTCAGCACCGGCGCGCCGGTCATCGCCGGATCGGCGAAGAATTCGGCCTTCAGCCCCGCGCCGAACGCCGTTTGCGGCACGACCAGCGGCACGCCATCGGCCAGCGTCGAGCCCTGCGCATAGGCAACGGCAAAGCGGCCGGCCAGGCCGTGCAGCGGCGTGACCGGATCGGCGGAGGTGCCGTTGTAATTCGCCTCCAGCACGTCGAGGCTGTCGGCATTGGGGCCGACGACCGCGATCTTCGCACCGCGTCTGAGGGGAAGCACGCCGTTGTTCTGGAGCAGTACCAGCGACTTGCGCGCCGCCTCCAGCGCCAGCGCGCGGTTGGCCGGGGTGTGCAGCGCGCTGGCCGGGATCGTATCCCAGCGGCTTTTCGCGCCGAACGCATCGCCCAGCCGCCTGCGCGCTTCAAACGTGCGGGTCAGCGCACGATCGACCACCGCCTGCGTGGTCAGCCCGCGTTCCAGCGCCTTGGGCAGCGCCGCATAGGCAGAACCGCAGTTCAGGTCCATGCCGGCATTGATCGCGGCGGCGGACCCTGCGGCATTGTCGGGCGCGTAACGCTGATAATGGGCGATATTGCCGATCGCGTCGCAGTCCGACACGACCAGCCCGTCCCAGCCCCAGTCGCGCCGCAACCGTTCGTTGAACAGCCAGCCGGCGGCGCAGACGGGCACGCCGTGAATGCCGTTATAGGCGCACATCACCGATTGCGCCTTTCCTTCGGTCAGCGCGCGGCGAAAGGCGGGGAGATAGGTCGCCTCCATGTCATAGGGCGCGGTCTGAACGCTGAACGCGTCGCGCCCCGCCTCCGGCCCGCTATGCGCGACCAGATGCTTCGGCGTGGCGATGACGCGAGGTTGCGCGGCGTCCGGCCCCTGCAACCCGCGAATGTAACCCACCGCCATGGCGCCGGTCAGCACCGGGTCCTCGCCATAGGTTTCCATGCCGCGGCCCCAGCGGGGGTCACGGAAGATGTTGATGTTGGGCGACCAGATCGTCAGCCCTTCGTAGCGCCGCCGGTTCCTGCCCGGCAGCGCGTTGTATTTGGCGCGGGCCTCGGTCGACACGACGGTGCCGATCCGCTCCATCAGCGGCGCGTCCCACGTCGCGGCCAGCCCGATCGCCTGCGGAAACACCGTCGCCATGCCGTTGCGCGCAAGGCCGTGCAGCGCCTCGTTCCAATAGTCGTAGGCGGGCAGCACGTCGCCTTGCGCCGGGGCGGCGCTCTGCAACTGCGCCGCCTTTTCCGCCGGAGTCATCGCGGCGATCGTCGCGGCGATCTGCGGGTCGGGATCGGCCGCACCGGCCAGCAGGGCGAGGAGGATGCTCATTTGCCGGCCCCCAGCGTCTGCAGGCGCAGCGCCTTCCCGAGCGCGCCGGCCGATGCCCTGCCGTCGATGGTGACGGTCACGCTTTCCCCCGGCAGCAGGTCGAGGAAATTGTCCGACGCCTGCACGTCCAGCGTACCGAAGCCGATCCACAAGCCACGCGCCAGCCGCCGGGCGGTGATGGTCAGCGCCGGCTTGCCGTCGATGGTCGACCAGCGGGTGGTCAGCCCCGGATCGGGCAGCGCCATCGCCTTTTCGGGAAGCCCCGTCACCAGCGCGCGCGACACGACCGCGCCATCGACGATCAGCTCGACCACGCCGACGCTGCGTTTCGGATCGGCATCCTTGAACAGATCGGCATCGCTGATCGTCGCGACCTTCGTCGCCGACAGCGCGGGCAGTTCGATCGCCGCTTCGTGGCGCATGGTCGTACGCCCATCGACATCGATCGTCCGCACCCGCCAGCGCGCCGTCACCGGCACGGTCCGGTCGGAGATCAGCGATATGTCCGTCATGCCGTTCTCCCGCCGGCCCGCGGCGACCGCCAGTGGCGCGAAGAAGCGGCGGGCGGCGAAATGCAGCGCCTTCCACCGGCCATAATAGTCGATGCTCGACCAGGACGCGCCGGGCCACACGTCGTTCAACTGCCAATAGAGCGTGCCGCTGGTCACGGGGCGGCAGGCGCGGTGGTGCAGCGCGCCGAGCTGGATGCCGTCGGCCTGCATCACCTGGCTGAGGTACACGAAATCGGCGAAGTCGCGCGGTTCGCGGTAGCGCATGCGGATATAGTCGAGCAGGCGCTGTTGCCCGGCGCCCTTCAGGAATTTCTGGTGCGCGGTCATCACGGCAGAATCGACCGCGAGGTCGCCGGCATCGGCGAACTTCGCGATCGTCGCCATGTCGGGCATCGCCTGCAGCCCATATTCGGACATGAAGCGCGGGCAATTGTCGAGATAGGCGGTGGTGGGCTTCTTTCCGCCCCACACGTCCCAGTAATGGCGGTCGCCATTGCCGTCCTGATCGGGTTTGCCCTCGTAATTGGCGCTCGGGCTGCCGGGCCAGTAGGGCACGTCGGCGTCGCGGCGTTCGGCGGCATCGCGCAGGACGCGGTCGAACAGGATCGCCATGCCGACGCCGATCCGTTCCTGTTCGTCGGCGCCGACGCGCTTCTTGAACGCGGTACGGTCGCTCCAGCCTTCCCAGCCCGACAGCACCTCGTTGTTGCCCGACCACAGCACGATCGAGGGATGCGCCTGTACCCGGTCGACCTGTTCCTCCGCCTCGATCCTGACCGTCTCGCGATAGTCGGGGTCATAGGGTGTGATCGCGCCGCCGAACATGAAGTCGGACCAGATCATCAGCCCCAGCCGGTCGGCGGTGTCGAAGAAGCTGTCGGGCAAATACATGCCGCCGCCCCAGATGCGCAGCATGTTCATGTTCGCCGCCTTCGCGTCGCCCATGATCTTCGCCATATACGCATCGGTCACGCGCGGGCCGAAGCTGTCGAACGGGATCAGGTTCGCGCCCTTGGCGAACACGGGAATGCCGTTGATGCGGAATAGCATGCCGCGACCGATCACGTCCTTTTCGCGGACCAGTTCGACGGTGCGGATGCCGGTGGAGCGGTGCTGCCGGTCGACCACCTCCCCATCCAGGCGGGTTTCCGCGGTGACGGTGTAGAGCGGCTGCGCGCCATAGCCCGCCGGATACCACAGCTTCGGATCGGCGATCACCAGTGGAACGCTCACCCGGTTCTCGCCCACTACCACCGCGACGCTGCGCGTGGCGCGGGCGGTGGTGCCGTCGGGGGCAGTGACGATCGCATCGACCTGCACGACCGCGGCTCGATCGGCGACGATCGTCACATCGGCCGACAGCCGCGCCTCGGCGGGGGTTACAGCTTCCTGCTGCACGCGCAGGATGTCGATGCGGACATCGTCCCATGCATCGACGCGGACCGGCCCGTTGGGACCGATGTTCAGGATGCGGGGGCCCCAGTCCCAGCCATAATGATATTTGGGCTTGCGGATATAGGGCGAGGTCTGCCGCGCTTCGGGTTCGTCGCCCGCCGTCGAATCATATTCGCCGGGCAGCGGATGTTCAATCCTGGCGACCATCGGTTTCAGCACGCCCAATGGCGATTTGAATGCGATGCGGATCTCGTTCGCGCCCGCCTTCAGCAACGGTTTCGCGTCGGCGCGCCAGCGGCGATGGGCATTGTCGGCGGCCAGCAGTTTCGTGCCGTTCACGAACACCTCGGCAAAGGTGTCGAGTCCGTCGAACACCAGATCGACATGGCCGCGCGCCAGCAGCGCGGGGCTGGCGTTCAGCGTGCCGCGATATTCCCAGTCGCTGCGCCCGACCCACTGGATCGTCGCCTCGTTCAGCCGGCGGAACGGGTCGGGCGTGATCTTTGCCGCGATCAGGTCGGTCTGGACATAGCCGGGCACTCTCGCCGGCAGCCAGCGCGCGACCCTGGGATGGTCCTTCGCCGCCGCATCGCCGGGGGAAAGGCGCACCTGCCACCCCTTGTCGAGCGTCACGGTCTCGCGCGGGGCGGCCCACAGGGCGGCGGGGGCGGCGGCGAGCAGCAGGAACAGGGCGGGCTTCACTTCGTGTCTTCCAGTTGCAGCGTGTCGACCGTGTAATAGGGGTCGGACAGCGGCGATGTGAATTGCAGGCAGACGTCGCTGTCGCCCTCCTGCCGCGCGAAGGTGCCGGTGAAGGTGAACCGGTTGGGCGCGGTGTCCGGATCGGGCAGCGGGAAGGTCGCGGCGATCGTACCGCTGCATCCGCCGGTACGCATCACCAGCTCGCCATGCTCCGTCACCGCGAAATGTTCGCGCAGCGCGGTATAATCGTGCGCCAGACCGTAATGGCGCGGCAGGCGGGCGACCGTCACCGTGAACGCCTGTGCCACGTCGAGCGGCATTTTCGGCGCCTGGGTACAGGTGTCGAAGATGTTGACGTTGTACGCCGGGGCATCGCCCGGCTGCCCCGAAACCAGCGGCACGCGCAGGCCCAGCGCGCCCTTGGGGCACGCTACCATTTCCGCCGCGCCGGTGGCGCGCAGCAGCGCCGGCCGCGTCGCGTCGAAGCTGCGCGGGCGGGCCAGCGCATGGCCGTCCCTGGCAAAGGCGGCGGCGGTGATCGTCTGCCCCGGCTTCACCGCGATCGGCGCGGCATAGGCGCGCGACCGGGCGGTCGGCCGGCTGCCGTCGGTGGTGTAACGGATCGTGCCCGCGCCGGTCTGCGTGCTAAGCGTCAGCGTGCCCGCACCCTTGCGCAGCGTATCGCCCTTCGTGCCGTTCAGCGCATAGGTGACGGCGAAGGCGCTGTCCGCCGCTGCGATCCCCTGTCGTTCGTAGCGCAGCATCTGCGGCTGGAGGCGTTCGACGAACCCCTTCCAGTCGCGCTTCTCGCGCGGGCTCCAGGTGAATTCGGCGATGGCGGACAGGCGCGGGAAGGTCGCATGTTCCTTCTGCTTCGCCGTCGCCAGATATTCCGACCAGGCATTGCCCTGCGCGCCCAGCACATGCGCCGCGGCCTGTGCCGTCACACCGGGGCGGACGGGTTCATAGCCATACACCATCTCCAGCGCCTGGAAGGTGATGCGCCCCGGCGGTTCGTCGGGCGCCGACGATTGCAGGCTGTCGAGATACAGGTTCGGCGCGGGCGACATCACCACGTCATGCCCCTTGTTCGCGGCCTCCACCGCGCCCGCTTCGCCGCGCCACGACATGACGGTCGCGCTGGTCGGCACATCGCCCTCGAGGATCTCGTCCCAGCCGATCAGGCGCCGGTTCTTGCTCGCCAGATATTTTCCGAGTTCGGAAATCATCCACCCCTGCATCTGGTTCTCGGTCTTGAGGCCCAGCGCCTTCATCTGCGCCTGCACCTCCGGCGATCGCTGCCACTGGTCCTTCACCGCCTCGTCGCCGCCGACATGGATGAACTGGCCGGGAAAGATGTCGATCAGCTCGTCGAGCACGTTCTTGATGAAGGTCATGCTGCGCGGGGAGGGGGAGAACAGCCACGGATTGACCCCCCAGTCATGGCCGACCGGCGGGCGGTCGCCCAGCACGCCGACCTCCTCGGGATAGGCCGCGACCGCCGCCTGCGCATGGCCGGGCATGTCGATTTCGGGGACGATGGTGATGCCGCGTTCCGCCGCATAGCCGACCAGTTTGCGCAGCTCGTCCTGCGTGTAGAATCCGCCGACCTGCGGTCCCGGCGTCCCGCCGGCGACCGGGGGCACGCGAAAGCCGCCGATCCGGGTCAGCCGGGGGTAACGCTTGATCTCGACCCGCCATCCCTGATCGTCGGTCAGGTGCAGGTGCAGCGTGTTGAGCTTCTGCGCGGCCATCGTGTCGATGACCGGATAGAGTGTGTCGATCGGCTGGAACGAGCGGGTCACGTCGACCATCAGTCCGCGCCAGCGAAAGCGCGGCGCGTCGTCGATGACGGTCGCGGCGACGCGTACCGGGCGGCCGAATCGCGCGTCGGGGCTAAGCAACTGCGCCAGCGTCATCGCGCCCCAGATCAGACCCCGATCGCCGCTGGCGGCGATGGTGATCGCCTTTGCCGTCACCGTCAGGCGATAGGCTTCGTCACCCGCGATCGCAGCGTCGCGTACGAAGCGGATCGGGCCCTGCGCGGTGGCAGCCAGCATAAGCCCGCGATCGGTCTTCACCCGCTCGGTCAGCAGGCGCGCGGCGTTCTCCGCGCCGGTATCGCCGGCGGGCACCACGATCCCGGCACCATTGCCGATGGTGATCGAACCGCTGGCGGGCGTCATGCGCGCCGGGAGGGGGAGCAGGGGGGCAGTCTGCGCACGGACCGGCATGACGGTCGCGGCGGTGACGGCCAGTGCCGCCCAGGTCAGACGATGCTTCACGCGATACTCCCCATATTGCGACCGGCCGATCCGACCGTGTCGTGTATCTCAGTCCGAACGAAAAACGGCCCCGGCATCGCCGGGGCCGGACATGCCGCGCACACGAACGCCATGCGCACGACACAGGGGAAGCATGCGGGGGTGGCGACCATCCATGCGGATGGCCCCCGCGCCCGAGGCTTCCCCCGTCGACGTCACAGCCGGAAGGCGACGCTGGCCGCGAAGGTACGACCGTTCTTGTAGAAGGCGGTCGGGCGATCGCGGGTCGCGTTATACTGGTAATAGGTCTCGTCGAGCAGGTTCTGCGCGTTGACCGTCAGCGTGATCCTGGGCGTCACGTTGACCGATGCCGACAGGTCGAGCTGGCTGTACGGCGCCACCATCTCGCGCGAGTTCAGGCGGCCGATCGTGCGGAAATAGCTCGACCGATAATTGTAGCTCAGCCGCGTCTGGAAGATCCCGCTTTCGAAATACGGGATCACGTTGACCGTGTGCTTCGACAGATAGGGCAGGTTCAGTTCGGCACCGGTCGTATCGACCGACGAGGTCGAGCTTTCCTGGTACGAATAGTTCGCCTGCAACCCGAAGCCGCCCCAGATTTCGCTCTGGGCCGAGATCAGCGCACCGTTCACCGTCGCCTTGCCGCCGTTGATCGGCTGGTTGACGTTATAGGTCGTCAGCCGGTTCTCCAGCGAGTTGAAGAACACCTGGTTGGTACGGGTGTTGATGATGTAGTTGCTGATTTCGCGACGGAACAGTTCGCCGGCGACCAGCGACCCGGGGCGCGGATACCATTCGGCGGTCAGTTCGTAATTGGTCGATTCATACGGCTTCAGGTTCGGATTGCCGCCGCCGCCGTCGCGCGTGATGTCGTTGAGCGAGGTCGCCGCTGCAAGGTCCTGATAACGCGGACGCGAGATCACCTTGGCCACGGCGCCGCGCACGATGAATTGCGGCGAGAAGGAATAGGCGATGTTCACGCTCGGCAGGAACTTCAGATAGTCGGTCGCCGTGGTGGTCGGCACCGGCTGCGGGTTGACGGTGTTGCTGAGCGTCGTGGCGTAGTTCGACACGTCCTGCGTGTAGACGAGGCGACCGCCGATGTTGCCGCGCCAGCCGTCCTGGTCGAAATTCGCCTGGATATATGATGCGGCGACGGTTTCCTTCACCCGCGTCGACGCGCCGATCTTGTTGACCAGCGGGCTGTTGATCGCACCCGCGAGGATGTCGATCACCCCCTGTTCGGACAGGTTCAGATATTTGGTCGCGTTGCCGCTGCCCCCGCTGCCCGAGAAGGTGCCATCGGGGGTCGAGCTGGTGTCGACGCCCAGTTGCGAGCCGAGGCGCGAGCTGGTCAGGTAGGTGTTGATGCCGCGCGCATCGACCCGATTGACGTGCTCGGTCACGCGGCTGCCCAGCATGATCTCGGTGAACCCGCCGAACGATACGGGGATCGTCGCATCGAAGCCGCCGAAGACGTCGCGGTCGGTCGTGACGCTATAGTCGAGACCGCCGATCTGCGCGGCGACCAGTTGCGCGCCATTGGCACCCAGCACCGGGCGGCCTTCGATCTGGGCGGGGTTGTTGTTCGGGTTGGTGAAATAGTTGGCGGGGTTGGTCAGGTCGCCGACGAAGTTGACCTCGGCCGATTCCGGCGTGAACGAATAGCTGAACGGCAGCCTGGTCTGCACGTTGAACAGATATTCGGGGTTGCGGCCGCCGGTCGCCTTCGACCAGCCGCCGGCGAACGACACCTTGGCGCCGCCATCGCCTTCCCAGTCGGCGAACAGGTTGATGTTGTCGGTCTTGAGCGAGGTGCGGCGGACCAGCGTGTCGAGCTGCGCGCTCTGGTTCGGCGCGGCGCCGAAGCTGGCGGCGGTGACGACGCCGTTGTTCACGGTCGCCGACTGCAGCACGCTGCCGGTCCATGCCACGGGGATCGTGTACATCGACTGGCTGTAGTTGTTGTACTTGCCATCGATGTGCAGCCCGTTGAGCGAGAAGGTCAGGTTCTCGACCGGGCGGAACTGCACCGTACCCGACACGCTGGCGCGTTCGCGGGTCTGCTGGAAATAGGCGTAGTTGATTCCGAATGGTGCAACCGCGTTGATGAGGTCGTTCTTCGTGCCGCCGGTGATCGTTGCCGCCTGATTCAGCAGGATGCCCTGGCCCTGCGCGTCGCGACGGACGCTGCCGTCGTCGTTCTTCTGGAAGAAGTCGGCACCGCTCTGATAGCCGAAGAACTCGACGCCCGCGCGGGTCAGGTTCTGCTTATCATAGGTCGCGGCGACGAGGACGCCGAACGTCTCGGCATCGTTGCGCCAACTGTAGAGGCCCGAGCCGCGGATATTCCCCTTGTCGGCGCGATCGTTGTACGAATAGCCGCCCGATGCGAAGACGGAATTGGCGGCGAGGTCGAGCGGCCGCCGCGTGCGGACGATCACGGTGCCGCCGAGGCTGCCTTCCTCGATCCGGGGTTCGGGCGACTTGTACACTTCGAGCCGGTCGACCAGCTCGGGCGCCAGCAGCGAATAGTTGAAGGTACGGCTGGACGGATCGTTGTCGTTGCCGCCCCAGTCGGCAGAGGCGAGCGCGTGACCGTCGAGCAGCATGCGGTTGAGCGCCGGGTCGGTGCCGAGGATCGCAACCTTTTCACCCTCGCCGAAACGACGGTCGATCGACACGCCGGGGATGTGCGACAGCGATTCGGCCACGTTGCGGTCGGGAAACTTGCCGATGTCCTCGGCCGAGATGACGTCGACGACGGCGTTCGCCTGCCGCTTTACGTTGATCGCGTTGCGCAGCGATCCGCGAATGCCGGTCACGACGATGCCATCACCCGATTCGGGCTGGTCGGTGGTGTCCGCGCCGGCCGAGGACGGCGGCGTGGCGGTGGGCGCTTCCTGCGCGAACGCCGGGGCGGCGATCACGACCAGCGCGGTGGATGCCAGATATGCGAAACGCGAAAATGCCATTGACCCTACCCCTTTATCTTCAAAGCGCGAAATGCGCGGTCCCCGATGCGGCCGCGACGGGCGAGACGACATGCGTCGAGCATTGGTACTGTATTGGCACCATGCAGGCTCGTTTCGGTCGAAGGCAATGTGACCAATCACAATCATAAAATCTACATAAAAATGAAAAGATGATGCACAGGTGAGAAATTAATGAATTTTTCGGGAAAAATCGCGTTATTTTATAACTAAATTATATTGTCTGATAATAATATTGCTTTTAGCGTGCGCAGGCTTGCGACATGCAGGGTTGCATCGGCGACTATTGGTCCGGGTTAAGATCGGCCCAATGGCGCGTACGAGGCCGCGGGGAGTACGGAATGTCCGGTGCATACAGCCCGGAAAACACCATTGCCTGATACCAAAAAAGTACCTATCAACGTCGCCATGTTGAACCCGCCCGCTCTTTCCCCTGCTTCCGCAGCGACATCGTCGGCGGATGGAGAGGCGTTCTCGGACCGGGTCGGTGTCCTGCGCGACGATGCGCATGCGCCGCTCTATGTGCAGCTCCAGCAACTGGTGCGCGCTGCGATCGAACGCCGCATCCTGCAACAGGATGATGCGATTCCGCCCGAACGCGATCTGGCCGCCGAATATGGCGTGTCGCGCATCACCGTGCGCAAGGCGATCGAGGGGCTGGCGAACGAGGGGCTGGTCGTGCGCCGCCGCGGTGCCGGCACCTTCGTGGCGGCACGCGTCGACAAGAGCTTTTCGAAACTGTCGTCCTTTTCCGAGGATATGGTCGCCCGCGGACGGGTGCCGAGCAGCGCCTGGGTATCGAAATCGGCCGGGCTGGTGACGCCCGAGGAATCGATGTCGCTGGGGCTGTCCCCGGGAACGCCGGTGTACCGGTTCCAGCGGATGCGCTTTGCCGACGACGTGCCGATGGCGGTCGAATATTCGGCGATCGCCGGCCATTGCCTGCCGAATGTCGATGCGGTCGGCGAGTCGCTCTACGCCGCGCTGGAGGTGGCCGGGTGTCGCCCGGTGCGCGCGTTGCAGCGGTTGCGGGCAATGGCGTTTCCGGCCGAACAGGCCAGGCGGCTGGGTGTCGAAACCGGCCATGCGGGGCTGTTCATCGAACGTCGCGGCTTTCTGGCCGATGGCGATACGGTCGAATTCACCCAGTCCTATTATCGCGGCGATGCCTATGACGTCGTCGCCGAACTGAACGCAAGCTGATCCGGCGCCGGCCGGGACCAAGAGGGGGTTCATGACATCCACCGTTCAGGCCGTGCCGATGCCGGCCGCCGCAGACGCCACCGCGATGCACCGCGAAGCCGGGGAGGGCGGGGCGTCGGTCGCGCGCTTCCTGACGCGCAACCGGCAAGCGCTGGCGGCGCTCGGCGCCTCGCTGCGCGCCGATCCGCCGGCGCTGGTCGTCACCTGTGCCCGCGGATCGTCGGACCATGCCGCGACCTATGGCAAATATCTGGTCGAGACATTGTGCGGCGTGCCGGTCGCATCGGCGGCGCCGTCGGTCGCGTCGGTCTATGCGACGCGGATGGAGCGGATGAACGCGCTGGTCGTCGCGGTGTCGCAATCGGGCCGCAGCCCGGACCTGCTGCGCACCGTCGAAAGCTACAAGGCGGCGGGTGCGCGCGTGGTGGCGCTGGTCAATGTCGAGGATTCGCCGCTGGCGGCCCTTGCCGACACGGTGCTGCCGCTGTCGGCCGGTCCCGAAACCTCGGTCGCGGCGACCAAGTCGTTCATCGCCTCGCTTGCCGGGCTGGCGGCGATCGCCGCGCACTGGAGCGAGGATGCCGACCTGCTGGCGGCGCTCGATGCGCTGCCGGGACTGCTGGAACGGGCGTTCGCGCTCGACTGGAGCGCGGTGGCCGATACGCTGGTCGATGCCCGCAACCTGTTCGTGATCGGCCGCGGCTACAGCTTTGGCGTGGCGCAGGAAGCGGCGCTCAAGATGAAGGAGACGTCGGCACTGCATGCCGAGGCGTTCAGCAGCGCCGAGGTCCGCCATGGTCCGATGGCGATCATCGACGACGGATTCCCGCTGCTGGGCTTTGCTACCTCCGACGATGCCGGCGACGATGTGCGCGCGGCGGCGGCGGAGTTCGCGGGCCGCGGCGCGGCGGTGCATCTGGCCGATGCGGCCAATGGCGACAGTCATCCGCCCGCGATCCGCAGCCATGCCGCGATCGAGCCGATCCTGATGATCCAGAGCTTCTACCGCATGGTCAACACGGTGTCGCTGCGCCGGGGCCTCAACCCCGATCAGCCGCCCCATCTGCGCAAGGTCACGGAAACCCGATGAGCCATTTCGTCTTTCGCGGCGGGCGCGTCCTTGCCGACCAGTGCGTGCAGGACAACTGCGCGATCCATGTCGAGGATGGCGTCATCGCCGACTTCCATGGCGGGAACGAGGCCGAGATCGTCGATCTGGACGGGGGCTGGCTGGTACCGGGCTTCGTCGATACGCAGGTCAATGGCGGCGGCGGGGTGTTGTTCAACGATCAGCCGACCGTCGCCGGGATCGCGGCGATCGGCGCGGCGCACGCGAAATACGGCACCACCGCGTTCCTGCCGACACTCATCAGCGACCGGCTGGACGTGGTCGCCGCCGGACTGGACGCGGTCGATGCCGCGATCGGGCGGGGGGTGCCCGGCGTCGTCGGCATCCATGTCGAGGGACCGTTTCTCAACCCCGCGCGCAAGGGGATCCATGATGCCGGCCATTTCCGCGCGCTCGACGACAGCGCGATCGAGCTGCTGACCCGGCCGCGCAAGGGCGTGGTGATGGTCACGCTGGCGCCCGAACGCAACGACGTTGCCGCGATCGCGCGGCTGGTCGCGGCGGGCGTGATCGTCAGCATCGGCCATAGCGACGCGACCTATGAACAGGCGCGCGCGGCGATGGACGCGGGCGCGCGCGGCGTCACGCATCTCTACAACGCCATGTCACCGCTCAGGCATCGCGATCCGGGCGTCGTCGGGGCGGTGCTGGAAGACGCAAAGGTCTATGCCGGGTTGATCGTCGACGGCGCGCATCTGCACCCGGCGGCGATCCGCGTGGCGCTGGCGGCGCGGCCGATCGACCGGTTCATGCTCGTGACCGATGCGATGCCGACCGTCGGCGCCGCGACCAAGAGCTTCGTGCTGAACGGCCAGCCGATCCATGTCGAAAACGGCGTCTGCGTCGATGCCAACGGCACGCTGGCGGGCTGCGACCTCGACATGGCGCAGGCGGTGGCGAATACCCACGCGCTGGGTGTCGCGTTCGAGGATGCGGTGGCGATGGCGTCGGCCAATCCCGCCGCCTTCCTGCGGCTGTCGCACCGCATCGGCAGCATCGACATCGGCCATGGCGCCGACTTCGTGTGGCTGGACAGCGACCTGCGCGTGCGCGGCACATGGATCGCGGGCAAGCGCATCGTCTGACGCCTCCGGCACCCGTCCGCCGGACCACCTATTGTACGAAGGGGCACCCATGACCGCCATCCAGCTCACCGCGCCGCTCCACGGGTGGGCGACCGCACTCGACGATGTGCCGGACGCGGTATTCGCGGGACGGATGCTGGGCGACGGCGCGGCGATCGATCCGCTGGGGACCATGCTGCACGCGCCATGCGACGGCACGGTGCTGACGCTGCACGCCGGTGGCCATGCGATCACGCTGCGCGGCGAGGGCGGGGTCGAACTGCTGATGCATATCGGCATCGACACGGTCCAATTGGGGGGGCGCGGCTTTACCGCACAGGTCGCGGTCGGCGACCAGGTGACACGGGGCCAGCCGCTGATCGCCTTCGACCTCGACGCGCTGGTGCAGGCGGCGCCGTCGCTGATGACTCCGCTGATCGTCACCAATGGCGACCGGTTTCGCATTGCCGCGCGCAGCGGCGACCGGATCGTCGCGGTCGGCGACGCGCTGCTTACGCTCGAACCGCTGACCGGTAGCGATGCCGCGCCGGCGGCCGACGCCGGCGACCGGGTGGTGCGGGACGTCCGCGTACCGCTGGCACACGGCATCCACGCCCGCCCGGCTGCGCGGATCGGCGAGGTTTCGCGCAGCTTTGCCGCCACCAGTTGGCTGGCAAAGGACGGTGCCGAGGCACGCACCACCGGCGCGGTCGGGCTGCTCGGGCTTGGCATCCAGTTCGGCGACACGGTGCAGGTGATCGCCAGCGGCGCCGACGCCGCTGCGGCGGTCGCGGCGCTGGCCGAACTGATCGAAGGCGGCATGGGCGAGGGTACGGACGCCGCGCCCGGCCCGGTCGCCGCGCCACCACCGCCGCCGTCCCCGCAGGTCGATCTGCCCGAAGGCCAGCTTGCCGGCACGCTCGCCGCGCCGGGCTATGCGATCGGCACCGCGCGCTGGCTGCGCGTCGCCGAGATCGCGGTGCCGGTCGACGGGCAGGGGCCGGTGGTCGAGGGGGCCCGGCTCGATCGCGCGCTGTCGGCGGTGCGTGACCGGCTGGCGGCGCGGGATGGGACCGAAGCGGGGGCCGGTGCGGCGATCCGTGCGGCGCATATCGCCTTTCTCGACGATCCCGACCTGCGCGACGCCGCCGACCGCGATGTCGCCGCCGGGCGCGATGCCGGCCATGCGTGGCGCAACGCGACGCGGGCGCAGGCGGCGACGCTGCGCAGGCTGGGCGATGCCCGGCTGGCCGAGCGGGCCGACGATCTGCTCGACCTCGAACGACAGGTGCTGGGCGAACTGACCGGTATCGTCGAAGAGGAGACCGCCTTTGCCCCCGGCACGATCCTGATCGCCGACGACCTGTTGCCGTCGCAGGTCATGGCGCTCGACCCGGCCTGCGTCGTCGGCCTTGTCGTCGAGCGCGGCGGGCCGACCTCGCACGTCGCCATCCTCGCCGCGACGATGGGGCTGCCCGCGCTGGTCGCCATCGGCGCACCGATCGGCGGGATCGCGGACGGCGCGACGCTGATCCTCGACGCCGATGGCGGTATCGTCCATGTCGCGCCCGACGACGCGATGCTGACCGCCGCCCATGGCCAGGCCCATGCCCGCGCCGCCGCCCGTGCCGCCGCGCTGGAACAGGCCGAACAGACCTGCATCACTGCCGACGGCGTCCGGATCGAGGCGTTCGCCAATCTCGGTTCGGCCGAGGATGCGGTGGTGGCGATGGCCAATGGTGCGGAGGGGTCGGGGCTGCTGCGCACCGAATTCCTGTTCCTCGAGCGCGACCATGCGCCCGATGCCGACGAACAGGCCGCACTGTACGGCACCATCGCCGCGACGTTGCAGGGGCGACCGCTGATCGTCCGGCTGCTCGACGTCGGCGGCGACAAGCCGGCCTCCTATCTGCCGATCGCGGCAGAGGAAAATCCGGCGCTGGGGCTGCGCGGCATCCGCGTCGCGCTGGCCATGCCGGACATTCTCGAAACGCAGCTTCGCGCGATCCTGTCGGTCCGTCCGGCCGGGCAGTGCCGCATCATGATCCCGATGGTCGCGAGCGTCGGGGAGATCACCGCCGTCCGGCAGGTGGTCGACCGGCTGCGCGCCGAACTGGGCATCGGCGAGCGGGTCGAGGTCGGCATCATGGTCGAAACCCCGGCGGCGGCGGTGACGTCCGCGACGCTGGCGGCGCATGCCGATTTCCTGTCGATCGGTACCAACGACCTGACCCAATATGCGCTGGCGATGGATCGCGGCAATCCGGCGGTCGCCGGTGGCATCGACGGGCTGCACCCCGCCGTCCTGCAACTGATCGCGCATACGACCGATGGCGCCAGGCGTCGCGGCCGCTGGGTCGGCGTCTGCGGCGGGCTGGCGTCCGATCGGCTGGCGGTGCCGCTGCTGATCGGGCTGGGCGTTACCGAATTGTCCGCCTCGCCCCGTTTCGTTCCCGAATTGAAGGCGCTGGTCCGCCGGCTCGACAGCCGCGCGTGCCATGGTCTGGCGATCCGTGCGCTCGCGGCGGCGTCGCCGCGCGAGGTGCGGGCGATGGTCCGCGAATTTCTGCTGGAGGTTGCCGCATGAGGTCGATCGTCGAGATGCTCCAGCCGATCGGCCGTGCCCTGATGCTGCCGATCGCGGTCCTGCCGGTGGCGGGGCTGTTGCTGCGTCTGGGGCAGCCCGACCTGCTCGACATCGGCCTGCTCGCCGCGGCGGGCGATGCGCTGTTCAACAACCTGGGGCTGCTGTTCGCGATCGGTGTCGCGTGCGGTATCGCGCGCGACGGCAACGGCGCGGCGTGTCTGGCCGGGGTGGTCTGTTACCTTGTCGTCAAGAATGGCGGGCCGGTGTTCCTGACGGTGCCCGCCGCCGTCACGCAGGGGTTTGACGAAGCCACCGCCGCCACGCTGTCGGCGGCGTGGAAGGTCAAGGCGTTCGCCAAGCTGGACGTGCCGATCGGCATCGTCTCCGGTCTGATCGGCGGCAGCTTCTACAACCGGTTCGCGACGATCAAGGTACCGGAATATCTCGCCTTCTTCGGCGGGCGAAGGTTCGTGCCGATCGTCAGCGGGCTGGCGGGCATCGCCATCGCCGTCGTCGTGGGCCTCAGTTTTTCGGGGATCAGTGCCGCGCTCGACCTGACCAGCCGCGGGTTGGTGGCGTCGGGGAGTTTGGGGTTGTTCGGGTTCGGGATGCTCAACCGGCTGCTGCTGGTGACGGGGCTGCATCATATCCTGAACAACGTCGCGTGGTTCGTGCTGGGCGATTTCGGCGGGACGACCGGCGACCTGCGGCGCTTCTTCGCGGGCGATCCGACCGCGGGGGCGTTCATGGCGGGCTATTTCCCGGTCATGATGTTCGGCCTGCCCGCCGCGTGCCTCGCCATGTACCGTTCGGCGCTGCCCGAGCGGCGCAAGGTGGTGGGCGGCATGCTGCTCAGCCTCGCGCTCACCAGCTTCCTGACCGGCGTGACCGAGCCGATCGAATTCTCGTTCATGTTCCTCGCCCCCGTCCTCTATGCGATCCATGCGGTGCTGACCGGGCTGTCGATGGCGGTGATGGACGCGCTGGGCGTGCGGCTGGGCTTCGGCTTTTCGGCGGGGCTGTTCGACTATGTGCTCAACTATGGCAAGGCGACCCGGCCACTGATGCTGCTGCCGGTCGGCGCGGTGTATTTCGCGCTCTATTACGGCATCTTCCGCTTCTTCATCCGGCGCTTCGACCTCAAGACGCCGGGCCGCGACGCCGCCGCCGCGCCGCTGACCGCCGGTCCGGCGACAGCGGGCGAGCGGGGCCGCGCGTTCCTGGCCGCGCTGGGCGGCAGCGCGAACCTTGCCAGTATCGGCGCCTGCACCACGCGGTTGCGGCTGGTCGTCGCCGATCAGGCGCTGGTCGACGAGGCGGCGCTGAAGGCGCTGGGCGCGATGGGCGTGCTGCGGCCATCGGACCGTGCGGTACAGGTCATCGTCGGCCCGATCGCCGATCAGGTCGCCGAGGAGATCCGCGAAGCCGGCGTCGGGGGTGCCACCGCCAGCGCCGCCGCCACGACCGGGCCGGCAGCGACGGCAACGGCAACGGCGACGGTCGAGCTGTCGCCCGACCTGGTCGCGGCGCTGGGCGGCGAGGGCGCGATCGTGCGCGCGCAGCCACTGGCCGGCCGCGTCCGCGTCGAACTGCGCGAACCGCGCATGCTGGACGGCGTGACGTTGCCCGGCGTCCGCGGCCTCGCCCAGACCGCGCCGACCGTCGTGCATCTGCTGGTCGGCGAAGGCCATCCGGGTGTGTTGCGCAAATAGCACGCAAACGCAATAATACGGTTTGCATGGATGAAAAGAGGTTTCAGTTCATATTGACGGCGCCGTTGAGTGACGGAAAAATGTCTCACAGGTGAAAAAACCGCGCGGCCCGGACCCCGGCGCACGACGCGGCACCGAAAAGGGGACATCCATGAAATCGATCACGAAGCTGCTGACGACATCGTGCCTGGCGACCATGCTGGCCGGGACCGCCCATGCGCAGACCGGCATTCCCGCCGACGCGCCGACGCCGGGGGGCGAAGCTGCGACGGAAAGCCCGGTCGCCGATGGCGCGGCGGTCGTCGTGACCGGTACGCGCATCCGCCGCCCGAACGCGACGTCGGCCGCACCGATCCAGTCGGTGGTCGCCGAGGAAATCCGGTTGCAGGCCGCCGTGAACGTCGAGGAGGTGCTCAACCGCCTGCCGCAGATCGCGCCGGACAGCCAGCAGAACTATCAGGATTCGGACGGTCGCCAGCGGATCAAGCTGCGCAACCTGGGCTTCGAACGCACGCTGACACTGGTGGACGGGTTGCGGCTCGGCACGATGAACGGCGCCGATGCGAACATGATCCCGACCGCGCTGATCGAACGGATCGACGTGCTGTCGGGCGGCGCGTCGTCGGTCTATGGTTCGGACGCGGTCGCGGGCGTGGTGAACTTCATCCTGCGCAAGAACCTGAACGGCGTCATCGCCAGCGCCAACTATAATTTCTATAATCACGAGAACAAGGACACGCTGGTCAGCCCCATCGCACGGGCAGCGGGTTTTGCGTCGCCACGCGGCATGACCAACGACGGCGCGCGCATCGACCTGTCGCTGACGGCGGGCAAGAACCTGTTCGACGGTGCGCTGAACGTCACCGGCTTCGTGAACTATCGCAAGGGCGACCTCGTCCCCTATGACGCGCGGGCGTCGTCGCCATGCCAGTTGAACGAAGCGGTCAAGGACGGGCCGCTGAGCTGTCAGTTGTCGACCTATGTCCCCGGCGGCTACATCTCGCCGCGCGGCGGCCCGAACAACGGGTCGGTATTCGTCAACAACCCCGATGGTTCGCGCACCTTCGTTCCCTTCGGTCCGGGGACGCAGGCGAATCCGTACGACGGCTATCCGTTCCAGCGGCCGAACGAACGCGTGAACGCCGGCGGTTTCGTCACGCTCAAGCTGGCCGACGCGCTCGAATTCTATGGGTCGGGCATCTGGTTCCGCGACGAATCGACCAACAGCTATCCGGCCCGCGTGTATTCCTACACGGTCTATGGCGGCAATCCGTACCAGGTGAACTGCAACAACCCGTTCCTGTCGACCAGCCAGGCGCAGTCGATCTGCGGCGCGGCGGCGGGGACCGGTGCCCTGATCCCGATCGAGGTACGCTATCGCTTCAACGCGCTGCCATATGTGCCCGACACGTACATCAACAGTGCGTTCCGCGGCGTCGCGGGCGTGCGCGGCGATTTCGCCGGGGCGTGGCATTACGACGTCGCCGGCGTGTATTCGCGCAACCAGCAGGACGCCAGTGCGGGCGCCTTTCCGACCTATGACCGGGTGAACCGTTCGCTCAACGTCGTGAACGTGAACGGCACGCCGACCTGTGCGTCGAAGGTGTCGGGTGTCGACGCCGCCTGCGTGCCCTTCGACGCCTTCAGCGCGAACAACAGCAACGCCGCGCTTGCCGACTATCTGTTCGCGGGCCGCAACGGCACGTCGACCACGATCGGGTTGCTGTACGACGTCGTCGGCAGCGTGACCGGCGACCTTGGCGAATATGGCGTCACCAGCCCGTTCGCCGAACAGGGCATCGCCGTGGCGATCGGCGCCGAATATCGCAAGGACCGCTATATCAGCACCGCCAACGCGACCTTTCGCGCGGAGAATGGCGGCAGCGACTTCCAACTGCGGCAAAGCGTGAAGGAAGCCAATGTCGAGGTGCAGGTGCCGCTGGTCGAAAAGCAGCCCTGGACGCACCTGTTGCAGGTGAATGCCGGCTATCGCGTGTCGAAATACGACACCAACCCCGATACGTTCAGCACCTACAAGCTCGAAGGTCTCTGGGCGCCGGTCGAGGACGTCACCTTCCGCCTGTCGTACAACAAGGCGCAACGCGCGCCGACGGTGATCGAAATCCGCCAGGCGACGCAGAACAATTACGGCCGCCAGGGCGGGTCGCAGAACGACTTCTGCGCCAGCACCCCGCGCCAGATCGTCGATCCGACCGATCCGACCGGCACGCGCCGCATCACCGTGTACGATGCACCGATCGCATCGATCGAGGTGTGCCGCGCAACCGGCTTGTCCGACGCGCTGTATGGCAGCCAGACGCTGTCGTGCCCGGACAGCCAGTGCACCGTCCGCACCGGCGGGTTCACCGTCGATCCCGAAACGGCGTACACCTACACCTTCGGCTTCGTGCTGAAGCCGCGCTTCCTGCCGCGCCTGGTATTTTCCGTCGACCGGTTCCTGATCGATATCGACGATTCGATCGGCTATAACGACTACAGCTATTATCAGGACGGGTGCCGGACCAGCGGCGGCGATCCGTATTTCTGTTCGAAGATCGTTCGCGATCCGACGACGGGCATCCTGTACAATGCCCCGGCCAGCAACCCGACGACCGGCTATATCCAGCAGGGCACGACCAACGCGTTCAAGACGAAGGCGCATGGCTGGGACTTCCAGGGGCAATATACGTTGCCGATCGACCGGGTCGGCACGGTCGACTGGATCTTCGCGGGCACGCTGACCACGCTGGCGGGGGGACAGGATTCGCCGATCCTGCCGCTGCGCGACTGCACCGGCTACTATGCGAACGGGTGCGGACAGTTGATCCCGAAATGGACCCATGGCCTGCGCACGACCTATACGACGCCGGACAAGGTCGCCTCGATCTCGTTCAACTGGCGCCATATCGGGTCGCTGACCAACGCCAGCAATTCGGGCGACCCCGATCTGGGCGGCACAACAGCGAATGCGCGCAAGACCTTCTACCGCATCGATCCGCAGGATTATTTCGACCTCGCGTTCAGCTTCGCGGTCGGGCGGAACTATACCTTCCGCCTGTCGGCGAACAACCTTCTCGACAAGGTGCCGCCGATCCTGCCGAACTCGTACAATGTGTCGCTGTCGCGCAACAACACGATCCCGCAGCGTTACGATTCGCTCGGGCGCCAGATCGCGGCGGGCGTCACGCTGAACTTCTGAACTGCCCGGCAAGGGTGAGGGCGGCCCGCTTTCCGCAGGGAGAGCGGGCCGTTTCGCATCAGGCGGTGCGCAGGCTGGCGGATTTCAGGATGGTGCTGCGCCCGTCGTCGCCGGTCACGGCATAGGTGAAGCCCGGCAGGATGGCGAAGGCGCCGACTTGTCCGCCCCGGTCGATCGCGAGGAAGCCGACCTGTACCCCGTCGAGCGCCTTGCCCCTGAGCTTCGCGATATGTTCCACCGCCTCGCGGCACGCCGCCATCGGGGACATGCCGGCGCGCAGCGACGATACGACGCGGGCGGTGCCGGCGATGCGGGTGACTTCCTCGCCCAGACCCGTCGCGGTGGCGGCGCCGACGCCCGCCTCGACGAACAGGCCGCTGCCGACCTGCGGCGAATCGCCGACCCGGCCATGCAGCTTGAACGCCATGCCCGACGTGGTGCAGGCACCGGCCAGCGCGCCGTCCGGGGCGCGCGCGATCATGCCGATCGTGTCGTGGTCGAGCGGCCCGCCCAGCGGCGCGCGGGCATTCTCGCTATTGGCGACCGGCGCGTATTTCGACGTCCTGAGCCATTTGCGCCATTCGGCCTCGGCTTCCGGCGTCAGCAGCTTTTCGGCGGTGAACCCCGATTCCAGCGCGAATTGCCGTGCGCCGGCGCCGACCAGCATGGTGTGCGGCGTGCGTTCCATCACCGCGCGCGCGACCGAGATCGGATGGGCGATATCCTCCAGCGCGGCGACCGCGCCGACATGGCCCCTGTCGTCCATGATGACCGCGTCCAGCGTGACCCGCCCGTCGCGATCGGGATAGCCGCCCTTGCCGACCGAATGGTTCGCCAGGTCGGCCTCGGGCACCCTTGCGCCCGCCTCCAGCGCGTCGATCAGGCTGCCGCCGGCGCGAAAGCGGGCGATGGCGGCGTCGTTGGCGGCGGCACCGAAGTCCCATGTCGAGGCGACGCGCAGCATGTCGGCGGCGCGGGGCCGGGCGGGCAGGCGGGTCGCGCTGGCGGCGGCGAGTCCGGCGATGGCGGTGCGGCGGGTAATGGTCGGCATGGTCGGCCCCGTTTCACTGGTGATGCGCGGTTGTGCGCAGTCGCCGGGGGCGGGGCAAGCCTATACCGCGATCTCGCGCAGCACCGCGTCGAGCACCGGAAACCCGGCGGGGGTCAGCGCCAGCCGGTCGCCATCGCGCGCGACCAGCCCCTGTCGCGCCAGCAGCGCCACGGTGTCGAGCCGGACGACGTCGCCGATCGTGCGTTCGCCCAGCGTCGCGATCCGCGCCAGATCGACGCCCTCGCGCATGCGCAGGCCCATCACCAGCGCCTCGGTCACACGCTCGTCGGGGGTCAGCGCATCCTCGCGCTCGACGCCATGGCCGTTGCGATCCACCGCCGCGATCCAGTTTTCCGGCTTCCTGCGGCGGACCGTCGCCCTGCCGTCCCGCCGGCCATGCGCGCCCGGACCGACGCCGGCATAGTCGCGATAGCGCCAATAGGTCAGGTTGTGGCGGCTCTCCGCCCCCGGCCGGGCGTGGTTCGACACCTCGTACAGCGGCAGGCCGGCGGCGCGGGTGCGCGCCTGGGTCAGTTCGAACAGGTCGGCGGCGAGATCGCCGTCGGGCAGCGTCAGCGCGCCCCTTGCCGCCAGCGTCGCAAAGCGCGTGCCGGGTTCGATCGTGAGCTGATAGAGCGAGAGATGCTCGGTGCCGAACGACAGCGCGCGGGCGAGTTCGGCGTCCCAGCCGGCCAGCGACTGGCCGGGGCGTGCATAGATCAGGTCGAAGCTGACCCGCGTGAAATGGCGTTGGGCCACGCCCAGCGCGGCCAGCGCCTCGTCCACGCCATGCGCGCGTTCGAGAAAGGCGAGGGCGCCGTCGTCGAGCGCCTGCACGCCCAGCGACACGCGGTTGACCCCGGCGGCGGCGATGTCGGCAAAGCGTGCCGCCTCGACCGAGGACGGGTTCGCCTCCAGCGTGATCTCGATATTCTCGGTCGGCGGCCAGTAGCGGCACGCGGCGTCGATGATCGCGGCGACGGTGGCGGGCGGCATCAGCGACGGGGTGCCGCCGCCGAAGAAGATCGACGCCAGCCGCCGGCCGGGCAGCGCGGCGGCTTCGTGCGCGAGGTCGGCGAGCAAGGCGTCCTTCCATGCCGCCTGGTCCACCGCCTCGCGGACATGGCTGTTGAAGTCGCAATAGGGGCATTTCGACACGCAGAACGGCCAATGGACGTAGAGCGCGAGGGGTGCTTGGTCGGGCTGCATCGCCGTCCCATATGGGCGCGATGCGAGCGATACAAATGCTGATGGCCGCGATGGCGCTGGGCGCCTGTGCCGCCCTGCCCGAACATGCCCCCGAACGCGTCGTCGAACCGCGCGCGTTCGAGGGCACCGCCCCGCGCGGCCCCGCGCTGCTGCGCCAGGCGATGGAGGCGGGCCACCGCGCGGCGCGGGCCGGGGCGGGCCTGCCGCCGCTGGCGTGGGATCCGGCGCTGGCGCGCGATGCGCAAGGCTATGCCGACATGCTCGCCACCACCCGCCGCTTCGAACATTCGCCGCAGCCGCGCGGCGTTCCGGAACAGGGCGAGAATCTGTGGACCGGCACGCGCGGCGCGTACCGCTATGCCGAGATGGCCGGCCACTGGGTCGCCGAGAAGCGCGACTACGTCCCCGGCATCCTGCCCGCCGTGTCACGCACCGGGCAGTTCGGCGATGTCGGCCACTATACCCAGATCATGTGGCGCACGACCGAGCGATTCGGCTGTGCCGAGGCGAGCAGCGCGAAGGACGACTATGTCGTCTGCCGCTATGTCCCCGCCGGCAACATCCCGGGGCAGCGCGCCTTCTAGCAGGCGTTCCCGCAGCGGCGCCGGGACGCGGACCGCTGGTTCAGAACACCGCCTTCACCAGTTGCGCGAACGCGTCGGCGCGGTGGCTGATCGAATGCTTGTGGTCGGGATCGATCTCGCCATAGCTCCGGTCCATGCCGTCGGCCACGAACATCGGGTCGTAGCCGAAGCCGTTGTCCCCGCGCGGCGGCCAGACCAGTTGCCCGTCGACGCGCCCTTCGAACCATTCGACATGGCCATCGGGCCAGGCGAGCGCCAGCGCGCAGACGAAATGCGCCGCGCGGCTGTGATCGGGGCCGGTCGCCTGCATCCGCTGTTCGACCAGCCGCATCGCTTCGCCAAAATCCCTGGACGGGCCGGCCCAGCGTGCCGAGAAGATGCCCGGATCGCCGTTCAGCGCCTCGACGCACAGCCCGCTATCGTCGGCGAGCGCGGGCAGGCCCGACAGGTCGGCGGCCTGCAACGCCTTCAGTTCGGCATTGGCGACGAAGGTCGTGCCGGTTTCCTCCGGTTCGGGCAGGTCGAGTTCGCCCGCCGAGACCGGCGTCACGCCATAGGGGCCGAGCAGCGCCGCGATCTCGCGGATCTTGCCCGGATTATGGCTGGCGATGACCAGTTTGCCCGGGGCGAGCTTGCGGATCGCCTGCGGTTCCTTTCCCTCGCCGCTCATCGCCCGGTCGCCCGGAGCTGTTCGGCGAAGATCCGGCCGCAGCCGATGCGGGCGAGGCGCAGCAGGCGCAGCAGCGCTTCCTCGTCGTAACAGGCGCCCTCGGCGGTCGCCTGCACCTCGGCGATGTTGTTGTCGCTGGTCAGCACGAAATTGGCATCGGCATCGGCGGCCGAATCCTCGATATAGTCGAGGTCGAGCACCGGCGTACCCTGATGGATGCCGCAGCTCACCGCCGCGACCTGCCGGCTGATCGGATCGATCTCCAGCTTGCCCTCGCGCATCAGCCCGTCGACCGCGAGCCGCAGCGCGACCCATGCGCCCGAGATCGACGCGGTGCGCGTGCCGCCATCGGCCTGGATCACGTCGCAATCGAGCGTGATCTGGCGTTCGCCCAGCGCCTTGAGATCGACGACCGCCCTGAGCGAACGCCCGATCAGCCGCTGGATTTCCTGCGTGCGGCCCGACTGCTTGCCCTTTGCCGCCTCGCGGCTGCCGCGGGTGTGCGTGGCGCGCGGCAGCATGCCATATTCGGCCGTCACCCAGCCTTCGCCCTTGCCGCGCAGCCATGGCGGCAGGCGTTCCTCGAGCGAGGCGGTCACGAGCACCCGGGTATCGCCGAAGCCGATCAGGCACGACCCCTCGGCATGGCGGGTGAAGTTCGTCTCGATCGTGATGGGGCGCATGTCGTCGGGGGCGCGGCCGGATGGGCGCATGGGAATCTCCTGAAAGTCGACGCCTGCAGTAGCGGGGAGCCGGGCGGGATGCCAGCGCCCTGAACCCCCGGCATGGCGAGGATACGGGTTCCGCAAACCGCATCGCTATCCTACATTCGCCCCATGGCCGCCCCGATCCACGAACTGACCGACCGCGCGCGCGACGTGTTCCGGATCGTGGTCGATTCCTACCTCGCCACCGGGGCGCCGGTCGGATCGCGCACCATCGCGCAACTGTCGGGCCTGAACCTGTCGCCCGCATCGATCCGCGGGGTGATGCAGGACCTGGAGGAAGCCGGACTGCTCGCCGCGCCGCATGTCAGCGCCGGGCGGATGCCGACCGAAACCGGCCTGCGCCTGTTCGTCGACGGCATGATGCACGCGATGGAGCCGTCGGCGCAGGAACGCGCGACGATCGCCGCACAGGCCGACAGCGCCGGCCCGGTCGAGGAGGCATTGGCCGGCACCGCCGCCGCGCTGTCGGGCCTGTCGGCCAGTGCGGGCGTGGTGCTGGTGCCCAAGCGCGAGCCGGTGCTGCGACAGGTGTCGTTCGTGCCGCTGTCGGGCACGCGCGCGCTGGCCGTGCTGGTCGGTGCGGACGGATCGGTCGAGAATCGCGTGCTGGAGATACCGGGGGCCAGCGCGGCGGCGCTGGTCGAGGCCGGCAACTACCTGACGGCGCGGCTGTCGGGCATGACGCTGGGCGAGGCGCGCGCGCGCATCCTGTCCGAAATCGGGCGGGAGCGGGCCGAGCTGGACGCGGCGGCGCGGGCGCTGGTCGAACGCGGCCTCGCGATGTGGAGCGAGGATGGCGGCCATCGCCCGGTGCTGATCGTGCGCGGGCAGGCGCGGCTGATCGACGAGGCCGCCAGCCACGACCTCGACCGCGTCCGCCAGTTGCTCGACGAACTGGAGGGCAAGGAGGAAATCGCCCGGCTGCTCGAATCGGCGCAGGACGGCGATGCCGCGCGGATATTCATCGGGTCGGAAAACAAATTGTTCGCATTGACCGGATCGTCGGTCATCGCCAAGCCGGTCCGCGCGCTGGACGGGCGCGTCGTCGGCGTGGTCGGCGTGATCGGGCCTGTCCGGTTGAACTATGCGCGCGTCGTGCCCATGGTGGATTTCACCGCCGCAACGCTGGCCCGATTGCTGGGCTGACAAAGAAGAGAATGGAATGAACGACATCCCCGCCAACGACGATACGAACGACCTGCGCGAAGCCACCGCAGAGGCCGCACCCGAAGTCGCCGAAGCGGATCGCAGCGCCGAGCTGGAGGCGAAGCTGGCCGATGCGCAGGCCGAGGTGCTCTATGCCCGCGCCGACCTGCAGAATGTCCGCCGCCGCGCCGAAAAGGAGGTGGCCGATGCCCGCGCCTATGCCGCGACCGCCTTTTCCCGCGACATCCTGTCGGTGGCCGACAACCTGTCGCGCGCGCTGTCGGCGATCCCCGACGACCTGCGCGGCGACGAACGGATGAAGGGGCTGATTACCGGCCTCGAGGCGACCGGTCGCGAGCTGGAAAGCGTGTTCGGCCGCCACGGCATCACCAAAATGGTGTCGGTCGGCGAGACGCTCGACCCCAACAAGCATCAGGCGATGTTCGAAGTCCCGTCGGCCGATGCCGCGCCGGGCACCGTCGTGCAGGAAATCCAGACCGGCTACATGATCCGCGACCGCCTGCTCCGCCCCGCGCTGGTCGGTGTGGCCAAGGCACCGGAGGGCGGGGCCTGAACGAAGCGGTCCAGCCCGACCTCGCCACGCCGCCGCGGTTCGAACGCATCGTCGATCCACGGGCGATCGTCGATCGCGCGGCGCTGGCGCAGGTTCTGGGGTCTCTCCCTGCCGATGTCCGGGACGTGGCCGCGCTGCGCCGTGCCGCGACGGCCGTTCTGCGCGACGCGCTGGCGCGGGGGCGGAGCGAAATCGAACGCCGGTTGCTCGCGCGTCCCGGCCACGGGCTGGAGACGGCGGCGGCCTATGCCTATCTGACCGACGCGATCCTCGTCGCGCTGGCCGGGTTCATCGTCGACCACGTCCATCCCAACCACAACCCGACCGCCGCCGAACGCATGACGCTGATCGCGGTCGGCGGCTATGGCCGCGGCGAAATGGCGCCGCATTCGGACGTCGATATCGGCGTGCTGACCCCGTGGAAGCAGACCGCCTGGTCCGAACAGGTCATCGAATCGACGCTCTATGCGCTGTGGGACCTGGGGTTGAAGGTCGGCCATTCGTCGCGCTCGCTCGACGAAATGGTGCGCCAGGCAAAGGGCGACGTGACCGTGCGCACCGCGCTGGTCGAGGCACGCTATGTCTGGGGCGATACCGCGCTGTACGCGGAGGCGGCGCAGCGCTTCAAGAGCGAGGTGCAGGAAGGGACCGCGCGGACCTTCATCGCCGAGAAGCTGGCCGAACGCGACGCGCGGCACAAGCGGATGGGCGACACCCGCTATGTCGTCGAACCCAATGTGAAGGAGGGGAAGGGGGGGCTGCGCGACCTCCATGCGCTCTTCTGGATCGGAAAATACGCCTATAATGTCCGCCGCGCCGCCGATCTGGTGCCGGTGGGGCTGCTCAGTGCGCCCGAACTGCGCAAGTTCAACCGTGCCGAGGATTTCCTGTGGGCGGTGCGCTGTCACCTCCACCTCATCACCGGGCGGGCGGAGGAGCGGCTGACCTTCGACGTGCAGACCGAGATCGCGACGCGCATGCGCTACCGCGACCGCGTCGGCAAATCGCGCGTCGAACGCTTCATGCAATTCTATTTCCTGCAGGCGAAGCGGGTCGGCGACCTGACCGGCATGTTCCTGAGCCATCTCGACGAGACCTATGCCGCGCGCGGCAGCCGATTCGGCCTTCCGCGCCTGCGGCGGCGTCCGCGGCGGTTGCACGGCTTCGTGCTCGATCGCGGGCGCCTCGCGCTGCCCAAGGACGATTTCTTCGCCGAAGACCCGGTGCGGTTGATCGAGATCTTCGCGCTGGCCGACCTGCACGGGCTGGAAATCCATCCGCTGGCGATGCGCGCGGCGTCGCGCGATGCGCGCCTTGCCGGGCAGGTCCGCTCCCACCCGCGCGCGAACCAGTTGTTCCTCGACGTGCTGACGTCGCCGCGCGATCCCGAACTGGTGCTGCGCTGGATGAACGAATGCGGGGTGTTCGGCCGCTTCATTCCCGATTTCGGCCGCATCGTCGCGCAGATGCAGTTCGACATGTACCATCATTACACGGTGGACGAACATACGATCCGCATGATCGGGCTGTTGTCGCAGGTCGAACGCGGCATCTGTCGCGACGACCATCCGCTCGCCACCGCGCTGTTCGGCGGCATCGTCCAGCGCCGCGCGCTGTTCGTCGCGGTATTGTGCCACGACATCGCCAAGGGGCGCGGCGGCGACCATTCGATCCTGGGGGCGGAGGTTGCGGAACGGCTGTGCCCCCGCCTCGGCCTGACCCCGGCGGAGACCGAGACGGTGGCGTGGCTGGTCCGTTATCACCTGCTCATGTCGGCCACCGCCTTCAAGCGCGACCTGAGCGATTTCAAGACGATCCTCGACTTTACCGGGATCGTCCAGTCGCCGCAGCGGCTGCGCATGCTGCTGGTGCTGACCATCGTCGACATCCGCGCGGTGGGGCCGAACACCTGGAACGGGTGGAAGCGCCAGTTGCTGACCACCCTGTTCGAAACCGCCGAGGAGGTGCTGCGCCTCGGCCACAAGCAGCGCGGCCGCGACGAACGCATCGCCGAGAAGCAGGAAACGCTGCGCGCGGCGCTGGGCTGGGACCGCGAGACGCTGGCCGCCTATGTCCGCCATCTGCCGCCGGCCTATTGGATCGCCGAACCCGACGATGTGATCGCCGCCAATGCCCGCGTCGTCGACCAGTCGGGCGATACCCGCCTGACGATCGAGACCAGCGTGGACGAGGATCGCGGCGCGACGCTGGTCACGGTGCATGCCGCCGACCATCCGGGGCTGTTCTATCGCATCGCCGGCGCGATCCATGCGGCGGGCGGCAACATCATCGACGCGCGCATCCACACGACGCGTACCGGCATGGCGCTCGACAATTTCCTCGTCCAGAACCCGCTGGGCGGTCCGTTCGACGAAGCCGGGCAGTTGCAGCGGCTCAAGACCGCGATCGGCGACGCGCTCGCCAACCGGATGAAGCTGACCGACCGCCTTGCCGCCAAGCCGCTGTCGCGTGCCCGTGCCGAAGCCTTTCCGATCGAGCCCAATGTGCTGATCGACAATGCCGCGTCGAACCGCTTCACCGTGATCGAGGTCAATGCCCGCGACCGGCCCGCGCTGCTCCACCATCTGGCGCAGGCGCTGTTCCAGTCGAAGGTGACGCTGCATTCGGCGCACGTCGCCACCTATGGCGAGCGTGCGGTCGATACCTTCTACGTCACCGACCTGACCGGGGATCGCATCACCGGCCAGTTGCGGCTGAAGTCGCTCGAACGCCGCATGCTCGATGCCGCGGCGGGCAAGGAATTCGCCGGGTTCCTGTGACCGGACCGGCGGCAGGCGGCCGCGCTTCGGGGCGGGGCGGCTATGCCACCTGCCGCACGGGACCGCCACAGGCCAGTTCGGCACGGATCGCGGCGACTTCGTCCAGCAACCGGTTGATCTGCGCTTCGGCGCGCAGGTTGGTCTCGTAATCCAGCCGCGCCTCCAGCCGGTCCTTCGCCGCCTGCCGGTTCTGGCTCATCATGATGATCGGCGCCTGCAACGCGGCCAGCATCGACAGCATCAGGTTGAGGAAGATGAAGGGGAAGGGGTCGAACGCCCGTGTCCCCAGAACGACGCTGTTGAGTACCGACCATCCCACGAGGAACAGGCAGAAGGTGGTGATGAACCCCCACGAACCGCCGATCGCGGCGACCCGGTCGGCCAGGCGTTCGCCCAGCGTCATCGTGTCGTCGAACGCGGCGTGGCGGTCGCGCGCCGGGACGGCGCGACGAAAGGGTTCGGTCAGGAACCGGATGGTGGTGTTCATGCTGTACCTCGCGGGGCGACGACCGGCCGTATCGGCCGGCACCGCGCGAGGCCCGGACGATCAGGCGATGCGCGGTGACGGCCGATACGGCGCGGTCGATCGACTTGAATCGTTGTCGGACATGGACCCTGTCTCGGGACGTTGGCGGAAACGGGCGGCGAACCGTCCGGGGGCGCGGATGCGCCCGTCGGGCGAGTCGGTCAAGGGTGCGAAACATGAAAACGCCGTCATGTTCGCGAGTGGAACATGACGGCGTTTGGATCGGAGGAGGCAGCGCTATGCTCTTCTTCGTCACTCCCGCGGAGGCGGGAGTCCATAAACGCTATCGTCGCGGCGCTTGCCGAACCGTTGGCGTGTATGGATTCCCGCCTTCGCGGGAATGACGAGGGGGGGGCGACTTGCCCCGTCGTTATTTCGGCGACAGCACCATCAGCATCTGGCGGCCTTCCATGCGCGGATAGGCTTCGACCTTGGCGATTTCCTGCGTCGCTTCGGCGACGCGCTGCAGCACCGCCATGCCGAGCTGCCCGTGGCTCAGCTCACGACCGCGAAAGCGCATCGTGACCTTCACCTTGTCGCCCTCGGTAATGAACTGCTCGACCTTCTTCATCTTCGTATCATAGTCATGATCGTCGATGTTCGGACGCATCTTGATCTCCTTGATCTCCTGCGTCTTCTGGGTCTTGCGGGCGAGGTTCGCTTTCTTCTGCGCCTCGTACTTGAACTTACCCACGTCGAGGAACTTGGCGACGGGCGGGTCGGCGTTCGGCGACACCTCGACCAGATCGAGCCCGACCTCGGCCGCCTGCGCAATCGCTTCGCGCGTGAACATCACACCCAGATTCTCACCCTCATGGTCGATCACACGGACCTTGGGGCTCTGGATGAACTCGTTGAATCGGGGGCCGTTCATCGGCGGCGGCGCATTCGGGCGACGCATCATGGGCGGACGGATAGGTGGTGCTCCTGTAGTTTACGAAAGTCCCATATAGTCAATCTTGCGCGGTTACGAAAGGTTCCGTGCAAGATCGGGGGCCAATGCTTCGGCCCGCAGCATCGCGACAAGATCGTCGAGGGCGATGACCTGCTGCCCCTGGCTGCCGAGGCGACGCAGCGCGACGGTGCCCTCCTCCGCCTCGCGCTTGCCGACCACGACCAGCGCCGGAACCTTCGCCAGCGAATGTTCGCGCACCTTGTAGTTGATCTTCTCGTTGCGCAGGTCGGTTTCGACGCGGATGCCGGCGGCCTTCAGCGCGGCGGCGACCTCGTTCGCATAGTCGTCGGCGTCGGACACGATCGTCGCGACCACCGCCTGTACCGGCGACAGCCACATCGGCATGCGGCCGGCGTGATGCTCGATCAGGATGCCGAGAAAGCGTTCGAACGTGCCGAGGATCGCGCGGTGCAGCATCACCGGGCGATGGCGGTTGCCGTCCTCGCCGACATAGGTCGCGTCGAGCCGTTCGGGCAGCACCCGGTCCGACTGGATCGTGCCGACCTGCCACGTCCGCCCGATCGCGTCAGTCAGGTGGAATTCCAGCTTGGGGGCGTAGAAGGCGCCTTCGCCCGGCAGCTCCTCGAACTTGGCCTTGATCGCGTCGGACAGGGTCGACGACAGCACCGCCTCGCGCAGCTCCGCCTCGGCCGTATCCCACATGTCGTCGGACCCGAACCGCTTCTCGGGACGCAGCGCCAGCTTCACCGCATAATCGGTGAAGCCCAGGTCCCGATAGACCGAGTCGAGCAGTTCGCAGAAGTCGCGGACCTCCTGCACCAACTGATCCTCGCGGCAGAAGATATGCGCGTCGTCCTGCGTGAACTGGCGCACGCGCATGATGCCGTGCAGCGCGCCATGCGGTTCGTTGCGGTGGCAGCAGCCGAATTCGGCCATGCGGATCGGCAGGTCGCGATACGACTTGATTCCCTGGCGAAAGATCAGGACGTGCGCCGGGCAGTTCATCGGCTTCAACGCCATCATGTCGGCGTCGGCGCTGATGATCGCGCCCTCATCCCCGGTGTTCGGGATTTCGTCGGGCACCACGAACATGTTCTCGCGATACTTGCCCCAATGGCCCGATTGTTCCCATTGCCGCGCGTCCATCAACTGCGGCGTCTTCACTTCCTGATAGTCGTGCGCATCGAGCCGGCGGCGCATATACGCCTCGAGCTGACGCCACATCATATAGCCCTTGGGGTGCCAGAACACCGACCCCTGCGCCTCGGGCTGCAGGTGGAACAGGTCCATTTCCGCGCCGAGCTTGCGATGGTCGCGCCGGGCGGCCTCCTCCAGCCGGGTGAGATGCGCGTCGAGCTGCTTCTTCGACAGCCAGCCGGTGCCGTAGATGCGGCTGAGCATCGCGTTCTTCTGGTCGCCGCGCCAATAGGCGCCCGACACGCGCGTCAGCTTGAACGCCGCCGGGTCGAGCTTCGCGGTCGATTCGAGGTGCGGTCCGCGGCACATGTCGAGCCACTCGCCCTGACGATAGATCGTCAGTTCCTCGCCCTCGGGCAGTTCGGCGGCCCACTCGGCCTTGAACGTCTCTCCCTGCTGCGTCCAGCGGTCGATCAGTTGCTGGCGTGTCACCACCTCGCGTTCGAACTTCTCGCCCTTCGCCATGATCCGGCGCATCTCCGCCTCGATTTCCGGCAGGTCCTCGTCGGTGAACATGCCGCGGCCGGGGGCGGGGGCGAAGTCGTAATAGAAGCCGTCCTCGGTCGCCGGGCCGAAGGTGATCTGCGTGCCCGGATACAGCGTCTGCACCGCCTCGGCCAGAACGTGCGCGAAATCGTGGCGGTGTAGCTCGAGCGCGTCGGCTTCGTCCTTTGCCGTCACCAGCGCGAGGCTGGCATCGCCGTCGAACGGACGGTTCAGGTCGCGCACCTGCCCGTCGACCCGCGCGGCGATCGCCGCCTTGCGCAGGGAGGGCGAGATCGCGGCGGCGATATCGGCCGGGGTAGTGCCCGGCATCACCTCACGGACGGCACCGTCGGGAAGGGTGATGCGGAACATTGCGGACATGCGGGAACACCTGGAATGTCGGAGGATAAACGCCTGCCGGTTAGCGGTTGGACCGGACGAGGGCAAGGATCGCGCTCACCCCGCCCGTCGTTCCGGCGCGGGCGGGAAGGCGGTGCCGATCGGAACGATCACTCCACCGCCGCCCCGGCATCGGTATAGGTGATCCGGATCCGCACCCAGGTCCCGATCAGCGGCCGGCCGCCGACGCGCGGCGGCAGGATGCGGAACTGCCACGCCGCCTGGCGCACCGCACCGGCCAGTCCCGACCCGCGCGCCGACTGGCCGATCTCGCGACAATCGGTCACTTGGTTGTTGGGGATCGTGCGGCACGCGATCTCGCCCCAGCCGGGTTGCGCGCGGCGTGGCAGATAGGTCGACAGCTCGGCATGGGTCGGGCGCCGATACCAGTCGGCGGCGTACAGCGTCTCGCCCCCGCCGCTGCCACCCCCGGCATCGGCCGCCGCATCGCCATCGCCGCTGTCACCCGCCGCGCTGCCGGTGCCGGCGCCCTCGGCGCTGCGCTTGCCGGGGGTGATTGCCGCCCGGGCGAAGTCGCGCCCCGTCATCGGGATGACCCGCGACCACGCGTCGTTCGATGGCGTGGCCGGTACCGGCGGCGGCGGTGGCACGTCCGGCGGTGGCGCCACCGCCCTGACCGGTGCGGCAGTGCTGGCGCTGCCCGCCGCCGCCTTGCGCTGCACCTGCCTTGCCGGCGCGGCGGTGGGTGCGACCCGGTCGGCCGGCAGCATGTCGACGACCAGGGTCGATTGCGGTCCCGGCGGCGGCGCCATGACGGCGGGCGCGATCCGCAACAGGAGCCACAGCACCAGCGCGTGGATGGCGATCACCAGCAGCAGCGTGGCGATTCGCCGCGGCAGGGGGACGGGACGGCGCGCCGTAAAACCTGCCTGAATCACCTGCGTCGTCACGCGACAGCCCCTAGCGCAGCTTGGGCGAGAGGGCGATGGGAAAGAGCGGGCGATGGGAAAGAGGGGCCGGGCCGGGACGCCGGTCCGGCGGGCCGTTGCGACGACGGGGTGTCACACGATTGTTACCTGATCGACCACGATCCGTCATGAACGCGCCCTAGCAGCGGCCGCGTCCAAGGGGGATCCATCATGCTGAGCTGCTTCCGGCCATCGTCCGGCCAAATGTCTTGCGTTTCCGTTTCGCTGTTCGCCCTGCTCGTTTCCGCGTCCTGTACGGCCATGGCCGCGGCGCAGACCGCACCCGATGCCCGCCGGGCGCAAGCCGCCGCACCGGCGACCGACGAGGAAACGCCCGCCGATATCGTCGTCACCGGGACGGCGACCGCGCAGCGCAAGTTCGACGTGTCCTATGCCGTCACCTCGCTGTCGAATGCGGATATCAAGCAGCTCGCACCGCTCAGCTTCGCCGATCTGCTGAGCCAGGTGCCCGGCATTCTCGCCGAGTCGACCGGTGGCGAGGTGCAGAACGTCTATCGCCTGCGCGGCATTCCCAACGAGGGCGGTTTCCAGGCGTTCCACCAGGACGGGATGCCGATCTATCACGACAATGACGGCTTCTTCTTCAAGGGCGACGTGCTCAACCGGCTCGACCTGATGACGCGGACGGTGGAGTTCGTGCGCGGCGGCCCGGCGCCGATCTTCGGATCGAACGCGTCGGCGATCTACAACCAGATCACCGTCACCGGATCGCAGACCCCGCACGGCGCGGTGCAGGCGACGCTCGGCGATACCGGCCTGTACCGGTTCGACGCGATGGCGTCCGGTCCCGTCGATGATCGCACCACCTTCGCGATGGGCGGCTTCTTCCGCTATCACGACGGCTATCGCGACAGCGGGTTTCCCAGCGATCGCGGCGGTCAGTTCCGCGCCAACCTGCGGCACGAGTTCGATTTCGGCACGGTCACGGTGTCGGGGCTGTACCTGAACGATCACAACGTGTTCTACCTGCCGATCCCGGTCGCCGATCCGCGCAATCCGGCCGTGTCGCTCGACCCGTATATCGATTATTTCAGCGGCACGCTGAACACGCCGGTGCTGCGCAATGCCACGATGCGCTATGCCGTGCCGGGCGGCAGGCAGACGACCGAGACGCGCGATCTGGGCGATGGCCGCCACACCCGCGTGTTCAGCGGCGGCGTGCAGTATCAGGGCGACTTCGATGGGTGGAAGCCGTCGTTCAACCTGCGTTTCACCAAGGGCAAGCTGAGCTTCGACGCGCTGTATTCGACCTCGAACCCGGTGGCGGGCACCACCTTCGCCAACGGTTATCTCGATGCCGCGCGCAAGGCGTTCGGACCGGGCGTGGCGCGGATGGGCTATGCCATCGGCGGCAGCGGCGGAGCGCAGGCCTATGACCCGGCCAGCGCGTCGGGACTGGTGATCGCCGGCCAGTATCGCGCGATCGAGGCCGATTTCTTCTCCGCCCAGACCGACCTGCGGCTGACCCGTGCGTTCGAAACGCCGATCGGCCGGCACGAGGTGACGGTCGGCGCCTATGGCGCGAACTATGGCAGCGACACCGGCATGCGCTATCAGGACTATCTGTTCGAGCTGCAGGAACGCCCGCGCACGCTCGATCTCTATGCCTATGATGCGGGCGGCCGTATCGTTGGCGGGGTGACGAAGGACGGCGTGCTGCGCTATTCGACGACCGTGCTGGGCGGGAACTCCGACATCGGCATGTACGCCTTCTACGCCAACGACAACTGGCAGATCACCGATCGCCTGCGCATCGACGGCGGCATCCGGCACGAGAAATATGCGTTCCGCGGCTATGGCCGGTTGCAGGCGGCGATCAACCTGGGCGATCCCACCACGCTGGCCGACGACAATACGCGCTATTTCACGGGGGCGACCAGGGACAATCCCTATGACCTGTCGGTCACGAACTGGACGGTCGGTGCCGATTTCGACCTGACCGACCGGATCGGCTTCTATGGCCGGACCAGTCGCGCGTCGCAGGTGCCGGGCGAGGGCATCGTCTATTCGGGCGCGGTGCCCGTCATCAACAAGGCGCAGCAATATGAGGCGGGGGTAAAGCTCGATTACCGCCTGCTCTCGCT
The DNA here is from genome assembly GCA_003240755.1 of Sphingomonas hengshuiensis. Lineage (GTDB taxonomy): Bacteria > Pseudomonadota > Alphaproteobacteria > Sphingomonadales > Sphingomonadaceae > Sphingomonas > Sphingomonas hengshuiensis_A. The sequence goes on along the minus strand of QFNF01000012.1, from coordinate 26,889 downwards.
CTACATGACGGGGTTCTACACCAAGTTCGATCCGTTCAACGCATCGTTCGTCGCCTATAATCCGGAAACGGGGCGCACCGACCAGTCGCTGACCTTCATCGGCACCGCCGAGACGAAGGGGGTGGAAATCGACGCCACCCTGCGTCCGCTGCCATGGTTCCAGCTCGCCGGGACCTTTACGCTGAGCGATCCGACGATCGGCAATCTGGTCAATGAAAAGGGGGCCAGCGCAGCGGCGGTGGAGGGCAACCAGCTTGTCCGCCAGCCGAAAAACTATGGCAATATCCGGCCCACCGTCACCTTCGATATCGGGGAGGCGAAGGTCGCGACCTATCTGCGCTGGAATTATGTCGGCAAGCGTTATGTCGACCTGTTCAATCGCACGGTCCTGCCGGCCTATGATACGCTGGCGGCCGGCATCACGCTGACATTGCCGGGCTGGGAGGCGCAGGTCGTGGGCGACAACATCACCAACGCGCGCGGGCTGACCGAGGGCAATCCGCGTACCGACGTGCTCGATGGACAGGGATCGCCGACCGCGATCTACGGCCGGCCGCTGTTCGGCCGCAACGTCCGCCTGGTGGTGACGAAGCGGTGGTGAGCGTTCGCATCCGCCCGATGGCGGCGGGAGCGCTCGCGCTCGCCGCCATCGCCGCCGCCGCCATCGCCCAGCCCGCGGTGAAGCCGCCGCGGGCGCCCGGCCCCGACACGCTGCGGCTCGACCAGATCCAGGTCGTCGGTACGCACAACAGCTATGCGCTGCCGGCCGATCCGCGCGTGTTCGCACTCGCCGCGCCGGTGATGAAGGCGATGACGGAGAAGATGGCGAAGGCGATGACGCCCGAACAGCGCGCGACGATGACCGACGAGCATCCCGGCGGCCTCGCCGACCCGATCGATGCGCTCGGCTATGTCCAGATGCCGATCGAGGCCCAGTTGCAAAGCGGTGTCCGCAGCCTCGAACTCGATCTCCAGCCCGATCCCGATGGCGGCCTCTATGCCGATCCGCTCCCCTATCGCGCGCTCGCCGCGAAGGGGGCGACCGACCTGAAGCCGATCTGGCGCGAGGAACTGAGGAAGCCGGGGCTCAAGGTGCTCCACGTCGCCGACCTCGATTTCCGCAGCCAGTGCCCGAGCTTCCGGTCGTGCCTGACGCTGCTGCGGCAATGGTCGGATGCGACGCCGGGGCACAGTCCGGTGTTCGTGCTGCTCGAACCCAAGCTGGCCGGATCGGGCGGCAAGGCCGCCGCCCCGTTCGACGCCCGCGCCTTTGCGGAGGTGGACGCCAGCATCGCGGCGGTGATCGGCCGCGACAAGGTGGTGACGCCGGACGACGTGCGCGGCACGATGCCGACGCTGGAGGCGGCGGTGCTGGCGAAACGCTGGCCCACGCTGGCGCAGGCGCGCGGCAAGTTCGTGTTCCTGTTCCTCGTGCCGGGGCTGAACCTGCCCGCCTTCGCGCCCTATCTCGACGGGCGTCCCTCGCTTGAAGGGCGGATGGCATTCGTGCAGGGCAAGCCGGGCATGGCCCACACCGCCTTCCTGCTGCTCGACAATGCCATTACGCGGCAGAAGGAGATTCGCGACGCGGTGGCGCGCGGCTATCTGGTGCGCACGCGTGCTGACATCGACACCGCCGATGCGCGCCGCAACGATCCGCGCCGGCGCGACGCGGCGCTGGCATCGGGCGCGCAGGTGATCTCGACCGACTACCTCACCGCGCCCAACGTCCACGGCAACGGGTATCACCTGCCGCCGTTCGCGCAGGGCTGGCGCTGCGACCGGGTGACGGCGCGGTGCTGAGGCGGCTGGCGCTCCTCGCCGCGCCGGTCGCGATCGTCGCAATGCCCGCCGCCGCGCAGGACCGGACGATCGCGGCGCTGGAAGCGCGGCTGTTCCCGCTGCTGTCGGCGCAACTGCGGTCGCACGGCGCGGCATTGTCGCGCGATCCGGCGCTGGTCGCGCTGGCGGCGGAGCGCAAGGCACGGACGGCGGAGGGGAACTGCACGCCGGTCCCCGCCTGCCTGCTCGATCGCCGGATGCTGACCGATGGCGACATCGCCACGATCGGCGCGGCGCTGCGGCGGGTCGATCCGGCGGCGGACCCCGCGCAATGGCCCCGCGACGCGGCGGCGATCAACCGCCTGATCGCGGTCTATGGCAAGGGCGAGCCGCCACGCTATCCGAAGATCGATGCGATGTCGCTCGATCCCGCCGCGCCCGAATTCGCCGGGCTGGTGCTGACGCTCGACACCGTCAGCCGGGGGGCGGTGCGGGCGAGCGAGCCGGCGGCGATCGTGGCGCCGCTGCGCTTCGCGATCGGGCTGCTCGATCTCAACGGGCGCGACGAGGCGATCCGTTACGGCGCGGGCGAGAATGCCGCCGCGCTCGCGCTGGCGGCACGAACCGACTGGGCGAAGGCGCCGTACAGCGCGATCCTCGTCCCCGGCGCGGGGCCGGAGGATCCGAAGGTGGCGCTGAGCGCGTTCGGCACGTTGCGCCTCGCGCTGGCGGCCGAACGCTTCCGCGCCGGCGACGCACCGTTCATCATCGTCTCCGGCGGCAACGTCCACCCCGATCGCACGCCGTTCAACGAGGCGGTGGAGATGCGCCGCGCGCTGATCGACCGCTTCGGCGTGCCCGCCGAGCGGGTGGTGCTGGAGCCGTTCGCGCGCCACACCACCACCAACCTGCGCAACGCCGCCCGGCTGCTGGCGGCGATGAAGGCACCGGCCGGCAAGCCCGCGCTGATCGTCACCGATCGCTGGCAAAGCGGCTATATCGGAAGCGCGCTGTTCGCCCGGCGCAACGCCGACGAACTGGGCTATCAGCCCGGCAAGCTCGGCGCGCGTGTGTCGCCGACCGCGCAGCCCTTCGTCCCGGCCGCCGCCAGCCTCGCGGTCGATCCGCGCGATCCGCTCGATCCGTGAGGGGCGCGGGCGCGGCGACTGCGCTGGCGGCGCTGGTGGCGGTCGCCATGCCGGCCGCCGCGCGCGAACGCGCCGTCGATCTGGTCGACCCGTTCGTCGGCACGCTGGCCGATTTCGGGCAGTTGTCGCCCGCCGCCGTGGCGCCGTTCGGCATGGTGCAGCTTGGCCCCGATACCGATCCCGCCAACCACGCCGGCTATGATTTCACGGCGACGCGGCTGCGCGGCTTTTCGCATACCCGCGGGGTCGGTGTCGGGTGCGGCGGCGGCGGCGGCGACCTGATGGTGTCGCTGCTTCCCCAAGGCGCGGGCGACGACGCGGCGATCGACAAGCGAAGCGAACGCGCCGGTGCGGGTCGCTATCACGTGTCCTATGGCGACGGGCTGACCGCCGACATGACCGCGACGCGCGGCGGCGGCGTGCTGCGCTTCACCGTGGCGCGCGCCGGCGCCTACAGGCTCGGCCTCGACGCCGCGCACGGCTATACGAAGCGGATCGAGACGCGCTGGCTGGCGACGCGCGGCGACGATCTGCGCGCCAGCATGGCCGCCGGCACCGTGTGCGACACGGGCGTCTATCGGCTCCACGCCGCCAGCCGTATCAGCGTCGACGGCCGGCCGCTCGCGATGCAGGCGACGGTCGCCGGCGGGGTGGCACGCTTCGCGCTCGCGCTGCGTGCGGGTGCGGTGGTGGAGGTGCGCACCGGGCTGTCGACGGTCGATCCCGCCGCCGCCGCGCGGGTGCGCGCCGCCGAGCTGGGCGACCGGCCGTTCGCGGCGATCGCGGCAGAGACACGCGCCCGCTGGAGCCGCGCGCTGTCGCGCGTCACGCTGGTCGCCCCGCGCGAGGTGCGCGCGCTGTTCTACACCGCGCTGTTCCGCGTGATGCAGACCCCGGTGGCGATCGACGATCCCGATCGCCGGCACCGGGGCAGCGATGGCGCGATCCACCGCTCCGCGCCGGGCACGGCGCGCTACACCAGTTGGGCGCTGTGGGACAATTACCGCACGCAGATGCCGTTGCTGTCGCTGATCGACCCGCGGCGGAGCGCGGATATCGCGCGGTCGCTGGTGGCGCTCTATGGCGAGGGCAAGCGGCAATGGTCCACCGCGACCGAGCCGTTCCTGACGGTGCGCACCGAACATGCCGGCGTCGCGCTGCTCGATTTCCGGCGCAAGGGCATCACCGGCTTCGACGCGCGCGCCGCGCTTGCCGCCATGGCGGCGGAAAGCGACCGGCTGGAACGCGCCACGCCCGACCAGCAGATCGAGGCCGCCTATGACGACTGGGCCGTCGCCGAACTCGCGCGCGACCTGGGCGAAACCGCGCTCGCCGAACGCTTTCGCGCACGCGCGCTCGGCTATCGCGCGATGTGGCGCGCGGTGTTCGAGACGATGGGCGCCGATGCGGATGTGGTGAAGGCGCGCGGGCTGTATCAGGGCACGTTGTGGCAATATCGCTGGGCGCCGGTGTTCGATCTCGACTGGGTGGTGGCGACGCTGGGGCGCGACCGGTTCCTGTCGCAGCTCGACCAGTTCTTCGCCGCCGGGCTGTTCAACATGACCAACCAGCCCGACATGCAGGCGCCGTGGCTGTACGCCGCCGTGGGCGAGCGCGACCGGACCGCGCGGCTGGTGCATCGCCTCCTGACGCAGCCAGTCGACCACCCCTATACCAACGCCGGCAAGCTTGCGGTGCCGTTTCGCGGGCGCAGCTTCGCGCTGGCGCCGCAGGGATTCGCCGATGGCATGGACGACGATGCCGGCGCGATGAGCGCGTGGTATGCCTTTGGCGCGCTCGGCCTCTACTCGCTGGCGCCGGGGCGGCCGGACTATGTCGTGGGCGTGCCGCTGGCCGAATCGGCGACGATCGCGATGCCGGGCGCCCGGATGCTGACGATCCGCCGGATCGGTCCGGCGGACGGGCGGGTCATATCGGTATCGTGGAATGGCCGCGCGGTTGCCGGCCCGACGATACCCCACGCGCTGCTTGCCGGTGGCGGTACCTTGTCGGTCCACACCACGACCACCGCTCGCGCGCGGCAATAGAGTTCGACTGCGACATGCCGTCCCGGGCGGACGGATGCCCCGCCACCGCGCCCGAGCCATCGGCAGAAATTGACTGGAGAGATGGAGCGGGTGAAGGGAATCGACAACAAACCGCCATGGCTGAAGGCGAGGAATTAACCAGCGCGTACAATGCCTTATCAATCTAGGGGCTGGCGTGGTCAGTCGCTTGATAGGTGCTGATGCCTCCAGGCCGCTCGATTGCGCGCGCCAAGCCATAGACTATGGTGCTGGAATGGCCAACGAAGAGATGCTCACCGACATCGGGGCTTGGATGCTCGCCGAGGCCTTTCCAATAGAGCATCGCCCCGCCGTGTCGAAGGCCGCCAAAATCGTGGCTCGGGAGCTTGCTGATCGGCAATGGACCGAGCGCTTTTCCGTCTGCACGATGGGACAAACCGTGTCGATCCCGGCGCGTTTGTATTTCGTGTCTGGAAAACTGCCGGTCAGCCACGACGACGATGCATGGCCGTTCGTGCGCGCTTTGCAGACCCGCAGCAACGATGGGTATGAGCGACAACGCGCTGCTCGCGACCTGCTAACCGATCTACAACCATGGGGCGCACCGTTCATCGTCGCGCTCCTCGGGGAGTACATTGTCGAGATATTGGACGACGTATCCGAGGCGCTCACGCCAGAGGTCGAGCAAATTCTGGCGACGTTCATCATCCATAATCAAGCATTCTGGGCCACGACCAAGCGTCGGGTGACAAGCTATTGGAATGCGTATTATCGATCACGTCATGCCAGCGAACTGCGACGGCCCTATCGCCGCGACGAATATGTCGGCTTCCATCTAACGAACCGACTGGAAGCTGCCGCTTTCGGCGCATCTATGGCACCTTGCGGCCCTCGTCCTTGCCGCTAACCATGGTCTGATGCGTGAGCCGGATTTCGAAATCGACGGATGGTGCCTTGAAGATGGCGAAGCACGACATGCGGAAGCGCCCGGCACGTTCTGGATTCCAGATCGACATAGGCGGGAAAGCCTGGAGGTCGGCGACCTCGCCAATCTGATCTTTTGCATCAGTGTGGACGACCCGGACGAGGATGTCTCGGTCGAGCGCATGTGGGTTCTGGCTCGAGAACGGACACCGGATGGATATCTCGGAATCCTTGATAACGAACCCTACGCTATCACCGAGAATGACGAGTTCTGGCTTGGCACCGAGCTTCCTTTTTCCGCCAAGCACGTGATTGGTATCGACGAGCGGAATGCCGACACGATCGCAACGGCTCGCAAGGAGCCACGCAGACGCTGGACCGGCTGACGGCCGTGCTGGCGGAAGCTACACCGCCATCAGAAAGCTCTCACCCGCCGTCCGCCATCGACGCCTGCACCACCGCTTCCATCGCGCAGACCTCGTCATCGGTCAGTTCCGCGAACTGACCCCGCTTTGTTGCCGACAGCCGCCCGCCATTCTGGAGCATCAGGCGGATCAGCAACGCCGCGCGCCGGTCGGGCATGTCGACGATCGCCCGCACCCCGTCCATCGCCTGATCGAACACGGCCAGGAAGCCGAGTTGTTCGTGCAGGTCGGTGCGGACGGTGTCGACCACCCGGTCGTAGAGATATTCGACGAACGGCGTCGCGTCGAAATAGCGATAGAGCGATGCGGTGTCGTTGCGGACGCTGATCTCCCGCTCATTGGTCCACGCCCAGTCGATCGCGGCGAATAGGGGTTGAGAGAAGCGCTCCAGCACCGCGTCATAGCTGCGCTGGTCGCGCACGATCGCGGCCGACACCGGGAAGATCAGATCATCCGGGCTGAAGCCCGTCCGGCTCAGCACATGGTGAACGATGAAGCGGTGGATGCGGCCGTTGCCGTCCTCGAACGGGTGGATGAAGGCGAAGGCGAAGGCGGCGACCGCCGCCGCGACGACGGGCTCGACTGCGCCTTCCAGCATTCGCGCGGTCAGTGCCATCCATCCCGCCATCAGCGACGGCACGTCTTCTGGCCGGGGGCAGATGAAGTGCACCTCCTCACGGAAATCGACCGTCGTCTCGCCGACGAAATTCTGGAACGTTCGCCAGCCAGTGGCCGCATAGCGCGGATCGACGATCATGTTCTGCAGGCGAACGATGGCCGCCTCGTCCCCGACGTCGAAGCGCGAGGCCGATCGCAGCGCGGCGACGAACCGTTCGGTGCGGTCCGGGGCCGGCGTTTCGCCCTCGATCGCGAAGGACGAACGGGTTTCCTTGGTGAACAGGTAGCGGACCGCCCGTGCCAGCACCGCCGGATCGTACCGCTCGATGATCGCCCGCGCCTCGGCATCGATATGGACATCGATCTGTGCCGCAAGGTGCGGCGTCCGGCGGACGGTAGGGCACAATCCGGGTACGCCGAGCAGATTGTCGATCACGCGGTGGCGCGCAGAATTGCGACGGGCGGCGGTGATGTGCTTGGCGGGGTCAAGCACCTCGACATAATTGCCCGCCGTGGCATCGGGCACAGCAAGGACGTCGCCCGTCAGATACTCATACAGAAACCACGCCCGTCGCGCATAGCTCCCGCTCGGTTCCCGGCGAACCCAGTCCGCTATGGTATCGGCAGAAATGGCCGCGAACGCGGCGGACAGCGTGCCCAGATCCAGCGGCTCATATCGCAACGCGAACCGTAGATTGGCGATGACGTCATCTCCGGTGGCATAGGCGCGCGGATAAAGCTCGACTATGTTCGAGCCGTTGGTTTCGGTCCGGCGTGCCCCAGCGATGACATAGCTTTCCACATGGGGCGCGGGGGCGCGGAGCCCGAAATGGGCCCGCAGCCACATATGGCCGAGCGGTGCTGGACCGTCATGTGCGTCGACCTTCATGTCAAAGCTCTTAATCGCATGGCAAAACGATTACCAGAATGGGCTGCTGTCTCAAATCGCTTATAGCTACCTACAGCACCTGCAATTGTAGCTATCACGCCCTGGATCAGTTCGCTGGCATCGTGCCTGCGGATGCCGCAATGACCGAGGCACCAGATCCATCTTTGTGTGGAGCGTAAGCGTGTAATGGAAGCTGATCCGCAGCGTTATGCCGACCACCATTTTCACAAGCTGGGCATGCTGCTCGGCACCGCGCACGCCAGCAATTACTCAATGTTTAGCGGCACTGGCTGGCGATTTATGCGTCCGCTACGAGGTCATTGACAGCCAGCGACCCTCGTCGCCTGCGGTCAAGCCCGAGACCCTGCCCCCCCCCACCATTTTGACAGGGTAAGCCGCGCCTCACCCTCCGCCGCCAAGACCCTGTCAAAACAGTCCTCCGAACCCTCACAATCGCCATTTAGGGGCATGTCAAAACAGGCTTTTTGACATGGCAAAAAAGTTGGGCGCAATACCGTAAACGTGGGGGACCCACGTTTACTGCGAAAATTAGGGGCAGCGAAGTCCCGGTCGCCTGCTTCTGCCTTGGTCGGGACCATGGTCATCGCCGTGCCGATCGTTCCCTTGTCATGTCGCGGCAGTCTCGCTCTTGCATGACCAGCTACAGTGTCGGCCCGGCGGTGCGGGCGGTGTGGCGCGGTGCCGCGCCAGGTCCTCCACCGCCCTGAGCGGTTCCGGAAGGCGCAGCGGCAAGCGCCGCTGATAGAGCAACAAGAGCGGAAACGACCGCAGTCAGCGAAGCTGTCGGCCGTGATGAAAGGACGGGCAGCCTGATCCGACCCGACCGGGCGGTGATCCTGCTTTCGCGAGTATTAGAATGAATTTGCCTCCCGGCCAAACTGGTTCGAATCCATCGGGTTGGGCGTTGGCCGACCTTGCCGGACGGATCATGCTGACCCATCGTCTGGCGCCCGAACATCTGATGGCGGTGATCGACCTGACCCACGAGCAGGCGGTCGCCCTCATCACCGAAGGGCGGCTGTCGATGCAACTCGATTGGAACAGCAGCAACGGTTGCGGCTGTTCGTCAACATCCTGCAGCGTCTCGAATGGCGGCTAAATCATGACAGCGGCGCCATCCGCCACGCCCTCGATCAGCCGCTCGCCGTACTGGACAACAAAGCGCCCGCACAGCTGTTTTGCGGATCGATCGACGATCTGCGAGCCGTTCGCCTGTCGATCGACAGCGTCGAAGCACCGAAAGTGAAATGGTACCGCATCGGGCATTGATTGTGGTGCCGTGATCCGCCCGACGGCTTCAGGCGCACGTGCCGATCGGAGGAAAATTTGGAATATCACGATCTTTCCGATCGTATCGGAATGGCGACCTTTCAACGACAGTCCACGAGCGCGGCGTTGAGTGCTGTCGCAGTCGAAGAACAGGATGCATCGCGATCCGCTACAACAGGGCCAGAACCCGAACTCGAGACCTTCGTCCGAGCTTGGGCGCGCCTGGCCGCCGTGCGCGACTTGCGGGCGATCGGCCGGAGCCGGTCGGAATGAGGACGGTGATCTACGCCCGCTTCTCCAGCCAGTTGCAGAACAGCCGGTCGATCGAAGACCAGATCGCCATCTGCCGGGAGCGTGCCGATTGCGAAGGCTGGACCGTCGTTGAGGTCTTCACCGACTATGCTATCAGCGGCGCGGCGGGATCACCGAGGAGCAGCGACCGGGCGTCGCCGCCATGCTGGCACGGGTAAGGCAAGGCGACATCGACCAGGTGCTCACCGAATCCGCCGACCGAATCGCGCGACACCAGGGTGACAGCTACCACATCCGGGAGCAGCTCGAATATCACAACACCCGGCTGTTCACTCTGACGGACGGGGTCATCACCGAAATCAACGGCGCAATCAAGGGCCTGATGGACTCGCAGTTTCGCAAGGAACTCGGCGCCAAGATCAAGCGCGGCCAGCGTGGTACCGTGGCCAGCGGTCGCTCGCCGGCCGGCCTCGCCTATGGCTACCGGACAGCCAACCAGATGGATGCCCGTGGCCGTCCGATCCGGGTCTGCGCGAGATCGACGAGGAGCAGGCCGAGGTCATCCGCCGCATCTTCCGCGAGTTCGCCCGCGGTCTGGCTGCACGGACGATCGCCGCCGGGCTCAATGCGGATGGCATCAAGGGGCCTCGTGGATCGCACTGGCGGGCTTCAACGATCAACGGTGACGGGCGACGTGGCAATGGTATCCTGCGCAACGAACTCTATGTCGGCCGGCTTGTCCACAACCGTACCAGCAAGGTGCCCGAGCCGGTTTCCCGGACGGTCCGCATCCGCGTCAACGTCGTCGAGGACCGGGTCGTCCATTCGGTCCCCCACCTCCGCATCATCGATGACGAGACCTGGGAGGCGGTTCAGGCGCGGCGACGGTCCTATCACGGCGTCAAGCTGCACCGGACCGTCCGCCCGCGTCGGATGCTGTCGGGTCTCGGCGTCTGCGGTCTGTGCGGCGAGGGCTGGATCGTCATCGGGACCGAGCGGTGGGGCTGCACCAAGCACAAGTCGGACGGCAGTTGCACGAACAACCGGCAGATCACGACCGAGCATTACGAGCGCCGGGTGCTGGCTGCCTTGCGCCAGCGGATGTTCGACCCGGCGTTGGTCGAGGTCTTCGTCCGCGAGTACCACGCTGAATATGCCCGCCGCGCCGCCGACAGCCGCCGGGACGAAGCGCGTCTTCGGAAGCGCCTGACGGCCGCACAGGGACAGGTGAAGCGCTTGGTCGCCGCCATCGCTGCTGGCGGTCAGGAGTTCGCAGACATTCGCGAGGCGCTCGCCGAAGCCCGGGCCGAGCAGGACGCCGCCGAACGCGCCCTCGCCGAGCTGGAGGCAATGCCCGTCGTCGCGCTGCACCCCACGGTCGCCGCTGACTATCGCGCGCAGGTCGAACGGCTGAACGAAGCGCTCGCCGATCCCGAAGCCCGGCTGGAGGCAATCCCGGCGCTGCGTGAACTGATCGATCGCATCGTCCTCACACCCAATCCGGACGGGCGCGGTGTGCTGCTGGAGGTCGAGGGACGGTTAGCCGTGCCAGCGGCAAGTCGGCTCTGGAGGAACGGCTGTTTGTTATGGAGCGGGTGAAGGGATTCCGTTCCAATATCTTACGGCGCCGAAAGCCACGCAAATCCGCGGTTCCTGGTTCGTCCGATCCGCCTTGTGCTACAGGTTGGTGCACAGTTCAATGCACAATGCGGAAGCCCGCAGCGTCCGAGATTCGCTTGGCGAACTTAGGTCTGGGTGGAGAGCGGCATGGCCGCTTTGGAGCTTCAGGCCAGCATCCTGCTCGTTCGTTCACTCTTGGGGCGGTGCGGACCCATCGCGTCAAGCTGGTGCTCTTTGCGAGCATCTACGCGATGTGGTCAGGCTGCAGGAGCACTTGCCACCTCCATGCTAATGCGAAGCCTCTCCGGAGAGTCAGGTAATTCCTTCAATTGTTCGGCTCACCGCATAGCGCTGGCGACGGCTGCTCCGACGTGAACCGCGCCTACCGCCGCGAAGCGCGGGTCGATGCCGGCCGCTTTGAGAACGCCGCCGCCCGCCCGCCCGAGGACCACGGATGTCATGCCGAGCGCCGTCGCCGAGAAAGCGATGGTCGCCGCGAGTGCTCCCGCGTCGCGCCACATCAGCGTCTCCGGATTGTCGTAGCACTCTGTCAGCAGCTCAAAGTCGCAGGCGAGCTGAAGGGTCGTTCCGGTGTTCGCGCCGATCATCTCAAAGACGCTGGCACGATTCGCATTGAGGCCGTTCGGATCGATGGGAGCGAGGGCGTGATGGTCCGGCAGGTATTCGCCCGCCTGTGCCGCGTCCTCAAGCGGAAGCACGACGATGCGTATCGCGTGGAGGCCGCCGGCCGACGGAGCGGGCCGGCTCTCCCAAGGGATGCCGAAGCGGCCATCCGCGCGCCTCTCCCGCAACGCGGTGGCGTGCCAGAGGAGGGAGGAGAGGTCGTCGGAGCCGACCGAGGCGCCAACGGCGGAGCGTCGATCCCTGAGGACGTCCAGAAACGCAGCCTCGGCCTCGCGAATCGTGCGGGGAAGAGGCACCCATTCGTTTGGCAAGGCGGCCCGACGCGGAGCTTCGGTGCCGAACCGCGGCGATGGCTCGGCGTCAATAGGCATCGCCGTATAGCTCTTCCGTCACCTGAAAGTGCTTGTGACAGCCGCGGCAGTCGCCGCAGGCGAGCGGGCCGGTGTGGCACGAGTGGGCCCAGCCAAGCATCTCGCGCGAAACGCCCGACGTCCGGATTAGCTCGGCGGTGGTCATGCCGATTGCCGGCGCAGTTACCCTGATGCCACCCTCCTGCAACGACATGAGCCGGTCGGCGGCAGCGTAGAACTCGGCCCTGCCGTCCGCGTGCGAACCGTCGGACGCGACAGAACCGACCATGAGCTCGACGATGCCAATCGCGACCGCCCTCATTCCCGCGAGCGTGAGCAGCATCTGGTTGCGGAAGGGCCACCATTCGGTGACCGGAGCGGCGGCGAGCGGCGCGCCGCCCACCATGTCGCCAGAGCCGAGCGACGAGCAGTCCACCCGGAGCGTCTCGTGCCGCATCGCGAGCCCGCGCGCCACCTCGGCCGCGGCGGCGAGCTCGGTCGCGGCCGCCTTCTGGCCGTAGTCGATCGTGATCGCAACCTCCGGCCGCTTCCAGTGGGCGAGCGCGATCGAATCCATGCCTCCGGAGAGGAGCACCGCCCTCACTTCAGCGCCCAGACCGCCTGATAGATGGCAGTCGCGAGATCGCTGACGATGGTGCAGCCGGTCCCCTGCGGCATCTTCAGGTCCTCGGGACGCATGTTCTGCGCCAGCGCGACGACGGGGATGCCCTTCGCGACAGCGTAGCCAACCTCGAAGACGGTGCCCGCATCCGATCCGTTGAGGATGGCGAGGACGACCTGGCACTCATCAAGCCCGGCAAGGTCCTGCGGCGCGACGATCTCACCCGGTCCTTCACCGATCTCGTGGAGCGGGGAGAAAACCGGCACTCCCATATCGACGAGCTGGTTGCGGACTTCCTCGACGACCCAGCGCTCGGCGAGGTTGAAGAACGGCGCGGCGAGGTAGACGCGTCCTGTGGCCGCCTCGAGCGGGACAAGGTCTTCTGCCATGAGGTCGTCGGCCGAGGGGATCGGCAGCGATCTCGTGTCGACGTAGCGGCTGACGGCGCGGGACGCGAGATCGGCGGCCTCCCGCGGCGACCGACCCTCGACTGCCCAGAACTGCGTGAATGCGGCCGAAAATACGTCGCCCGAGCCAATCTTGAAGACGTTGCCACTACGGTAGGCCGGGACGTGGTCGACACCCTCGCTCGTCAGGACGAGGGCGCCTTGACTGCCCATCTTCAGCACCACGACGGCGGCGTCGCCCTTAGCGAGAATCGCCTCGGCCGCCTTGCGCGCGTCGGGTTCGTCGGCGAAGCGCCGCGCCTCCAGTTGGTTTAGGATCATCGCTAGCCGCCCGGCCGTCGAGCCGTTCTCCCCGAAGGGCCGCGGATCGAACGCCGATTGCGGGTCGTAGACGGCGGTTGCCGCCGAGACGATCGCGTCGCCCTCCAGCATGCCGAACCGCAGCACGACCTCATCCTCGATTCGGATGGGCTCGTTCCAAGGTATGGCATCCGGCCGAGGCGTGATCCGAGGCGTCGCGAGCGGGTGGAAGTAATCGAACGCGACTTCGAACCGGACCAACGGTCCCTGAATGACGAGCCCATAAGCGTTCACGAGGCTATCGAACGCCTCCGCCAAGGGCTCGGCGCGGTATGTCACCAGTCGGACGTCGGCAACCGCCGCGCTGATCGCGGCAGCAGCACGCCCGGCCGATCCGTAGACGTCGTCCCAGTGCGGCTCGACGCAGCGCTCGACATACACGCCGCCGACGACGGTAGTCATACGGGTTCGACCCGGACCTCAACCGCTCCACCCGACTTCCTGACGATCACCGCTTGGTAGGTCCGCCCGCCCGTGATGCAGTTGATAAGGCGCAGGTGATTTCGATGGGTGAGGGCGCCGGCGCGCTGGCCGGCGCGCTGCACCTCCAGAACGGGTCGGGGGCCCGTCGTGACAAGGACGACGTCGAGCACGTCACCGACGTTCAGCGTCGCGACGACCGCCGGCTGGGGACTGTTGAGAGGCACGGTTTCGACGATGTCGCAGGGATCGTTGCCGCCGCCACCGCCACCGCCACCGCCTCCCCCGCCGTCGGTCGGCCTAGGGGTCGGAGGCGGTGTCGGTGGATAGTAGTCGCTTCGTCCGCCGCCGCTGCCCGACATAATCCCTCCTATTCCCGTCCTATGCGGACGGGATCATATCAGCCTGAGTTGCGCCCCGTCGATCCTACCCCGCCGTTTCGGTTCAATCTTGTTCTGAGGTCGGGGGGTCATGGTGATCGCTATAGAGGGCGGGAGCTGGCGCATCGTCATCCACATGACAGAGTCGAGGATCGAAGCGCGAGCCCCGATGGCGCGGCAGAAGGCGAGGTAAGCCCGCTCCATAAGGCGGTAGTCTTTCGAAACCCGCCAGTCCTCGCCGAAGAGCCCGAGACCCTCAGCCGCGCGGATGATGTGAACGTCAAGGATCGAGACCGCGTCGCTGCCACGCCAGTTTCGTACAACCCAGGACGCAGTTTTGAGACCGATGCCCGGCAGCCCCGCGAGCGCGTCGCGGAGCTCGATGTCGCCTAGCATGTCCGGGATCCCGTCGAGTCCCGCCATGGCGCCTGCGACGTAGCGCGCCTTCTGATTGGCGAAGCGATAGCGGACCGCGCGGCCGCCAACGTCGAGCGGCTCTAGCAAGAGCTCGCAGCACCGGTCGAAATCCAGCAGTTCCTTGTCCGGCCGAGCGCGGAGCCGCTGGTAGGCGGCGAGTCCGACCTCGGCCGAGATGCCGTGGCCGCCGAGCAGGCAGGCGAGGACCTCCTCCCGCAGGCTGCGTCCGAGCCGGTAATGGTCGGGCTCGTCAATCTCCCACAGCCAGGACTGCGCCGACCAGTAGGCGGGGCTGCCGATCTCCTCAACCCCGCCCCACGCGATGCCGTGTCCGGGAATGCGGTGATCGGGGTTTGGGAAGCGGCGTTCAACTCGCGCGCCGTCGATCAGGGCGACGATTGACTGCGTTGACGCTGAATGTCGAAAATGCATATATGCATTTTATTATGCATTCCGAAATGATGCAACGATGGATTTGATTCTGAGCGTCGAGGAGGCGCGGCGTGCGCGGCGCATGTCGCAGGCTCAGGTCGCTGAGGCGCTAGAAATCACGCAGGGGCACTACAGCAAGGTAGTGGCGTCGCGCGTAGCACTGTCCGGCAGACTGGCCGACCGTATGGAGTCTTGGCTGGCGGAAGGCGGCAGGACGACCCTAGGTGACGACGCGACCCGCCGGATCCACTCGCTGGCCGCATCGATACGCCGCGAATGCATGGAACTCATGCATCTGGTGGGGCTAGCGGAGGGCGTCGACCTCTGACGGCCCTGGCGCTGGGTGCACGACATCTTGGTAGCGATCCACGCGACCGATCACAAAGCGGCTCCTCCGCTCATGCAGCGCGCGTATCAAAAGATTTCTGGCCGGGGCATCAACGACAAGGGCGATCAGCGGGATCTGGAAACGCTGCTTGCGGAACTGAAGGTCAAGGACGCCCTCTAACCGCTCGAATCGACGGCACCGCATCCCTTAGTCGCCGGCCGTTGATCCGTTTAGCCAGTGGGAACGCCCCTCTCGCTACAATGACGGCTCCAACGCCAATGCCATCTGTCCGGCCAACTCGCGCTGAAGGCGCGTGCCGTCAAGCAGCATCGCGCGCAATTGAGCCGCGCTGGAGAATCCATCCAGCATCCTGTCGCCGTACTTGCGGCGTTCGGAGGCCTTCAGCGCCGCGAAGGTTCGTTCGTCGAGCTGTTCCACGATGAACTTAGCTAGCACTGGCCCGGGCGTCAGGCGCCATCGGATTATCCGTCGCGCCGCGCGTAGCAGATTACCCATCTCCCCAGGGTTGGATCGAAGGCTGATCTCGAGCTGGCGGCTGTGGATGCGCTGGAAATAGGTCTTGTCGCACACGACCCGACGGTTGCGAAGGTCATAGACCACCGCATCCCAATCAAAGAACGTGCATCGCACGACGTCGGCCAGATCGCGAACGGCGACATGACCGGCTGTGGCCGCCCATGTGTTCTGCAACGCCCAAAAATCAATCTTCCACGGACCTTCGGCGTAGCCGAATCCACCGAACCTGTTCGCCACAGCACCTACCCGCGACGCCAGTTGTGCAACCTCACGCGGGTCGCCCTGAATGACTAGGTCGAGGTCCGACTTGAACGCATAGCGGCCGCCGAGCGCGAAATCGCGGACCAGCCCACCGATGATGCCGACGCTCTCGAAACCCATAAAATGCTGCTTCAGAAGTTGACGCAGCAAGACGGCCTCTGGCGTCGTGTTATCCCACACGAACCGGTCAAGCCGCCCCTTCAAGGTGCGATTGTTACGCGCGAACGATAATTGGGACATCGCTCAGCTTCCGCCACGTATTGATTGCAAAGCCGTCCGTCATGCCCGAGATCATGTCGGTCAGCAGGCGCAGCTCGTGATAGCGACGGACGCGGCCGCCACCGCCGGTCGCCTTCGCTTCGCGGCATGCTGCCTCGAGATAGTTCGGGCTGATCAGCGAGAAAGCGTAGCTGTCGCGAGCCTCCAGCCGCTTCGACATGAGGTCCTCGGGGTTCTTCCTGTTTTGGATCGCGCTCCAGAACACCGACATCAGCCCGTCGATGGCGGCTGCGCCGATCGCTTCGGAATGCAGGACGGCCGGGTTCGCAAACGCATACTTCTTGGCGATGTCCTTCATTACGTCGCAAAGGGCGTTGCCCTGCATAATGGGCTTCTCGAACTTGAACGCCATGATCGCATCAGCGTTTCGCGCATAGGCGTCGCCAGCGTCCGCGATCAGCGCCTTCATCATGTATGCCCGGACAAACTGCTCCTTGATGTCACGCCGGATCTCGGCGCGGCGGGGACTGTCGTTCACCTCAATGAACTTCTCCTCGAGCTTCGCCACCGAACTCAGGTCACGGACACCGGCAGTATGCTTCAGCACTGTCAGGACATCGTCGGGCGAGATGATACCCTTCTTCAGCAGATCGTCGACGTCGAGCACAGAATAGGCGATGTCGTCGCACGCCTCCATGATCCACGTCAGCGGATGGCGTTGGCCCTCTTCTAATCCAGTCTCAGCACGTACCCACTCGACTATGTCGCGTTCGGACTCGAAATAACCCGCCTTCTTGATGTGGTCACGATCCTTGTCCCGCGCGTCGGCATGGACCGGATACTTGAGCGAGGCTGCTAGCGTCGCTGCGGTCAGGTCAAGCCCGACATTGTGATGAGAAGTCTGCAGACGCCCCATCACGCGCATAGTTTGAGGGTTGCCATCAAAGTCGACGAACTCGGTGATCAGGTTTGCCGGCACCTGCTCCTCGAGCTCGTTGGCCCCATTACCTTCGCGCTCATGGCTGAATATCCACGACCGCCGGCTTTCGAACCAGCTCCCCATCGCCACCTCGCCTTGGTGTCCGAAGGGCGGATTGCCGAGGTCATGCGACAATCCGATTGCCGAGACTATCGGCTGGATGGTGCGGTAGAGGTCCTGTCGGCCGAACGCTGCACCACCGCTAGCGCTCGCCACCGCTGTGGCGATGGACCGCGCGAGATTTGCCACCTCGTGCGAATGCGTCAGGCGTGTGCGAACCCCGTCATTGGCGTCCATTGGCCAGACCTGAGTTTTGTCGGCCAGGCGGCGCACCGGCGAGGAGAACAGCAGCCGATCATAGTCCTGCTGGAAGATCGATCGATCGCCTTCTGACGATTCACGCTCGCTGACGATCTTGCCGGCTTCATCATATCGGCGGCGAACGTCGGACCAGATGCTGGGCGTTGAGATTATAACTCTCCTTCGCGATCGTCTTCCCGCTGATCGCAGACGAACGGTAGTGGGTTCCTAAGACCTGCATCCATAGCAGATGTCCCGCTGGCAGTAAGGTGTCGACGGTCGATCCGACGCGATCCGGATCGTATCCAAAAAAACTAACGCAGGAGCATACGGCGACCGCGATCCGATAGGCTGGGGGAACGTGATCGACTAGCGTGCACATCCACCGGCGCGATGCTGTGCTCCCACGCGTTCCGGACGTCGCGATTCAGACGATAAACAGACGCGGGTACGACCGCGCCCGAATCCTGCGGGAGCCGCTAGCTGAGCCGCTTTTCGGTCGGTGAGCTGAGCGATCCGCCGTGCAGGTTGACTGGAACCAGAGCCACGGTTTGCGGATCATAGGTCATCCCCGCCAGCGTTCCGTCGGCGATGCGGGCGACAATTTCGTCGACGATGTGCAGCGGCACCAGGAACCACTCGCGCGGGCGAACGGGTTTGCCGAAGCGATCGGGTATTTCGACGTCGAAGCGGACGGGGTCGAGAACGCGGTGGATCAGCGCCTCCAGGCGGGAGCGGTGTACGTCGTACAGCTTGTAGGTTGCGATCACGTCCACGCCGGCCAATAGATAGGTGGCATCGTCGGCGGCACCGGCGATGCGCGCCTCGACCGATCCGCCGGTGATGCCGATCTTATGGATGAGGTCGCGGTGCGCGGCGATGGTCGGGTGGGTCGATCGGCTGCGCAGGACGTAGAGCGTGCCGGTCGGCAGGTGGTCGGGTTCCACCTCGGCCTTCGCCGCGCCGTCGAACAGCGGCCCGGCTATCGGTTCGGTGATCCGGCGGCCGCCCTCGTCTTTATATAGCGCGCGTTGGAGCGAGCGAAGCAGCAGGTCGGTCTCGGTGCCGTTGGAATAGACGACGCGCAGGCGGGCATCTGTTTCGCCATTGGGCGCCGCGATCGGCTCGCCCACCTCGGCCACATAGGCCATCTGGCCGCCGACGATGAAGAATTCGCCCTGCTTGATATCGGCCTTGGACATGCCGAGGTCGCGGACGAAGGGCCGCGTGGTGCGGATGCCTGCGTCGAGATCGGCCTGGACCTGGTCGAAGAGCGGCTTGAACGTTGCGAAATCTTCGCATCGTTTGGCGCTGGCGACCTCCTCTGCCGCCTGGCGATCGGCGTTGGAGCGAACGTTGCGCAGCTGGTTGATGTCGTTCGATGCGTCGGGCTCGATCCCTAGTTCAGCCAGCAACTCGCGGTCGTCGAGATCGTCGATCGCGTCGGCATCGGTCGCGCCGTCGAGCAGACCGTGCACGTCGATATCCACCAGCAGTTCGCGGCAGTCCGCCTGCGCGCGGAGCCGGTTGAGACGCACGGCGTAGAGCCGCTCGAAGATGTCGCGGCCCTCACCATGTTGGGGGACGCGGCCATGTTCCTCGCGGAAGCGGACGATATCCTCGAAGCCAGCGATGATCCGTTCCTCGCGCGGGGTGCGGGCGCGGACCTTCTTGGGCGTGAGGTCGAAGCCGAGTTCGGCAAGGATATCGTCGTCGGTCATGTCAGCCATTAACGGCGGCCTCCGCGGCCTGTGCCTTCGCGCGGAAGCGGGCGAAGGCGGCGACGCCCTCCGCCAGCTGGCGCTCCCACGGGTCCTGCGACGTCGCCTCGGGCGCGCGACCGCGTTCGCGCTTCCACTGGACGGCGCGGATCGCGAAGGCGCGCGCCTCTTCCTCGGTCAGCGTGGTCTTGCGCGCCGAGATCGCGGCCTGCACCTGGCGTAGCGTGCCCTCGTTCATCGCCTTGGCGAGGATCGCATAGGCGGCCTCGAACGGGTTGATCCGGTCGATCAGGTCGATGTCGAGCTCGCGCACATTCATGAACTTGCGCACGCCATCGACGAACGAAGTGTTCGCCTTCAACTCGCCGCTGCCGTCGTCGGTCGCCGTCTCGGTGACGATCTTCGCTGCCTGCTGCGTGATGTTGAGCGCGGCGATGGCGTGCTGGCGGATCGCCTCCTGATCGGTTTCGCTTAGGTCGGGATAGCGATCGCGAACGATCTTGCCCATGCGGAGCTGGGTCAGTTCCTCCGGGACCACTTCGGGGTCGAACAGGCCGCGTTCGATCGCCTGCTTGTCCTGGATGAAGCTGGTAATGACCTCGTTGATGTCCTCCGCGCAGATGCGTTTGCCCTCGGTCGAGCTGGGTAGCACGAGATCCTTCAGTTCGAAGTGGAACTGGCCGCGTTCCTCGTTGAAGCCGACATTGGTGCGGCCTTCCTGATAGCCGTCGGGACCATAATCGAACCCGTCCTTCGGCCCGGCATCCTTCGGCGTGAAGTCGAAGCGGGGCGCCAGCACCTGTTCCATCAGCAGGCTGGCGGCGATCGCCTTCAGCGTGTCGTTGACCGCCTCGGCAACGACATCATCGGCGGCGGCGGGTTCGGCGATCAGGTTAGTGAAGCGCGCGACCGTCTTGCCCGGCGCGTCGCGGGTGGCGCGGCCGATGATCTGGATGATCTCGGTCAGGCTGGAGCGATAGCCGACGGTCAGCGCGTGCTCGCACCAGATCCAGTCGAAGCCCTCCTTCGCCATGCCCAATGCGATGATGACGTCGACATGGTCGCGGTCGCTCCGCGCGTCAGGGCTTTTCAAGGCCGCCGCCACGCGGTCGCGCTTGGCGGGATCGTCATCAACCAGATCGGCGACCTTGATCGTCGTGCCCGCCGCCGTCTCGATCAGGTGGAAGCCGGTTTGCGCGTCGGTGCCCTTCCACGTCCCGAGGTGATCCATGATCTCCTCGACCTCACGATGCTTGTCCTTGGTACTCTCCCGGCTGTTGACGCTCGGAATGTGGACGATCGTCTTGACGCCCACGTCGAGCAGGTCGTTGATCTTGTCGATATAGCGCCCGGTGTAGAAGCTGTACGCGATGTCGAGCGTCTTCAGATAGCGATAGCCGTTGAGCTGCTCATAATAGGTGTAGGTGACGGTGGTGAACTTCGCCTCGTCCTCCGCCGACAGCACCGCGACCGCGTCGCCGCGGAAATAGCTGCCGGTCATCGCGACCAGATGCACCTTGTCGCGCGCGATCAGCTGGCCCAGCTGCGCACCCAGCCGGTTCTCCGGGTTCGCCGAGACGTGGTGAAATTCGTCCACCGCGATCAGCCGCCCGTCAAACGCTTCGATTCCCAGTTCGTCGATCGCGAAGCGGAAGGTGGCATGGGTGCAGACCAGCACCGTGTCGTCGCTACCCAGAAACTCCCCGACCGCCTTCACCTTCGACTTGGCAACCTTCACATCGTCGGCGCCGGGCGTGTTGCACAGGTTCCAGTGCGGCTTCACCGTCCAGTCGGCCCAGAAGCCGTGCGCCGACAGCGGCTCATCGGCGAAGCTGCCGCCGATCGAGCGTTCCGGGACCACGATGATCGCCTGCTTAATGCCCTGGTTGTGCAGCTTGTCGAGCGCGATGAACATCAGCGCGCGGGACTTGCCCGACGCGGGCGGCGACTTGATGAGCAGATATTGCTCGCCGCGATGCGCATAGGCGCGCGCCTGCATCGGCCGCATACCGAGTTCGTTGGCGCTGGAGGACGCACCGGTCTGGCCGGTGACGAGACGGGCGGCAGGGATAGTGCTGGAGGTCATTCGTTGAACAACTCGCTATGGGTGCCGGCGCGGACGAAATCGACCGTGCCGCTTTTGCCGGCCGCGTCATCGACTTGATAGATCAACAGGAAGTCGCCGCCGATATGGCATTCGCGGAAATCCGACCACTCACCCTTCAGCAGGTGATCCTTCCACTCGGGGCCGAGCGGTCCGTCGTTGGCGATCAGCAGGAGGATGACCGACTTCAGCAACCGCATATCGTAGCGGCCAGACCGATCCAGCCGTTCCCAATCCTTGGTGAAGGATTTCCGATAATTGCAGGCGCGCGGATGCCGCGCGCGTTTATTCCCCGCGCTCAAGGGCGGCGAACATTTCGTCGGCATTCTCGAAGCGCGGCTTGGCACGTCCGGCCCTGATGTCTTCCATCATCTGCCGAGACTCCTCCATCGCCGCGCGCGTTTCCGCGTTGGGCACCTTCAGCTCCAGCGGAAAGGCCTGGTCGGCGACGATGCGGTGGAACAGCAGCCGGACGGCGTCCGCCGTCGACAGCCCGATCGCGTCGAGCGCCGCCGTCGCCTGCGCCTTCAATTGCTCGTCCATACGGACGTGGAGCATGGACGTCGCCATCATCGCCTCCGCTTGTATCTCAAATGCGATACATAATGGATCGTCGCCCGTCGATCAAGCGGCGTGGGGAGCGGACGCCGCCGCCCTCACGCCGCCTTCTTGCCACGCGGCTTGGCCTTCGACCCCTTCGGCCCGGCAGCGGCGGTCATCTTGGTGTAGAGGTCGAACAGCTTCTCCAGCCGTTCAGTATCGTTGCGGAAGCGGCGGCCGATATAGATGCGCTCCAGCACCTCGTCATTCTCGTCATGCGCGCGGCGCAGGTCGTCCGGCATCGCCTCCGGATCGTAGAGATCGGCGATGGTTGCAGGGAAATGCGCCTCGCGCGCGAGCAGGATGTTTTCGGCGGTGCGGGTGAGGTCGGCCTTGTCCTGTTCGGTGAGCTTGGGGACGGGGAAGGTGTTCCAGCCCATTGTATTCGAGTATCGATATCGAGTCTCTAGCTTACCGCAGACTGTCGCAATCCAAACCAAGTGAATCCGAGATGCTATTAATGCTATGTTGAATAGCGGCTCGTCATAGAGCCCGAACGCCGCATTTGATAGCGTAACTCGATGGTCCACTACGCCGACTGGGAGATAATAACGGTTTTCCGACGTGTGAATTGGAACAACAATTGCATGATATTTGCCAATATTCATTAACTTCAGCTGATGGGCTCGTTTTGCGAGCGCGTTTGCCCCTTTATCTGGGCTCGCTAGTCTCAGCTCCCTGACAGCCTCGATCCGCTTCGAGAGTTCCGGCAGATTTATTGCCTCCTCGAGATCATCGTCGCGGATCCAAAGGCAAAGCCGGTGAGTGCCGTGTATTAGGTCTTCCGAACCCAAAATCCGACGAACGAACTTCGCTTCCTGCGGCGGATCGAGGTTCAATGACGACATTTGCGACGCCTCTAACAGAAGGTGCCCCCCGTCACTGGGCTTATTGCCAAATTCCATGATCCCAATGTCAGAAATTGGGCTGCCATGCTTTTCGACGATCACTCTAGGGCCGAGGGTAAGATACGGCGTTATTGATGAGCCTTCCCGGACGACGATACGCCCGTTTTCGCCATCCTCATACAAGCGCTTTGATCGATCATCAGCAGCCCTGATGCTTACAATCGCGACCGTAACCCCTGCTTCGTTGCTGGCGAGATTCGCCCATTTGAATGAGGTATGGGCAAATGAGATGTCACACCCGGCATTGAATACGATGGGCCATAAGATTGGGACAGATTGTCCTTGGCATATCGAGTTGGTAGCTACGAACGCAGCACCTCCGCTCCACTGCGGGAGTGCGTCAGCTGCCTTAACAAACCAGCCCGAGACGTAATCAAGAAAACCGACCGAAGTTGAGCGCGGTCCAATCACAGCTCTTATATCAGATTTCTGATCGGCAGACTGCCAAGTGCTTCCAAGGTAGGGCGGATTACCGCAGATATACGTCTCGCCAACTGCGCCATCCTCAAGCCCGTTTACCTCCAAAGCCAGCCGTTCGGTCGCCCCCTCAAGATCCTGCTCCGCCCCCGTCGGAGCGCGCACCGGCGGGCACACCTCCAACCAATCCAACCGCAACGCATTGCCGACCGTGATCTGCCCGGTCTTGTGCAGCGGCAGCACCATCGCGCGCGCTTCCTGCTGGCTGAGGTACAGGCAGTCGGCCTGGAACTCGGCGATCAGCAGCGCGAGGCGAGCGATCTCGGCGGCGAAGCCCTTGATCTCGATGCCGTAGAAGTTGCTCAAGGGGATGACGCTGCGCCGCTCGTCCAGCTTCAGATTGGCCTCGCCGCCCAGCCGCTCGACGATCACCGCCTCGATCGCTCGCATCTCCTTGTACGCGATGACGAGGAAATTGCCCGATCCGCAGGCCGGGTCGAACACGCGGATGTTCGCCAGCCGTCGGCGCAGGTTGCGCAGTTTCTGGCGGCTGTCACCCGCCGCCTCCAGTTGCTCGCGCAAGCCGTCGAGGAAGAGCGGGTTCAGCACCTTCAGGATGTTGGGCACGCTGGTATAGTGCATGCCCAGCTCGCCGCGCTCGCCATCGTCGGCGACCGCCTGGATCATCGATCCGAAGATGTCCGGGTTGATCTCCTTCCAGTCCAGTTCGCCCGCGCGCAAAAGGTACGCACGCGCGGTGCGGCTGAAGCGCGGGCTCTCGGTCGCGCCGGTGAACAGGCCGCCGTTCACGTAAGGAAAGACGTCGGCATAGGGCCGGATGCCCGCCGCGCGGCGATAGCGGTCGTCGAGATTGCCCTGATGCGTGACCGGCGTGTCCATCGCGCGGAACAGCTCCGTCAGCACCTCGTGCGTGTTGCCCCATTGCTCGTCGCCGCTGCCGTGCCCGGCATGGCTCATCTGGGTGATGGTGGCGGTGAACTGATTCTCGCGGAAGATGCCGGTATCCTCGGCGAAGAAGCAGAAGATCAGCCGCGCCATGAACTGGTTCAGCTCGTGCCGCCGCTCCTCGGTCGCCCAGTCCGGATTGTCCTTCAGCAGCTCGACATACAGCTTGTTGAGCCGCCCTGTCGCCTTGACGTCGATGGGGTTGTTCTTGATCTCCTTGACCGTCGATATGCCTGCCAGCGGCAGGAAGGTCGCGAAGTGGCGCGGCAGGTCGGCATAGGCACAGGCGATGACGTCGCCGCCGATCAGATCCTCGGCCTCGACCGTATAGCCGTCGGTGGCGAGGATGAACTTGGCCTTAGCGCTGGCAGTCTTGGGGCTGGCGCGCAAGGCGGCGAGCGTCGCGCCGACCTGTCCGGCGGGGGCGATGCCGACATGGATATTGTTGCGCTGCAGGACGCCGCCGACATCGGATTGGTTGGTGCCGTTCTTCGTCGAGCGCAGGCGGTCGACGGTCGCCTTCTTGGCGCCGAACGCGGTGATGAACTGGAACGGGAATTCGGCGGCGTCGAACGGCTGTTGGACGAGGTCGGATACGGCTTCTTCGATTTCGACGGCGTTCATTCGGTTCGTCAGGTCCAACAGGCTGGCCCGCATCGGCGGGGCTGATTCATCGGGCGGACGATAGGTCATGTCCGCCCGATAGTCATCGGCTGTCGTGGCGCATCACGCTGCCGCCCGCACCGCCTCCGTCGGTATCGCGTCGGCGTAGCTTCCCCCGGCGGGGATGAAGAGGGAGCCGGGCAATTCGATGCCGCGCATCTGATCCGCGGCTTCCCGCCAGCGCCGGTGTGCGCGTTCGATGCCGCGCTTGATGCGGCTGCGGGACGGCCGCGGCGACGCGGTCAGGATGGAGCGTGGCCCGACCGACCAGCGGTGCGTGTCGCTGAGCAATTCGATGACACCGTCGTCGCTCGCGAGGTAGGGCTGCACATCGGCGTGCCAGTCGACAAGGATGTTGCCGCGGGTGGCGAGCGAGATGCCGACCGGCCCGTCGGCGATGGGCAGGTCGAACTGGACCAGCACGAAGTCGCGGTTGGTCTGCTCGACGATGGCGGCGATCTCAATCGCCTCGGCAAGTTTTTCACTGTCGTTGCCCCCTAAATGCCTGACGGGGCCTCGCGGGTTTGCATGATGTACTCGCGGGGCGAGCGGTAGCCCAGCGCCTTGTGGGGGTGGACCTCGTTGTAGTGGGTCAGCCAGACGGGCAACTGCTCGATAACGGTGCGCGCGTCGGGCGTCGGGTTCACGCGGACGTAGTCGCGCTTAAGCGTTCGGACGAAGGCTTCTGCCATGCCGTTTGACTGCGGGCTGCTAACTGGAGTGGTGCGCGGGACGAGACCGATGTCGCAGGCGAAGCGCCTGGTATCGCCGGCGACATAGGGGCTGCCGTTGTCGGTGAGCCACTCGATCGGTTCGGCCAGGCGGTTCACGGGGCCGAAGCGGTGCTCGACGGTGGCAACCATCAGGTCGCGGACGTCCTCGGCGGTGATGCCGCCATTGGTGGCAACGTGCCCCATGGCTTCCCGGTCGCAGCAGTCGAGCGCGAAGGCGACGCGCACCTTCTCGCCATTGTCGCAGCCGATCTCCAGCGCATCGGAGCACCAGCGGGTGTTGCGCCGGTCGACGGAGACCCGGCCATCATGGCGCCGCTCCTCGCCCTTGCCGCTGTGGGGCTGGAGGAGCAGGCCGTGAACCTTCATGACGCGGTAGACGCGCTTTGGATTGGGCGCTGCGCGCCCGGCCTCCCGGGCCTGGCGGCGCAGCAGGGCATGCACGCGGCGATAGCCATAGGTCGGCAGATCGGCGACGAGCATCCTGATGTCGGCGACCAGCTCGGCGTCGGGCAGCGGCGGTCGCCCTCGCGGCTTGGGCGGTGGTCGGTTGTGCATGGCGGAGAGATGCTGGCGGCTGATGCCGATGGCGTCGGCGACCGCGGTCATTGACCGTCCCCCGGCAACGAGGTCGAGCGCAACAGCAGTTTTTTTGGGCCTGCGGCCCGGGACACGGCCTCGCGCAGGATCTCCGCTTCCATCGTCTTCTTGCCGAGCAGGCGTTGAAGCTCATTCACCTGGGCCTGCAGCGCCCGGTACTCGGACGCGGGCACCACCTCCTCGCCGGCACCCGCTGCGGTCAGCGCACCCTGTGCCATCAGCCTGCGCCAGGTGAACAGCTGCCCAGCGCCGATGCCGTGGCGGCGTGCCACCAGCGACACGCTCATGCCCGGCAGATAAGTCTCCTCTACGATCCGGACCTTCTCCTCCGGGGTCCAGCGCCTTCGGCGCTGAACCCCGGAGAGAACCTCGCCGTCGTTGTAACGCCTGGTCGTATGCTCAGTCATATGCCTCACTCTTATCCAAGAGCGAGACCCTGTCAGGTCATTTAGGGTCAGGACTCGTTGATCATAGCCAGAAGATGACGGTTGCGGCGAGGGCGACGGCGGCGAAGAAGGCGGTTGGGCAGCGGTCGTAGCGCGTAGCG
>QFNF01000011.1:40878-118484 GCA_003240755.1 Sphingomonas hengshuiensis | reverse complement strand
GAACAGGAACATGACGAGGAAGACGAGCACCACCGCTTCGACCAGCGTGTGGATGACCTGTTCGATCGACAGGCGGACGAACGGCGTGGTGTCGTACGGATAGATGACCTTGACGTCGGCCGGCAGGCCGCGACCGATCATCTCCGCGCGTTGCTTGACCAGTTCGACCGTGTCGAGCGCGTTGGCACCCGCGGCAAGGCGGACGCCGAAGCCCGATGCCGGCTTGCCGTTATACTGCACGTCGAAGCCGTAATTCTCCGCCCCGATTTCGACCCGCGCGACATCGCCCAGCCGGACGACCGCGCCGTCGGCGTTGGTCTTCAGGCGGATATTGGCGAACTGTTCGGGCGTCTGCAGGCGCGACTGGACGCTGACCGTCGCGTTCAGCATCTGCTCCTTGGGCGCCGGCTGCGCGCCGATCTGCCCGGCGGAAACCTGCGCGTTCTGCGCCTGCACCGCCGCCGTGACGTCGCCGATCGACAATTGATAGCTGTTGAGCTTGATCGGATCGACCCAGATGCGCATCGCATACTGACCGCCGAACACCTGGAGCTCGCCGACGCCGCTCACGCGGCTGATGGGGTCCTGGAACTGCGCCACGACCATGTCCGACAGGTCGGTGTTGCTGTGCGATCCGTCGGTCGACACGAGGCCGACGACCATCAGGAAGCTGGCGGCGGACTTCGTGACCTGAATGCCCTGGCGCTGCACTTCCTGCGGCAGCAGCGGGGTCGCCGCCTGCAGCTTGTTCTGTACCTGCACCTGCGCGATGTCGGGGTCGGTGCCCTGTTCGAAGGTCAGCGTGATCGACACCGTTCCCGCCGAGGAGGACGAGGACGAGAAATAGCGCAGATTGTCGATGCCCTTGAGCTGCTGCTCGATGATCTGGGTCGTCGTGCGTTCCAGCGTCTGGGCATCGGCGCCGGGATAGGAGGCGGTGATCGCGACGGCGGGCGGCGCGATTTCGGGGAACTGCGCGATGGGCAGGCTGCGGATCGCGATCGCGCCGGCCAGCATCATCACGATGGCGATGACCCATGCGAAGATGGGCCGGTCGATGAAATAGCGCGACATGGCTGGTTACTTCGCCTGTGCCTGGGGGGCGCCGGCGGGGGCGCCACCCGGTGGTGTCTGACCCGGCTTCCACTGATAGCCCTTCACCGGCGTGCCGGGGCGGAGCATCTGCGCGCCCTCGACCACCACCTTGTCGCCCGGTTGCAGCCCGCCGGTCACGAGCCACTGGTCGCCGATCGTCCGCTCGGTCTGGAGCGGGCGCGGCGCCAGCTTGCCGTCGGCACCGATCACCAGCACGGTCGCGCCACCCGTCGGATCGCGCGTCACCGCCCGCTGCGGCACCAGCATGCCGTTGGCCTTCGTCCCCTGGATCAGTTCGGCGCGGACATACATGCCCGGCAGCAACAGGCCGCGCGGATTGGCGAAGACGGCGCGGATCGCCTGCGTCCCCGTCGCCGGATCGACCGTCACGTCGGTGAACTTCAGCGTTCCCTCGACCGGATAGGTGCTGCCATCCTCCAGCTTCAGCCGGACGCGCGCCGCATTGCCGCCGCGCGACAGGTCGCCGCCCATGATCTGCCGGCGCAGTTTCAGCAGGTCGGCGCTCGATTGCTGGATATCCACATAGATCGGGTCGAGCCGCTGGATCGTCGCCAGCGCGTTGGTCTGCGCGGCGGACACGAGCGCGCCGGTGGTGAACACCGACCGCCCGATCCGGCCCGAAATGGGTGCCGTGATCGTCGTGCGCGACAGGTCGATCTCCGCCTGGCGGACCGCTGCACGCTGCGCTGCAATATCGGCCTCGGCCTGCTGCGCGCCGGTGGTCGCGTTCTCATATTCCTGGCGGCTGATCGCGTTGATCTTGACCAGTTCGCCATAGCGCCGCGCGAGGTTGCGGGTCGACGCGATCGATGCCTGCGCCCGGGCGAGCGCCGCGCGGGCGCTCGCGGCCGCGGCCTGATAGGGCGCCGGGTCGATGCGGTACAGCGGCTGCCCCTGACGGACATGGTCGCCTTCCTGGAACAGCCGCGCGAGGATCAGGCCGTTGACCTGCGGACGGACGTCCGACGTCTCGTACGGGGCGGTGCGCCCCGGCAGTTCGGTGGTGAGCGTCACGGGCTGCGACTGGACGGTCACGAACCCGACCTGCGGCGGCCCCTGCGGCGCCTGCTGCTGTTCGCCGCCACCGCTTCCGCAAGCCGAAAGGATGAACGCCAATGCCAATGGGGCCATGCGATTTTTCATGAACGTCCTCGACGGATGTGCCAAACGTGAGTGATCGATCACTCACACATTGGCGCCGCGTACGCCGCTGGAGCGAACGTGGCAAGAGGTTACAGGTGAATCTGACGTGAATTTGTTGCAGTGCAGAGAGGAATGTCGAGCCAGCCGGGCGGTAGCGCGTCGCGAAAAGCTGGTGGCGGTGGCGCGCCGGCTGTTTTCCGAGAACGGTTTCCACGGCACCGGAGTCGCGCAGATCGCGGCCGAGTCGGGGATCAAGGTCGGACAGATATATCGCGACTTCGCCGACAAGGAGGCGATCGTCGCCGCGATCGTCGAACACGACCTGCGCCTGTTCCTGCTCGAAGCCGAGATCGCCCAGGCGGTCGAGAGCGGCGATACGGCGGCGGTCCGCGACTGGCTGCGGATGTTCATGCGGTGCGGCGAGGCGAGCGAAGCCCGCGCGCTGATGCCCGAGATCCTGGCGGAGGCCGCGCGCAACGACCGGATCAAGGGGATCGCCCACACGATCAACCGCCGGGTGAAGCGCGCGCTGGTGCAGGCGCTCACCGCGCTCGCGCCGCATCCGGGGCAGGCGGAGACGCGGGCCGACCTGGCCGAACTGATCCTGACGATCGGCGCCGGGATCATGCACCGCCGCATCGCCGACCCCGATTTCGACGAGGAAGCCGCCTATCGCCGGCTGGGCGGGCTGGTGGAGGGCGCGATCGATCGAATGATCGGCAGCGGACCAGCCCCCATCCTCCGAAATGACCATTGCGGATTCGTCGCCGCGAATTAGAGCGATTGCGCGCACTCCCTTGCGCGGCAGTCCCAGGCCCCGTTCGGTTCGCCGGGCGGGGCCTGTCGGTCCGGCGCCGGTCACGCGATGTCGCGTTCGAGCACGACGAACGCCAGCGTATCGACCCGCGGCAGTCCGAAGCGCGGGTCATCCATCGGAAAGGGCCGTGTTTCCCCGGTGGCGCGATACCCCTGGCGTTCGTACCATGCGATCAGTTCGCCGCGCGCGGCGATGACGGTCATTTCCATCCGGCGGCTGCCATGGACGTCGCGGGCATGGGCCTCCGCCGCCGCGACCAGCCCGCGCCCCAGCCCGCCCGCCTGCCGTATCGGCCGCACCGCCAGCAGGCCGAGCGTCGACAGACCCGCCGTCACCCGCCCGACCTGAACACAGCCGGTCGCCCGTCCCTGTTCCTCGGCGATCAGGATGGCCTTGCGGGGATCGCCGATCGCCTCGGCCAGCGCCGCCGGGTCGGTCCGTTGCCCGCCAAGCAGATCCGCCTCATGCGTCCATCCGCCGCGCGCACTGTCGCCGCGGAACGCCGATTCGACCAGCGCGTGCAGCGCCGCGATATCCGCCGCCGTCGCGATCCGGATCATGCCCCCGGTCCCCAGCCGCCGCCCATCGCCTGATACAGCGCGACCAGCGCGGTCAGTTGATCGGCGCGCACCTGTTCCAGCGACAATTCGGCGCTGAACAACGCCCGCTGCGCATCGAGCTGCTCGAGATACGGGCTGTACCCCGCACGATAGCGGTTGCCCGCGTGGCGCAGCGCCTCGGCAGTGGCGGTCCGCTGGGCCTCGAGCGCACGGCGCTGCGCCGCCAGCCGGTCGACCGCTGCCAGCGCATCCTCGACCTCGCGGAACGCGACCAGCACGCTGCGCTGATAGGCGAACGCCGCCTGGTCGCGCCGCGCGGTCGCCGCGTCGTAATTGCCGCGCAACTGCCCGCCGCGGAACAGCGGCGCCAGCACGCTGGCCCCGACCGACCAGATGCCGACCGGGTTGGGCAGCGCGCTCGACAGCACCTCGCCGGTCGATCCGGTCAGGCGCAGTTGCGGCAGGAATTGCGCCCGCGCGCCGGCCAGCGTCGCATCGCTCGCCGCCAGCGTCGCTTCGGCCTGCGCGATGTCCGGGCGCCGGCGCAGCAGATCGCTGGGCAGGCCGGCCGGGATCGGCGGCGGCACCAGCGCGTCGAGCGCCCGCCCGCGCGCGATCGTCCGGGGCGGCGTGCCGGTCAGCAACGCCAGCGCATTCTCCTGCCGCCGCGCCAGCAGTTCGAGCTGCGGCAGCGTCTGGGTGACGGCGGCATATTCCGCCTCCGCCTGCCGCAGTTCGAGCTGCGAGGTATAGCCCGCGTCCGCCCGCGACCGGGCGATGCGCAGCGCCTCGCCCCGCGATGCGATCGTCGCCCGCACCGTGTCGATCCGCGCGTCCAGCCCGCGGAGCGTCACATAGCCGCTGGCGGTGGCCGCGGCGACCGACAGGCGCGCGCTGTCGGCGGCGGCGGCGGCGGCATCGCCGGTCAGCCGCGCGGCATCGATCGTCCGCCCGACCCGCCCGAACAGGTCGACCTCATAGGCCGACTGGAACACCGGTTGCAGCGCGGTGCCGGTGCTGGCCGTCCCGAACGCGGTCAACGCCCGCTGCTCGATCAGGCCGACGCCGGCGTCGAGCGTGGGAAAGCGCGCCGCCCGTGCCACCCGTTCGCTGGCGCGCGCCTCGGCGACCCGGCCCACCGCGATCGCGATATCCGGGTTGTTGGCCAGCGCCGCCTGCACCAGCCGCGTCAGTTCGGGATCGCCGAACGCCTGCCACCAGTCGGCGGCGATCGGCGCGGCACCGGGCAGCGGTGTCCGCCAGCCGGACGGGGGCGTCACCGCCGCCGCCTGCGGACGCGGTCGTTCCGCCGGCACGCAGCCCGCCAGCGCCACCAGGGCGATCAGCGCCGCCCGCGTCATCGCGCCGCCGGCGACACGCCGCCGCGCGTATCGACCCGCGCCTCGACCGACATGCCCGGCCGCAGGCGCCGGAACAGCGGATCGGCGCGATCGATCGCGATGCGCACCGGAATACGCTGCGCCACCTTCACGAAATTGCCGGTGGCGTTGTCGGCCCGGATCACCGCGAATTCATTGGCGGCGGCGGGTGCGATCCGCTCCACCCGCCCATGCAGTTCGGCCTGATCGAGCGCATCGACCCGGATCGTCGCCGGCTGTCCGGCCGCCATCCGCGCGGTCTGCGCTTCCTTGAAATTGGCAGTGACCCAGACGGTCGGCGGCACGAGGAACATCATCTGGGTGCCCGCCGTCACATATTGGCCCAGCCGCACCCCGACCTCGCCCAGCCGCCCGTCCTGCGGCGCGCGGATGACGGTGTTGGCGAGGTCGATCTGCGCCAGCCGGACGGCCGCCTGCGCATTTTCCACCGCCGCTTGCAGCCCGCCGCGCCCGACCGTGACGGTGCGCACCTGTTCCTGCGCGACGCTGCGCTGCGCCTGGGCCTGCGCCACTCCCGCCTCCGCCGCGCGGAGCGCCGCCAGCGTCTGGTCGCGCTCGCGCAGCGACACCGATCCCTCGCGTACCAGGTCGTTCACCCGTGCCATGTCGGCCCGTGCGCGGGCCAATTGCGCACGGGCATTCTCGACCGCCGCCGCCTGCCCGCCCAGGCTCGCCTCGCTCGACCGTTCGCTCTGTTGCGAATTGGCGAGGTTCGCCTGTTGCGCGGCCAGCCCGGCGCGCGCCTGATCGACGCGCTGGCGATAGATGCGGTCGTCGATCCGCGCGAGCACCTGTCCCGCCTTCACGCTTTCGAAATCGCGGACCAGCACCTGCGTCACATAACCATTGACCTGGGGCGCGATGATCGTCGTCTGCCCCCGGACATAGGCATTGTCGGTCGCCTGGATCGCACTGCCGAACGGCCACAGCCCCCAGGCATAGAGCGCCAGCGCGACGCCCCCCAGCAACAGCGCGACGAAACCGATCGTCGATTTCAGCCCGCCGCGCGGCGGCGCCCAGCCGCGCGCGCGCGCCGGTTCCTGCGGCACCTCGACCGGGTCGGCCAGCCGCGTCGTTTCATCGTGGGAAGGTTGGGTATCGCTCATGACATCTGCTTCTGTCGCATCCGCTGGACCGCCGCCAGATCGGCGGCGAGCGGGTTCTGGCCCCGCAGGCGGAAGCGCAGCCACAGCGCCCCCAGCCAGAGCACCACCCCGCCCGCGAGGATCGCGACGGCCAGGAACACATCGTTATAGGCAAGGATATTGGCCTCGCGCGTCACCTGCTGCCCCAGCAGGCCGGCGCCCGAGGCCTGCCGCAGCGCCGGATCGCCCAGCACGCGGGCATAGGCCCCGCCCAGTTGCTGGATACGCTGCATCACCAGCGGGTCGGTGGCGGTCAGGGTCTGCGTCAGTTCGAACGCGTGATATTTCTCGCGCACGATCTGGAACGAGCCCAGCAGCGCGGTGCCGGCCAGCCCGCCCAGCGTCTGGGTGATGCTGAAGATCGCCGAAAAGCTGATGATGTGGCTCGGCCCCCGTGCCAGCGCGCGGAAGATGCCGATCATCACCATCGGGCCCAGAAAATAGAGTGCGGCAAAGGCGATGATCGCCTGGCTGACGTAGAAGCTGGACGGCCGGGTCAGGTTGGTCGAATCCGCATCCATCCACGCGCCGATACCGATCAGCGCGACGGCGATCACGACGGGTTTGTACAGGTCCTGCATGTTCAGCGTCTTGAGGCTGACGACGATGCCCGCGATCGACGCCAGCGTCATGATGAGGCTGAGCGTCACCAACTGGTCGTTGCCCATGCCGACCGCCGTCAGCAACCCGACCGTGCCGAAGGTCTGTTCGGACAGCAGGATGCGCAGCGAGGCCGCGACGACCGCGAACCGGACGATGTTGCGCCCCAGCATCCAGCGGGTGTTGAGCAGCGGGTTGGCGCGGTTGTGCTCGATCAGCAGCGCCCCGCCGATCAGCGGGATCGCCGCGGCGGTGGCATAGCCCAGCCACGGCGTCGACCACCACTGGATACGCCCCTGCACCAGCACCGCGCACAGCAGCGCGACGCCCGGCGCGAACAGCGCGAAGGTCAGGAAGTCGATCCGTTCGAATGCCGCGGTCCGGTCCGACGGCGGCAGGCGCAGCAGGGCGACCGAGCCGAGGCACATCAGCGTCAGCCCCAGTTCGAGCAGGAACAGCGCCTCGATCCGTCCATCGGCGAGCAGCAGCGGCGACAGCGTCCGCGCCAGCGGCAACGCGACCTGCGACGCGCCAAAGCCGATAATCATTCCCGACAGCCGCGCCGCGGCGGGCAGCGCCTGCATGATGTAGAGGAAGCACAGCGTCGTCAGCGCGCTGCCCGCGACACCCGCCGCGCCGCGCACGATCAACTGCACGCCATAGCTGTGCACGAACAGTTGCAGGACGTTCAGCACGAGGAACGCCATCAGGAACAGGCGGGTGAAACGCTGCATCCCGAATTGCTGGCGGAACTTGATGAGCAGCATCGACATGCACACGCTGGTCATCGAATAGATCGCGGTCAGCCACCCGCCCTCGACCGGGGTCAGGCCCAGCGATCCCTGGATCTGCGGCAGGTTGGCGATCAGCAGCCCGTTGTTGAACCCGCCGGTCAGCCCCAGCAGGATGCCGATCGCGAAATAGCCGATCCGCCGCCCGAACGGATGGTCGGGCGTGGCGGGGGAGCCGGGCAGGAACGGCCGCTCATGCGGCTTGAATTCATACGCCGGGGCGATCGCCATGGCTCCATATGGGGATATTGATCCAGCAATAACTTGTTACGAAACGAAACGTTCCGGGTCGGCAATGGATACGCAAGCGCGACCGGAAAATTTGCGCCGCCGCCGTGATCGACGGCACGAGCCTCTGGCATCGGCGGCGGGTTGCGCTACGCTTGCCGCCATGCGTTCGCTGATCCTTGCCGCCGGGCTGCTTGCCGCCCCCCTCGCCGCCCAGACTTCGCCCGAAGCGCCCCTTCCCCCGGTCCGTTCGTGGCATGGCGCCAGCGAAAGGCTGATCGTGAAGCCGGGCGACCCGTGGATCACCCCGGCGGAGGCGAACGGTTTCGTCACCACCCCCGATTATGCCGCGACCCGTGCGTGGATCGATCGGCTGGTCGCCGCCTCGCCGCTGCTGACGATCGAGACGTTCGGCAAAAGCCCGGAGGGCCGCGACCTCTATGCGGTGCGGGCGCACAAGGGCACGGCAGCAAAGCCCGTCGTGCTGGTGCAGGCCGGCATCCATTCGGGCGAGATCGAGGGCAAGGCCGCCGGGCTGATGCTGCTGCGCGACATCGCGCTACGCGGCAAGGACCGGCTGCTCGACAAGGTCGATCTGGTGTTCGTGCCCATCTACAATGTCGACGGCCACGAACGCTCCGGCCCGTACAACCGCCCCAACCAGCGCGGCCCCCGCGACATGGGCTGGCGCACCACCGCGCAGAACCTGAACCTCAACCGCGACTATCTGAAGGCCGATGCGCCCGAGACGCGGGCGATGATCGGCCTGATCCGCCGGGTCGATCCGATCCTCTATCTCGACCTGCACGTCACCGACGGCATCGACCATCGCTATGACGTGACCTATGCCTTTTCCGGCTGGAAGGGCTATTATGCGCGATCGGCGGCGATCGGACGGTTCCTCGACACGCGGCTGCGCCCGGCGATGGACGCGGCGCTCGAGCGGAACGGCCATGTTCCCGG
Source organism: Sphingomonas hengshuiensis (assembly GCA_003240755.1). Lineage (GTDB taxonomy): Bacteria > Pseudomonadota > Alphaproteobacteria > Sphingomonadales > Sphingomonadaceae > Sphingomonas > Sphingomonas hengshuiensis_A. The sequence goes on along the minus strand of QFNF01000011.1, from coordinate 109,721 downwards.
CTATTATGTCAGCACGATCGACAATCGCGCCCCCGAAAAGGGCATGACGCAGGATGTCGACACGCCGCGATTCTCGACCGGATATGGCGACATCGCGCATATCCCGACCGTGCTGGTCGAGACGCATTCGCTCAAACCCTATCGCCAGCGGGTGCTGGGCACCTATGTCTTTGTCGAGGAATCGCTGCGGCTGGCGGGCGAGCGCGCGGCCGAACTGCGCGGCGCGATCGATGCGGACCGCGCCGCGCGACCGACCACCGCGACGATGACGTGGAAACCGACGACCGAGCCGATCTACCGCGTCGATTTCCTCGGGCTGGCGCACGACACCTATCGCTCGCCCGCCTCGGGCCGCGACGAACTGCGCTGGCTGTCGAAACCGGTGACGTTCAGCATGCCGGTGTTCGGCAGCGTCCCCGACCGGCAGGTGGCGCTGCCCCGCGCATGGTGGGTGCCCGCCACCCTGCCGCACGTCATCGACCTGCTGAAGCTGCACGGCGTGACCGTCGAACCGATCGCCGCGCCGCGCACGCTCGACCTCGACATGGCGCGCGCGACCGAACCGAAGCTGATGGCGGCAAGCGAAGGCCATGTCCCGCTGGAGGCGACGATCGTCCACGAACGCCGGCGCGAGACGATGCCGGCGGGGTCGGTGCGCGTGCCGGCCGACCAGCCGCTCGGCCTGCTCGCCGCCTTCCTGCTCGAACCCGAAAGCGAGGACGGGGCGCTGGCGTGGAACATGGCACCGGCCATGCTCCAGCGGACCGAATATATCGAAGGCTATGCCATCGCCCCGCTCGCCGACCGCATGCTGGCGCGCGATCCGGCGTTGAAGGCGCAGTTCGACGCGAAGCTGGCCGCCGATCCCGCCTTTGCCGCCGATCCGACCGCGCGGCTGCAATGGTTCTATGCCCGCACGCCCTATTACGACGCGCGCTACCTGCTGTATCCGATCGGGCGCGAGGTGAATTGACCGGTGCAGGGGGCCGGTGGACATTCCGGCAAAATTGGACGAACCCTGCCAGCCAATTTCCGTCATTCCCGCCTGCGCAGGGATGACGGAGCGGGTCGACCGGCCCGGAACGCCATGGAGAGCCTGCCCCAATGACCGCCCCTTCGATCATCGTCGTCGAGGACGATCCCGCCCTGCGCACGCTGACCGCGCGTGCGCTGCAGGAAAATGGCTATCACGTCCGCACCTGTTCGGCGGCGCCCGAAATGTGGCTGGCGCTGGAACAGGGGCCGGTCGACCTGATCCTGCTCGACATCATGCTGCCGGGCACCAGCGGCATCGACCTGTGCCGCCAGATCCGCCAGAACAGCGCGGTGCCGATCATCTTCGTGTCGGCCAAGGGCAGCGAGGTCGATCGCGTCATCGGCCTCGAACTCGGCGCCGACGATTACCTGCCCAAGCCGTTCGGCACGCGCGAGCTGATCGCCCGCGTCCGCGCGGTGCTGCGCCGGGGCGAGCTGAACGCCCAGGCGGCCCAGCGCGAGGAGGGCGTGTACAGCTTCGAAGGGTGGACCGCGAACCTGCCGCGGCGCGAACTGACCTCGCCGACCGGCGCGCAGGTCGACCTGACCGGCGCCGAATTCGACCTGCTGGTCGTGCTGCTCGACCATGCGCAGCGCGTGATCGCGCGCGAACGGCTGATCGAACTGTCGCGCACCCGGCTGGGCGACAGTTCGGACCGCAGCATCGACGTCCTCATCAGCCGGCTGCGCCGCAAGCTGTCGACTGCGGGCGGTACCCCGCCGATCGTGACGGTACGCGGCGTCGGCTATATGCTGAACGTGCCGGTCGAGCGGCGCTGAACCGGGTGCTGGCGAGGCGTTTTCCCACATTGCCCGTCGGGTTGATCGGGCGGATCGTCGCGATCCTGCTGCTGACCATCGTCATCGAATTCGGCGTGTCGGTATTGCTGTACGAACGTGCCAGCCAGTTTTCGGTGCGCGACGACGAAGCACGGCGGCTGGCCGAACATCTGGTGATCGCGACGCGGATCGTCGAGGAACGCCCGGTTGAACAGCGCGTGGGGATGGCGACCGAACTGACCACCGAACGCTATGCGGTGCAATGGCGTCCGACCGCCCCCGAACTGCCCGCCAGCGGCACCGAACTGCGCGAGATGGAGCAGCAGATCGTCGCGTGGGAGCCCAGCCTCGCCCGGACGGGGTTGCACCTCACGCTGGTCGGGCAGGGGCGGCGATCGGTGGTCAGCGGCGCGTTGCGGCTCGACGACGGGAGCTGGCTGTATTTCCGCATGCTCGAACCGTTGCGCGCCATCGACCTTGCCGTCGGGCGCATCCTGCTGGCGCTGATCCCGGCCATCGCGCTGATGGTGGTGGGCGGGTTGCTGATCCGTCGCACGCTGCGTCCGATGCGCCAACTGGCCGATGCGGTCGACCGCTTCGGCCCCGGCGGCGGATCGACCCTGCCGATCGTCGAGGAAGCCGGGCCGAGCGAGGTCCGCCGCCTCGTCGTCGCGTTCAACGGGTTGCAGGCGCGCATCCACCGGCTGATCGACGAACGCACCCGCGCGCTGGCCGCGGTCGGCCACGACCTGCGCACCCCGCTCGCCCGGCTGCGGTTGCGCACCGATGCGATCGAGGACCGCGACGTACGCGATACGGTGCAGAACGACCTTGCGGAAATGGAAGCGATGGTGACATCGATGATGGCGTTCCTCGGCGGCGAAAGCGAACCCGAGCGCCCGGTACTGGTCGACATTGCGGTGCTGTGCGCCAGCATCGTCGACGATGCCGCCGACCATGGTCATCGAGCGAGCTATGTCGGTCCCGACCATTTCGAACGCGCGGTACGCCGGTCGAACTTCCGCCGTGCGGTCGTCAACCTGGTCGAGAACGCATTGCATTATGGCGGCAGCGCCACGCTGACGCTGGCGATCGAGGAAGGTGCGACGGTGATCCGGGTCGAGGATGATGGCCCCGGCATTCCCGACGAATCGCTCGCCGACGTTCTCGAACCCTTCGTCCGGCTCGATACCGCGCGCAAGCGCGACACGGTCGGCTTCGGCATCGGGCTGTCGATCGTCGTGCGCGCGATGGAGGTGGAAGGCGGCCGGCTGGAGTTGCGCAACCGCGCCGCCGGCGGACTGTGCGCCGCGATCATCCTGCCCGCACCGTTCGACGTCCAGCAATAATTCGTTACACACCCGTCGAGCCCAGCAAGGTTGGCTGCCCTATATCCCTTTCCGAGGCGGTGGCCCCAGCGACCACCATGATCGGGAGGGAACGACGATGAACGACGTGATCGGAAGGGTGTTCGGGTTCGAAAGGGACGTGTTCGGCAGCGATGCCGACCTTTATTCGAAGCTGGCGACCGACGGGCAGAGTCCCAAGGTGCTGATGATCTCCTGCTCGGATTCGCGTGTCGTCCCCGAACATGTCCTGCAGGCGAAGCCGGGCGACGTGTTCGTCATCCGCAACGCCGGCAACATCGTCCCCCCCTTCACCCAGCAGAATGGCGGAACGACCTCTACGGTCGAATATGCCGTCGCCGTGCTGGGCGTCACCGACATCATCGTGTCGGGGCATTCCGGCTGCGGCGCGATGGGCGCGCTGATGAAGCCTGAAACGCTCGACGGCCTGCCCAGCGTCGCCGCATGGCTGCGCCACAGCCATGCCGCCCATTCGGTGGTCGAAAACAGCTATCCCGATCTCGACGATGCCGCCGCGGTCCGTGCCGCCAGCCTGGAAAATGTCGTGGTCCAGATTTCGCACCTGCGCACCCATCCGGCGGTCGCGTCGCGCATCGCCAAGGGCGAGCTGACGCTGCACGGCTGGTTCGTCGACATCCACGCGGGCACGATCCTGGCGCTGGACGGCGAAACCGGCCGGTTCGCGCCGATCAAGGAGGATCGCGCGCTGCCGGTCGCCCTGCCCGCCGCCAAGCGCCTTGCCGCGGATTTCGTGACGGCGGAAGCCGCCGAATAACCAGTTCCTGCGGGTTGGCGGGGCGAATCTTCCCTCCCCCGTTCCGCCGGCCGTGGGTTCCGCGCCGGGCGTGCTTCCCCCAAGCACGTCCGGCGCACCCTGTTTCAAAGGCTATCGACCGCCATGTCGTCGCAACCTTCCCTCATCGCCAATCTGCGACAGGATCTTCCCGCCTCGATCGTGGTCGCGCTGGTCGCGCTGCCGCTATGCCTCGGCGTCGCGCTGGCATCGGGCGCCCCGCTCTTTTCCGGCCTGATCGCGGGCATCATCGGCGGCATCGTCGTCGGAGCGCTCAGCAAGTCGCCGCTGTCGGTCAGCGGCCCGGCCGCCGGCCTGACGGTGATCGTGCTCGACGCGATCACCCGGCTGCCGAGCTTCGAGGCGTTCCTGCTCGCCGTGTTCCTTGCGGGCTGCATGCAGATCCTGCTGTCCTTTTCGCGTTCGGGCGTACTGGGCGAATTCGTCCCCTCCTCGGTCATCACCGGCATGCTGGCGGCGATCGGCCTGATCCTGATCCTGAAGCAGGTGCCGCACGCGATCGGCTATGACGGCGATCCGGGCGGCGACTTCGCGTTCCGGCAGGGCGACGGGCTCAACACCTTCAATACCATCCTGTTCGTGCTGCGCGAACAGGTGGTGTGGGGGGCGACGATCATCGCCGCGATCAGCATCGCCTTCCTGTTCTGGTGGGACAAGAACAAGCCCAAGGATGGCCCCTTGCGCTTCGTGCCCGGCCCGCTGGTCGTGGTGGTCGGGTCGATCGCGATCAACGCGCTGCTCGGCATGGTCGCCCCCGCGATCCAGGTAAAGCCGACCCATCTGGTCAGCGTGCCGATCGCCGAAGGGCTGGGCGGGTTCGTGAAGCTGTTCAGCCTTCCCGACTTCGGCCAGATCGGCAACGCGACGGTGTGGACCGTGGCGGTGACGCTGGCGATCGTCGCCAGCCTCGAATCGTTGCTGTCGGTCAAGGCGGTCGACGAACTCGATCCCAAGCGCCGCGTGACGAACAAGAACCACGAACTGCTGGCACAGGGCGGCGGCAACATCATTTCGGGCCTGATCGGCGGCCTGCCGGTCACGTCGGTCATCGTGCGGTCGTCGGCGAATGTCGATGCGAACGCCGCGTCCAAGATGTCGACGATCCTGCATGGCACCTGGCTGCTGCTCAGCGTCCTGCTGGTCCCGACGCTGCTCAACCTGATCCCGCTGTCGGCGCTGGCGGCGGTGCTGATCCAGACCGGCTACAAGCTGACCAAGCCCGAACTGTTCACCAAGCGGTGGAAACAGGGCATGACCCAGTTCGTGCCGTTCGTCGTCACGATCCTCGCCATCCTGTTCACCGACCTGCTCAAGGGCATCGTCGTCGGGCTGGTCGTCGGTTTCGTGTTCGTCATCGCCCGCAATTTCCGCCCGGCGGTGACGTTCGTCCAGGACGGCGACGGTCCGGGGGCAAGCTGCATGGTGCGGGCAAAGCGCAACCTGTACTTCATCCACAAGGTCGAACTGACCAGGGAGCTGGAGAAGGTGCCGGACAATTGCACGGTGGTGATCGACCTGTCGGCGACCAGCTATGTCGACCTCGACAATATCGACATCATCAACGGCTTCATCAAGAATGCCGGATATCGCGGGATCAGCGTGCTGGTGCGCGGCGATATCGGCGGCAGGACGGCGCCGCTCATCAAGGCACCGCGCAAGGAGGTCGCCTACACATGAGGGAATACAAGCACCTGCTCCTCGCCAACAAGGCATGGGCCGCGGAGCGGCTGGAGGACAATCCCGATTATTTCGCGCGGCAGATCGCGGGGCAGCAGCCGGAATTCCTGTGGATCGGCTGTTCCGACAGCCGCGTGGCGCCCGACCAGCTTACCAATACCGAACCGGGCGGGATGTTCATCCACCGCAACATCGCCAACCTGATCCATCCCGACGACCAGAACCTGATGTCGGTGGTGCAGTTCGCGGTAGAGGTGCTGAAGGTCGGCCATATCATCGTGTGCGGCCATTATGGCTGTGGCGGGTTGCAGGCTGCGCTGGACGGCGGGGTTCATGGCCATGTCCATGACTGGCTGGCGATCGCGCGCGACGTGGTCGGCAATCACCGCGACGAACTGGACGCGCTGCCGCTCGACCAGCGCGCCAACCGCCTCGTCGAACTGAACGTGCACGACCAACTGGTCCAGCTTGCGCAGACCGACGTGGTGCAAAAGGCCTTTGCCGCCGGTCAGCCGCTGGAGCTGCACGGCTGGGTCTATGACCTGCGCGACGGGCTGCTCAAACCGCTGATGGAAATCGACGCGACGACCCCGCTGGGCGAGGTGCAGAAGCCAGACAAGGTGCTGGTGTAGGGGCGGCGGGCCGTTCGGGTGCGTCGCACCCCGGTCGCCGATCGCGACCTTCGCGCCCGCCCGCATCGGCCGTCTCGCCCGGAGATGCCGCTGCCCGGCACCCGGCACCGACGCCGCCCGGCGGGGCCTAAAGCTCCGCCCCGCCCAGTGTCGCGATCGCCTGGATCAGCGCGAGGTGGCTCAGCCCCTGTGGCAGGTTGCCCAGATAGTCGCCGGTCGCCGGGTCGATCATCTCGGGCAATATCCCGACGCCGTGCGCCAGCCCGTCCATCGCCGCCGCCATCGCCGCTTCGGCCCGCTCCCGCTGCCCCAGCATGGCGCGCGCCTCGATCATCCAGAAGGTGCAGGCGAGGAAACACCCCTCCTCGCGCGCCATGCCGGCATAGCGATAATGGAACGCCCCCGCGCCCAGTTCGCGGTCGATCGCGTCCAGCGTCCGCGCCAGCCGGTCCTGCCCGTCGAAGCGGAACCGCACCGCCAGCGCCAGCGACGCGTCGAGCCCGTCGGCACCGGGGTAGCAGAGATAGGCGCCGCGTTCCTCGTCCCAGCAATGCTCGCCGATCCAGTCCATGATCCGGTCGCGCTCGCGCGCCCAGCGGTCGCGGCAGGTCGTCGGGATCTGTCCGGCATCGGCCAGTTCGACCGCGCGCTGCAACGCCTGCCAGCAACTGATCTTGGACATGGTGTAGTGCTGCACCTCGGGCAGTTCCCAGATGCCGGCGTCCTTCTGGCGCCAGCGGTCGGCGCACAGGTCGGCGAGGTGCGACAGCGTCTCCGCGCTCTGTCCGTCGAGGATGTTGCCGCACGCCACGAACCGCTCGGCCGTCTCGAAAATGTCGCCATAGATGCCGTGCTGATGCTGGTCGGTCGCCAGATTGCCGGTCACGACCGGTTGCGACCCGCGATAGCCCGGAATGTCGATCTCGCGCACCGCCGGCACCGGGTCGCCGCCGAGCGTATAGCAGACCTTCGGCACCCCCTGCCCCAGCCGCTTGAGCAGCCATGTGAAGCCCGCCTTCGCCTCGGCATGCGCGCCGATGCGCAGGAACGCCTTGATCGTGTACCCCGCGTCGCGGATCCATGCGTAGCGATAGTCCCAGTTCTTCGGCCCGCCCACCTTCTCGGGCAGCGAGGTGGTGGCGGCCGCGACGATCGCCCCGGTCGGTGAATAGAGCAGCAGTTTCAGCGCCAGCGCGCTGCGGATCGCCAATGCCCGGCGCGCACCGTCGCAATGCAGTTGCCCCGACCAGTCCAGCGCCCGCGTCCAGTCGCGCCATTCGCGGTCGGACAGGTCGATCCGGCCATCGATCGCCTCGATCGGCGGCACCACCAGCGGTTCGTCGGCGCCGGCGACGATCGCCACCGTCGCGCGCTGTCCCTGCGCCACCGCGATCCGCCCGTCGATCCCGTCATCGCCCTGGCGATCGATCACGACATGATCGCTGCACCGGAACAGCCCCAGCACCGCGCCGACATGGAACACGTCATGCCCCCCGGCGCGCGCGAAATAGGGGCTGACCGTATCCGCCCGCCGCCCGAAGCGCAGCGTCAGCGCAAAGGCGACATGCCCGTCCAGCCCCTCGACCCGCCGCGCCAGTTCGGCCCAGGGCAGCCGCCCCGCCGACCCGCTGTTCAGGCTTTCGACCAGCGTCGCGCGGCCGGTCGCGGTGGTGAACACCGTCTCCAGCACGTTGCTGTCGTCGCGATAGCGCTGCTCGCTGGTGAACGGGTCGACGGGCGTGATCGCGAAATATCCGCCCAGCGTCCCGTCGAGCAGCCGGTCGAACAGCGCGGGCGAATCCATGTTGGGCACGCACCACCAGTCGATTGACCCGTCCGCCCCCGACAGCACCACCGCGCGCCCGTCGCCCAGCGCGCCATAGCGGGCAAGCGGCAGATAGCCATCGGCATCGCGGAGCGTGGCGGGGGCGGCGGTGCGGGAACGGGAGAACATGGGGCCGACAACCCCCGATCCCCGTCAAATGTCCGAAACGGCGGGGAGATAGTCGGGACGGTGTGCGTTGGCGCACCATTCCCCCCTATGGAGAACCGCTTCCATGAGCATCGCGTCCGCCTTCGGGCTAGGCAAGAAGGTCCGCTACGCCGTCGTCGGCGCGGGCGACATCACCCAGCGTTCGATGCTGCCCGGCATCAGGCACACCGGCAATTCCAAACTGGTGGCGATCGTCACCGGCGACGCGGAGAAGGCCAGCGCGCTGGCGAAGATGTACGACGTCGATGCGACCTACGACTATGACCAGTTCCACGAACTGCTGGCATCGGGGACGATCGACGCGATCTATCTCGGCACGCCCAACTGGCGCCATGCCGAATTCGCGATTCCCGCACTGGCCGCCGGCATCCATGTGCTGTGCGAAAAGCCGCTCGAAATCTCGGTCGAGCAGGGCCGCGCGATCGCCGCGGCGCAGGCGGCATCGTCGGCCAAGCTGATGACCGCGTACCGCCTGCATTTCGAACCCGGCACGCTGTCGGCGATCGACACGGTCCGCGACGGCAAGCTGGGCGATCTCGTCACCTTCACCGCGACGTTCAGCCAGTCGCTCGACCCCGACAACCACCGCGCCAGGCACGGCATCGTCGCAGGGCCGCTGTTCGACATGGGGCCGTACCCGATCAACGCCATCCGCTATCTGTTCGGCGCGGAGCCGGTCGCGGTGGAATCGGCGGTGGCGACGCGGCAGGCGGGCGCGGGCTTCGGCGATCTCGACGATACCTTCGCGGTCGTGCTGCGCATGCCCGGCGACCGGCTGGCGAGCTTCACCGTCAGCTATTATGCCGGCAATATCGATCACCTGACCATCGCCGGGACGAAGGGCAGCATCCATATCGACCCCGCCTTCGGCTATGGCGATACCCAGCATCAGACGATCACGACCGGCACCGACAAGCGCGAGGAAAAGTTCAGGCCGACCGACCAGTTCGGCGGCGAGATGAAGTATTTCTCCGACTGCATCCTGAACGGCGACGATCCCGAACCCGACGCCGAAGAGGGGATCGCCGACCTGCGCGTGATTGAGGGGATCGTCGAGGCGCTCGAGACCGGCCGCCGTGTCGACCTGCCCCCCTTCGAACGCCGCCGCCGCATCAACACCGCGACGCAGAAACAGACGCTGTCGCCGATCACCCCGCCGGAGACGGTGAAGGCGAAGTCGCCCAGCGGGAATTGACGCAGCCGACCCCCCGCCCGCAAGCGGGGGGCGGTCCGCTCACCCCGCGTCGACCACCGCCTGCGTCATGCCGTTCGGCGACAGGATTTCGATCCAGTACCCATCGGGATCGGTGATGAAGGCGATGTCCTTCATCCGCCCTTCGTCGGGCCGCTTGCGGAAATTGACGCCAAGTTCCTCGAACCGCGCACAGGCGGCGGCGACGTCGGGCACGCTGATGCCGATATGGCCAAAGCCGCGCGGATCGTCATTGCCGCTGTGATACCCAGCAAAGTCGGCATCGTCCTCGGTCCCCCAGTTATGCGTAAGCTCCAGCGTCGTCTCGCGCGTGAACACGAAGCGCGCGCGCTCCTTCGGGTCGGCCGGGACGGTCTCGCCGTCACGGAGATACCCCAGGAAATAGAGCGAGAATGCCGCCTCCTCGAAATCCAGCTTCTGCAGCAGGGTCATCCCCAGCACGTCCTGATAGAAAGCGATGCTGGCGCTGGGGTCGCGGACGCGCAGCATCGTCTGGTTGAGGGTGAAGCCGTCGGTGCCGTCGGGTCGGGTCATGTCGATTTCCTTGGTCGAGCTCGCCACCGCCAACGCGTGGCGGGCCGATTGGCCGCGTGGTTATGGTTGACGCGCACCGTATCGCGCGCAACGATCGCGCCGTCCATCGAAAGGCCGTCCGCTTGTCCGCTGCCCCCCGTTTCGCGCTGATCGCGCTGTTGCTCGGCACCACCCCCGCGCTCGCCGACCCGATCCGCCAGACAAAGGGCGACTGGCAGGACAAGTTCCGCCAGCTCGAGGGGGAGGACTGGCCGACCCCGACCGACTATCGCAACGCGTCGGGGGCGCCAGGCTATCGCTACTGGCAGCAGAAGGTCGATTACGACGTCAAGGTAGCGCTCGACGAAGCGACCAAGGTCGTGCGGGGTACGGAAACCATCCGCTACCGCAACAATTCGCCCGACGCCCTCCCCTATCTCTGGCTGCTGCTCGACCAGAACCAGTACAAGCGGTCGTCGATCGCACAGATGAGCGCGACCGTGCCCGACGCCACCTCGATCAGCATCGGCGACATCCGCCGGGCGGAGGCGATGCAGAAATGGGAGGGCGGCTTCACCATCGCCGCGGTGCGTGGCGCCGACGGCCGGCCGCTGGCCCACCGCGTCACCGACACGCTGCTGCGCATCGAGCTGCCGCAGCCGGTCGCGGGGGGTGGCGGGGAGGTCGTGCTGTCGATCGACTGGTCGTTCCCGATGGCCGAGCAGAAGGTGGTCGATGGCCGCTCGGGCTATGAATGCTTCACGCAGGCGGGCGAGGACGGCAACTGCATCTTCGAAGGAGCGCAATGGTTCCCGCGCCTCGCCGTCTATTCGGACTATGAGGGCTGGCATAACAAGGCGTTCCTCGACGCGGGCGAATTCACGCTGGAATTCGGCGACTACAGGGTCGCGCTGACCGTACCCGCCGATCACATCGTCTCGGCGACCGGCGTGTTGCAGAACCCCGATCAGGTGCTCACCCCGACCCAGCGCCAGCGGCTGGAACAGGCGAAGTCCGCCTCCGCGCCGATGTACATCGTCACCCCCGATGAAGCGGTCGCCGCCGAACGCGGCCGTGCCGCGGGCACGAAGACCTGGACCTTCGCCGCGCAGAACGTCCGCGACTTCGGCTGGGCATCGTCGCGCAAGTTCGCATGGGACGCGATGGGCGTGCGACAGGATTACGCCGCCAACCCGCACGTCATGGCGATGTCCTTCTATCCGAAGGAGGCGCGTCCGCTCTGGGACGCCTATTCGACCAAGGCGATCGCCCACACCATCGACGTGTACGGCAAGTTCGCCTTTCCCTACCCCTATCCGGTGGCGCAGTCGATCAACGGCCCGGTCGGGGGCATGGAATATCCGATGATTACCTTCAACGGGCCGCGCCCGGTGAAGGACGCCACGACCGGGCGGCTGACCTATACCGAACGCGCCAAGACCGGGCTGATCGGCGTGGTGATCCACGAGGTCGGCCATGACTGGTTCCCGATGATCGTCAATTCCGACGAACGGCAATGGACGTGGATGGACGAGGGGCTGAACACCTTCCTCCAGTTCCAGGCCGAAAAGCTGTGGGACAAGGACTTTCCGTCGCGGCGTGGCGAGCCGAAGGACATTGCGGAGTATATGCTCTCCGACAATCAGGTCCCGCTGATGACCCAGTCGGATTCGGTGCTGCAATTCGGCGCCAACGGCTATGGCAAGCCGGCGACCGCGCTCACCATCCTGCGCGAAACCGTGCTGGGCCGCGAACTGTTCGACCGGGCGTTCCGCGAATATGCGACGCGCTGGCGCTTCAAGCGGCCGACCCCGTACGACTTCTTCCGCACGATGGAGGAAAGCTCGGGGGTCGATCTCGACTGGTTCTGGCGCGGCTGGTTCTATTCGACCGACCATGTCGACATCGCGCTCGACAAGGTGGTCGAGGGCCGCATCGCCGGCCGCGATCTGGACGCGAATGCCCGCGAACGCCGGGCGATCCGCGACGGCGAAAACACCTCGCTGACCGTGCGCAACAATGCCGGGCAGCGCACCGTGACCGAACGCGATCCGTCGACCCGCGACTTCTACGACCGGCAGGACCGGCTCGACGTCAGTCCGCAGCAGCGCCGCGACCTCGCCGAAAAGCTCGCCAAGCTGACGCCCGGGGAACGCGCCGCATTCGACGTGAAGGACAAATTCTACCGTTTCTCGTTCCGCAATATCGGCGGGCTGGTCATGCCGATCCCGCTCAGGCTGACGTTCAGCGACGGGACGAACGAGATCGTGCGCATCCCCGCCGAAGTGTGGCGCTACAATCCCAAGGCGGTGACGTGGCAGTACGTCACGGCCAGGACGATCACCGGGGCGGAGGTCGATCCGCTGCTGGAGATCGCCGATGCCGACCGGTCGAACAACGTCTATCGCGGCGCCATCCGCCCGGCGGTGCTGGAGATCGAGGATGTCGAGGACCTCGAAAACCGGATGAAGGATTTCGACGTGCAGGTGAAGCCCGGCTCGCTGCAGACCTATTCCGCGCCGGTGGCGAAATGAGGACACCGCTCGCGCTCCTCGCCACATGCGCGGTGATCGCCCCGGCACAGGCGCATCGCGGCCATGATTCGCTGGCGCTGGTCACGCTGGCGGACGGCCGGGTCACGGTGTCGCACCGCTTCGAGGCGCACGATATCGAACCCGCGCTGGCGAAGATCGCCCCCGCCGCGCAGGTCAGCCTCGACGACCCGGCCGCCGTCGCCGCGCTGGTATCCTATGTCCAGCGCCGCTTCGTCCTGACGATCGACGGCAAGCCGGTGGCGCTCACCCATGTCGCGACCGACCTGTCGCATTCGCAGGTCCGCATCGACTATGCCGGCAAGGCCCCGCGCAAGCCAAAGACCGTCGCGGTCCGTTCCACCGTCCTCACCGACGTGTATCGCGCGCAGGTCAACCAGGTGAATGTGCGGCAGGGCAATGTGGTGAAGTCGCTGACCCTGCGCGGCGGTACGGGCGGCAGCGTCACATTGTAGCACCGGCGGCAGGCGGCCCGCCCGTTTCGCTCCGCCGCCCCCAAGACAAACCGATCGAACCGGTGTAGGGCGTCCCGCCGCTGCCCGGAGCCCTTTCCCATGTCCCTCGGCCTAGATTTCGGCACCACCAATTCCGTCCTTGCCCGCGCCGATGCCGATGGCGCGACGCTCGTGCCGCTCGACGGCCCGGGCGGCATCGACCCGGTGTTCCGCTCGGCGCTGTGCTTCTGGCAGGACGACGTCCCCGGCGGCATTGCCGTCGAGGCCGGGCCATGGGCGATCGACGAATATCTCCAGTTTCCGGAAGGCTGCCGTTTCCTGCAATCGTTCAAGTCGGTTGCCGCCAGCCCCAGCTTCGACACCGCCCCGATCTTCACCAGACGCTACCGGTTCGAGGATCTCGGCCGCGCCTTTCTCGACCGGCTCGCCGCCCGCGCACATGGCGCGCTGGACGGCGCGAAGCGGATCGTCGTCGGCCGCCCGATCACCTATGCCGGCCACCGCCCCGACGAAGCGCTCGCGCGCCGGCGCTACGACGCGATGTTCGCCGGGCTGGGCGCGGAAATCGCCTATGTCTATGAACCGCTGGGCGCGGCGTTCAGCCATGCCACGACGCTGAGCCGGGCCGCGACCATCCTCGTCGCCGATTTCGGCGGCGGCACCAGCGACTTTTCGGTCGTCCGCCTCGAGTCCCCGGGCAGCGAACGCCGCGCCCGGCCGCTCGGTCATGCCGGTATCGGTATCGCCGGCGACCAGTTCGACCGCCGCATCCTCGACAGGCTGGTCCTGCCGCTGCTGGGCAAGGGCGGCACCTATCGCTCGTTCGACAAGGTGCTGGAGATTCCGGCGGGTCATTTCACCGACTTCACCGACTGGTCGCGCCTCGCCCTGATGCGCAATCGCAAGACCATGGCCGAACTGGACAAGCTGCGCCGCGCCGCGACCGATCCCGCCGCCATCAACCGGATGATCGCGGTGATCGAGGGCGAACAGGGCTATCCGCTCTACGACGCCGTCGGCCGGGTCAAGCGGGCGCTGTCGCAGGGCGAGGAGGCGACCTTCGCGTTCGAAGGGGGCGGCATCGCGATCCACGCACAGGTGACGCGCGACCAGTTCGAGGCGTGGATCGCCGACGACCTTGCCCGCATCATGGCGACGGTCGACCGCGCGCTCGATATCGCCGGACTGGACGCGGGCGGCATCGACCGCGTGTTCCTGACCGGCGGCACCTCGCTCACCCCCGCCATCCGCCGCGCCTTTGCCGGCCGCTTCGGGCAGGACCGGCTGGCCTCGGGCAACGAACTCACCTCGGTCGCCCATGGCCTCGCGCTGATCGGGCGGCAGGACGATCTGGCGGCGTGGACGGCGTAAGGCGCTTTCCTACACGCCACCGCGCTGCCACGCTCGCCGACGCTTTTTGACCCCGTAAGCCCGTACCGTCGACGCGTCCGGCACAGGCACCGTGACGCAACCCGACAAACTGCGCACGAGTGTGAACTTTGTGAACTTTGGCGCTCGGCCTACCGCCCGCGCCGCACCATCAGCGCGCGCGTGACGCCGTTGGTCCACCCGAATCCGTCCTGCAACGGATACTCGCCGCCACCGCCCGGCTTCACTTCCTCGACGTCGTATTTCTCGACCAGCTTGCCCGATGCGGCATATTCGCGCTCGACGCTCGCCAGGAACCGTTCGGCGATCGCGTCGGCCAGCCGGCGGTGGCCGGTCCGGTCGAGGCCGGCGACGGCGATCCATTGCAGCGGCGCCCAGCCATTGGGCCGGTCCCATTGCTGCCCGGTTTCGACCGTCGTCGACCGCAGCCCGCCCGGCGCCAGCAGTTGCGCCTCGATCGTCGCCGCGACCCGCGCCGCCCGCGGTCCCGTGGCCAGTCCGACGAACAGCGGATAGGCGGTGGCCGCGGTCACGCCGCCACGCAGCCGCGCACGCCGGACATCGTAATCACCATAGCGCCCCTCGCCCTCGCTCCACAGCCAGCGCTCGATCGCCGCTCCGCGCCTTGCCGCACGCCCGGCAAAGTCGCGGGCGGTCGCGGTATCGCCCAGCGTCGTCGCGCCATCGGCGATCGCCCGCTCCATCCCCCATAGCAGGCTGTTGAGATCGGCGGGCAGGACGTTGGTGGTATCGATCGTCGCCAGCGTCCTGCCATCGGCCAGCCAGCGCGACGAATAGTCCCAGCCGCTTTCCGCCCCGGCGCGCAGGTCGCGATAGACCTGCGCCGCCGGCCGGCCGCTCGTCCGGGCCGTCTCGACATCCTCGCGCCACGATTCGTCGCGCGGCGTCGTCCGGGCGTCCCAATAATGCTGCAGCACCGCCCCGTCGGGCAGCGTCACCGACCGCTCCGGCGACGTGAAATAGGCATGCTCGCGCTTGAGCGCCGCCAGCCGCCGCCCGAGCACCGCCGGATCGCGGGTCTGCGACAGGCCCATCATCAGGTACAGGAACGGCGGCTGCGACCGGCTGAGATAATAGCTCCGCGTGCCGTTGGGCACATGGCCGTACCGCTCGACCAGGTCGGTGAAATCGTCGACCATCGATTCGACCAGGTCCTGCCGCCGATCGGCGACCAGTCCCAGCATCGTGAAATAGCTGTCCCAGTAATAGAGTTCGCGAAACCGCCCGCCCGGCACGACATAGCGATCGGCCACCGCCAGCGCGCTCGATCCCGCAGGCGGCGTGACCGGATCGCGCGTCAGGTGCGGCCACAGCCCGGCGATGTGCCGCGCGATCGGCAGGCGCGGGCCGGTGACGGACTGCGGCACCGCCTCCAGCCCCGGCACGTCGAAATTGGCCAGCACGAATGCCCGCAGTTCCGTATCGTCGGCGGGGCGGCGCGCCCGGAAATCGGCGAGGATCGCGGCATCCGCCCGCTTGGGCACCGCATCGACGAAGGTCTTTCCATCGGGAAAGATGCGCCGCATCTGCACCGCTTCGAACAGCGGCCCGAACCGGTCGGCGGGCGTCGCCACCATCGCCGCCGGCGCCCCCACGGCGACCGGTGGCGTCTGGCCGGACGTCGTGCATCCGGCCAGCAGGAACGGGATCAGCAGGCGATAGCGGCGCTGCATGTCACGCCACCGTCTGCTCGATCACGCCGAAGATCGGGTGGTGGCGGTCGTCCTCGGCCCAGATGCGGACCGTGTCGCCGCTTGTCAGGAACGGCGTCTCCGCCTTGCCGCCGCGGATCGTCTCCACCGTGCGGATTTCCGCCAGGCACGAATAGCCGACGCCGCCCTCGGCCACCGGCCTTCCCGGACCGCCATCGCCGTCGCGGTTCGACACCGTGCCCGACCCGATGATCGTGCCCGCGCCCAGCGCCCGCGTCCTCGCGGCATGGGCGATCAGCGTGCCGAAGTCGAAGGTCATGTCCTCGCCCGCCTGCGCCCGGCCGAACGGCTGCCCGTTCAGGTCGACGCACATCCGCCGGTGCAGCTTGCCGTCGCGCCACCAGTCGCCCAGCGCATCGGGGGTGACGAAGACGGGGGAAAAGGCCGATGCCGGCTTGGACTGGAAGAACCCGAACCCCTTGGCCAGTTCCTGCGGGATCAGCCCGCGCAGCGACACGTCGTTGGTCAGCCCGACCAGCCGCACCGCCGCCAGCGCCTCGTCGCGCGACGCACCCGCCGCCACGTCGCCGGTGACGACCACCACTTCGGCCTCGAAGTCGCAGCCCCATGCCGCATCGGCCAGCGGGATCGGATCGCGCGGGGCCAGAAACCCGTCCGACCCGCCCTGATACATCAGCGGATCGTGCCAGAAGCTCTCGGGCATCTCCGCCCCGCGCGCCTGCCGCACCAGCGCGACATGGTTCACATAGGCCGATCCGTCGGCCCATTGATACGCCCGCGGCAGCGGCGACACCGCGTCGCGCTCGTGGAACCGGTCCTTGGGGATGACGTCATGGTCGAGATCGGTGGCAAGGTTCCGAAGGTCGCCCTCCACCCGGTCCCAATCGTCCAGCGCCGCCTGCAGGGTCGGCACGATCGCGCTCGCATCCGCATACCAGGCAAGGTCGCCCGACACGACGACCAGGCGTCCGTCGCGACCGTCTTTGAGGCTGGCGAGTTTCATGCGGCACTCTCTCCTTTTATGTCCTGCCCCCGTTTGCGCGTCGTCGCGCCCAATGTCGAGCCGCCCCGTCCATGCTTCGCCCGCATCCAAGGTGGACGCGGGCGCGTGACGGGCCTAGGGCAGCGCCGATACCGGCATGCATGAGGGTAACAGGACGTGGCGAACGTAGCGGTGATCGGCGCCCAATGGGGTGACGAGGGCAAGGGAAAGATCGTCGACTGGCTGGCGGAGCGCGCCGACATGGTCGTGCGGTTCCAGGGCGGCCATAATGCCGGCCACACGCTGGTCGTCGGCGGTACCACCTACAAGCTGTCGCTGCTTCCCTCGGGCATCGTGCGCGGCACGCCGTCGGTGGTCGGCAACGGCGTCGTCCTCGACCCCTGGGCGCTCAAGGCGGAAACGGAGCGGCTGCGCGAACAGGGCGTGTCGGTCACGCCCGACACGTTGATGATCGCCGAAACCTGCACGCTGATCCTTCCCTTCCACCGCGACCTCGACGGCCTGCGCGAGGATGCCAGCGGCGCCGGCAAGATCGGCACCACCCGCCGCGGCATCGGCCCGGCGTACGAGGACAAGGTCGGCCGGCGCGCGATCCGGGTCTGCGACCTCGCGCATCTCGACGGTCTCGAAGCGCAGCTCGACCGCCTGACCGCGCATCACGACGCGCTGCGCGCCGGCTTCGGCGAACCGCCGATCGATCGTGCCCGGCTGATCGCCGAACTGCGCGAGATCGCCGATTTCGTCCTGCCCTATGCCCAGCCGGTGTGGCGCGTGCTGGCCGAGGCGCGATCGCGCGGCAAGCGCATCCTGTTCGAAGGCGCGCAGGGCGTGCTGCTCGACATCGACCATGGCACCTATCCGTTCGTCACCTCGTCCAACACCATCGCCGGCACCGCTGCGGGCGGATCGGGCATGGGCCCGGGCGCGGTCGGATTCGTGCTGGGCATCGCCAAGGCCTATACGACCCGCGTCGGCTCCGGCCCCTTCCCGACCGAGCTGGAGAACGCGACCGGCGAGCGGCTGGGCACGCGCGGCCATGAATTCGGCACCGTGACCGGCCGCAAGCGTCGCTGCGGCTGGTTCGACAGCGTGCTGGTACGGCAGTCGGTGGCGGTGTCGGGCGTGACCGGCATCGCGCTGACCAAGCTCGACGTACTGGACGGGTTCGAGGAAGTGGCGATCTGCACCGGCTATCGCCTCGGCGACCAGACGCTCGACTATTTCCCGCCACATGCCGCCGATCAGGCGGGGGTCGAACCGATCTACGAAACCATGCCGGGCTGGTCGGAATCGACGGCCGGCGCGCGTAGCTGGGCCGAACTGCCCGCGCAGGCGATCAAATATATCCGCCGGATCGAGGAGCTGATCCAGTGTCCGGTGGCACTGGTATCGACCAGCCCGGAACGCGACGACACGATCCTGGTACGCGATCCCTTCGCCGACTGAGCGGCGTCTCGAACCGCGACACTCGCCCGGACCGGCGGTGGAGAACGAACGGCAAAAGGCCCGCCCGGATCGCTCCGGGCGGGCCTTTTCCTGTCGCCGGATCAGCGCGGCGTGCCGGGGGCCGGCGGCGTGGTGGTCGACGGATCGCCGGTGGTCGGCGTGGTCGTCGTATCGTCGGTCGTGGCATCGTCCGTCGACGGCGTACCCGGACGCGTCGGATCACTGGGCTGCGTCGGCACCGGATTGGTCGGGCCGGTCGTCTGCGGCGACGGCTGGGTCGGGCGCATCGGGTCCGGCGTGCCCTGCGTGGTCGTGGGCTGGGTGGGCTGCGTCGGCACCTGCGCCACGGCGGCGGTGGCACCGCCCAGGATCAGCAGGCTCGCGAAAATGGTCTTGCGCATCGAAATTCTCCTTGCGTCAGGCAGGAGTTTCAATGCCTTGCCGGGACGATGGGTCCATCGGTTCCGCTCGCCCGGTCGTGCGGAAGGATCAGAAGGAGGACGGAGCGTGGCGGTTCGGCGACCGGCTGCCCCGGAAAAGCCACAGTCGCGCGTCGCCCGGCAAGGCTACCCCATCTGCCCGCGATGCCGCAGCTTCTGGTCGGCCAGCACCAGCGCGACCATCGCCTCGACCACCGGCACGCCACGGATGCCGACACAGGGATCATGTCGCCCCCTGGTCGCGATCGTCGTCGCCTGTCCGTCGGGACCGATCGTCTCAACCGGGGTCAGGATCGAGCTGGTGGGCTTGAACGCTACCCTGAGCGTCACCGGCTGCCCGGTCGAGATGCCGCCGGCAATGCCACCGGCATGGTTCGCCAGAAACACCGGACCATCCTCGCCCGGCCGCATCGGGTCGGCATTGGCCTCGCCCGACAGTGCCGCCGCCGCGAAGCCGTCGCCGATCTCCACGCCCTTTACCGCATTGATCGACATCGCCGCGCTGGCCAGTTCGGCATCCAGCTTGGCATAGAGCGGCGCGCCCCAGCCCGCCGGAACGCCCTCTGCCCGGCATGCGACGACCGCGCCCAGCGACGACCCCGCCTTGCGCGCACCGTCGACCAGCGCTTCCCAGCGCCCGGCGGCGGCGGGATCGGGGCAGAAGAACGGATTGCGGCCGATCGCGTCGCGGTCGAACGCCGCCGGATCGATCGCATCGCCGCCGATCGATTCGACCCAGGCGGTGATCGTCACTTCGGGGATCACCAGCCGCGCCACCGCGCCCGCCGCGACCCGCGCCGCCGTTTCGCGCGCCGAGGACCGCCCGCCGCCGCGATAGTCGCGAAAGCCGTATTTCGCGTCATAGGCATAGTCGGCATGCCCGGGGCGATAGGCCTTGGCGACGTCCGAATAATCCTTGGAACGCTGGTCGACATTCTCGATCATCAGGCTGATCGGCGTACCCGTGGTGCGCCCGTCGAACACCCCCGACAGGATGCGCACCGCATCCGGTTCGCGCCGCTGGGTCGTAAACCGGCTGGTCCCCGGTCGCCGCGCGTCGAGAAACGGCTGGATGTCCGCCTCGCTCAGCCGAAGCCCCGCCGGACACCCGTCGACCACCGCGCCCAGCGCCGGTCCGTGGCTCTCGCCCCACGTCGTGAAGCGGAACAGATGCCCGAAGCTGTTGTGGCTCATGCGTCTTCCCCCAACGCCGCAAAGGCGCGGGCATGGCTCGCCGCGCCGGGTGTGTGGACGCACGGTCCGTCGTTCAGGCGGATGCCCAGAAAATTCTCGCTGGCATAGGGGCTGTCGAACCCGCGCGCCGTCGCCGCCTCGAACCCGAAGCGGCCATAATAGGCCGGATCGCCCAGCACGAAGGCCAGTTCCACGCCCGCACCCCGCAGATGCGCGATGGCGGCAGCGACCAGCGCCTCGCCCACGCCTTCTCCCCGCACCGACCGATCGACCGCCAGCGGTGCGATGGCTACCGCCGCCACTTCGCGCGTATCGGCGGTGACGTGCATCCGGCTGGCGGCGATCATCCCGACCACCGCGCCTGCTTCCTCCGCGACCAGTACCAGCACCAGGTCGCCATCGATCGCCAGTTGCTGCACCAGCCGCGCCTCCCCGTCGCGCGGAAAGCAGGCGCGCAACAGGCCATCCACCGCCGGCGCGTCGGCACCGGTCGCCGCGCGGATGATGCTCATCGGTTACGCCAGCGCGATGTCGGGCGCGTCCTCGGCCTTCATGCCGATGACGTTGTAGCCGGCATCGACGTGATGGATCTCGCCGGTCACGCCGCTGGCCAGATCGCTCAGCAGATACAGCCCCGCCCCGCCGACATCGTCGATCGTGACGTTGCGGCGCAGCGGCGAATTCAGCTCGTTCCACTTCAGGATATAGCGCAAATCGCCGATGCCGCTGGCGGCCAGCGTCTTGATCGGCCCGGCGGAGATCGCGTTCACCCGGATATTCTCCGGCCCCATGTCCATCGCCAGATACTTGACCGACATGTCGAGCGCCGCCTTCGCCACGCCCATCACGTTGTAGTGCGGCACGACCTTTTCCGACCCGTAATAGGTCAGCGTCAGCAGCGATCCGCCGTTCGGCATCAGCGCCCGCGCGCGCTTGGCGACCGCCGTGAACGAATAGACGCTGATGTTCATCGTCATCAGGAAATTGTCGAGGCTGGTGTCGTAATAATGGCCGCGCAGCTCGTTCTTGTCCGAAAAGCCGATGGCGTGGACCACGAAATCGATCGTCGGCCACCGCGCGGCGATCGTGTCGAACGCCGCGTCGAGCGCGCCCATGTCGGCCACGTCGCATTCGATCAGGAAGTCGGCGCCCAGTTCGGTCGCCAGCGGCCGCACGCGCCGCTCCAGCGCCTCGCCCTGATAGGTGAATGCCAGTTCCGCCCCCTGCGCCGCCAGTTGCTTGG
The DNA here is from genome assembly GCA_003240755.1 of Sphingomonas hengshuiensis. GTDB lineage: Bacteria > Pseudomonadota > Alphaproteobacteria > Sphingomonadales > Sphingomonadaceae > Sphingomonas > Sphingomonas hengshuiensis_A. The sequence goes on along the minus strand of QFNF01000011.1, from coordinate 88,281 downwards.
CGATGCCCCAGGCCAGCGACCGATCGTTGGCGAGGCCCATGATGACCCCCCGCTTGCCCTGCATCAAACCGTTCACGCGACCGTCCCTTTTTCGTCTGTAGCCGCACCCTCTAGCGCAGGGTCGGGCGTCTCCGCCAGCGCCGCGTTCAATTCGCCGCCGATCACCACGCCCAGCCCGACGATATAGAAGAAGAACAGCGCGATCATCACGCCGGCAAGGCTGCCATAGGTGCGGTCATATCCGCCCAGCATGTCGATCGCCAGCGGCAGGAGCTGGGTCGTGCCGATCCACACGCTGGCGGTCGCGACCGCGCCCGGCCATTTCGGACATTTCGAATAGCGGTATTTCTTGGGCGCGAGCGAATAGAACAGCGTGTAGAGCGCGACGAACAGCGCCAGTGCGGGAAACAGCTTCGCGATCGACAGATAACCGGCATAGGGTTCGAGGAACGGCAGCGCGCGGTAGATGAGCTGTTCGACGCCCACCAGCACCACCTGCAGGCTGAACGCGATCATCAGCATCAGGACCGATCCGACGATCAGTCCGATCGACCCCAGCCGATATTCCCAGAACGGGCGCGAGAACGGAATGCCATAGGCCTGCCGCAGGATCGAGCGCACCGTCTCGATGAACCCGGTCGTCGTCCACAGCCCGACCAGCGCGCCCAGCCACAGCAGCGACCCCGACCGCGCCTGCAGCACGTCGAGGATCGGTTGCTGCAACACCGTCGCGACCTCGGCCGGCACGGTTTCCAGGAAGGTGCTGACGGCGTGGATGCTGTCCTGGCTCCGCCCGACCGCACGCGCGATCGCCGCGGCGACGATGAAGAACGGAAACAGCGTCAGCAGCGACAGATAGGCCAGGTTCCCGGCATGGGTGAAGCCGTCGTTGAACGTCCCGATCGCGACGCGCTTCATCACCTCGATCGCGCGCGCGGAGGGCCGCAGGCGCGACAGGGCCGGACGCCCCTGCCGGTGCCGTGCCTCCGGGCTTTCGGAATATGGCTCGGTCATGCAGCTTGGCCCGCCGGCTGGCTGTGCGGCCGGCTCAAACGCCCAGCCGTGCCCGCGGGTCGGTATCGCGCCCGTCCCAGCCCTCGACAAAGGCTGTGAGTGCCGCGTCGTCGGCGGGAATGTCGATCACCAGCGTGACGAGCTGGTCGCCGCGCGTCCCGTCCTTGCGGTGGAATCCACGCGCCTTCAGACGCAACGTCTTGCCCGACGTCGATCCCCTGGGCACGCTCAGCATCACCGCCCCCTCGACCGTGGGTACGCGCACCTTCGCGCCCAGCACCGCTTCGGCGAGATTGATCGGCAGGTCGATGCGCACATCGTCGCCGTCGCGGGTATAGAAACGGTGCGGCTGCACCTCGACCGTCACGATCGCGTCGCCCGCACCGCCCGGCCCCGGATCGCCCTTGCCCGACAGCCGCATCTGCGTGCCGGTGTCGACGCCGGCGGGGAGTTTCAGGTCGATCGTCTTGCCGTCGGCCAGGGTGATCCGCTGGGGACTGAGCGTCGCCGCATCTTCGAACGGCACCTTCAACCGATAGGCGACGTTGCCGCCCTTTGGCTGGGCGCGCCGGCCGAATCCGCTGGCGAAACCGCCCCCGGCGCCGGTGCCTGCACCACCGCGTCCGCCGAACAGGCCTTCGAAGATGTCGGAGAAATCGCCGCCCTGCCCCTCGGCGCCCATGTCGAACCCGCCGCGTCCGCCGGCACCGGGGCGGAAGCCGCCGCTCCCGCCGCCGGTGCCGAACCCGAACGGCGACGCCGGATTGCCGTCGCCATCGATCTCGCCCCGGTCGAACCGGGCGCGCTTGTCCTTGTCGGTCAGCAGGTCGTACGCCTGCGTGACCTTCGAGAACCGGTCCGATGCGGCCTTGTTGTCCTTGTTCCGGTCGGGGTGCAGTTCCTTGGCGAGCTTGCGATACGCCTTCTTGATGTCCGCTTCGGTGGCGCCGCGCGCGACGCCCAGGGTTGCATAGGGATCAGCCATGGTCCGGTAGCTAGGGCGCGAAGCGCTGCTCGGCAATGCCCCGTCCTCACGAAACGGCCCCAAAACGATCGCCGGTTCAACGGCGGTTCACGCGGCGGACGGCACCGGAAACCATCGCCGGCGTTGGCTGCGCAATCGCTATTGGGAGACGCCCGTCATGATCGAAGCCCCGTTGACCCGCCGCCATATCCTCGGTGCCACCGCCCTGTTCGTTCCGGTCGCCCTGCTCGGCGGCTGTGCGACCCCGCTCGGCAGCTATGGCGTCGACGAAGGCGTACGCCGGTTGCTGACCCTGTCCAGCCAGCGTGCGTTCGAACGGCTGATCCGACCCGGCGGGTTTTACGACGACCAGTTGACCCGGCTGACGCTGCCCGAAACCGGGGGGCAGAACGACGTGCTGGCCGCCGTGCTGCGCACCAATGCGGTGCGCGGGCGGATCGCGATGGCGCTGAACGACATCGCGGTCGATGCCGCCGATCGCGCGACGCCAGTCGTGCTCGATTCGATCCGCGGGCTGACGTTCGGCGATGCCCTCGCGGTACTGCGCGGCGGCCCCACCGCCGCCACCGACCTGCTCGCCCGGTCGGCGCGCGGGGCGGTGATCGATGCGATGTTCCCCGAATTCTCCAACGGCCTGCGCTCGGACGCGACCGAGATAGTGTCGGCGATCGTCAGCGCCCGGACCGGCATCGACTATGGCGCGATCGCCCGCAGCGCCGCCGATCAGGCCGGAAACGCGATCTTCCGCGCGATCGGACGCGAAGAGGCCGCGATCCGTGCCGACCCGCGCCGCACCGGAGACCCGGTGCTGACCGCATTGCTGCTCGGTTCGGGGCGCTGACGACAGGCTTGGCAAGCGCGTCGGCGGGGCAGATAAGTTCGCTTATGCCGACACCCGCCCCCGTCGACCACGATCTCGACGTCATCATCATCGGTGCCGGCCTGTCCGGCATCGACGCCGCGTGGCACCTGCAACATCGCTGTCCCGGCCACCGCTACGCCATTCTCGAAGGACGCGGGGCGATCGGCGGAACATGGGACCTGTTCCGCTATCCCGGCATCCGGTCGGATTCGGACATGCACACGCTGGGCTTCCCGTTCCGGCCGTGGCGCGGCGACAGGTCGATCGCCGATGGCGGCGACATTCGCGACTATATCGAGGACACGGCGCGCGCCTTCGGCATCGACCGCCACATCCGGTTCCACCACCGGGTCGTCGCCGCCGACTGGGCGTCGGACACGGCGCGCTGGACGCTGACCTGCGAAGCCGAAGGGGTGGTCCGGACGATCACCTGCCGCTTCCTGTTCATGGGGTCGGGCTATTACGACTATGCCGCCGGCCATGCCCCCGATTTCGCCGGGCAGGCGGATTTCGCCGGACGGATCGTCCATCCGCAGCATTGGCCGCAGGACCTCGACGTCGCCGGCAGGCGGGTTGCGGTGATCGGCAGCGGCGCGACGGCGGTGACGCTGGTCCCCGCGCTCGCCGCGCGTGGCGCGCAGGTGACGATGGTCCAGCGCTCGCCCAGCTACATCGTGTCGCAACCCTCGCGCGATGCCGTCGCCCGGCGGCTATATCGCTGGCTTCCCGAATCCGTTGCCGGACGCCTGACCCGGTGGAAGAGCGCGGCGCTCGGCCTCGCCGCCTTCCAGTTCGCACGCGCATGGCCGACGCGGATGCGCGCGTTCATCCTGCGCGGGATACGGGCGGAGCTGCCCGACCTGCCCGATGTCGACCGGCATTTCACCCCGCGCTACGATCCGTGGGACCAGCGGCTGTGCCTGGTGCCCGATGCCGACCTGTTCGCCGCGCTGCGCGACGGTTCGGCGAACATCGTCACCGACACGATCCGCCGCTTCACGCCGGAGGGGATCGAGCTCGGATCGGGCGAGCGGGTCGCGGCCGATATCATCGTGACCGCGACGGGGCTGAAACTGCACCTGCTGGGCGGCATCGCGCTGCGCATCGACGGCACGCCGCTCGTCCCCGCCGACCGGCTGATCTATCGCGGGATGATGGTGTCGGGCGTGCCCAATCTGGTGCTGGCGATTGGCTATACCAACGCGTCATGGACGCTCAAGATCGACCTCGTGTCGCGGCGGATGTGCCGGATGCTCAACCATATGCGCCGCCACGGCTACGATATCTGCATGCCCGCCGCGCCGGAACCGGACGTCGAACGCCGCCCGCTGCTCGATTTCAGTTCGGGCTATGTCCGGCGCGCGGCGGACAGCACCCCGGCGCAAGGGTCGCGGGCCCCGTGGCGTCTGCGGCAGAACTATTTCCTCGACTATCTCGCGCTGCGGTTCGACCGGCTGGCCGACGGCGTGCTGACCTTCGCACGATCAGGCGTCCGCTGACGCTGCACCGACATCGGTCGTATCGGCCAGTTCCACCCGGTTCCGCCCGGCACGCTTCGCACGGTACAGCGCCTGGTCCGCCTGATGCAGCATCGCGGCGGGCGTCGTGTCCGCCCCGGCGGCCGCGATCCCGGCGCTGACCGTGACCACCACCGACACCCCGCGCGCGTCGATCGGCGTGCGCGCGATCTCCTCGCGCAGGCGTTCGGTGATCGTCCACGCATCCTGCGGCGCGGCATCGGCAAAGAGGATCGCGATCTCCTCGCCGCCATAGCGCGCGACGCAATCGTGCGCGCGGACCGATCCGGCGATCCGTCCCGCCACCGCCTCGATGACCAGATCGCCGATCTGGTGGCCATGGGCGTCGTTGATCCGCTTGAAATGATCGATATCGATCATCGCCACCGCATAGGGCCGGCCGGCGCGCATCGCATTCTCGCGCACCGCTTCCAGCATCGTCATCATCGTGCGACGATTGGCGAGGCCGGTCAGCGGGTCGGTGCTGGCCAGCCGCTCCAGCGTGACGTTGGCCGTGCGCAGCTCCTGCGTCCGCTGCCCGATCACCGTTTCCAGCGCGCGGGTCCGCCGCCGCAGCACCACCGTACGCAACTGGACGATGCCGAAGACCGCCAGCCCGGCCAGCAGCACCAGCGCCAGCCGGACCGGCCACCATTCATGCCATGCCCGCGATACCAGCAGGTCGACGGTCGTCGTCACCCCGCGCGGATGGACGCCGGGAATCTGCGCCTGCAGTTCCAGCACGTAATCGCCGCCGGGCACATTGGTGTAGATCGCCGTCGCCGGGGTGGCGGACGGCACCGCGACCCAATTCTCGTCGAACCCGCGCAGGCGGTAGCGATAGCGTATCTCCTCCGGCGCGGCATAATCGGTCATCGCGAAGCCGATGCGGATCGCGCGTCCGTCCGACCGGATGCTGTGCCGCCCGGCAAGCGGGTCGATCGGGATCGCCCGGCCATCTTCCTCTATCTCGGTGGGGACCAGGGTCGCCGCAGCCGCCGGGCGCACCGCCAGCATTCGCTCGGGCCGCAGTACCAGCAACCCGCCGGTCCCGCCGAACAACAGGTCGCCGCCGCGCGTGATCGCGGCCACCCGCTGGTTGAACGTATCGGAGGCCAGCCCGTCGCGCCGGCTCACGACCAGCACGCGTTCGCGCTGCGGATCGATCACGGAAATGCCGCTGGCCCCGGTCGACCAGAGGCGCCCGGCACGATCGGCCTGCAACGCGGCGACATTGTCGTTGGCAAGGCCCCGCGCCTCGTTGATCGCATGGAACCGCCAGCGATCGCCGGCGCGCGCGCCGCGCGCGACGCCGCCATAGGTGCCGATCCACAGCGTGTCCGCCAGCGGCACGATCGATCCGGTATAATCCTGCGGCAGGCTGGTCGGATCGCCGGGCCGGTGGCGATAGGTTGCAAAGCGTCCGGTCGCCGGATCGAACCGGTTGACCCCGCCCGGCGTCGCGATCCACACCCCGCCGCCCGGCGCGTCGACGATGTTGATGACCTCGTTGTTCGCCAGCGTGGCGTCGTCGCCATCGACGTGGCGATAATGCCGCATCCGCCCGGTGCGTTCGTCCCGGACGAACAGCCCCTTGTACGTCCCGATCAGCAACCGCCGGTCCACCCATGCCAGCGAAATGACCGGCAGGTCGCCCAGTTCGGGCAGCGGCAGCGTCCGTTTGGCCAGCGTGTCGGGATCGATCGCGACGATCCCGCGCCCGCCGGCCAGGATCGTGCGGTCGGGCCGTTCGGCGAACGCCTTGATATCCTGCCCGGCATGACTGCCGTCGAGCCGCAGGTGGCGGACGACGCCCGCGACCCGATCGACCCGGTCGATCAGCCCGTTGCTCATCCCCACCCAGATGCGGTCGCTCCGATCGACCATCACGCCGCGCACGTTGCGATCGGCCAGCGATTGGCGCGGATCGGGCATGGCGTTGGCGATGGTGAAGATCGCGTCCATGTCCGGGTCGGCCTGCGACGCGCCGACCTCGGTCGCGGCCCATAGCCGCCCGGTGCGATCGATCAGCAGGTCGCGCACCGTATCCCCCGCCAACGAGCCGCGATTGGCGGGGGCGTTGCGCATCACGCGCACCGCGAAGCCGCCGCGCGTCGCGATGCGCAGCACGCCGACGCCGTCGGTCCCGGCCCAGACCACCCCGTCGGCACCGGTCGCGAAGGCGCGGATGGTACGGTGGCCGATCTGTGGTGCATCGCCCGCCAGCGGCCTCGGCTGGACGAACCGGCCGTTGCGGAGCTGGACATAGATGCCGCGCGATCCGGTGCCGATCCACAACCGCCCGGCCGTGTCGCGCGCGATGGCCCAGACGTCGCCGATGCCGGGCGTCGCCACCTGCACGAAATCGCGCGCGCCCTTTCTGCGGACGAACAGCCCGGCATCGCCGCCGGCATGGATCGTCCCGTCGGCATCGACATGTACCGCGAACGCCCCGCCGGCCAGCGCGCTGCCCGGCGGGGTAACTGGCTGCACGCGGTGGCGCGCCGCATCGTAATGAAACACGCCATGGTCCGACGCGATCATCGCCTCGCCGCGATGGTCGCTCGCAAAGGCCATGATGCGGGTGCCCTGCCCCACCCCGCCGGCGCCGGGGACGTCCACGAAGCTGTTCGACACCGGATCGTAGCGCACCACCCCGCCGACATGGGTCCCCACCAGAATACCGCCATCGGACAGGGGAAAGAGCGCGCGGATGTAATTGTCGGGCAGGTTGCCGATGTCGGCGGCGGACTGGCGAAAGATCTTCAACCGTTGTCCGTCGTAACGCGCCAGCCCGCCGCGCGTACCGATCCACATCAGCCCGTCGCTGCCCTGCACGATCGCGGTCGTCGTCGCGTGCGGCAGGCCCGCGCTGCCGTCGAGCGTCTGGAATCGCGGCGTGCGCCAGTCGGACCATTCATCGCCCGCCACCGACGCGGCGGTCGCCGCACCGGGGCCCAGGCCGGTCAGCAACAGGAAGAGGAGGACGAGATGCCGCATGGTTGGTTCCACGCGGCATCCTGCTGCAGGATGGTTGAGACCGCCTTAACGCCCGGCCCCGTCGAACCCGGCAAGCCGCAGCGCCCCGTCCAGTGCGTCGCCCAGTGGCGGGGCCAGCCGCGCTACCGTCCGCATCCGCAGCCATGGCACCATGCGCGGGGCCAGCCCGCCGACCAGCGTACAGCGTGCCACCCCCCGCGCAGCGATTGTGTCGACGAAGCGTTCGACATGGCCCGCCGCATCCTCGACGATCGATCGCGCGATCGGATCGCCGGCTTCGGCATGGTCCATCACCAGCGGCGCCAGCGCGCCATAGTCGCGGGGCGTCGCCCGCGCCATCCACGCCACCGCCTGCGCCGTATCGTGGCCGAACCGCGCCGACACCGCGTCGCTGAACCCGCTCCCCTGCGCCCGTCCGTCAAGTGCGCGCAGCGCATGGCGCATCGCCCCCAGCCCCAGCGCGGCACCGCTGCCTTCATCCGACACCAGAAAGCCATAGCCGCCGATCATCACCGCCTGCCCGTCGATCCGCAGCAACGCGACGCTGCCGGTGCCGAGGATCAGGATCGCACCGTCGCCGCCGCCATGGGCGCCCAGATGCGCGATTTCGGCATCGCTGGCGAACGCGACGGGCCCCATGCCGAAATCGGTCGCGGACAGCGCGTCGCTGATGCCCGGCCGGCGGATACCGGCAATGCCCATGCCGATGCGCACGCCCGGTCGCTGCTCCGCAGCAAGCCCGGCCTGCGCCACCGCCTGCGCCATCGTGTCGGCCAGCACGGCGCGCAGCGCATCGATGCCGATCGCGGCATTGGCCGGCCCGCCCTCGCCGCTGCCCAGCACCGTACCCGCCGCATCGACCAGTCGCGCGCGGCAATGGCTGCCCCCGGCATCGATGCCCAGAAAATAGCTCACGCTCCCTCCTTCCAGCCACGTGCGCGCGGCGTCTGGCCGATGCCGGGGTTTAGCTGGTTGCGCGGGTCGAGCGTGCGATAGAAACCGGCCAGTGCGGGCTTCGCAGGATATAGATGCCCGACATTATGTTCGGCGGGATATTGCGCCCCCGTCGCATCCAGCCGCCGCCACAGCGCATGTTCGAACGCCAGCGGGTCGACACCCTTGCGCACGATATAGTCGCGGTGGAACACATGGCAGAAGAAATGCCCGTAATAGAGCGTATCGACCACCTGGGCTGCCATCCCGGACGGCAGTTGCTCGGCCCAGTCGCGCGCGTTGCGCGGCAATGCGACGTCGAGGGCGACGATATCCTCGACGTCGCGCCCATGGACCGCACGGTAGCGGACGGCGGCCCCCGCCGCGACGAAGCGGTGCAGGAACGCCTTGGCGGCCTCGGTGGCGGAACATTCGAACCAGTCGCCCGGCAGCAGCGTGTCGAGCACCGCCGCCGTCGCCCGCGCTTCGGCCAGCGGCATCTTGAGCAACAGGTGATGTTCGAACCGATCCCGCCAGTCCCGCATCCGCGGCGGCAGATGGTCGCCCAGCAGCGGGGAAAGACGCTGGAGCACCCGGTCGCTGAGATTGGCGACGACCGGTCGGGTGACGCCGTCGACCCACGCCTTTGCCGCGAACAGCGCGGGCAGCCGGTCGGTGCCCAGCCGCTCGATCGCGCGGAACGTGTCGCGGCCATAGCGGTCGGCGATGTCGAACGCGCCGCGATGCATATATTCGCCCGCGATCGGCAGCGCGGTGCCGCCGCGCAACATCATGCGCCTGAGCGCGGTCAACCGGTCGGGATCGTTGGTCCCGACATAGAAGGTGACGGTCGCGTCCTCGCGCGCGAACGTGTCCAGCCGCACCGCCAGGACGATCAGCTTGCCCGCACTCCCCGCCGCCTCGAACAGGCAGCGCGGATCGGCGTTGAAGCGTGCCGGCACGTCGCTGTCGATATCGCGGACATGGGTAGCATAGCGATGGTCGTGCGCCGGCTTGTCCGCCGCCGGATCGACATCGGCGGCGGTGAAGTCGCCACGGTCGAGCCGCGCGAGGATCGTCTCCGCATCGTCGCCCAGGTCGATGCCCAGATGGTTGACCAGCCGCAGCGTGCCGTCGTCGTCGACCCGGCCGAACAGCGCCAGTTCGGTATAGGCCGGCCCCCGCCGGATCAGCGATCCGCCCGAATTGTTGCAGACGCCGCCGACCACCGATGCGCCGAGGCACGACGACCCGATCACCGAATGCGGCTCGCGCCCCAGCGGCTTGAGCGCCGCCTCGAGGCCATAGAGCGTCGTACCCGGCAGGCAGACGACCTGTTCGCCCCCGCCCAGCAGGTGCAGCCGGTTGAGCCGCGTCGTGCTGACGATCACCAGCCCGCCGGGATAGTCGTCGCCATGGGGCGTCGACCCGCCGGTCAGCCCGGTGTTCGACGCCTGCATCAGGATCGACACGTCGGCGGCGACGCATGCCTGCACCACGCGCCACAACTCGACCAGCGTCGCGGGTCGCACCACCGCCAGCGCCGCGCCCCCGCCGGTACGATAGCCGCGCCGGAACCGCGCGGTGCGGCGCGGGCCGGTCAGGACGTGGCGCGCCCCGACCGCCCCCCGCAGCGCGGCGATCAGGGTCGTCGTCATGCCGGTTCCTACCGCGTCTGCATCCGGATGCCGATGCGGAACGACCGGCCCAGCAGATCCGAATAGGTGCTGTTCGCCGCCAGCCCGGTTTCGGGCAGCAGGATCGGTTCGCCGTTGAACACGTTGGTCACGTTGAAGAACAGCTCGCCCTTCGCCCCGCCGCCCATGTCGATCCTGCTGGTCAGGTTGAGGTCGAAATAGGTCGCGCCGTCGATGCGGTTGCTGTCGATCGTCGGGAATTGCGACACGATGCTGGGCGGACGCCCGACCGGGCAGTCGTTCGAACACACGACATAATTGTTCGCATAGGTTCCGCCGGCGACACCGCGCGCGGTGCCGGTGATGGCGAAGCTGTCGGTGTCGTAGGTCGCGTTGAACCGGTAGATCCATTTGGGCAGGCTGGACCCGCCCAGTTGCCCGACGATATCGACCGGGATCACGTTCGGCACGCCGGCATCGGTGATGTTGTCGATATAGCGCGTGCCCAGCGCCTTCAGCGTGACGTTGCCCGGCGCGTTGCCGAACACCTCGTCCAGCGCCACGCGGTAGGTCGCGTCGAGGTCGATCCCGCGCACCGTCTGCCGTGCGAAGTTGAACGGGCTGGCGCGGAAGAACAGTTCGCGGTCGCCGGCCGGATCGGGGCCATAGGCCGAGCAGAATTCCTGCCGCCCCTCGAAGCAGCGATTGATGATGTCCTGTGCGAAATACTGCCCGATCGCGTCCTTCAGCTCGATCAGGAACCCGTCGGCCGAAAACGAGAAGCCGGGCAGGAAGCGCGGTTGCAGCACCACGCCGACGCTGGTCGAATCGGCGACTTCGGGATCGAGGTTGATATTGCCGGTGGTCGTTTCGCGGAAGGTGACGCCGGTGCGGCCGGTAAACGGATCGGTCAGCGTGTTGGTGCGCGACGTGCCCGCCTGGAACAGTTCGCTCAGGTTGGGCGCGCGGATGTCGCGCGACCGGGTGACGCGGAACCGGATATCGTCGATCGGCTGCCACGTCGTGCCGACCTTCCATGTCGTGACATAGCCCGACGTGGAATAATCGGTCGCGCGGACCGCGCCGTTGAATTCGACCCCCGACCCCAGCGGCACGACGGTTTCGAGATACGCTTCCTTGACGTCGTAGCTGCCGAAGGTCGGCAGGAAGTTGCCGACCGACCAGCCCGTCTGGAACTCGGTCGGGACGTTGCCCGATACCTCTTCCTTGCGATATTCGCCGCCCACCGCGACGCTGACGTCGCCGGCCCAGGTGGCGAAGGGCACGACCGACAGGTTGATGCCGGCCACGGTCTGCTTCAGCGTCTGGTCGCGATACGGATCGCCCAGCGCATAGTCGATCGCGCCCTGGCTGGCGACGCCGATGCCGAGCCGGTTGAGCGGCACGCAGCCATTGGTCGGCGCGGTCAGCGTCGACCGGCAGACGATCGTCCCCGCCGCGACGCCCAGCGCATTGCCCGCCGGGGCGAACACCGCATCGGTCGCATTGGCCATGCGGGTGACGTTCATGATGTCGCGCAACTGCTCGCGTGCGTTCGTCTCGCCATATTGGCCATAGGCGCTCCACACCGCCTTGTTGCCGAACAGCGCGAAATCGCCCTCCGCACCGATCGCGTAACGCTGCACCTCGCGCGAGCTGTTGTTCTTGCGGTACGGCAGGTCGACGGCGGTGGTGCCGAGCGTGACGGACGTGATCCCGGCCAGCCGCGCCGCGCCCAGCGTGTTGATGAGATAGGCGTTGTCGCCGCGCAGCGTGGTGGTGGTCGATAGCTGCGGCCCGGCGTTGAACAGCGTCTTCTGCCAGTTGTACGACGCCTCGCCGAACACGGTGATCCAGTCGGCCAGTTCGTAGCTGACCCGGCCGAACACGCCGTGGCGGTCGTCGTCGGCGTCGAGGCCGATATTGCGGCCCTGGTCGTTGAGCTGCCAGTCGCCGCCCTGCGTCCGGGTCGGCGCGGTGGCGCCGCCCAGCGCGGGCGAATTGAAGCTGCCGTAATTGAACTGGTTCACCGATCCGCCGGGCCCGAAATAGAGGCCGCGCAGGCGGTTGGCGGTGCCGCCCGCCGAATTGAGGATGATGCCGCCCGGCGTCGCATTGGCGACCCCGATCCGGTCGAGCGTCAGGAACTGCGCCTGGCCGTTGGTATTGGTGTAGGTCGGGTTCGTCACGACGACCCGGCCGCGCGCGTTCCATGCGCGATCGACCTGGAAGATGCCGTCGCGATGCGCGACTTCGCCGCTCAGCAGCACATGGCCGCGCCCGCCGGCGAAACTGGTGCCGCCCGCCACGCTGAACGAATAGTTGAAGCCGTCGCCATATTCGGTGATGCCGCTGTCGGCAGTCACCTTCAGCCCCTCATAGGTCTTGTCGAGCGCGAAGTTGACGACACCCGCCACCGCGTCCGACCCATAGGCCGCCGATGCACCGCCGGTCACGATCTCGACGCTCTTCACCAACGCCTGGGGAAAGGTGTTGATGTCGACGAGGCCGGTGACGCTCGACCCGACCGAACGGCGCCCGTCGAGCAGCACCAGCGTGCGGATTTCGCCCAGCGCGCGCAGGTTCAGCGCGTTGATCCCGGCCAGCCCCGAACTGATCGCAAGGCGCGAATTGGCCGGACGCAAGCTGCCCGCCACCGCCGGGATCTGGTTGACGAAATCGGCGAGGTTGTTGGTCGGCGAACTGTTCTGGATGTCCTGCGCGGTCAGCACGGTCAGCGGCGTCGGCGACTGGAACCCGTCGCGCACCACGCGCGATCCGGTGACGAGGATTTCGTCACCGCCACCCTGTGCGGTCGGCTCGGGCGACTGCGACGTGGTTTCGACCGGCGGAGCGGCGGTTTCCTGGGCGAACACCGGCGTGGCGATGCACAGCGCGGCGAGGCTGGTGGCGCGGGCCAAGGCCGGCAGATACCGCCGGAAAGGCATGGATGTCGTCATGGAAAGCTCCCCTTGCCCGCGGTCGGGCGGATGTTTGACGTAGGTCCTGCGGCACCGCCGAGCCGGTCGCGGGCTTGTGGCCCCCCGCCAGTCCGTGTCGGAGCACGAAAGCTGCGCGGTGGCGGGGATGTGCGTCAAGCGGCGCGCGCTTCTATCGCTTCGTCGGGGCATAGCCGCAGATTATACCGGCGAGCGCCATAAACGCGCCCTATGCCCCGGACAGTGCTTGTCATACCCGTCGATCGGATGGGCGGGCCTAGCCTGTCCCGGTCCGGAACCCCGAGGAATGCCGCCCATGATGCATCGCCGCGCCTTTCTGCAAGGGTCGGCCGCCGCCGTCCTGCTGACGCCGGTCGTGGCGCACGCCGCGCCCGAAGGCCTGTCGGCACCGATCGAGATCGTCGACGACGTCCATGGCGTCCCGCATATCCGCGCCGCGTCGATCCCCGATGCGTTCTACGGACAGGGCTATGTCGTCGCGCGCGACCGGCTGTTCCAGATCGACCTTGGCCATCGCCGCGAACTGGGCCGGCTGGCGGAGGCGTTCGGGGTCGACTTCGCGAAGCACGACGCCGCGGCGCGGCTGTTCCACTATCGCGGCGACCTGAACGCCGAACTGCGACGCATCCCCGCCGACGTGCTGGCCTGCGCCAGGGCCTATATCGCCGGGATCAACGCGCGCATCGACGAGGTGCTCGCCGATCCCGCGCTGCTGCCACCGGAATATGCCATCCTCGGCGTGACGCCGCTCAAATGGGGAATCGAGGATTTCGTCCTCGCCCGTGGCGGCGCGATCGGCAATGCCGACGACGAGATCCGCCGCGCGCAACTGGCGGCGATCGGGATGCTGGAACTCGACGCGATCGTCGCGCCGCTACGGCCGAACTGGACGATGACCGTTCCCGACGGCCTCGACGCGGCGGCGGTATCGCCCGCCGATCTGGGCGTGCTGCGCCAGGGCGGCCTGCCCTTCGGACCCGACACGCCGGTCCGCGATCCGGCGGAGGGGCCGATGGAGCGCGCCAATGCCGGCAGCAACGCATGGACGGTCGCTGGCAACCGCACCGCGACCGGCCGCCCGATCCTGGCGAACGACCCGCATCTCGGCATCGGCGGGTTCGGCCCGCGCCATGTCGCGCACCTCAGCGCACCGGGGCTGGACGTGATCGGCGGCGGGGCGCCGGGGCTGCCCGGCATCATGCAGGGCCACACCGATCGCTTCGCCTTCGGGCGGACCAATTTCCACATCGACCAGCAGGACCTGTTCGTCCTCGACCTCGATCCCGCCGATCCCGAACGCTACCGCCACAATGGCGGGTGGAAGCGGTTCACCAGGGTCGACGTCGCGATACCGGTCAAGGACGGCGCGCCCTATGTGGTGACGCTGCGCTATGCGGTGCAGGGGCCGGTAATCTCGCACGATCCCGCGAAACGCCGCGCGACGGTGCTGGGGTCGATCGCGATGCAGCCGGGCGGCGGCGGGGCGTTCGCGATGATCGCGATCAACCTCGCGCGCGACTGGGCGTCGCTGCGCAGGGCGTTCCGCCTGCACCCCTCGCCCACCAATTTCCATTATGCCGATATCGACGGCAATACCGGGTGGCAGGTGATCGGCTTCGCCCCCGTCCGCAAGCGCGGCGACGGGTTGCTGCCGGTACCGGGCGACGGGCGGTATGACTGGACCGGGATGCGCGATTTCGCCGCGCTGCCCAACGAATATAACCCGAAAAAGGGCTGGTTCGCCTCCGCCAACCAGAACAACCTGCCCGCCGACTGGCCGCGGGATCGCATACCGGCCTTCTCGTTCCGCGCGCCCTATCGCTACGAACGCATCGCCGACGTGCTGGCGGGGCAGCCCCGGCACAGCGTGGCCGACAGCGTGGCGTTGCAATTCGACACGCTGTCGACGCCCGCGCGGCAGTTGCTGACCCTACTGCCACCGACCCCCTCGCCGGCCGGCGACATGCTGCGCCGCTGGGACGGACGGCTGACCGCCGACAGCGCGCCTGCCGCGCTGTTCGAAATCCTGTGGCGCGACCTTGGCAAACGCATGCTGGCCGCGATCGTGCCGGCACGCGCCAGGACGCTCGTGACGGAGATCGATCCGTCGGTGCTGCTGGGGCTGCTCGCCCGGCCCGACGCGCGCTTGCCGGTCGCGGCGCGCGACGCGATGCTGCGCGATGCGCTGGCGGCGGCGTGGACCAGCGCGCAGTCGCTGCTGGGGACCGACCCCGCCGGATGGCGCTGGGGCCGGTTGCATCAGGTACGCATCGCCCATCCGCTGTCGCGCATCCCCGCCATCGCCGCCGCCTTCCCCGCGATCGAAGGCGGCGCGTCGGGTGGCGATTCCTACACCGTCATGGCGCGCTGGCTGGGCGACGGCCCCGGCTGGCGCGTCGGCGGCGGGGCCAGCTATCTGCAGGTGATCGACGTCGGCGCATGGGACAATTCGGTGTTCCTGAACCTGCCCGGCCAGTCGAACGATCCCCGCTCGCCGCAGTATCGCGACCAGTTCGCGCCGTGGATCGACGGGCGGCCCCTGCCGCTGCTGTTCAGCCGAACGGCGATCGACGCTAGGGTCGCCCGCCGCATGACCTTGCAAGGAAACCGCCGATGACCCGCCTGCCGCTGATCGCCCTGTTCGCCACGCTGGTCGGCGCCGCGCCGGTGCCGAAGGCCGATGTCGTGATCCGGGGCGGTACCGTCTATGACGGCGCCGATGCCGGTCCGATCACCGGCGATGTCGAGATTGCCGGCGACCGCATCGTCTATGTCGGCCCGACGCGCGGCACGTCGGCCGCACAGGTGATCGACGCGCGCGGGGCTGTCGTGGCGCCCGGCTTCATCGACGCGCATACCCATCCCGACAGCTATATCCGGTCGAAGGATGCGAAAGAGCGGCTCAACCTGCCATGGCTGGCGCAGGGGGTGTCGACGATCGTGATCGGCGTCGACGGCTATGGCACCCCCGACGTCGCCGACGACGCGCGCAGGCTCACCACCGCCGGGATCGGCACCAATGTCGCCCCGTTCGTCGGTTTCGGCGCGGTGCGCGGTCGCGTGCTGGGCCAGGACGACCGCGCCCCCACCGCGCCCGAACTCGCCCGCGAACAGGCGCTGGTGGCAAAGGCGATGTGCGAAGGCGCCTATGGCCTGTCGACCGGGCTGTTCTACGCGCCGCAGAGCTTCGCCAAAACCGACGAAGTGATCGCGGTAGCGCGCGAGGCGGGGCTGCGCGGCGGCATGTACGACACGCACCAGCGCGACGAATCCAACTATACCATCGGCCTGCTCGGGTCGACCCGGGAAGCGATCGAGATCGGGCGACAGGCGAACATGCCGGTCCATTTCGCGCATCTCAAGGCGCTGGGCGTCGATGTGCACGGCAAGGCCCCCGAACTGATCGCGGTGATCGAGGCGGCGCGCAAGGCCGGGCAGAACGTCACCGCCGACCAATATCCCTGGCTCGCCTCCGGCTCCAGCGTCGACGCCTCGCTCGTCCCCCGCTGGGCGAATGACGGCGGCTATCCGCGCCTGATCCAGCGGTTCGACGACCCGGCGACGCTGGCGAGGATCAAGGTCGAAATGGCCGAGAACCTCCGCCGTCGCGGCGGCAGGGATTCGCTGCTGCTGACCAGCGCCGGCATGCCATGGACCGGCAGGACGCTGGGCCAGATGGCGGAGCAATGGGGTCTCGACCCGGTCGACGCCGCGATCAGGATCCTGCGCGTCGCCGATGCCACGGGCAAGGAACCGGCCGGCGTCTCGGTCGCCAGCTTCAACATGATCGACGCCGATGCCGACCGCATCATGCAGCAGCCGTGGGTCGTGACCAGTTCCGACGGATCGGACGGCCACCCGCGCCAATACGCCACCTTCCCGCGCAAATATCAGACCTATGTCCGCGAGCGGAAGGTCATCACGATGCGCGACTTCATCCACCGCTCGACCGGTGCCACCGCCGACATGTACCGCATGGACCATCGCGGCTATCTGAAAGCCGGCTATTATGCCGATGTCGTCGTGTTCGATCCGGTCAACTACGCTCCCCGCGCGACCTATGTGAACCCGCGCGTGCCGAGCGCCGGGGTGAAGGCGCTGTTCGTGAACGGCAAGCTCGCGCTGAAAGACGGCGCGACCACCGGCGCCGCGGCCGGCCGCGCCCTGCTGCGCCCGACGCCGAAACACTGTCCCGCGTCGTCCTAGACGCCGGACCGTTCCGGTCCGGACATTCGCCGCCCCGGCGCGGGCCGGGGCCATGTTCGACGCCCCGGCGGCTCCCCATAGCCCGGCGTTATAGGTCGCGATGACAGCATGATTGGGCGTCGGCGCGCAGCGCACCCTATCCCGGTGTCCCGACAGCCAGCAGGGTGCGCGATGATCCCCGGTCCCTTCCTTCTCTATCTCGGCCATTCCGACGACGCGGTCGGCATCAAGACCTCGCGCGGGCTCGCCGCCTTCCGTCCGGACGACTGCGTCGGCGAATGGCGGCACGACGATTGCCCGCTGACGCTGGGCCTGCCGCGCATGGACGCGGCCGGGGGTCGCGCCGCGGGCGCCAATACGCTGGTCCTCGGCATCGCCAATGCCGGGGGCAGGATGGGCGACGCGCTGGTCGAGGATGCGCTGGCGGCGATCGCGGTCGGCATGCATGTCGCCTCCGGCCTGCACCAGCGGCTGCGCGACGAACCCCGGATCGCCAGGGCGGCGCAGGATGCGGGGGTGCAGTTGTTCGACGTGCGCGATCCCCCGGCCGACCTGCCGGTCGGCAATGGCCGCGCCCGCGCGGGCAACCGGCTGCTGACCGTCGGCACCGATTGTTCGGTCGGCAAGATGTACACGACCCTGGCGCTGCACCGCGCGATGGTCGCCCGCGGGATCCGGGCCGATTTCCGCGCGACCGGCCAGACCGGCATCCTGATCGCCGGGTCGGGCGTACCGGTCGACGCGGTGGTCGCCGACTTCATCTCGGGCGCGATCGAGACGATCACCCCGGCGCGCGACGATGACGGCTGGGATCTGATCGAGGGTCAGGGATCGCTGTTCCACCCGTCCTTTGCCGGCGTGTCGACCGGGCTGCTCCACGGGGCGCAGCCGCGCGCGCTGGTGCTGTGCCACGACCCGGCGCGCGAACATATGCGCGGGCTGCCGCATTATCCGGTGCCCGGCCTTGCCGAATGCCTTGCCGCCAACCTGTCCGTCGCCCGGCTGACCAGCCCTGCCGTGCAGGCGGTCGGTGTCGCGCTCAACACCGCGAAGCTCGACGAGGACGCGGCACGTGCCCTGTGTGCCGAAACCGGCGCGGCGCTCGGCCTGCCCTGCACCGATCCCTATCGCTTCGGCGCGGACCCGATCATCGACTGGATGCAGACATGCTTCGACATCTCGACGCCGCGCATGACCGTTTCGGCCTGAGCACCCCGTTCCGCATTTCGCGCGGGGTAAAGACGGCGGCCGACGTCGTCACGGTGACGATCCGGCAGGGCGAGACGGCCGGGCGCGGCGAAGCGGTGCCCTATGCCCGCTATGGCGAGACGATCGACGACACGCTTGCCGCGATCCGTGCGATCGCTCCACGGATCGCCGCCGGGGCGACCCGCGCCGACCTTGCCGCGCTGTTGCCGGCGGGTGCCGCGCGCAACGCGGTCGATTGCGCGCTGTGGGATCTGGAGGCGCGGCTGGCCGGGACCAGCGTGGCGGCACTTGCCGGGATCGCCGGACCGGTCGCGCTGCCGTCCGCCATCACCATCGGCCTCGACACGCCCGATGCGATGGCCCGCGCGGCGGCAAAGGTCGCGCACGTCCCGCTGCTCAAGATCAAGGTCGACCGCACCGACCCCGCCGCACAGATCGCCGCCGTCCGCGCCGCCGCGCCCGCCCCCCGCCTGATCGTCGATCCCAATGAAAGCTGGACGATCGAAACGCTGGCGGCGCTGGCGCCGTATCTGAGCGGCTGGCGCATCGACCTGCTCGAACAGCCGCTGCCCGCCGGCGAGGACGGCGCGCTGGCCGGGTTCGACGGCCCGGTGCCGGTCTGCGCCGACGAATCGCTCCACACCGCCGCCGACCTGGACGCGCTCGCCGGACGCTACGACGTGGTGAACATCAAGCTCGACAAGACCGGCGGCTTGACCGAAGCACTGGCGCTGGCGAATGCGGCGCGTGCGAAGGGGTTCGGGTTGATGATCGGGTGCATGGTGTGTTCGTCGCTGGGGATCGCGCCCGCGATGCTGCTGGGGGCGGAGGCCGCGTTCGTCGATCTCGACGGGCCGTTATGGCTTGGCGAGGACCGGCCCGGCGGCGTGATCGACCGGAACGGCATGTTGTCGCCCCCCGCCCCCGGTTTCTGGGGCGACGCCGCCTGATGCGCGGCTGGTTCGCGATTCCCCTGTGGAAGCGCGTGGTGGCGGCGCTGCTGCTCGGCATCGCGATCGGGTTGTTGTGGCCGGCGGGTGCGGCGGCGATCAAAATCGTCGGCGACCTGTTCGTCCGGCTCATCAAGATGCTGGTGGTGCCGGTGGTGCTCATCACCATCGCCGCCGGCATCGCCTCGCTGGGCGATCCGCGCCGGCTGGGCGGGATCGGCGGGCGGACGGTGGCGCTGTTCGCCTTCACCACCCTGCTGGCGGTGTCGATCGGCATGGGCTTCGGCCTGCTGCTGCAACCCGGCGACGGCATCGTGCTGGCCGGGGTCGCGCCGCACGTGCTGGGACCGGCGGTGACGCCCGCCGACCAGTTGCTCGGCATCGTGCCGGTCAACATCGTCGACGCGCTGGCCAGGGGCGACATGCTCGCCATCATCTTCGTCGCCGTCCTGCTGGGCATCGCCAGCGTCGTGTCGGGCGAAGCGGGCAAGCCGGTCGTGGCGCTGCTACAGGGCCTTGCCGCCGTCCTGCTCCACCTCGTCCGTATCGTGATGGAGGTGACGCCGTTCGGCGTCCTCGCGCTGATCGCCAACGCCGTCGCCGGGAACGGCATGGCGGTGTTCGTCAATGTCGGCTGGCTGGCGCTGTGCGTCATCCTCGCCTCGCTGGTGCAGATGCTGGTGGTCCATGCCGCGCTGCTGCGCTTCGTCGCGCGGCTGCCGGTGGTGCGCTTCTTTCGCGGGATCGCCGATGCGCTGGTCGTCGCCTTCTCGACCGCATCCTCCTCCGCCACCCTGCCGGTCGCGCTGCGCGTTAGCCAAGACAATCTCGGCATCGCCCGCCCGATCGCCTCGACCGTGTTGCCGCTGGGCGCCAGCATCGGCAAGGACGGGACGGCAATGTATGTCGGCCTGCTCGGGCAGTTCGCGTTGCAGGCGCTGGGCATCGTTCCCGATGCGTGGATGCTCTGCGTCATGCTGCTGACCGGCGCGCTCGCCGCGTTCGGGACCGCGCCGGTACCCTCCGCCTCGCTGTTCATGCTGGCGGCGATGCTGGGCGCGGTCGGGGTCGGCGCGGAACAGACCGCATTGGTCGTCGGACTGGTGCTGCCGTTCGACCGGCTGCTCGACATGACGCGCACCGTACCGTCGGCATCGGCCAACCTGACGGTAGCGACGCTGGTGGCGCGGGCGGAGGACGGGCTTGACGAGGCGCGCTATCGCGGGTCCACGGCGACATGAACCTGCGCCATATCGAAATCTTCCACGCCGTCTATGTCAACGGATCGGTCAGCGCCGCCGCCCGTGCGCTCAACATCTCGCAACCCTCGGTGTCCAAGACGCTGCGCCATGCCGAGACGCTGCTCGGCTTCGAACTGTTCCAGCGCACCAACAGCCGCCTCGTGCCGACCGAGGATGCCCATGCCCTGTTCGGCGACGTGGCCGACATTCAGGAACGGGTGCGCGCGCTGCGCGAGGCGGGGCGCAACCTGCGCAGCGGCGGCGGGGCGACGCTGCGGATATCCGCGCTGCCCAGCCTCGCGCTCGGTGCGCTGCCGACCGCGGCGGCCCGGTTCATGGCGCGCCGCCCGGACGTGCGCTTCGACCTGCAGACGGTCCATCACGACGACCTGCTGCGCAAGCTGTACGAGCGGGAGACCGATATCGCCATCGCCGCCGAAGTGCCGCGCGGCGCCCCGCTGGGCAAGGTGTGGCTCGGCGAGGGCGAACTGGTCGTGCTGTACCGCGAAGCCGACCTGCCGGATGCCGCGCCGCGCATCGAACTGCCGCAACTGGTCGGGCGGCCGTTCATCACGCTCGCCGCCAGCGGGCCGATCGGCCAGTTGTTCGCGCAGGAGCTGGAACGGCTGGGGCTGGAACTGGACGAGGTTGCGTCGGCGCGCACCTTCTACATCGCCGCCGCCCTGGTCCGTGCCGGCGTCGGGCTCAGCGTGGTCGACAATTTCACCGCCGAAGCCTCGCTGGCCGAAGGGCTGTCGATGCGACCGCTCAAGCCGTCGCTGACCTTCGACGTCCACGCCATGCACCTGCTCGACCGTCCGCCCAGCGCACTCGCCAGCGAGTTTCTGGGCGTCCTGCGCGAGGTGATCGAGGCGCCGTAAGGATAACCGCACGCATGTACCCCCGCGCCTCGCCGCGGAAGCGTCCGGCCTGCGCTTTCCTACAAACCGCCATCCCGCTATCCGGCCGGGGCTGTTTCACACCGCCGCAACCCGTCCCGCCCGAAACATCACGCGAAACCGTGGCGAGTGTGAACTTCGTGAACTTTGACGCAGCCCTTTCCCGCTAACCGCTTGATCTGACATCAAATCCCGCCACCACAGCATCCCCCGTCGCCGGCCGCAGGTCAAAGATGCCGCTGTCGGCATGCCGCGTCGGATGCACCCGGTTGGTCAGCAGCGTCCACGCCAGCCCCCGCTCGAAATCGACCCACAGCCCGGTGCCGGTAAAGCCGGTATGCCCGATCGTGCCCGCCGAACATGCCTGCCCCCCCGACCAGCCGGGAAAGCGGATTTCCCAGCCTGCCGTCCGATGCCCCTCGACCGGCGTCCGGATCGCCTCCAGCATCGCCGCCGACGCGCCGCTGCCGTCGAGCAGCCCGGCCGCGAAGTCCAGCACGCCGTCGACCGTCCCGAACAGCCCGGCATGGCCGGTACGCCCGCCCATCGCGAAGCAGTTCTCGTCGTGCACCTCCCCGACCAGCACCCGCCCCCGCCACTGGCAATGCTCGGTCGCGACGGCCGGGCCGGGCGGCGGTCCCCAGCGCAGCCCCGGCCCCGGCGGCAACGCGTCGAGCCCCGCGCCGATGATCCGTTCGACCGCGATGCCCAGCAGGATGAAGTTGATGTCCGAATAGACCGGCGGTCCGTGCCGCCATGCGCGTTGCAGCACGAACGCCCGCAACCGCGCCGGGTCGTCGCCATAGGTATAGATCGGCTCGACCGCGGGCAGGAAGGTACGGTGGACCAGGCAGTCGCGAAACGTCAGCCGCCGCTCCGCCGCCCCGGCGACGTCATATTGCCGCAGGTCGGGAATGGCATCGGTCAGCGGCCGGTCGAGGTCGATCCGTCCCTCGTCGGCCAGTTGCAGCACGAAGCGGGTCGTCGCGATCACCTTGCTGACCGACGCCAGGTCGAACCAGTGCGCGCGGGTCAGCGGCTCCTCGATCGGCACCCGCTGCGCCAGCCCGGCAACCCGCACCTGCCGCGCACCATCGGCGGTAACGATCCCCAGCGTCGCCCCCGGTATCCGCCCCTCGGCGACATACCGCGCCGCCGGCGCAAAGGCGGCGTCTATCATGCGTCCTCCTCCCGCGCGCGGATTCTGGACAGCGCCGGCAGCAGCGGGATCGCCGCCAGGCTGACCGCGCCCGACAGCAGGAAGAACCCGTCATAGCCGATCACCCCGACCATCGATCCCCCCGCCCCGGCCAGCATCCGCGGCAACAGGAACGCAAAGCCGGTCAGGAACGCATATTGCGCGCCCGGATAGCGCGGGTTCACCAGCAGCGAGAGATAGACGACGAACACCGCGCCGGCAAAGCCGTTGCCGAACTGGTCCAGCCCGGTGGCGACATACAGCATCGCCTCGTTCACCTGCCGGTGCGCCAGCCAGACGAAGCCGAAATTGCCGATCCCTGCGACCACCGCGCCGACCGCCAGCGCCCATGCCATCGGCCGCCGCGTGACCATCCACCCGCCCAGCCCGACGCCGACCATGCTGGCGGCCAGCGCCACCACCCCGTCGGCCCGCCCGATCTGGCTGAGCGAATAGCCCAGTTCCTTTATCATCGGCTTGGACAGGTTCAGCGCCAGCACGTCGCCCATCCGGTACAGCGACACGAACACCATCAACAGGATCGCGCCATAGCCATAGCGCCAGAAGAAATCGACATAGGGCCCGATCGCGGTCGAGGTCCGAATGGGCGCGGTCGGCGGCGCCCTGCGGATCCACGGCAGCGCCGCCGCCATCGCCAGGAACGGCACCATGCACAGCCCCAGCACCCATGGCGTGACGTTGCTCCCGGCGTCGATCCCGATCCCCGCCGCGATCGACAGCAACGCATAGCCGACGATCGCCGTGACCGCACAGGCGATGGCGAGGATCACCGCCCCGCCGGCGACCCCGGCCGCCAGCGCCACCATCCGCCCGCCGCCGGCACCCCCTTCCGGTTTCATCGCGACCAGGATCGGGAACGGCAGGAACGCGGCGACAGCGATCAGCAGATAGGCGACTGCCCAGCCGCCGGTGTCGGCCAGCAACAGCGCGCCGCTGCCCGCCGCCACCATCGCGGTGCGATATCCCCACAGGTTGGCGGCGACGATCGGCCCCTGCTGGTCCTGCGTCGGGAACAGCTCGATCCGCCACGCATCGGCGGCGACCTCCAGCGTGGTGGTCCAGAAGGCGAGCAGCACCGCGAACAGCGCGGTCAGCGGCAGCGATGCGTCGTCCGACGTCCATGCCATCGCCACCATCGCGGTGACGATGCCGAGCTGCGCCAGCATGATCCACCCGCGCCGCTTGCCCCAGAAGCGGCTGAACCCCGGCACGTCATACCGGTCGAGCAGCGGTGCCCAGACGAACTTCAGCGTCGGCAGCAACTGCACCCACGCAAAGAAGCCGAGCACGGTCAGCGCCACGCCATGCGCCTGCAAGCGCAGCACCAGCACGGTCGAGAACATGTAGAAGGGCAGCCCGGCGGCAAAGCCGAGCAGGCCATAGACCAGCATCGCGTCGCGGCCGGGATGCGGTGCGGGAACGGGCGGGACCGCGGCGGCGGCGGATGCGGTCATGGCGGCTCCATCGGCAAAGCGCGAACCTCCGGCGATCCGGGGGGGGAAGTCAACCGGGCCATGGCCGGCGGTTATGGCCTGTGTCGCCGTCTGGTGGGCGGAAGGCGGCGGCAGGACCGGCCCTATGCCGGCTCCAGCCCCCATTGGTCATAGCGGAACCGCCGGTCGCCCAGGCGGAAGTGCCGCGCATCGACCGTCTCGACCTCGTCCCGTCCGCCGCCGCCCGCCACCATCCAGCCGGGAATGGCGATGCGCCCGACCGGATCGCCAAACGGCCCGGACAGCGGCTGCGGCAGGTCGATCAGCAGGTCGCGCGCACCCAGCCGCGTCGCAACCTGTTCGTCGGGGGCGGGGGGGGGCATGTCGGTGAAGCGCATGGTGAAATCCAGCGCGACCTGCCTGGCGGTCTGCAACTTCACGGTCGCCCCGCCGCCCAACGCGCTGTCATGGCCGGCCCAGGCCGCGCTTCCCGCCGCCGCGACCGCCGCCAGTGCCTGCGGGTGCAGCGCGTCCTCGACCAGCCGGCGATTGTCGCGCGGGATGGCGATGTCGGGCGTCGCCTCGATCTGTTGCAGCGTCGCCTCCAACTGGATCAGGTCGGGATAGGGGCTCCGGTCGGTTCCGCCCCCCAGCCCGTGGAACGCCGCCTTCCGCCCCAGCAACGCCGCCAGATCGCGCTCCGCCGGACGCAGCACGATCGCGCGCGCCTGTGCGAAATCGCCGCGGTCGGCGCGGGCGTGGCGGTGGAGGCGGCCGATGCGTTGCAGCAGCACGTCGATCGGCGCCAGATCGGTGATGAGCAGATCGGCATCGATGTCGAGCGACTGTTCCAGCGTCTGCGTGCCGACAAGCACGCGTCCGCCCGCCCCCCGCCCCTTCCCGAACGCCGTCGTCACCGCCTCGTCCAGCCGCTTGCGATCCACCGGTGCGAACCGGCCATGGTGCAGCGTCGCCACGCGCTCCACCTTGAACGCCACGTCGTCGGCCTGCGCCGCGACCGCCTGCGCCACCGCGATCGCGCCGCGCACACTGTTGCGCACCACCAGCACCGCCGCGCCCGCGCGTGCCGCCTCGACCGCGCGCGCGGCGATCGCCTCCGCATCGTCGATGATCGGCGCGACCTCGATCCGCACCGGCTTGCCCTCGCGCCTTCCCTCCGCCGCGACCGGCGCGGCGTCCCGGCCGGACAATGCGGGATAGGGCACGCCCGCCGCGTCCGCCAGCGACGGCACCGGCTGGTGCAGCAACCGCGCCCGCGCCGCCGCCCCCAGCGTCGCCGACAGCAGCAACGCCCTGCCGCCCGCCGCGACATGATGGTCGAGCAGCCGTTCGAGCAGCCCGGTCATATAGGCATCCGACGCATGCACCTCGTCGACGACCAGCAGGCTGCGGGTCAGGACGCTGGCGCGGAACAGCGCGTGCTTGACCGGCAGCACGCCCAGCAGCGCCTGGTCGATCGTCCCCACCGCGACCCGCGCGGCGAGGAAGCGGTTGGCCCGCTCCGCCGCCCAGCGTTCGTCGCCCGCCGCGCCATCGTCCCAGCGCACGGCATAGCCCGGCAGCGCCTGTCCCTTCGCGTCGCCCGCCTGCAGATAGCCCGGCACCGCCAGCACCGCCTCGATCGTTCCCGGCCCCCAGACGCGCGCCAGCATGTCGTTCACCCGCCGGTGCAACTGCACCGCCGCCGACCGCGTCGGCAGCGCGAAGAACAGCCCGTCGACCGCGCCCCGCCGCCGCAGTTCCAGCCACCGCCACAGCGCTGCCTCGGTCTTGCCCGACCCCGTCTCCGCCTCGATCAGTGCGACCGGGCCAAGGTCGCCGCGCGCCGCATCGGTCTGGAACGCGAACGGATCGAACCCCAGCGCCGAAGTGAAATCGCCGGGCGGGGTATCGAGCGGCAGGAACCCGCGCGCCCGCGCCGCCGCCGCGACCTGTTCCGCGCGCAACGCATCGCGCGCCGCGCCGTAGGGGCCATCGACCGGAAAGCGCCGTTCGTCCGACCCCAGCCAGTCGGCCAGCGTCACCAGCCCGGCGAACAGCGCGACGAAGCGCGGCGCATCGGGCAGCACCGGCCCGGCCTCCCATGCCAGCGGCCAGCGTTCACGAACCGCATCCAGCACCGGCAGGACGGCAGCGGCGGGATCGCCATCGGCCTTCGCCACCCAATGCTGCGTATGCTTCATCCAGTCGTTCGACGTCGCCTCCGCGGTGAACTCGGTCAGCGGCCGGCCGTGATGCGCCATCACGCCCGCGAAATGCTCGGCCGCGCCCCAATCGTCCAGCATCGCGTGGATCGCCACCGCCGCCGGGGTCCGGCGCAGCGTCGACTGGGTCAGCAGCGCCGCGACCACCCCGGTATGCCCGACCGGCTCGCGCTTCGGGTCGATCCGCGCCTGAAACCCGCGATTGGCCTTCCCCAGATCGTGCAGCGCGATGAGCACCACCAGCCGCGCGACGTCCTGCGGGGTCAGCGCCCGCCCCGCCGCGGCCTCCAGCGGGGCCAGCCACGCGCGCAACACCGCTTCGCCCGCCGCCCCCACGTCGAGGATATGGTCGATGAGCGGCAGCGCGGCGATCGCCCGCTTCTCGCTGTCACGGATCAGCTTGGCCCATGGCCCGGGTTCGATCGTCATGGTCGGCAAGCCTAACGACGCGCACTGCGCGGGCAAGCGGTACGGCACCTCCGATACATCCGAAACGGATCACATCCGCCTGCGACCTTCAGCAAAGCGGACCCAGTCCTCGTTGGCAGGCCCCACCCCCTCCCCCCACCCTGCACGCCCACGGGAGGGACGACACATCATGGCCAGCCACACCGGCATTCGCATGCCCCAGCCGGGCGTCGGCCAGTTCGTGTCGGTGCGCGGCCGGCTGTGGATGGTCGAGGCGCAGCCCGACGGCCCGTTCGACGGCCACCGCCTCGCCTGTATCGACGACGATGCCAGCGGCGAGGATGCGCGCATCCTGTGGAGTGCCGAGGTCGATGCGCGGCTGCACGACGAAGAGGCATGGGCGACGCTCGGTACCGAGGGCGGCGCGGGCGGCGGCGATGCGGCGACCTTTTCCGCCTATCTGCGCACCGTGCGCTGGCGCACGGCGACGGCGGCCGAACGCGACCTGTTCCAGGCGCCGTTCCGCGCCGGCATCCGGCTCGATCCCTATCAGCTATTGCCGCTGCGCAAGGCGCTGCGCCTGCCCCGCGTCAACCTGCTGATCGCCGACGATGTCGGCCTGGGCAAGACGGTCGAGGCCGGGCTGGTGCTGCGCGAACTGCTGCTGCGCCGCCGGGTCGACTATACCGTGGTGCTGGCCCCGGCGGCGATGACCGGGCAGTGGCGCGACGAGTTGCAGAGCAAGTTCGGTCTCGCCTTCGAAATCGTCGACGCCCGCCACCTCGAACGACTGCGTCGCCGTCGCGGCTATGGCGCGAACCCCTGGGCGGCCGGGTCGCGCTTCATCCTGTCGCACCGGCTGCTCGGCGACGAGAATTACGTCGCGGGCCTGCGCGACGTGCTGGAGGATTTCCGCGCGCGGTCGCTGCTGATCCTCGACGAAGCGCACCATGCCGCGCCCGCCGGGAACGGGCGCTACGCGATCGAAAGCCAGTTCACGCGCGCCCTGCGCGATCTGTCCGACCGGTTCGAACATCGCCTGTTCCTGTCGGCGACACCGCATAACGGCCATCCCAACAGTTTCGCGACGCTGCTCGAGCTGCTCGACCCGCAGCGTTTCACGCGCGGCGTGCAGGTGCGGCCCGCCGATCTCGAACCGGTGATGGTCCGCCGGCTGAAAAGCGACCTGCGCGCGCTGGGCGAACGGTTTCCCGAACGGGTGGTCGAACCGGTCATGCTCGCCGACCTGCCCGACGACACGCCCGAACTGGTGCTCGCGGCGATGCTCGCCGACTATCGCGCCCTGCGCGAAACCCGGATCGCCGCGCTGCCCCCGGCACAGGCGGCGCGGGCGCGGCTGGCGTTCGTCGGGTTGCAGCAGCGGCTGTTGTCGTCGGTCGCCGCCTTTGCCCGGACGCTGCGCGTGCATCTGGCCGGGCTCGACCGCGCGATCGCCGGCGTCGCCGCCGCGACCGCCGCCATCGACCCGCCCGACGCCCCCGACACCATCGCCGAAGAGGACGCCGCGCTCGACCGGCTGGCGCAACGCGACGCCGCCCGCGCCGAAGCCGCCGCGATCGACGGCGCCGCCGGGGCACTCCCCCGCCAGCTTGCCGCCGAACGCGACCGGGTGCTGGCGATGCTGGCCCGTGCCGATGCCGCCCGGACCGCCCCCGATGCGCGGGTGCGCTGGCTGCTCGACTGGGCGACGGCGCATCTGCTCGACGGCGAAGGCCGCTGGCGCGACCGGCGGCTGATCCTGTTCACCGAATATGAGGATACGCGTCGCTGGTTGCAGCGGCAGCTTGCCGTCCTGCTCGACCCGGCCGACGCGGATGCGGCGCAGCGGATCGACAGCTTCACCGGCATCACCTCGACCGAACGGCGCGATGCGATCAAGCGTGCGTTCAACGACCCCGCCGACCCCCTTCGCATCCTGATCTGCACCGATGCCGCGCGCGAAGGCATCAACCTGCAATCGCAATGCCACGACCTGATCCATATCGACCTGCCGTGGAACCCGTCGCGGCTGGAACAGCGCAACGGCCGGATCGACCGCAAGCTGCAACCCGCCGATACCGTCACCTGCCGCTATTTCGTCCATGCGCAGCGGCCCGAGGACGTCGTGCTCGACGCCCTGGTGCGCAAGACCGAACTGATCCGGCGACAGCTCGGATCGGCGGGGCAGGTGCTGGGCGACCGCATCGCCGGGCGGCTGGCGGGCGGCATCGACCGCGCGGCGGCACGCGACATCGCCGATCGCATCCATTCGGCACAGGCCGATGCGCAGGTCGCCGCAGCGGTCCGCGACCTCGACGACGGCGCCGATGCGCGGCTGGCACGGCTGCGCCGCGAACAGGCCGATCTGGCGCAGGCGCTGGACAGGGCGCGCGCACGGGTCGGCGTCGATCCGGCCGAGTTGCAGTCGGTCGTCGCCCTGGCGCTGGAGCGTGCCGGCGGCGACTGGACCATGCCCGCCCCGGTCGGCGACACGCCGGTATTCGCACTGGATACGGCGCGCCTTGCCGGCGACCCCGGCTGGCCCCCGCTGCTCGACGAGCTTCGCGCCCGCCCGGCCCGTCCCGGCGAGCGTGCCCATGCATGGCGCGCCAGCGCCGACGCGGCGGTGCGTCGGGTGAGCTTCGCTCCCGCGATCCTGCCCGACGGGCGCGATGCCGGCGGGGTGGTGCAACTGCACCTCGAACACCGGCTGGTCCGGCGGCTGCTCGGGCGGTTCCTCTCGGCGGGGTTCCGGCAGGGGCTGGAGCGTAGCTGCGTCATCCGCACCGCGACCACCGCCGCGCCGCGCGTCGTCCTGCTCGGCCGCCTTGCGCTCTATGGCGAACAGGCGGCCCGGCTGCACGAGGAAGTGCTGAGCGTCGCCGCCGACTGGCGCCCGCGCGGTGCCGACGACGCCCCGCTGCGCGCGTTGGCCGAGGGGCGTGACGCGGAAGCGCGGGTCCTCGACGAACTGCTCGCCGCGCTGCGCGATGCGCGGGACGCCGATCCCGACACGATCCGCCGCGCCACCCGCGACGCGACGCGCGACGTCGCCGACCTGCGCCCGATCCTGACCGGCCGTGCCGAAGCGCGACTGGCAAGGGTCGCGGGCGAACTGTCCCGCCGCGCCGCTGCCGAGGCGCAGGGGCTCGAAACGCTGCTCAGGCAACGCATCGCCCGCATCCGGCGCGAACGCGGCAGCGACGACAGCCAGCTCGACCTGCTGCTCGATTCCGCCGAGGAACGGCAGCGCGCGGCCGATCGCCGGTCGTGGGAGCGTACCGCCACCCGCCTCGACGACGAACTGGTCCGCGAACCCGAACGGCTGCGTGCCGCGGCGCGGGTCCATGCCAGCCGGATCGAACCGATCGGCCTCGTCTATCTGTGGCCCGCGGCATGAACGACGGTCCCGGCCCGCACGACTGGATCGGCTATCTGCAACCGGTCGGGCTGGTCGTCGCCCCGGCCGCGCTGACCCGCATCGGCGCATGGCCGACGCCGCAGAACGCCGCCGATGGCAGCGCGGTCGCGGCGGCGCTGGCGGGGGGCGATCCCTGGGCCTTGTTCCGCGACGTGCTGGGCTGGGTGGCCGACCGGGTGGCGGGTGCACCCGGCGGGCCGGCGCTGCCGCATGCCCTGCGCATCGCCTTTCCCGAACAGGACCTGCTGCTCGAACCGCATTGGGCGGTACTGGCCGCCGACGGCACGCCCTTGCTGCTGGTGCGGATCGAGGCGCCGGGGCTGGTCCTCGACCGGCGCGGCACGCTGGACGGGTGGGAGGCGACGGCGCAGCAGCGCTTCGAACGGCTGCTGCGCGAAACCGGCGTCGGCGCGGGGGTGATCGTCGGCGCGCGCGAGACCGGACGCCGCGAGGGGGCGGCGGTCGAACCGGTGCTGCGGCTGGTCGTCGCCCCGCGTGGCGAGGTGTCGGGGCATATGAGCTGGCCGCTCGCCGCCCTTGGCGGGACGGGCGGTCGCACCATGCTGGCCGGGCTGAAGCTGCTGCTCGACGCCCATGCGCTGTTCACCGGACCGCCCTCGCACCGCCTGCCCGCACTGCTCGCGGAAAGCCGCGCGGCGCAGGCCGATGTGTCGTCGCGGCTGGCCGGACAGGTACTCGCCAGCCTGCACGAACTGCTCCGCGGCCTCGACGCTGCCGACCCGCCGCGCATCCGCGCCCTTGCGGAAACCCGGCCGCAGCATCTTTACGAAGGGCTGCTGACCGTCCTGCTGCGGCTGATCTTCATCCTCTATGCCGAGGATCGCGGGCTGATGCCCTCGACGCCGGGCGGCACGGCGGCGGCGCTGTATGAACAGGGCTATGCGCTGGGTGCGCTCCACCTGCGACTGCGCGACGACGCCGCGCTCTATCCCGACACGATGGACGAGCGGCGGGGCGCCTGGGGGCGGCTGCTGGCGCTGTTCCGGCTGGTGGATCGCGGCGATCCGTCGGGGTTCATGCAGGCGCGCGGCGGCACGCTGTTCAGCGAGCACGCCTTTCCCTTCCTGCTCGGCCGCGACGGCATGGACGATCCCGAAACCGTGCTGCCGGTCGGCGACGGCTGCGTGCTGCGGGTGCTCGACGGGTTGCTGATGGACCGGGGCGAACGCATCGCCTATCGCTCGCTCAGCGTCGAGCAGATCGGCTCGGTCTATGAAACCGTGATGGGCTTCACCGCCGAACGCGCGGCCGGGCCGATGCTGGCGATCCGCGCGGGCAAGGCCAACAAGGTGCCGGTCTGGGTCGACCTGTCCGCGCTGGCCATGGTCCCCGGGCCGGAGCGCGAAAAGCGGCTGAAGACCGATACCGGGCGCGGCGCATGGCCGACCGCGGTATCGAAGGCGCTACGCACCGCCACCGACGCAGCCGACCTCGCGACCGCGCTGGCTCCGGTCGCCGACCCGCGCGCCTGTCCCCGCGCGCTTCCGGTCGGGGCGGGAACGCCGATCCTGCAACCGACCGACGAACGCCGCCGCACCGGCAGCCACTATACCCCCCGCGCCCTCACCGGCCCGATAGTGACCCACGCCCTCGCCCCCGCCTTCGCCCGCATCGGGCCGGACGCCGGCCCCGCCGACATCCTCGACCTGAAGCTGTGCGATCCCGCCGCCGGGTCGGGCGCGTTCCTGGTCGAGGCGTGCCGCCAGCTCGGCGAACGGCTGGTCGCCGCATGGACCCGCTGGCCCGCGCAGCGCCCGACGATCCCGGCGGACGAGGACGAACTGCTCCATGCCAAGCGGCTGGTGGCGCAGCACTGCCTGCGCGGCGTCGACCGCAATCCCCTCGCCATCGACCTCGCCAAGCTGTCGCTGTGGCTGGAGACGCTGGCGAGCGCGCATGAATTCACCTTTCTCGATGCGGTGCTGCGCTGTGGCGACAGCCTGGTCGGCCTGCCCAATCCAAAGATCGTCGCGGTGACGTGGGACAGGGTGTCGGGCCAGCACAGCTTCGTCGAGGCGATCGTGCGGGACGGCATCGACGCCGCCGCCGAACTGCGCCGGCTGATGCGGCAGGAGGCGGAGATCGCGCCCTATGCCGCGCAGGAACGCCGCCACCTCGCCGCGACCACCGCGCTGGAACGCGCGCATCTGGTCGCCGATGCGATCCTGTGGTCGTTCTTCACCGGCGGCAAGGGGCGCGACCGCGCCCTCCGGCTGGCCGAGGTGCAGCAATGCGTCCTCGCCCCCGGTCCGGCAAGCTGGGCGCGACTGTCCGCGTGGCGGGACGCGCTGCGCGCCGCCCCGGTCGGCATCCGTCCGTTCCATTGGGAACTGGAATTCGAGGACGTCTTCACCCGCGCCAATCCCGGGTTCGACGCGATCGTCGGCAACCCGCCCTTCGCCGGCAAGAACACGATCGCGGCCGGCAATGCAAAGGGCTATGGCGACTGGCTCCAGACGCTGCACGCCCATGCGCACGGCAATGCCGACCTCGCCGCGCATTTCTTCCGCCGCGCCTACAGCCTGCTGCGCGACGGCGGCGCGTTCGGCCTGATCGCGACCAACACCATCCGCCAGGGCGACACCCGCGACAGCGGCCTGACACGCATCCTCGCCGAACGCGGCACCATCTACCGCGCGGTCAGCCGCCATGTGTGGGAGGGCGAGGCGGCGGTGGTCGTGGCGCAGGTGTTCGTCCGCCGCGGCGGCAGCGACGGCGCGCCGCCGGTGCTCGACGGTCGCCCGGTGCGCCGCATCTCGGCGCATCTGACCGAAGGCGACCTCGACGGATCGCCGGCCACCTTGTCGGCAAACCGCAGAACCGCGTTCGAAGGCTCAAAGCTGTACGGCAACGGGTTTGCCTTTCGGGACGACCGCCCGGCGAGTGAATCCCACACCATCGCATCGATGCGAAGCATCCTCGCCGACGAACCACACAGCGCCCCCCGTATTCGGCCCCTGTTGGGCGGAGAGGACCTGAACAATCACCCGCGCCATCGAACGTCGCGCTACGCCATGAACTTTTCCGGGATGACGGAGCGGGAGGTGCGCGACCATCATCCCCTGCTGTATCGTATCTGCCGCGATACGGTGAAGCCTGAACGTGCCAAACTGACGACGCCTGCGACCCGCGATCGATGGTGGCTCTACGAACGCGAACGGCCGGAGCTGTACGAAGCGATAGCGCAGCGCCCGGAAGCACTGGTCCTGTGCCGGGTAAGCCCTCATCTGTCGATCGCGCGGGTGTCCGCCAGACAGATATTCGGCGAGTCGGTCGACGTCTTCGCCCTGTCCTCCCATGCCGCGTTCGCCACGCTGCAGTCGCGCGTCCACGAAGTCTGGGCACGGTTCTTCGCGTCTTCGATGAAGGACGATCTGCGCTACACCCCGTCCGACTGTTTCGAAACCTTCCCCCTGCCCCCCGGCTTCGACGACGCCCCGGCGCTCGACGCCGCGGGCCAAGCCTATCACGACCACCGCGCCGACCTGATGGTCGCGGCGGGACAGGGCATGACCCCGACCTACAACCGCTTCCACCGCAGGGGCGACACCGCCCCCGATATCGAACGCCTGCGCACGCTGCACGACGCGATCGATCGCGCGGTGCTCGCCGCCTATGGCTGGGACGACCTCGCCGGACAGGCGAGCGCCGTCTTTCTCGGTGAAACCGACGAGGACGACCACCGCTACCGCGGCCGTCTGTTCTGGCCCGCGCCGTTTCGCGCGGCGGTGCTCGGGCGGCTGTTGCTGCTGAACGAAGAACGCGCACGACAGGAGCGGATGCGATGAACGCCACACGGGTGCGCAGCGAGATGGTGGCGCGGCTGCGGCGCAACCTCATCGGGCCGGGGGAGGACGACGCCGACCTCGCCACCGAACGCCTGCCGCCGGGCGAGGCGCCGTCGCGCTGGTATCTGGCCGGGTTCATCGCCCCGTCGGGCGAGCTGGCGACCGACACCCCCGCCGCCGGGGAAGCGGAATGGGACGAGATCGACGGCTTCCTGACCGACGAAGGTTTCGGCGCGGGCGGGGCGGCGGGCGATCACGACGAACCCGATACGCCGCCCGCCCGCCGCCGCTTCCTGCCCAGCACCATCGGCCTGTCGGCGATGCTCGCGCCGGGCGTGCGCACCTTGGACGTCACGCTCGACTGGGGCGATTACGTCCCCGAACCGCCGTTACCCCCGGAAATTCTCGACGGCGGCGGCGATCCGCACGGCGGCCCGGTCGGCTGGCGGCGGGTGCCGCGCGGCGCGACACTGACCCTCGCCATTCCCGCCGACGAAGCGGGGATCGAACGGACCGCGATCCCCGGATCGGCGGCGACCGCGCGGCCGGGCGGCGCGCTCGAACTGGCGGTACGCGCACGGCCCTTCGCGCTGCGCCTCGCCAGCGGCACCATGCGCCATGTGCAGGTCGTGACGGTGTTCCTCGTCAACAAGCGGCTGGAGCCCGCACCACGCTACCGCGACCTCGCCCATGCCTATCAGGTCCGCCTCGCGCTCGGCTGTGCAGACGGCTTCGTCGCGCAGCACGACCTGTCGCGCATCGCCCGCGACGACTGGGACGACCAGCTCGCCGACCTGCATTATCGCGACGTCGCCGCCTATGCGGTCGGCCTCGGCTGTGCGACCGGCCATGTCGCCGATGCCGACGGCGCGGTCCGGCGGGTCCACACCACCCACCTGCCCCATGCCGCCGTCGAACGCACCGTCGCCGCCCCGGTCGACGGCACCGAGTTCGGCATGGACCGCCTCGCCGCGCTGGCCGGCGACGGCGCGGCGTTGCGCGCCGCCCTCGTCCCGCTGGTCGCCGCCTATCGCACATGGTCGTCCGACCAGCATGTCGTCGCGGCAACGCTCGCCGACGCGCCACAGCGCGCCCGCACCGCCGCGACGCTGATCGCCGCGCAGGAGGAAGCGGGCGGCCGGATCGCGGCGGGCATCGCGCTGCTGGCCGACGATGCCACGGTCCGCACCGCCTTCGCCATCGCCAACCGCGCGGTCGCCGACGCCACCCGCGCCCGCCGCCCCGCCGACACGACCCCGGCATGGCGACCGTTCCAGCTCGCCTTCCTGCTCCTCAACCTGTCGGCGATGGCCGATCCGGCCCATCCCGATCGCGACGCCGCCGACCTGCTGTTCTTCCCGACCGGCGGCGGCAAGACCGAGGCGTATCTCGGCCTTGCCGCGTTCACCATCGCGCTGCGCCGGCTGGGGGCCGGCGGGGTGCTGGGCGCCGGGATCGCGGTCGTCATGCGCTATACGCTGCGGCTGCTGACCCTCGACCAGCTCGGCCGGGCCGCCGGCCTCGTCTGCGCGCTCGAACTGCTGCGCACCGGCCCGGACTATCGCGACGCGGCCGGTCGCCCGCGGCTCGGCGACTGGCCGATCGAGATCGGGCTGTGGGTCGGCTCCGACGCCAGCCCCAACCGGCTGGGACGGCGCGGCGACCGCAGCGACGGCACGGCGGTCCGCCGCGTCCGCGCCTATGCCAGCGGACGAGATCCCCGCGCGCCCGCCCCGATCAAGGCATGCCCGTGGTGCGCCACCGCCTTTACCCCGCAAAGCTTCCGCTGCGTGCCGAACGCCGATGCGCCGACCAATCTCGAACTGCGCTGCGTCAACCACGCCTGCCCCTTTACCGGCGACCGCGCGCTGCCGGTGGTGAGCGTGGACGAGGCGATCTATCGCCGCCTCCCCGCCTTTCTGATCGCGACCGTCGACAAATTCGCCGCGCTGCCATGGAACGGGGCGGCCGGTGCGTTCTTCGGCCATGTCGACCGCGCCGACGATGACGGTTTCTACGGCGCGGCGGAACCGGGACGCGGCCGGCCGCTCGATCACGGCCACCGCCTGTCGCCGCCCGACCTGGTGGTGCAGGACGAACTGCACCTCATCTCCGGCCCGCTCGGCACCGTCGCCGGGCTGTACGAGGCGGCGATCGACGGTCTTGCCGCGCGCACCGTCGCCGGCCGCCGCATCCGGCCAAAGATCGTCGCCTCGACCGCCACCGTGCGCCGCGCCCGCGACCAGATCCGCGCGCTGTTCGACCGCGACACGACCCATATCTTTCCGCCCCCCGGCATCGACCGTCGCGACAGCTTCTTCGCCCGGACCCGGCCCGAAAGCGCCGACGATCCGGCGCGCTGGTATGTCGGCATCGCCGCGTCGGGGCGCGGGCCGAAACTGGTGTTCCTGCAGACGCTGGTAACGCTGCTCGGCGCGGCGCAGGGGCTGGCCGATGGCGGCGGCGTCGACGGGCGGGATGCGGCCGATGCCTATCGCACCGCCTTGTGCTATTTCAACGCGCTGCGCGAACTGGGCGGGGCGCGGCGGATCGTGGAGGACGAGGTCGCGGCACGCCTTGCCGATTATGGCGACCGGCGGCGGCGGATCGAGCCGGCCGATCGTCCCTTCGGCAACCGGCCGTTACGCGAACCGGTCGAACTGACGTCGCGCGTATCGACCGATCAGGTCGCGGCGGCGAAGCGGCGGCTGGAGGCGCGGTTCGACGCCGCCGGGGGCGGTGGTGGCGGTGCCGATACCGAACCGGTCGATGTCGCGCTGGCGACCAACATGATCTCGGTCGGGCTGGATATCGACCGGCTGGGGCTGATGCTGGTACAGGGCCAGCCCAAGACCGCGGCGGAATATATCCAGGCGACCAGCCGCGTCGGGCGCAATCCGGCCCGCCCCGGCCTTGTCGCCGTGGTCCTCAACATCCACCGCCCGCGCGACCGGATGCATTACGAACAATTCGCCCATTTCCACGACACCTTCTACCGCGCGGTGGAGGCGACCAGCGTGACGCCATGGTCCGCCCGTGCGCTCGACCGGTCGCTTGCCGCCGTGGTGGTGGCGATCGCGCGGCACCTCGATCCGGCGCTGACCCCGTCCGGGGCGGTCGCGGCGCTGGCGAACGCGCCTGCCACCCGCGCCGCCGTCGTCGCGCATCTGGTCGAACGCGCCCCGCCCGGCATCGATGGCGGTCGCGCGGCACTGGCGACGACGATCGACGCCCTGCTCGACGACTGGATCGCGATCGCCGACGAACAGGTGCGCTCCGGCGGGCGCTTCAGCTATGACGAACGGCCGCAGCGGTTGCTCAACCCGCCGCTCGATCCCGTGCTCGACAATCTGCCGCCCGCGCATCGCCGGTTCCAGGCGGGGTGGAGCATGCGCGACGTCGAACCCGGCGTGCTGGTCAAGCCGCGCGGCCCCGGCGGGGAAAAGGTCGGCGGCGCGGGGGACATGGCATGACCGGCAAGCGCATCACCCTGCGCCAGTCGCAACTGGTGTTCGGCTTCGGCCCCGGCGCGATGGTCGACCTGCCGACCCGGTCGGTCGTGATCGGCGGGCTCGACCTGTGGCACATGCGCGAACGCGGAAGCTGGCGCACGATCCACGAACCGCGTGCCGTCGCGGTGCTGGAAACGCTGCTGCGCGCGACGCACCGGCTGGGCGACGACGTGCGCCTGACCCTGCGCACCCCGCCCGCGCATGACGAGGGGCGGACCGCCACCGGCGAGCCGCCGGGCGTCGAGGCGCGGATCTTTCCCGCCTGGTTCGTCGCGCGCGAGGGCGAGGCGGCGGGCGACATCCGCCGCCGCCGGCTGGTCCGCTGGCAGGACCTGAACCCGCGCGGCCGGGCGGATTTCGTCGACGAGGACGGGCGACGGCTGCCCGTCACCCCGATCCGCTTCGTGGCGGGGTGTCACAAGGGGCATCTGCAGGACATCGACTGGGGCTATGCCGTGCATGTCGACACGGGCGGCCGCTGCGTCCAGCCGCTGTGGCTGGAGGAACGCGGGACGTCGGGCGATCCCGCCTCGACGCGGATCGTGTGCGGCTGCGGCGCCGCGCTGTCGCTGCGCGATGCGCAGGCCGATGGCCGCTTCGGCAAGTGCCGCGGCCGCCGCCCATGGCTCAACCGCGACGAACCGGCGGACTGTGGCGAGAACCTGCGCTTCCTCACCCGCACCGCGACCAACGCCTATTTCCCGCAGGTGCTGACCGTCATCTCGCTCCCCGCGGCCGAGGACGAGCTGACCCGGCTGGTCGAGGCGCAGCTCGACGCGATCGACTGGGTCACGACCGAGGCGGAGATGGCGATCGCCCGCCGATCCAACCCGCCCCTGCGCGCCGCGCTGGAGGGGTGGAGCGATGCGGAAGTCGTCGCGCGGGTGGCGCAACTGCGCGCGACCGGCCATCTGACGCTGGCAAAGGCGCCCAAGGTCGCTGAATTCGACCTGCTCGCCTCCGGCCAGCCCGCCATCGGCACCGACGCCCCCGGCGCCCGCCTGTTCGCCCGCACCCTTTCGCGCGACCAGTGGGACGGCGACCGCCCCCGCCTGTCGCCGATCGCCTCCGTCGTCGCGGTCGACCGGCTGCGCGAGGTCGCCTGCCTCTACGGCTTCACCCGTTTCGAAGCCGCCCCCACCGCGATCGACGGCGATCTGGAGGAACTGCACGTCGCGGTAGAGGGCGCGGCGCTCGCCGGCGACCTCGAATGGCTGCCGGCGGTCGAGCAACTGGGCGAGGGCATCTTCCTGCGCTTCGACGCACAGGCCATCGCCGCCTGGCTGTCCCGCCCCGCCGTCGCGGCGCGGTACGAGGCGCTCTACAGCGGCTGGGAACGCTGGCGCGCGGCACAGGCGCATGGCGACAAGCTGCGCTTTCCCAACCTCGCCTATTACGCGATGCACGGCTTTTCCCATGCGCTGATGAACGAGATCGCGCTCGACTGCGGCTATCCCGCCACCGCGCTCAAGGAACGGCTCTACGCCGTCGTGGACGAAGACGGCCCGCGCTACGGCCTGCTGCTCTACACCGCCTCCACCGGATCGCAGGGGACGCTGGGCGGCCTCGTCGCGGTCCTCCCCCGGCTGGGCGCGATCGCCGAACGCGCGCTCGACCGGCTGGCGCTGTGTTCGGGCGACCCGATCTGCGCCGAACACGATCCCGACGCCCATGTCGACGAACGCGCGCTGAGCGGTGCCGCCTGCCATAGCTGCCTGCTCGTCGCCGAAACCTCGTGCGAGGCGCGCAACCTGTATCTCGACCGCGCGCTGACCGCGCCGACGATCCTGACCGATGCCGCGGCGCTGTTCGGTGGCTGATCGCCCAGGTCCGCATTCGCGCTTGACGGACGCCGGCGATCCGGCTCCCTTGCCGCCGGTGGAGGGGCGGATGATCGGATGGCATGACGAAGCGGGCGACACCCATCGCGGCACGCTGTTCGCGGCGTTCGCGGCACTGGCCGGCGGACAGGCGTGGAGCTTCCCCGCGCTGCGCCCGCACCAGCGCGAGCCGTGGCACGCCTTCACGGTACAGGTCGCCGCCCTCGCGCTGATCCATGCCGGCACCGACGCGCTGCCCGCGGGCGAGGCCGCATGGCGCGACCTGCTGCTGGCGCTCACCCCCGACATGCCCGAGGCATGGGAACTGGTCGTCGACGACTGGTCGAAACCCGCGCTGCTCCAGCCGCCGACGGTCGCCCCGGCCGACAAGGGGGCGTACAAAAACCGCCTGCCCACGCCCGACGCGCTCGACATGCTCGTGACCGCCAAGAATCACGACCTGAAACAGGCGCGGATGGTCGGCGCGGGCGACGAGGACTGGCTGTTCGCGCTGGTGACGCTGCAGACCACCGAAGGGTTTCTCGGCGCCGGCAATTACGGCATCTCGCGGATGAATGGCGGGTTCGCCAGCCGCATGAGCCTCGGCCTCCGTCCGGCGGGCGGCGCGGGCGACGCCTTTCGCCGCGATGTCGAGCGCCTTGTCGCCGACGCCCGCGCCCGCCCGACCCGCCGCACCGGCACGGCGCTGCTGTGGACCGTGCCATGGGACGGCACATCGTCGCTGGATTACAACAAGCTCGACGAACTCTATGTCGAGATATGCCGCCGGGTGCGGTTGATCCGACTGACTACAGGTAACGTGGCCGCGGCTACGGCAGGATCGAAAGTATCTCGCGTCGCTTACAAGAAACTTGGCGGCAACACCCTTGATCCATGGGCGCCGCTGACGATCGACACGAAAAAGGACAGTGAAACCTACGGTCTGAAAGTCAGCGTCACCCCGACCGGCGCCGGCTTCGGCTATCGCCAGATGGCGAACCTGCTCGACAAGACCAAGATCACGCTGCCCCCGCTCGCCCATGCCGACCCGGCCGACGCCCCCGACGGCCTGTCGATCGTCGCGGCGGCGCTGGTGCGCGGGCAGGGCAAGACCGAGGGACTGCACCGCCGCACCATCCGCACCCATGGCGCGCGCCGCGACGCCGATGGCCGCCCGATCGCGATCGAGCGTATCGGCGAAGTCGCCCGCAAGCGCGCCGACGAAGGGTTCGAGGCCAGCCGCCGCCTCGGCCGCGCGCTGATCTCGCTGGTACAGGGCGGCCCGGAGCGTGCCCGGCTGGACGATGATTCCGCCAGGAAGAAGACCGAACGCTGGCTCGCCCGCTTCAACGACGCGGTCGATGCGATCTTCTTCGACGCGCCCTTCTGGGCCGAAGTCGCCGCGACCGACGACAATCACCGCAAGGATTGGCGGATCACGCTACGCGACATCGCCGGCGACGTGTTCGCCACCGCCGCCCAGGCGGCACCGGGCACCGAGGTTCGCCGGGTTCCGGCCCGCGCCCGCGCCGGATCGCTGCTCCACCATGAAATGAAGAAATGGGTCGAGGAGGCCGAATATGGCGAGTAACCCCGCCGCCGCCGCCGGCGCCACCCCGGCGAGCGCACCACCGCCCGACGACTGGATGACGTCGATCTCGCGACAGATGCACGGCATGTCGAGCGGCGATCGCGCCGCGCTGCGCCGCATGGAACTGACGAGGTCGCCGGGCGCCGATGCCGTCGCGATCAAGACGCTGCTCCGGGCGGACGTGCCGGAATCGCGGATCAGGGACGACTGGCCCCGGTTGCGCCTGATCGGCCATTTCGCCGGGCTGTTGTCGGGCACCGCCGCGCTCTACCCGCATGACGAACGGCGCGGGGTCGGGGCCGCGCTGTTCGAAGCGGGCTTTTCGGAAAAGCGCCTGCTCCGGCTGCTCGCCAGCCGGGGGGAGGCGCTGGGCGACCAACTGGCCCTCGCCGTCCGCATCCTGTCGCGGGAACGCCTGGCCGTGAACCTGTGGGACCTCTATCACCTGCTGGGCGGCGATCCGGTCAAATCCGACGCCGCCCGGCTGCGCATGGCGCGGCATTATTACGCCGCGCAGGCCAGACATTCCGCCGCACCGGCGCGACCGTAACGAGGGGATTTCGCATGACGACCACCGCAACCGACGGCATCGTGCCGAAATTCATCCAGATCCATTTCCTTGCCGCATGGCCCGGCGCGCTGCTCAACCGCGACGATGCCGGCCTTGCC
Source organism: Sphingomonas hengshuiensis (assembly GCA_003240755.1). Taxonomy (GTDB): domain Bacteria; phylum Pseudomonadota; class Alphaproteobacteria; order Sphingomonadales; family Sphingomonadaceae; genus Sphingomonas; species Sphingomonas hengshuiensis_A. The sequence goes on along the minus strand of QFNF01000011.1, from coordinate 46,761 downwards.
AAGCGCCTGCCCTTCGGCACCGCCACCCGCACGCGGGTGTCGTCGCAATGCCTGAAACGCCATTGGCGCATGGCCGACGATCCGCGTGCATTGCACGAACTGGCGAAGCAGAACGGTGTCGAGGGGTTGCGTAGCAAATTCGCGATCGAGCAACGTGTAACTGCCGCGTTGCGGGAAACGCATGCGAAGGAGCTTGTCGATGCCATCGAGCTTGCTTTGCTCAAGACCATCTACGGCGATAAATCGAAGCTTTATGACGGAACGTCGGCCAGCGTGCGAGAACGACAGGCCCTGCTACTGGGCCGCAACGAACTCGAATACCTCCGCCAGCAGGCGGAAATGGTCGCGGCACAAACCACCGACCCCAAAGAAGCCAAGTCTCTGATCGAAGCATGGGCGAAGGAACGCGATCAAAAGGGAAATCTGAAGCAGCTTCGTGAACAGAATGCGCTCGCACCAAGTCTTGAAGCGGCGCTGTTCGGTCGCATGGTGACGAGCGACACCAGGGCGAACCGCGACGCCGCGATCCATGTCGCCCATGCCTTCACCGTCCATGCATTGCAGACCGAAACCGACTATTTCACGGTCGTCGACGACCTGCCCGTCAAGGACGACGATGCCGGCGCGGCGGGCGTGTTCGACACCGAACTGACCTCGGGCCTCTATTATGGCTATGTCGTCGTCGATGTGCCGTTGCTGGTGTCGAACCTGACCGGCTGCGACCGCCGCGACTGGACCGGCGACCACGACCGGGCGCTGGCCGCGCAGGTGGTCGAGCATCTCGTCCACCTCGTCGCCGAAATCTCGCCCGGCGCGAAAAAGGGATCGACCGCACCCTATAGCCGCGCCGAACTGGTGCTGGTCGAGGCCGGCGACCGCCAGCCGCGCACGCTGGCCAACGCGTTCCGCGATGCGATCGCGACGGAGGATCGCGGCTCCAACCGCTCGCTCGGTCATCGGACCGCGCAGGCGATGGCCGGGCACCTCGCCGAACTCGACAGGATGTACGAAACCGGCGAGGCCCGCCGGCTCGCCGCCCTGCCCGACATGGCCGTACCGGAAGTTGCCAATGGCAGCCTGCGCGAACTCGCCGCATGGGCGGGCCAGGTCGTCCGGGACGCCCGCGCGTGAAACACCTGCTGCTCGATTGCGACGCGCCGTTGATGAGCTTCGGCGGCGATCTGGTCGATGCGTACGGCGTGGTGCGCGACTTTCCGGCGAAATCGATGGTCGCCGGGCTGTTCGCCAATGCGCTCGGCTGGGAACGCTACGATGTCGACGCGCATGCCGCGTTGCAGGCGCGGCTGACGATCGGATCGGCCCGCGTCGGCGAAGGGCGACGCGAACGCGAATTCCAGACCGCGCAACTGGGCGCCGCCGATCGCGGCTGGACCACGCGCGGCCGGGTGGAGGGGCGCGCCGGCGGTGCCGACACCTATAAATCGCCGCATATCCGCTACCGCGACATGGACGCCGACACCCGCGTCCTCATCGCCTGTCGCCTGTCGCCCGCCGACGACGCCCCGACCCTCGACACGCTGGCAGCGGCGCTGACCCGCCCCGAACGCCCGCTGTTCCTCGGCCGCAAGCCGTTCGTGCCGTCGCGTCCGCTGCTGCTGGGCGTGGTGGCGGCCGATACCATTCCCGATGCGCTGGCGCTGGGGTTCGGGAAAATGGAGCTGCCCCGCCCCGCCAGCATCCGCGCGCAATGGCCGTTCGGCGAACCGACCGGCGGCGTCGTCGCGCACGGCACGCAGACGCAGGAACTGACCGACGAACGCCACTGGCCCGCCGGGGTGCATGCCGGGCTGCGCCGGGTGGTCCATGGCCGGCTCGACTGGCCGCTGGTAACGCCATGACGCTGCACCTTGCCCGCATCGCCATCGACGTGCGCGCGCTGGCCGGCTTCGCGGTCGAACGCCGGCTGGGCGACGACGATTTCGGCTATGCGCTCCACGCCGCGCTGGTCGCCCGGTTCGGGGATGCCGCGCCGCGTCCGTTCCGCTTCCTGCCCGACCATGGATCGGGACCGCACCTGCTGGGCTATGTGCAGGATCGCGCAGGGTTCGACGACGCCGCCGCGCTGCCCGCTGTCGATACGGGGCTGGCGGCGGTGTTCGACGGCGAACCCCGGCTGCAGGCGATGCCGGCGGCGTGGCGCGCAGGTGCACGGTACGGGTTCGAGGTCCGGGTGCGCCCGGTGGTCCGCTTCGGCAAGGCCGTCAAGGCGGCACGCCGCGAGCGCGCCGGTGCGTGGCTGCCCGGCGCGGGCGAGATCGACGCCAACCACGCGGCGCGCGAACGCGTCGCCCGCGATGGCGGCGACCCCGACACGGTCGATCGCGCGGCGGTCTATATCGACTGGCTCGCCAGGCGCCTCGCCGATGCCGCGACGCTCGACCATGCCGACCTGCGCCACTTCCGCCGCACCCGCACCCTGCGCAACACGCATCGCAGCGAAGGACGCCGTACCCGGCGGGTCGAGGGGCCGGACGCGCTGCTCGGCGGCACCCTGACCGTCGCCGATCCCGCCGCCTTCGCCGCGCTGCTGGCGCGCGGGGTCGGGCGCCATGGCGGGTTCGGCTATGGCATGCTGCTGCTCGCCCCGCCCGGCCGCGCATAATGCTCTCGGGGCGCCTCGGCCTCGAAAAGGCGCGGATACCGCATGCCGACCGGCAGGGGCTGGTCTGGCTCGACCGTGGCCGGCTGGAGGTGGAGGATGGCTGCCTGCGCTTCGTCACCGCCGGTGGCGGGGCGCTGGGCGCGGGCGACTATCAGATCCCCTATCACGCCATCTCGATCGTGCTGCTGGGGCCGGGGTCCAGCGTGACGCACGATGCGCTGCGGCTGCTGGCGCGGCACGGCTGTGCGCTGGCGGCGATCGGCGACGGGGCGGTCCGTTTCTATACCGCGCCGCCGCTGATGCCCGACAGTTCGGCGCTGGCGCGGGCGCAGGTGCGGCGCTGGTCCGATCCGAAGCTGCGCATGGAAACCGCGCGCGCGATGTATGCGATGCGCTTCGGACAGATCGTGCGGACGCGCGACATCACCGTGCTGCGGGGTCAGGAGGGCGCGCGGATCAAGCGTGCCTATGTCATGGCCGCCGAACGCCATGGCATCGTGTGGAACGGGCGCCGCTACGACCGCGAGAACCCGGAAGGGGGCGACCTCGCGAACCAAGCGATCAACCATGCCGGGTCGGCGATGACCGCCGCCGCGGCGGTCGCGGTGGCGGCGACCGGCGCGATCCCGCAGCTCGGCTTCGTCCACGAGGATTCGGGGCAGAGCTTCGTGCTCGACATCGCCGACCTCTATCGCCACGACGTGCTGCTCGACATCGCCTTCGGCGCGGTGCGCGAGGCGCGCGGGCGGGGCGCCGCGCCGATCGAACGGCTGGTGCGCAAGCGCGCGGCGCTGCTGTTCCGCCAGCGCAGCGTGATCCCGGGCATGATCGACCGGATCAAGACGCTGCTGATGCCCGGCGAAGCGGCGGTTGTGGCGGACACGGGTGCGGGGGCGGGGGTGGCGACCTGATGCCGCTGACCGTCGTCATCACCCGCGATGTCGAGGATCGCTATCGCGGCTTTCTCGGCTCGGCGATGCTCGAACTGGCACCCGGCGTCTATGCCCAGCCGAGGATGAGCGCGGGCGTGCGCGGCCGCGTCTGGACGGTGGTCGAGGAATGGCACGCCCGCCTGCGCCGCGGCAGCATCGTGATGTGCTGGGCCGAGCCGGCGTCCGCCGGCGGGCTCGGGCTATCGGTGCTGGGCGAACCGCCCAAGGACGTGGTTTCGCACGACGGAATCCTGCTGGTCCGCCGCGCCCTCTCCTCCCGCAACGGTCCGCAACAGCCGACCGGCTGAAGCGGCGTTGCAGGCAGGTCTTTGACATCGTAAACAAACTGACGCGTGCAAGGCGTCTCCAACAACCCGAACAAGTTGAACATCTTAATCCCAAGAGTCTCCCCCGCCCCCGCGGGGATCACCCCTGGGGCGACTGGATCGCGGGGACCGCCCTTGTGTCTCCCCCGCCCCCGCGGGGATCACCCCGCCACGACTGTCGAGGATTGCGGTTCCGGCCAGTCTCCCCCGCCCCCGCGGGGATCACCCCTGGTTTGCAGCCCCTTCAGGCGCTTATGCACAGTCTCCCCCGCCCCCGCGGGGATCACCCCCAGCTCAGCCATGTCGCGGATGCCGACCGTCCGTCTCCCCCGCCCCCGCGGGGATCACCCCTGGGCGCGGATGAATGAGGCAACGCCTGCCGCGTCTCCCCCGCCCCCGCGGGGATCACCCCGCGCTCGACGCAATGGAACCGGCTTCCAGGTGGTCTCCCCCGCCCCCGCGGGGATCACCCCGGTCAGGATCGAGCCGAGCGTCTTAGACATGCGTCTCCCCCGCCCCCGCGGGGATCACCCCGTCGACTTCGTGGCACCGAAGCCGGCGCTCGAGTCTCCCCCGCCCCCGCGGGGATCACCCCCCGACGATGTCGCCCGAACAGGTCGGCGGCTGGTCTCCCCCGCCCCCGCGGGGATCACCCCAAGGCGGTTCACGCAGCGCGCCGTTCGCTCAGGTCTCCCCCGCCCCCGCGGGGATCACCCCGACGCGCGCTTTTTCAGGAAGCACAGGTCGCAGTCTCCCCCGCCCCCGCGGGGATCACCCCACGAGCGGTGAACGGCTTTCGACACCGCTTGCGTCTCCCCCGCCCCCGCGGGGATCACCCCATGAATTACACGGGCGGTCCCGCAACTGTAACGTCTCCCCCGCCCCCGCGGGGATCACCCCAATAGCGGCGATGCCGATCCTACTCGTTGGAAGTCTCCCCCGCCCCCGCGGGGATCACCCCAGGTCGAGGACCTTCGCGGCCCGCGCGTATGCGTCTCCCCCGCCCCCGCGGGGATCACCCCAGATGACCGCCAGCGCCGTCGTCGCGCTTCGGGTCTCCCCCGCCCCCGCGGGGATCACCCCGCGGCTGGCAGGGCTTCAAGGCGGAATGGGTCGTCTCCCCCGCCCCCGCGGGGATCACCCCGGCGAAGGGGAGCGCAGATTTCAGCCGTTCTAGTCTCCCCCGCCCCAGCGGGGATCACCCCGTGCCGAACGTGTCCTGCCACCGGCCCTCGAAGTCTCCCCCGCCCCCGCGGGGATCACCCCGGCGAAGGGGAGCGCAGATTTCAGCCGTTCTAGTCTCCCCCGCCCCCGCGGGGATCACCCCGTGCCGAACGTGTCCTGCCACCGGCCCTCGAAGTCTCCCCCGCCCCCGCGGGGATCACCCCCCCTTCGTGCAAGGCTTGTGACCCAGCTCGGCGTCTCCCCCGCCCCCGCGGGGATCACCCTTGAAACGCTGCCGTTGCCGCTGTCCGGCTCCGGTCTCCCCCGCCCCCGCGGGGATCACCCCTCCGTCACCGACACGCCCTTGATCGTGCCGGTGTCTCCCCCGCCCCCGCGGGGATCACCCCCAACTTGCGGTCTATCGCTACTCAAATTATGCGTCTCCCCCGCCCCCGCGGGGATCACCCTTGCGCGACGGATGCTTTGCCCGCGCGCTTGACGTCTCCCCCGCCCCCGCGGGGATCACCCCGCGGCGGGGCTGATCCCCCACCGCGCGCAATCGTCTCCCCCGCCCCCGCGGGGATCACCCCCGCTATGACGCCCCCATGAGAGCGGCCGGGGTGTCTCCCCCGCCCCCGCGGGGATCACCCCGCGCTCCTTTCCATCGCGGCGAATGGCGCCCTGTCTCCCCCGCCCCCGCGGGGATCACCCCATTTCGTGTCGATCAGCGGCGGGGCGGACAGCGTCTCCCCCGCCCCCGCGGGGATCACCCCTCGGCGATTACGATCGGCACGAACGGGGCGCTGTCTCCCCCGCCCCCGCGGGGATCACCCCCCCC
>QFNF01000011.1:0-40860 GCA_003240755.1 Sphingomonas hengshuiensis | reverse complement strand
CCCCCCCCCCCCGCGCCTGCCGCCTCTCCCCCTGCTACTCGTCTCCCCCGCCCCCGCGGGGATCACCCCGATTGGGGCTGCACGTTCGACCCGCGCTTGGCGTCTCCCCCGCCCCCGCGGGGATCACCCCTATACGGGCGGATCAACGCGACGCTAACCGACGTCTCCCCCGCCCCCGCGGGGATCACCCCCGGACGGACAAAGGCGGGTGCAAAAGCCATAAGTCTCCCCCGCCCCCGCGGGGATCACCCCGGGACGCCGGCGGCCATGATCTCTTCCCCTTCGTCTCCCCCGCCCCCGCGGGGATCACCCCTTGCCGCACCCGGGGTGCTGATCCGCAGCCGGGTCTCCCCCGCCCCCGCGGGGATCAGGTCGACCTGTCGCGCCTGCCGCCGCCGGTGCTGTTGTCTCCCCCGCCCCCGCGGGGATGAACTCTCTGCGGCCCGTCGCAGCTTCGGAGCCACGATCCATCTCGCCGCTGCCGTCATCGATTCCCAGTGAATCCCGACGAACCTCAAAACGGGAAGAATATCCGGATTGCTCCGATCGCCACTGCAAAGGTGATCAAGTTCAAGGGTAATCCGACCCGGACGAAATCCATGTAGCGATAGCCTGCCATCTGGTAGACAATGACGTTGGTCTGGTACCCGAAGGGCGTTGCAAAGGCGGCGCTTCCAGCCATCATGACCGCGACGAGAAATGGGCGGGTACTTACCCCGAGGCTTTCGGCGAGCGCCACTGCGATCGGCGTCATCAAGACCGCGACGGTCGCGTTCGACAGGAGCTCGGTCAACACCATCGTCACGGCATAGAGTACGATCAGCGCCGCCAGCGGCCCGAATTCCTGCAACGAACCAACGAGCATCCGCGTGGCGACGGCCGCAAGTCGGCTTTCCTCCATCGCAATGCCGATCACCACCATGCCCGCGATCAGGATCAGGATCTGTGGCCGCAATCCGCCATAGGCCTGGTCAGGCGAAATGACGCGCAGCAGGATGAGCAGCACTGCCCCGGCAAAGGCGGTCGCCGCGATCGGAGCGACGTTCATCGCCGCCGCTGCGATCGCGCCGACGAACACCGCAGCCGCGATAGCAGCCTTGCTGGCGTCGAACGGACGCGGTTCGGCGAACAGTTCGGCATCGCCGACCTGCGCGTTGTCGACGTTGATCGATACGTCGCGCGCCACCGGACCGTCTTCGGTCAGCCCGCGACCCATCAACTTGCCGCTGAAGAGGAAGAGATACAGTCCGCCGACCAGCGCCATCGGTAGCCCGACCGGCGTGATTTCGAAAATGCCGAACCGCGGTTGTCCGGCCACGCGCGCCATGTCGTCGACCAGCAGGTTGGTCGACGTACCGATCAACGTGCAACATCCGGTCAGCACCGTGATGTAGGATAGCGGCATCAGATAGCGTTTGGGTGGCAGCTTTAACGTGGTCGCCACGTCGCGGATGACCGGCGCGCCCAGAACGACGATCGGGGTACTGTTCAGGAAGCAGGACAAGCAACCGATGGCACCGAGCAGCAGCCACAGCCCTGCCGCGCCCAGGCGTCGACACAGGCGCACCGCCGACACGATGGCCAGGTCGAGCAGCCCGGACAATTCCAGGGCATAGGCGATGACGAACAGCGAGGCGAGGGCGATGATCGCCGGACTGGCGAACGCGCCCTGTACCTCGACCGGACGAACGACACCGGTGATCAGCAGCACCGCGGCCCCGGCCAGCGCGACGACGTCGGAACGGACCCGGTCCCAGATCAGCGCGGCCACCACGCCGATGAGGACCGCGAGCGTCAGAAGCTGATCGGCGCTCAAGCTATTTCCCGGACGTGGATTTGTCGTTGACGGCCATCGTGCACCTTGTGCCGGAAATTGCTAAGCCATGTCCATGAAGGAACCGACGCCCCGCAACAGCCGCCTCGCGCTTGCCGGTGGGCTGGCTGCCATTCTCGTCGTCGGCGGCGGCGGGTTCGTGCTCGGACGCCGGTCCGGCGACGCGCCTGCCCCGCCGTCGCCGCCGGTTGCCGCCGCGGAGCCTGCCCGGCAGGAGCCCGCCCGGCCGGTCCTTGTCGCACCGTTCGACCGTGCCGGCCTGCTGGCGATTGCGTCGGTCGCCGCCGATGCCGTCACCCTCGCCGGGGACCGGGCGGTCGATGTCGAGCATGTCGTCGGGCGGCGTTTCTCGATCGCGCTGCCCTTTGGCTGTACCGGGCCGTTGCGCGACGACGATGCCGCCGGAACGGGATGGCGCTATGATGCGGCGGGTAAGGCATTGCGGGTACAGGTCGCGCCGAACCGCTGGCCGCCGGCGGACTGGTGGAGCCAGGCCGCGCCCGCCGGAGTGCAGGCGATCGACGGGTTCTGGATCGCGCGGCCATGGAGCAGCAGCGAAGCGTGTCCGGCCTTGCCGTCACCGACCGCTGCGATCGATGCCGATCCGGTGACTTTACCCGGACAGACGCTGGCGATCGGACAGGTCGTCGGCAGCGATGCGACGCGACAGGACGGTCGCGATACCCTGCCCTATGTCGCCGTCGTTCGGACCGAACCGGATGCGGTTCGCACCGATCAGGGTTTTCGCCTTCGCCTTAGCGGACGACTTGCGGCGTTGCCGGGCGGGCAGGTCACGCATTGCCACCAGCCCGGGGGCGCGGAACAGCGTCCGCTATGCCTGATCGGGGTGACGTTCGAGGAAGTCGCGATCGAGAATCCGGCGACCGGCACGACGCTGGCCCGCTGGTCCGGCAACGATAGCATTCGCACCGAATAGACGCTGCCCAGAAACAATTTGTAACAATATTCACCGATCGCGCCACTTTCGCCGCCGTGCTTCGTTCCGGTCCTGTAGCTTCATGGACGGTGCATATGGGACGGGTGCTAACGATCGCTCTGGCGTGGGTCGTCGCGATCCTCGGCGGATTTTTCGCAGTTGCCGGCGGCGTGCTGCTCTCGATCGGCGGATCACCCTACTACGTGGTCGTCGGAGTGGCGATGGTGGCAAGCGGTGCGCTGATTGGTCGCGGCAACCCCCTTGGTCGCTGGCTCTTTGGCGCGATATGGTTCGGAACGCTGCTCTGGGCACTTTGGGAGGTCGGGTTCGACGGGTTGCAACTGGTCCCGCGCGTCGTCGCGCCCACCATATTGCTGCTGCTGGTGCTGCTGACCGGCTGGCGACCCCGGACCGGAACCAACCGGATGCACGCGATGCCGGCCATGGCCGTGCTGGTGGCACTGCTGGCGGGGACGTGGCTGCTGCATGGACAGCGCGTGGTGGCACAGGTCGGCCCGGCTGTTGCACCATCCGCCACGGTCGGCGGGGAGGCCGATGGCGACTGGCGCGATTATGGCGGCACCTTGTCGGGCCGACGCTATTCCGCACTGTCGGACATTACCCCGCAAAATGTCGGGCGGCTCGAACTGGCGTGGACGCAGCGGACCGGCGACCTGCCCATGCCTGCCGAAGCGAAACTGCACAAACGCGAATATCATTCCGAAGCGACGCCGATCCATATCGGGGATACGCTCTATACCTGTACGCCGCATTCGTTCGTACAGGCGATCGATGCCACTACCGGCCGGACAAGATGGAGCTGGCATGAACCGGCCCGGATCGAAGGCAACAACTATCTGGTCTGTCGCGGTGTAAGCTATTTCGAGGCACCCGCCGGCACCCCGTGTCCCCGGCGGATCTTCGCCCCTACCTTCGCGGCCCGCCTGGTCGCGCTCGACGCCGATACCGGCCGTCCATGCGCGGCATTCGGCAACGACGGGGCGATCGACCTCCGCGACAATATGGGAACGTCGCGGCCATCGGATCAAATCGGAACGACGCCGCCGGTTGTCGTCAACGGGCGGCTCATCATCGGCGAACGTATCATCGACAACGTCAATCGGGACATTCCCTCGGGCGTGGTGCGTGCCTATGATCCGGTAACGGGTCGGGCAATCTGGGCGTGGGACGTCGGGCGGTCGCAGGATGCGATCGCGCCGCTGCCGGCGGGGCAGACCTATACCCGCGGAACCCCCAATGTATGGGGCGCGATCACCGCCGATGCGGTCAACGGCCTCGTCTATCTCGGCACCGGGAACGCATCGCCCGATTACTGGATCGGCTATCGTCGCCCGTTCGACGACCGGTTCGGGTCATCGATCGTCGCGCTGGACGTGGCGACCGGGAAGTTGCGCTGGGTGCGGCAACTCGTTCACCGCGACATGTGGGACATGGACCTGCCGATCGGGCCGTCGCTGTTCGACTATCGCGCGCCCGATGGCCGCGTCATTCCCGCCCTGATCCAGACGACCAAGATGGGGCAGGTCTTCTTCCTCAACCGCCTTACCGGTGCGCCGATCGCGGCGATCACCGAACGCCCGGTCCGGACCGACGGGGCGACCCCCGGGGTGCGGGTGTCGCCGACACAGCCTTTCTCCACGGGCATGCCGAGCTTCACGCCGCCGGCGCCCAGCGAGGTCGCGACATGGGGTGCGACGCCGATCGACCAACTGTTCTGCCGGATCGATATTCGCCGCGCCCAGGGTACCGGCATTTATCAGCCGATGGGACTGAAGCCGATCATCGGGCACCCGGCCTTTGACGGCGTGACCGACTGGGGCGGCGCGGCGGTCGATCCGGTTCGCGGCATCATGACGGTCAATACGATGGAGATGCCGTTCAAGCTGTGGCTGATGCGCCGCGACGATCCGCGCGTCGCCAAGCTGATGCGGCAGAAGCAGGGTGGCGAGAACGCCATGCAGGCTCAGCTACAGACACAGTACAACACCCCCTATGTCGCCGTCGTGAAGGCGTGGGTCGGCATCTTCGGCGCGCCCTGCGTTGCGCCACCATGGGGGCATCTGACGGCAGTCGATCTGGCCACGCGACGGATCATGTGGAGGCAGGTGCTGGGCACCGCCCGCGATACCGGACTGTTCGGATCCCATCTCGGCATACCGCTGAAGACGGGCGTGCCCAACCTCGGTGGTTCGATCATCACTGCCGGCGGGCTGGCGTTCATCGGTGCCACGACCGATCAGTATCTTCGGGCCTATGATCTGCGTACCGGCGAGGTCGTGTGGAAAGCGCGGCTGCCTGCCGGAGCACAGGCGACGCCGATGACCTATCGCGGCAGGGACGGCCGTCAATATGTCGTCATCACCGCCGGCGGTCACGGCGCATTGGGTACGCGCTACGGTGATTACACAATGGCATTCGCGCTTCCGCGAACGTGATTGCCGCCCGCCGACGCGGCCCCGTGGTCGGCCCCGCGTCGGCGTCGGGCAGTGCGCGGGCCGAAACCATCAACGGCCGGTCCGGGGCCGCGCTCATCCCACGTCGCGGATCACCCCCTCCCGGCGGTGATCCGCCCGGCCTGTGCGACGCAACCTGCATAGGCGATGGCGGCATCGATAACGCAGGCGAAACCTCCGCGCCGGGCGGCAACGTGACCGGACCGGCCGCCGGCACGGGGCGGCCAGTCCGGCCGGGGCGACTTACAAGCCGGCGAGGCGGACCTCCTTGTCGCGACGCGCGGCGATCTGCGCACGATAGCTGGCCACCACTTCGCCTCACCGTAACGCCGGTGACGCGCGCGATCGCTTCGGCGGCGTTGTTGTCGGGCAGCTTGCCGATGTCGTTCGACACGATCGCATCGACGATCGAGGGCGAGTTGCGCTTGATCTCCTGCGCCGATCCCAGTGCCGCGCGGTACCCGGTGACGATGATGTCGGCACCGCCGTCATTTTCCGGCGCGGCCTCCACCTCCGCCTGGGCGGTCGTTTCGCGCGGGGCAACTTCCTGCGCGGCGGCGGGCATGGCGGCGAGCGGCACCAGCGCACTCTATGTCAGCAGGGCTGAGCAACGTCTTCGGCATAAATCCTCCCGGATTTCCGTTATTTTTTATCGGTACTGTTCGTGATGGTTCAGGCGGGCGGTCAGCCCGGCGCGGTCGTTTCGATCATGGACGCGGTCCCCCGGTCATCGGCCATGCGTGCATCGTCAGCTTCGCGCTGCCGCCGCGTGCGGACGCGCTCCAGCGGAGCTGCCCGCCCCCGCGAAAGAAGCGGTCGGTGATGGTGCGCGTGCCGTCGCCGATGAACAGTTCGAGGATCGACTGGTCCGCGAGCAGCCGCAGCCGCACGCGCTTCCCCCGCAGGTCGACCGGCGCGACATGGCGGTTGGCGAAACCGTCATGGAAATGCGGCCCCGACCGGGTACGGTCGATGAACACCTCGTCCACTCCCGGATTGACGCCGACCAGCGTCTGGTACCCCTGTTCGTCGGTCAACGCGATCGTCACCTGATCGGCGGTACCGGTGTCGAGGTCGATCATGAGGTCGGCCGAACCGCCGGCAATCGGCAGGTCGGTGGGCGTTTCACCCAGCGTCGCGGCGAAATCCTGCCGTGCGCCGCGCAGGCCCGCCACCTCGCGCACCGGCGCCTGCGCGATGCGATAGCCCGCCGGAGTCTTCTTCAGCGTGACGTCGCGGGGAACCGTCATCAGCCCGCGCGCCGGCCAGGTCGGGATCGCCTCGGCATAGCGCCAGTCGTTCGCCCAGCCGATCCAGAGGCGACGCGGGTCGGTCTTCGGCAGGTCGTTCCACGACACGGCGGCATAGAAATCCGCGCCATAGTCCATCCACTGCGCCTCACCTGGCCAGCCGGCGACGGTGGTGAAACGATTGCCGTCGAAATCACCGACGAAATATTGCCCGCCCGACCCACCGCCGGCGGCGTTGTCGCCCAGGTTGATGCCGAGCACCCAGCGCTTCTCGCCCGGCGCGCCGCCTTCGACCGGCAGTTCGAACAGGTCGGGGCATTCCCAGTTCTTCCCACGCCCGCCCGCAGGACCGAAGCTGCTGGCGAAGGTCCATCGCTTCAGGTCGGGCGAGGTGAACAGGACGGCACGGTTCTCCAGCGCCATCACCGCCACCATTACCCAGCGTTTGGTGGGCGCGTGCCAGAACACCTTGGGATCGCGGAACTCGGGCGATCCGACGCTCAGCACCTCGCCATGGACGGTCCAGGTCCGGCCGCGATCGTTGCTGTAGGCGACATATTGCGACTGCAGCTTCGCCCCGGGGTTATGCCCGGTGTAGATCGCGACGAGCGGTGGCTTGCCGTTCCTGCCGAACCCGGTCGAGTTGTTCCAGTCGACCACCGCGCTGCCCGAAAACGCCATCACGTCCGCGGTTTCAGGGATCGCGATCGGCAGTTCCTCCCAATGGACCAGGTCGCGGCTGACCGTATGGCCCCAGTTCATATGCCCCCAGCGGTCGCCATGCGGATTGTACTGGAAGAACAGATGATACTCGCCGTCATAGTAAACGAGGCCGTTGGGATCGTTCATCCAGTTGCGCGCCGGCGCGAAGTGATAGGTCGGGCGCGGATCCGGATCGGGCCGTTGTGCCGAAGCGGCGGTGGCAAGCATCAGCCCGGTCATGGCGAGGATCGCAAGGCGCTTCATGCCGCCTTTCCCTTCAGGTTCATGTCTTCCAGCGCGACGCCGTTGGTTTCGGGCATCACCCGCACCGTCCACGCCAGTTGCAGCAGCATCATCGCGCCGAAGAACGCGAAGACCCAGCCGCCGACCGCACTGGCGACGATCGGGAACAGCCAGGTGATCGCCGCTGCCGCCACCCAGTGGGTCGTCGATCCCAGCGCCTGCCCCTTGCCGCGCACCGCACTGGGGAACACTTCGGAGATGAACACCCAGATGACCGCCCCCTGGCTGATGGCGAAGGCGGCGATGAAGGCCAGCAGCCCGCCGAGGATCAGCGTCCCGTTCGGCACCACGCGTTCGAGCTGCCACCCGACCAGCAGCAGTGCGGCGGCGCAGACGATCGACCCGACGAACAGCAGCGGTCGCCGGCCGAAACGGTCGATGAAGAACAACGCGGCGACCGTGAAGACCAAGTTCGTGCCGCCGACCGCGATCGACTGCAGCAGCGCGCTGTCCGCTCCGGCCCCGGCCAGTTCGAAGATGCGTGGCGCGTAATAGAGCAGCGCGTTGATGCCCGAAAGCTGGTTGAACAGCGCGATGGCGATGGCGCAGGCGACGGGAAAGCTGTGCGCGCCCTGAAACAGGCGGGTATCGCCCTGCCCCGCATCGCGACGCTCGGCCGCCTCGATGCGTACCAGTTCGGCTTGCGGGTCGGGAAAGCCGAGGCGCGTCATGACCTGCACCGCCTTCGCCTGCTCACCCTGCACCGCCAGCCAGCGCGGGCTTTCGGGCAGGGCGAACGTCACAGCGAGGAACAGCGCCGATGGCGCCGCGACGATGCCGAACATCCACCGCCATGCCGTTTCGGGCGGCAGCACCTGCGCGATCAAATAGTTGCTGAGGAACGCGATCAGGATGCCCAGCACGATGTTGAGCTGGTTCATCGCCACCAGACGCCCACGGAACCTGGCGGGCGACACCTCGGCGATATAGATCGGCGTCACCACCGAGGCCGCGCCGATGGCGAGCCCGCCCAGAAAGCGGAACGCGATCAGCATCGGCCAGTTCTGGGCAAGGCCGGTGCCGAGCGAGGAGACGACATAGGCGATGGCGACCGACAGCATGATCGCCTTGCGGCCATGTCGGTCGGCGGGGGCACCAGTTACCAGCGACCCGATCACCGTGCCGATCAGCGCCGAGGCGACGGTGAACCCCAGCGATGCGTCGGTCAGCGCGAAGCGTAGCTGCAACGCCTGTGTCGCGCCGGAAATGACCGCCGTGTCGAACCCGAACAGCAGCCCGCCCAGCGCCGCGCCCGCCGCGCTCAGGATGATCGCCGTCGTCGCCCGGGCATCGTCCACATCCTGCCGGCCGGCCGGCGCCGCGATGCTATGCATCGAACGTCTCCTCGTTCGTGTGAAAGGGTTCGACCATGCGCCAGTGCATCGGCCATTGGCGGGTGACGGTGTGACAGGCGAGCGCCAGCGCACCGGTCAGCCCGGCCGACGCCCCGGCGGTCGGCGCCGCTATATAGTCGTCCATGTCGATTCCGCGCATGCTGGCGTCATAGCCGGCAAGCTTTGCGACGAGCGCCCGCCGCACCCGCCGATACATTTGCGGTTGCATCACGCCCCCGCCGACGATGATCCGGTCGGGGCGGACGACATAGGTCAGCGTGGCGCACAAGGCGGCGATATAGTCCGCCTCCATGTCCCAGGCCGGATGGTCGGCGGGGAGTTGCTCGGCCGGCACGCCCCAGCGCGCGCGCATCGCGGGACCGCACGCCAGCCCCTCCAGGCAAGCGCCGTGGAACGGACAGATGCCGGCAAACGCATCGTCGCCAGGCGCGCGCGGGACCGCGATATGCCCGGCCTCCGGGTGGTTGGCCCCGCCATGCGGTGCACCACCGATCAGCAGCCCGACGCCGATCCCGGTGCCGATCGTGATGTAGCAGAAGCTGTCCAGCCCCTGCCCGCTGCCGAACAGCCGCTCGCCCACCGCCGCGCAGTTCACGTCGGTATCGAGCGTCATCGGCGCGTCGATCGTCTGGCGCAGATGGCCGAGCAGGTCGACATTTTCCCAGCCCGGTTTCGGGGTCGAGGTGATGTAGCCGTAATCGGCGGCAAGCGGGTTGAGCGACAGCGGTCCGAAGCTGCCGACCGACAGCGCCGACAGGTCGCCATGGACATGCTGCGCATCGCGGAAGAAGCGACTGGCCGCGCCCAGCGTCTCGGCAGGGGTGGTGGTCGCGATCCGGGTTTCGGCCAGAATTGCCCCGTCGCGGTCGGCAACGGCACACAGGAACTTGGTTCCGCCTGCCTCGATCCCGCCGAGCAGCAATGGCGCGTTCACAGGCGGCACTCCGCCCCGGATGAACTTCGCGAAACCAACGCCATCACCACTCTCCCGTCACACGCCGCTGACTACGGTCGATACGACTAAATCTACAAATGTGATTTAGTTGGTCAAGCGAGATTTGCAGATCCATTCCAACGACTTACCAAATAATCGTTTGTTGCTATCGATAACATGATCGAATGGGACGACCGGATTCTGGTCCCATTGCCACTCCTGCGCGTCAGGCGCGCTTGAACAAACTGCTGAGATCGGGCGAATATTGCGCGTGAAGCGGCAACAACCCGGCACCGATCGCCGCCGCCTGTTGCCCCAGGGTTCCGATGCGCAGTTCGGGCGCGAAGAAATCGGGCGGAGCATGTTCGTCAAGCTGCCGTCCGACCGCCGCCGCGATATCGGCCAGTTCGGGTGCGTCGAGCGATCCGTCGAGGATCACCGCCTCGAGGTCGAGCAGGCTGTTGGCCCCGGAAATGGCGAAGGCGAGCGCTTCGCTGCACCGCCGCTGCCACCCCTCCAACGCCGCCGGCGTCGTCGCCCGGTCGCGGTCGTAGAGCGAGGCATGGTGGATCAGCGAATCGCGCCGGCCACCGGCCATGACCGGCATCGATGCCAGTGCGCCGGCATTGCCGTGCCGGCCCTGTACCACCTGCCCCCCCAGCACCAGCCCCCCGCCCACAAAGGTGCCGAGGTTGATGCAAAGATAGTTCTGGAGATCGACGCCCGCCCCGCACAGCAGATGCGCCAGCGTGGCGGCATTGCCGTCATTATCGAAAAAGGTCGGCCCGTCGAGCCCCGCGCGCAGCCGGTCGGCAACGTCGCCCCGTCGCCATTCCCGTGCCTGATGTTCGGAAATGCCCAGCTCGTCGCGCCATTCGCCGAGGAACCACGGCATCGCGATACCGATCCCGAGGAAGGTGCCGGGATCGCGCAACGACGCAGGTAGTTGTTCCTGCACGAACCGGTCGATCCGCGCCACGGCGAGGTCGATCGTCGGAAAGGCACCCGCGTCGCATTGCACCGCCCGTCGCTGCCCATCGAAATCGAGCAGCGCCAGCGTCATGGCGTTCCGGCCGATATCGACGCCGACCGTGTAGCCGCGGGCGCCGTTGATGCGATAGACGGTTGCCGGCTGCCCCATGCCGCCGGTGCGCTTTTCCGCCTGGAACAGCAGTCCGTCATTATCCAGTTCGTCGATGATCCGGACCACCGCCTGGGGCGACAGTCCCGTCACCCGCGACAGTTCAGCCTTGGAGGCGCCGTTCAAACGACGAATGGCGGACAGGATCAGCCGTTGGTTATACCGCCGCATCCCGCTCGCGTTCGTGCCCTTGCGCGCCATATGCATACGGCCATCCGCTCCTTTTCAACCATCGTCCCCGGCAGGCCAGCGCCGGTAGCGGCGCAACATGCTGTTCCGATAGCCATATTCGCGCAGCAGATGCCCGTGGCCGGCAGCAGCGGTCCGGTCAGCGCCCCTTGCGTTGAACCAGCCAGGAGCCACAGCGTCAATCGTTGTCCACCACCCTAATCCGTTGTCCGGTTTGATCGTGCGCCGTCATGGTAGCGGACACCGCCCTTGATGACTTCGACAATTCCCCGGCTGTTGTCGATATCGGCACGCGGATCTGCGGACAGGATCAGCAGGTCGGCGAACTTTCCGGGTTCGATGCTGCCGACATCATCGGCATGGCCGATCGTGCGCGCGGATCCCATGGTCGCCGCGTACAGTGCCTCGTGGGGGGACGCGCCACCCAGCGTATAGGCCTTCATCTCCAGATGCATGCCGATCCCCTGCACCTCGCCATGGCTGCCCATGCCCACCAGCCCGCCCGCGCGCTGGAGGCGGATGGCATCGGCCGCGAAATCGGCGACCCGCATGTCTTGCGGCGGGGTCCAGCGGCGGTCGCGCCGTTTCGCAGCGATCATCGCTGCCGGATAGGTTGCCCGGATGTGCGGATCGTCGAGGGGGTCCCCCTCGATCAACATGTTCGGCAATGCCGGCGCGCCGCCATAGAGGACCGACAATGTCGGCACATAGCTCATCCCGCTGGCGACGATCAGGCGGATCACATCGTCGTGCAGCGGCGTCAGCGGCAGGTTATGCTCGTTGCCGGCAAAGCCGTCGAGCGCATGGGTGAGGCCCAGCACATGGTCGCTCGCCCCCTCGGTCGTCGGCATCATCCCCATGCGGCGTGCGGCGGCGACGACGCGCTGCCGGACCGCGCGCCCTCCCACCAGATAGGATTTGAGGTTCCGCGTCCGGTAATGGTCGCGGTAGCGCGACAGGATCGCATCGGCATCGGCATCGGTTGCCGGCGCCTGGTTCAGGAACAGCCCCGGACCGGTCGACCATGCGCGCGGTCCATCCATGATCCCGGCATCGATCATGTCCTGATAGCCAAAGACATCGGTCGTGAACGGCTGTACGTCCAGCCCGGCAGTCACCCCCATCGCCAGATTGGCGCGGAAGTCCCAATGCCCGGCCTCCTGCAGCCCGCGCCGCATCTCGAACCAATGGGCGTGCGCATCGACCAGTCCGGGCGTGACGAAGCGTCCGGCGATGTCGCGGATCCGGGTTCCGGCCGGTACCGGGAAACTGCCGCGCGGCCCGACGGCGGCAATGCGGTCGCGATCGATCAGCAGATCGGCATTCTCGATCACCTCGGTTCCGCGCATGGTCAGCACGGTCGCTCCCCGCAGCAGCATCCGTCCCGGCGGCACCGCGCGCGGCACGCGCACCGTCGCATCGAAGCGCGCAGCATCGCGTTCGGGCATCGGTGTCGCGGCGTCGTGCGCCATCGTCCGGACCGTCGCACCGACCGACCACAACAGCCGTCGCCCGTCCGGCGCCCAGGCGATCGCATCGGCGCCTACCTGCGTCAGCCGCCGCGCCGGCGTATCCGCCACGCCGACCCGGATGACGGGTGGCGTATCGCCCCGCACGGGGGGCATGTCGGCCAGCCAGAGCTGGGACCCCGCCTTCACCAGTACCTGGCGGCCATCGGGGGACAGCCGTGCTTCCTCCGGTGCCGTCATGCCCTTGAAATAGCGGTTGGGATTGGGGGCCTCGACCTTCAGTTCGATACGCCGGTCGCTGCCGTCGGGTGCGATCGATTCGATCCCGGCGGGCGAGGTGAAACGCAACCGTCCGTCGTCGCCGAGGCCAAGCGCGATGCCGCCACGCACATGGGCGATCAGCCGCCGCTCCCCGGTGTCGGGTGACAGCGCGACGAGATCGGTCGCCCGGTCCGGCGTCACCTCCATCGCCCGATCGTGCCGGTCGGCCTTGCTGGCGTGGAGCGCGTACAGCGTCCGCCCGTCCTTCGAAAACAATGGCTCGGTGAAATAATCGGCGCTGCGCGTGACCCGGCGCGCCACACCGCCCTGCGCGGGGATCAGCCACACGTCGCCGCCGGTGTCGCGCGACCAGGTGACATAGGCGAGCGTTCGGCCGTCGGGCGACCATTCGGGCTGGTACGCCATGCCCTGCACGCCCCGCACCGCGCGCGGACGGCTGCCGGGGCGGGTCGACTGGACATAGAGCCGGCCCAGCGCCGCGAACGTGATGTTCCGTCCATCGCGCGACAGGCGTGGCGTCTGGATCACGCGGACGCGCACCTCCCCCGTTTCCTCCCGCTGCGCCACGCGCGTGGGCGAACCGACCGCGACCCGAACGGGGGCGACGAACGGAATGTCGTGCACGCCGCCATCGGCAAGGTCGATCCGCTTCAGCCCGCCATCGATGCTGGTGACGATCGCACGATCGTCGGCAGTGAAGCCGATACGCGGCACCAGATCGACATAATAGCCGCCTTCCTGCGAATCATGGTCGATCCGCGGCACGATCCAGCGGTCCGCCCCGCTGTCCAGATCACGCAGCCGCAGCCCGGTGTCGCGTCCGTTGCGACTCGCATAGGCCAGCAGCCGCCCGTCATGCGACAGGGCGGGCCGCATCGCGCCGCCCGCGGTCTGCACGATGACCTCCTCCTTGCCGCTGGCCACGTCGCGCCGGGCGATCGACCAGTGCGGCAACGGGTGACGGGTCCACAGCGACCCGGTCTTGACCGCGTAATACAGATAGCGCCCGTCGGCGGATGCCATCGCGCCCAGCGCGTTGTGCCGTTCGTCGAACGGCGTGCGGGTGCCGCGGTTGGCGTCGGTGATACGCTCCCCCGGCCCGCCGGTCGCCGGCCAGCGGTACAGCTCGGGCGACAGGATGTCATGGACGATGCGCGAGGCATAGAGATGCCGTCCGTCGGACGACCATGCGGGCGACGTAAGGATGGTGGCATCGTCCTCGTCCGACACCCGCACCGGGTTCGACCCGTCCGCATCGGCCACCCACAGGTTGTTCACGCCCGAGCGATCCGACACGAAGGCGAAGCGGGTGCCGTCGGGCGACCAGACCGGCTGCATCTCGAACGCGGTGCCGCGCAGGATCGGTCGGGCATCGCCCCCCGACGCCGCGACCGCATAGATGTCGCCAAGAATGTCGAACAGGATCGTCCGTCCGTCGGGCGAGAGCGACGGGGCCATCCACGTCCCCTCGCGCGCATCGAAGGCGAGCGTCCGGTCGATGGCCGGCGCGGGCACGGCCTGCCGCGCGCCGGCGGGGATCGCGCCGGCCAGCATCGCCGCAAGGATCGTCGAATGGAGAAAGCGGTAATTCCTCATGCCCGTTGCTCCCGGTTGCCCGATCGAAAGTCACGCATCCATGCCGCGAGGTCGCGGTCGGAATGGCTGGCGACGATCGCATCGAAATTGGCGTCGCTTTCGTCCTGCCCCAGTTTGAAGCGCGGTTCGATCGCGGTGACGACGATCCGGAAGGCGACGACGGCGTGCCGCAACCGTTCGTAGCGCGGTCCCATCCGCTCCACGGTCCACGCGGCATCGCCGTCCCCCTCCAGCCTGCGGGCAAGGCGGCGGAGCGATTCGTCGGTTTCCGCCTCGCACAGGCGCCAGGTGCCGACGATACTGGCCATGGCGAAATTCCACGTCGGGCCCCAGTCGGGCTGCGGCACCAGCGTGGGGGAAACATAGGCGTTCGGCCCGTTCGCCAGCACCAGCACCGGCGCGCCATCGGCGACCTGCCCGGCCAGCGGCGCCCGACGCGGGATATGGCCGAACAGTTCGAACAGCCCCCCGTCCGCATCCCGTTCGACCAGCAGCGGCAGCATCGCCGTGACCGGCCGGGCAATCTCGCCGGACAGGATGCAGCATAACGGCCGGGCTTCGACCAGGTCGGCGACCGCGCTGGCGGATACGACATAGGGGCCGGCTCCCGTACCGGCGTTGCCCGTTGCGTTCATGCTGTTTCGCTTCCCTGTACCCGCCGGCGTCCGACCGCTTCGTGCCAAGCAATGCGGGGGGACGGGTGCGGATGCCAGCGCAGCCGCGCAATTCTGCCCGAACGCGACGATATGTCGCCCGCCTGCACGTAGTGTTGCAAACGCGTGACGATAGTATGTGGGCAATGGCAATCCGGTAACAGCCACCCGAGGACGGGGGCGTTGCCACCAACCGGGGGAAACGGGCGATGCGTACCGCGAAACGGACTTTACTGACGGCAACCGGAACCGTGGCGCTGTTCCTCCCCGCCGTGGCGCTGGCACAGGCGGCGGCACCGCCCGACAGCGACCGGTCCCAGGACGAGATCGTCGTGACCGCGCAGCGTGCGAACCAGACGCAGGTGGACCGGGGCGGCAGCGCGGGCGTGCTGGGCGACAAGCCGGCCGAGGACCTGCCCTTCAGCATCAAGAGCTATAACGACGCGTTGATCCTGAACCAGCAGCCGCAGACGATCGGTCAGGTGCTCGACAACGATCCGTCGGTGCGCACCACCTATGGCGGCGGCATCGCGGGCGAACAGTTCGTCATTCGCGGCTTCACCCTCTACGGTGACGATGTCGGACTGAACGGCCTGTACGGCATCGCCCCGCGTCAGTTGATCTCGCCCGAACTCTATGCGCAGGTCCAGGTGCTGAACGGATCGACCGCGTTCCTGAACGGCGCCGCGCCGGGCGGATCGGGTATCGGCGGCAGCGTCAACCTGATGCCCAAGCGCGCCGACCGCTCGCTGCTGCGCGCAACCGCGAACTATAGCGGGACGCAGCATTTCGGCGGCAGCGTCGATGTCGGGCGGCGTTTCGCCAACGACGCGGTCGGCGTACGCGTGAACGGCGTGTACCGCGCGGGCGATGTCGGGATCGAGGACGAATATCGCCGCAACGCGATGATCGGCGCGGCGTTCGACTGGCGCAGCGATCGCGTGCGCGTGTCGCTCGATGTCGCCTACCAGAATGTGCTGGTCCGCGAACTGCGGCCGCTGGTCCAACTCGCGGCGGGCGTCGTCGGCGTGCCCCGCGTGCCAGGGTCGCGGCACAATTACGCGCAACCCTGGACCCGCACGGAATTGCGTGACGTCTTCGGCGTGGTGAAGGCGGAATGGGACGTCACCGACAATGCGATGCTGTACGTCATCGCCGGTGCCCGCGACGGTGCGGAGGACGGGCAATATGGCGGCATTCAGATCCGCAACCTCACCACCGGCGCGGCGACCGGCACCGCATCCTATGTGCCGCGGTCGGACAACAACGAAGCCGTGACCGCCGGGCTGCGTACGAAACTGGCGGCGGGCGGCATCACGCAGGAGATCAATTTCGGCGGATCGTTCAGTTGGCAGGTCAATCGCAACGCCTATCAGTCGTTCGCGACCTATGCGACCAACCTGTACGACACGCCCGACACGCCGTTCCCGACACCGACCACCAGCGGCGGCAACCTGTCCGATCCGTTCCCCGTCAGCCGGATCGCGATCGGCAGCGCCTTCGTGTCCGACACGTTCGGCTTTGCGGAGGACCGGGTGCTGCTGACCGCCGGGCTGCGGCTGCAGAGCATCGTCGCCCGACGCTATGCCTATCTGCGCACCGTGACCCCGGGCGGCGGCGTCCTGCAGCCCGGCGACCAGTCGAGCCGCTATGCCGAGGACGCGATCACGCCGGTCATCGGGCTGGTCGTCAAGCCGGTCGAGGGCCTGTCGCTGTTCGCCAACCGCATCGAGGCGCTGGTACAGGGACCGGTCGCGCCGACGAACGTGCCCAACCTCGCCAATCCCGGCGAGATCTTTCCGCCCTATCGCGGATTGCAGTATGAGGTCGGGGGCAAGTTGTCGCTCGGCCGGTTCAACGCCAGCATCGCCGCGTTCCAGATCGACCAGCCGACGGCCTATTCGGTACCCGATGCGGCGAACCCGGCCCTGCTGCGCTATGGCCTGTTCGGCGAACAGCGCAATCGCGGACTGGAACTCAGCATCGATGGCGAACCGCTGCCCGGCCTGCGCGTGATCGCCGGCGGATCGATCAACGACGCCCGGCTGCGGCGGACGCTGAACGGCGTCAACCAGGGCAACCGTGCCTTCGGCATTCCCGAATATCTGGCCAATGCCAATGTCGAATGGGACTTCCTGCCCGGCGCTACCGTCACCGGGCGCGTGATCCAGACCGGGCGGCAGATGGTCAACGCCGCGAACAGCGTCGAACTGCCCGAATGGACCCGGTTCGATCTGGGCGGGCGCTATGTCACGGTGATCGGCGAAACCCCGGTCACGTTCCGCGTCAACGTCGATAACGTCGCCGACCGGCGGTACTGGGCCTCGGCCTTCGGCGCGTTCGGTACCGCTTTCCTTCAGGGCGCGCCGCGCACGTTCAAGGCATCGGTGACGGTCGACTTCTGACGGGGCGGCCGGCATATGCGGCCAGCATATGCCGGCTACCGGTGCAGGTGCCCGGCGAGAAAGGCCGCCCCATCGGCGATGCCGCGTCGGGCGAGATCGGCGATCGACATCGCTTCGAGGAAACTGTGGGTCGCGCCGGGGTAGATGACCGTTTCCGCCGCGACGCCCGCCGCCCGCATCCGCCGGGCCATCGCCACGCTCTGTTCGGCGAGGACGTCCAGTCCGGGGATCAGCAGCAGCGTCGGCGGCAGACCCGCAAGATCGGCCGACAGCGGGAACGCCCGCGGGTCCGCCGCCTGCGCCGCGTGCGTCAGATAGTTGCGTGCATAGCCGAGCAGTTCGTCCCGGTGCAGCAGCGCATCCGCCCCGCCGAGCCGCGCCTCGGCATCGTCGGACACGACCGTCGAGAAGAAGCCGTAGTTCGACAGGATCGCGTCGAACGCGACGCTGCCGCGCAGGTCGACCGCCGTCGCGATCGCCAGATTGGCGCCCGCCGAGTCCCCCCCGATCGCAAGTCGCCGGGGATCGACGCCGATCGTCGCGCCATGGGCCGCAATCCATCGCGCGGCCGCCCCGATCCGGTCCAGCGCGACGGGAAACCGCGCCTCGGGCGACAGCGGATAATCGATGCCGACCACCACGACGCCGGCTGCGGCGGCATATTCGCGCATCAGCCGGTCATGCGTGTCGAGGCTGAACAGGACGAAACCGCCGCCATGGATATACAGAAGCGCGGGCGCCATGGCTCCCGCCCCCTGCGGCCGGTACACGCGGATGCGGACTCCGCCCGCATCGGTCGCGATGGTACGTTCGACCGTGTCCGCCATCGTCGGCCCGCCCGCGGTCCAGCGCGCCCGCACCTGTTCGGCTGCGGCACGCAGTTCGGGGAGCGACAGCGTCTCCGCCGGCGGAAAGGCGGCCCAGTCGGCCCGCATCGTTTCGATGAAGCTGCGGATGCCGGGGTCGAGATCGTGTCGCAAATGCCTGTCCTTCAGTTGCGTCGCATCCAGTGGGTGGGCGCGGCACCCAGCGTCCGGCGGAACATGGCGGTGAATGCGCTGCTGCTTTCATAGCCAAGGTCATAGGCGACCCGCCCGATCGGCTGCCCCGCCGCGATCCGTTCCGCCGCCTCGGCCAGACGTACCTGCCGTCGCCAGCCCGCAAAGGCCATGCCGGTTTCGTCACGGAACGACTGGGTAAAGGTCCGCCGCGCCATGCCCGCCTCGCGCGACCATTCGTCGATGCCCCGGTCGTCCGCCGGTCGTGCGACGATCGCCTCGCATACCCGGCGAAGGCGCGGGTCGCGCGGCAGCGTGATCCTGAGCGGCCGTTCCGGCAGCGCCGACAATTCCTGCACCAGCAGCGCCGCCAGCGCCCCGTCGCGGTCGGATGTGCCGCAACGCGCCCCGTCGCCCGCCGCCATGGCCACGATCAGCGCGTGGACCAGCGGCGACAGCACGAACATCTGCGCCATCGTCGGCATCGATGCGACGGGCCGGTCGAACGCGACCATGCGTACGCACGCCGCCCCCCGCCCCAGGACGCGGCATCCCTGCCCGGCCGGCAGCCACAGGCCGCCGCTGGCGTTCAGCGCGAACAGCCGATCGCCCGCCGTGATCGTGACCGGACCACGTACCGCGACGATCAGCCGTGCGACCCCGCTTTCCGTCAGGCTCACCACATCGCCCGCCGCCAGTTCCCGGTCGTCGGCGAACAACGGCGCGCTGGTTCCGCCCGGTGCGCTGGAAGCGAGCGTGGCGATGCCGGTCATGACGTCGAACCTCCCTGTTCCGTGACAAGCCGATACAAGCCGGAGGGAGTTGGCGCGGACAACGTCCAATTCCGCGCGGCAAGAGGATACCAGTGCGATCGCCGCTAGTGACTGTCCAGCGCCGCCCGCAACTGGCCGACCGCGGCATCCGCCTCGTCCGCGGCGAGGCTGGCGAACCCGACCCGCAATCCGCGCGGCGCATCCCTGCCGAGCATGTACGAGGTCGAGGCGGCGAAACGCAGCCCCATCGCCGTCATGCGCGCCTCCATCCGGTCCATGTCCCGCTCGGGGAAACGGAGCCAGAAGGCGAGGCCGCCATCGGGCAGGTCGAACTGCACGTCGTCGCCCAGCCGGTCGCCCAGCAGCGCGGCAAAGGCACCACGCCGCCCGGCATAGATGCTCCGTGCCCGCCGGGCGTGGCGATGCAGCTCGCCTTCGCGGATCAGCAGGTCGACGGCGGCTTCGGTCAGCGCGTTGCCCATCCCGTCGGTCAGCGCGACGGCATGGGCCAGTGCGGCCGTCACCGCTGCCGGCGCCGCGATATAGCCGATGCGCAATGCCGGCAGCAGCAGCTTCGACAGCGACCCGATATAGATGACGTGATCGGGCGCATAGGCGCTCATCGGCAACAGCGGCTGCGAGGCGAAGTGGAATTCGTGATCGTAATCGTCCTCGACGATCGCGAAGCCGAACTGCCGCGCGAGCGACAGCAGCCGCAATCGTCGTTCCGGCTGAAGCGCGACCGTCGTCGGAAACTGGTGATGCGGCGTCAGGAACAGCGCGCGGACCGGGTGCTGGCGGCACGCCTGTTCCACCGCCGCAACGTCGATCCCGTCGCGATCCAGCGGCACCGCCAGCGTTCGCGCCCCCAGCGTCCGGAAGGCGGCGACGGCCGGTTCATAGGTCAGCGATTCGAACAATACGGTATCGCCCGGCCGGGTCAGCACCTGCGCGACCAGAAAGATCGCATTCTGGCTGCCCCGCGTGATGCAGATCCGGTCGGCGGAAACGTTCAGCCCACGCTGCGCGCCAAGCATCTCGGCGATGTTCGTCCTCAGCGCCGCCAATCCCAGCGGATCGCGGTAAGCCAGCGCCGGCGTTCCCGCCATGTCGCGGATCGCATGGCGATACGCCTTCGCCAGGGTATCGGTCGGGAACAACCGGACATCGGGCGCCCCTTCGTCCAGCTTCAACCCGCTGCCATCGGGCACCGCCAGCGGCCGTTCGGGCGCCGGCACGAACCGGTAGAGCGGATTTTCGGGCAAGCGCACCGCCATCGTCGGCTGCTCCACCGCCGCGACCGGATCGGAAAAGCGCGTCGATACCAGCGTGCCGCGCGTGCCGGCCGATACGAGCCAGCCCTGCGCGATCAGTTCGTCATAGGCGATGACCACCGTCTTGCGGCTGACGCCCAGTTCCGCCGCCAGTTCGCGGCTGCTCGGCAGATAGGTGCCGGGTTTGAGCCGGCCGCGTTCGATGTCGCGCACGATCGCGCCGATGATCTGCATGTAGAGCGGCGTACCGCCCGCCGGGCTGATACGCTCGGTCAGCGCGAGCGGCAGGGGGCGGAGCATCGTTCGACCTTTGTCATGCTGAAGGCCGAACCTAGTCAGCCGCGCCACGCGAAGCAAATCATGCCGCGGGGTCGGTATGGCGTTCCTGCCCGTCGACGAAGGTGCGCAGCACCCGGGTCCGCAACAGGTCGGCCGGATCGATCGCCAGCAGGTCGCGGTCCAGCAGGACGATATCGGCGAGCATTCCCGGAGCGATCCGCCCCAGCCGATCCTCCTGGAACCCGGCATAGGCCGCGGTGGCGGTGTACGCGATCAACGCGTCCTCGACGCCGACCTTCTGTTCGGGATGCCAGCCCCCCGGATGTGCGCCGTCGATGGTGCGGCGTTCCACGGCCGCGTCGATTCCGGTCAGCGGATCGATCGGCGCGACCGGCCAGTCCGACCCGAAACAGGTCGTCACCCCGCCCCCGAGCAGCGAGCGAAAGGCATAGGTGCGCTTCAGGCGCTCCTCGCCGATCCGCGTGACCGCCCAGCGTCCGTCGTCAATGGCGTGATAGGGCTGGACCGATGCGACAACCTGCTGCGCCGCCATGCGTTCGATGGCGCCGGCGCTCAGATGCTGGGCGTGCTCGATGCGGAAGCGCCGGTCGCGCGGACCATTGCGCCGGACGGTATCGGCATAGATGTCGAGCACGACGTCGTTCGCCTCGTCGCCGATCGCATGGGTGGTAACGGCAAGGCCCGCCGCATCGGCCGCCGGGATCATCGCGCGCATCTCGTCGACGCCGGTGGTCCACACCCCGCGCTGGCCGGGAGCGTCGAGATAGGGTTCGTGGAAGCGTGCGGTACGGGCGCCCAGCGATCCGTCCGACACGCATTTCAACCCGCCCCAGCGGACCCAGTCGTCGCCCCGCCCCTCCGCCGCGACAAGCCCCGCCACCCGTTCCCAGTCGCGCAGCGGCACGAACGAATTGAACCGCATGCCCGTCGGTCCACCGGCACGCAGGCGGCGTACCGCGTCGTGCACGGACCAGTCGACTTCGGTGTTATGGACCTGCGCCACCCCCTTCGACAGCGCATGGGCGATCCCGGCGCGCAGCCGCCGGTCGATCGCGGTTGCGTCCGGCTCGGGAATGACGCGCAGCACCGCATTGCGCGCATTGTCCTTCAGCACGCCGGTGGGTTCGCCGTCGGCGTCCCGCTCGATCACGCCGCCCGCCACGTCCGGGGTCGTCCGATCGATCCCGGCAAGGCGCAGCGCCAGTGAATTGAGGAACAGCGAATGGAGATCGGTGCGCGGAATGGCGACCGGCGTGTCGGGCGTCACCGCGTCGATCCAGCGCCGATGCGGCAGCACACCCCCGAATCGCTGCTCGTCCCATGGGCCGCCCAACAACCATTCGCCGGGACGCAACGCCCGTGCCGCCCGCCCGATCCGATCGACGAATGCGCTGCGGCTGTCGACCCGCAGCAGGTCCGGCAGCAAGAGGTTGGCCGATCCACGCAGGAAATGCGTATGCCCGTCGATGAAGGCCGGCATCGCGAACGCCCCCTTCGCATCGATCGTCCGGGTGCGCGGGGCATGCTGCGCACGTACCGCCGCCGCGCCGATCGCGACGATGCGATTGCCGCGCAGGCCGATCGCGTCGGTGAACACGCCCCGCCGCCCGGTCCATGCGCGGACGTTGACGATCGCCAGGTCGATCGGGCCGCCACCCCCGCCCTGCGCGAAGGCACGGCCGTACAGCAGCCCGCTGCCGAGACCGATGACGACGGTACGGCGATTGCAATGCATGCTCGATCCCCCTCTGGTTCGCCCCATGATATCCGCCGACAGCGACGGCGCGGCGTCCAAGGTGCCGCGGCCGCAGGATACCAACATGTTGGACCCCTTATGCCGTGGGACCTTGGATGTGTACGCGCAACCGGCCCGGCGGCGAGGATCGGCATTGCCGGGCACGACGGGGAAACGGGCAGACCATGCATGACGGGATATCGGGGATGACACGGCGGACCTTCCTTGCCGCGCCGGCGGTTGCGGGCACCACGCCCGCTTTTGCCCGGCCCACCACGGGTGTCGATCCCGTCGCCGCGATGGGCGCGGTCGAACTGGCCGATGCGATCCGAAAGCGTCGCATATCGAGCCGCGAGGCGATGGCCGCGCATCTGCGCCAGACCGACCGGCTGAACCCGCGCTTCAACGCCATCGTCTCGCGGGTCGATCCCGATCGCCTGTTGCGGCAGGCCGCGGCGCTGGACGCGGATGCCGCGAAGGGACGCTTCCATGGTCCGCTGCATGGCTTTCCGCATGCGGTAAAGGATACCGCCCCCGTGCGCGGCATCCGTTCGACCCAGGGGTCGCCACTCCTGCGCGACCATGTCCCTGCCGAGGATTCGCTGGTGGTGGCGCGGATGCGCGCGGCGGGGGCGATCTTCGTGGGCAAGACCAACGTGCCCGAATTCGCGCTGGGATCGCACAGTTTCAATCCGTTGTTCGGCATCACCCGCAACGCATGGAACCCGGCGAAGACCGCGGGCGGCAGCACCGGCGGCGGCGCGGTTGCCCTGGCGTTGGGGATGGTACCGCTGGCGGACGGCAGCGATTTCGGCGGGTCGCTGCGCAATCCCGCAGGATGGAACCACGTCTTCGGTTTCCGCCCGTCGTTCGGGCGGGTGCCTTCGGTGCCGTCAAGCGACGTGTTCTGGCAGAATTTCGCCACCGCCGGTCCAATGGCGCGCAGCGTGCGCGACCTGGCGCTGCTGCTGTCGGTGCAGGCGGGACCCGATCGGCGTGCCCCCTTCGCGCTGCCCGACGATCCGGCCGTCTTTGCAGGTTCGCTGGCACGCGACTGGAAAGGGGGCCGGATCGGCTGGCTGGGCGATCTGGACGGCGCGCTGCCGATGGAGGACGGCGTGCTCGACACCTGCCGGCGTGCTCTCGAAGCGTTCCGCGCGATCGGAATGACCGTGGACGCGGCGAAACTGTCCGAACCGGCGGACGCGATGTGGCAAACCGCATCGACCTTGCGCCACTGGTCGGTCGGTGCCGACCTCGCCGGTTTCTACGCCGACCCGGCGAAGCGGGCGCGGATGAAGCCCGAAGCGATCTTCGAAGTCGAGGGCGCGGCGAAGATCACCGGCGAACAACTGACCAGGGCGTCCGAAGGACGCACCCGCATCTATCGCGCGTTCGATACGCTGTTCGATCAGTTCGATTTTCTGGTGTTGCCGACCGCGCAGGTGTTTCCGTTCGACGTCGAAACCCGGTGGCCGCGCACGATCGCCGGACGGACGATGGACAGCTATCACCGTTGGATGGAGGTCACGCTGCCGGCGACCATGGCGGGCTTGCCCACGCTCGCCGTTCCTGCCGGCTTCGGCGGCGCACACAAACTGCCCATGGGATTGCAGATCATCGGTCCGAACCACGCCGATCTGGCAGTGCTGCAGATCGGCCAGGCGTACGAGGATGCTTCACCCTGGATCGGTCAGCTTCGGGAACAGCGGCTCAATTCCTGAGATATCTGCGAGGAGCATCCCGACCGGGCCGCGTTCCGGGACATCGGCGACCCACATCGTCGCAACGCCGCGTGAAGGAGGCGGTCTTGCTGTATCTTGGCGTCCTCAACGGCAGCGTGACGCTGGGACCGCTGGTGTGCGGGCTGCTGGCGGACCGGATCGACCGGCGCTACGCCTTCGCCGCAGCCGCGGGCGGGATCGTCGTGGCGCTGACCGGCTATGCCGCCGCACCGCGCCGCGACCCGCCGGGGCGGTGCCGTCGCCCACACGACGACGGGCGATGCCGGTCCGGCGGATCGCCGCGATCGTCGGCTTCTGCGCCTATGAACAAGTGTCCCACATCTTTCCGGTCCGGTTCGCGGCGGCGAACGGACTGTTCGCCATCCTGCCGGTCGTGGCAAGGGTCGCGTGGCGACGGCGCCGCGAGCGTGCCGGCATCGCGCCCGCCTGGCCGGGCAGGCGATGGCCGGCGGCTGCGCGGCGATGGCCGGCGGCTGCGCGGCGATGCCGGCGCGCCGGCTCGATGCTCAGGCGACGATCTGTTCGGTTCCCGCCAGCACCCTGGCATAGGCGGGGGGTGCGGGCTGGTCGCTCACCAGCACGTCCACCGCATCGAAACCGGCGACGGCGATCATGCCGTGACGATCGAACTTCGATGCGTCGATCGCCATCATCACCCGGCGCGCCTGCTGCACCATCAGCCGGCATGCCGCCGCCTCGCCGGCGTGATAGGACGTATAGCCATTGTCGAGGTGCATCGATTCCACCGACATGATCGCCAGCGACGGCGTGAACTGCGCCATATAGGCGAGCGCCGGCGCATCGAAACAGGCGCGATAGTCGTAATCCATCTCGCCGCCGGCCAGCAGGATGCGATTGTCGTTGCGTCCGCCGAGTTCCGTGGCGACGCCGACCGCGTTGGTGATGACGCTCAGCCGTTGCCGGTCGCGCAGCGCCTGGGCGACATAATGACCGGTGGTGCTCGCGTCGATATACAGCGTCTGCCCGTCGGCGACGAAACTGGCGGCGGCGGTCGCGATCCGTTGCTTGGCGTGGGTGTTGCGCTGAAGACGCAGCGCGAACGATCCCTCGGTCTCCAGCCGGGCCAGCCGCACCACGCCATGCGCGCGCGCCACCAGCCCGTCCGCCTCCAGTTTGCGGATCTCGCGACGGATCGTCTCCTCCGACACGTCCAGCATCTGTGCCAGCGAGGCAACGCCGTGGAAATCCGCGGATGCAAGCAGTTCGAGAATGCGGTTCTGGCGGCGCTGTCGTTTCAACGGAATGTCCTGCTGGTGCCAGGTCAACCTATCGCCTGTGCGGGATCGGTCAATAATCGCGCACGTTACATCGCGCTGTCATTCAAAACGGGCATCGGGAAGCATGACCATGGCCCTCATCGACCGACGCACCTTCGTTGCCGCGGGCGGCACCCTTGCCGCCGGCCCCCGCATTGCCGCACCCCGGGCGCGCGGCTCGATCGAGGATGTCGCGCATGTCGTGATCCTGATGCAGGAAAACCGCTCGTTCGATCACTATTTCGGTACGCTGCGCGGGGTGCGCGGCTTCGGCGAGCCGCGGCCGGCGATCCTGCCGTCGGGACGCACCGTCTGGGAACAGCAGCAGGATGCGAAGGACGGCGGCGCGATCGTCCGTCCGTTCCGCCTCGATACCCGCGCCACCGCGGCGGGGTGCATCGGCAGCCTCGACCATAGCTGGAAGGGCAGCCACGCGCGCTGGAAGCACTGGGATGTGTGGATGCCGGAAAAGGGTCCGCTGGCGATGGGCCATATGACGCGGGACGATCTGGCCTATTATTACGCGCTGGCCGACCAGTTCACCATCTGCGACGCCTATCACGCGTCGCTCCACGGGCCCACGGGGCCGAACCGGCTGTACCACTGGACCGGCACCAGCGGGCCGAGCGTCGGGCGCGAGGGGCCGTGGTCGGTCGACAATGACGGGGTCGATCCCAATCCCGGAGCGGACATGGCGAAGGACGATCCGCGTTTTGCGGGCCTTGGCTGGACCCCTTATCCGGCGCGATTGACGCGGGCCGGCGTCACGTGGCGCGTGTATCAGGAATATGACAATTATTCCGATAATCCGCTGGGCTATTTCGCCGAGTTCCGCGATCTGGACCCGGCCGGTGCGGATTATGCCCGCGCCCGCGCCTGGGCGGCGGGATCGACCCCGGCCAATGCCGATGCGTCGCGCGGCGAGCATCTGATCCGCGCCTTCGCCGCCGATGTCGCCGCCGACCGGCTGCCGCAGGTGTCGTGGATCGTGGCACCGTTCCACATGTGCGAGCATCCCGATGCGCCGCCCGCTTACGGGCAGATGCTGACCGCGCGGCTGATCGCGGCGCTGGCGGCCAATCCGGCGGTCTGGGCGAAAACGGCGTTCATCCTGAACTATGACGAGAATGACGGCTTTTTCGATCATGTCAGCCCGCCGCTGCCCGCCACCCTGCCCGGCATGGGGGCGAGCACCGTGCCCCTGCGCGGCGAAAGCTATCGCGGCGAGCCGATCGGGCTGGGCGTGCGCGTGCCGTTGCTGGTCGCGTCGCCATGGACGCGCGGTGGGTGGGTGAGCTCGGAGCTGGCCGATCATACATCGGTGCTGCGGTTCCTCGAACGCCGGTTCGGCGTGATGGAACCGAACATCAGCCCATGGCGGCGCGCGGTGTGCGGCGATCTGACGACGATGTTCGATTTCGACCTGTCGCCAGCGGCGCGGCGCGACACCGCATGGCTGTCGGCGCTGCCGGCGGTCGACGACTATCTCGCCAACAGCGACGCGGCGTGTCGCCGCGCGAAGCCGGTCGCGCCCCAGTCGCCGGCGGCGGCGGCGGCACCGCCCCTGCCGCGACAGGAAGCGGGGACGCGGCCGGCGCGTGCCTTGCCCTATCGGCTCGACGTCGTCGCACGCTGGGCGGGCGACCGGCAGCAGCTTGTCTTTCGCAACGATGGCACGCTGGGCGCCGTGTTCATCGTCGACAGCGCCGATGGAGCAGGGCCGCGCCATTATACGGTCGGCGCCGGCCAGTCGCTGTCGGACGACTGGCCCGTGGCGGCGGCGCTGACCGTACGTGGCCCCAACGGCTTTTACCGCGCGATCGGTGGCGGCGACACGCGGATCGCCTGCCACGCCACCCGCGCCGGTGCGGCGACACGGATCGGAATCGTCAATCACGGCACGATGCCAGTGACGATCGCGATCCGGTCGCGCTATGGCGCGGTGGCGGGCGGTGCGCCGACGCTGGCGCCGGGCGCGGCGACCGCCGTGCTGCTCGCGCCCGTCGCCGCGCACCGCTGGTATGACGTGACGGTGGAGGCGACGACCGGCGATGGCGGCCGCACGATCCACCGGCTTGCCGGGCATTGGGAAACCGGCGCGCCGGGTATCAGCGAACCGGCACTGGGAGAGGTCGCATGAGGCGGGCGACGGTGCTGCTGGCGTTGCTGGCGGGGGCGGCGGGGATGGCGGGGACGCCGGCGTCGCTGCGGATCGACCAGGTTCAGGTGATCGGGTCGCACAACAGCTACCGCCCCTATCCCTCGCCGGAAGCGCGCGCGCGGATCGTCGCGGCCGCGCCGGGCGAATGGCCCGCGCTGGCTTACGGCCACCCGCCGCTGGCGGAGCAGCTCGATCGCGGCCTGCGGCAGGTCGAGCTCGACGTCGCGCCCGATCCGCGCGGCGGGGCCTATGCCGCGCCGGGCGATGCCGATCCGGCGATGGCGGCGCCGGGGGCGAAGGTGCTGCACATCCCCGGCATCGACACGGACAGCCATTGCCGCAGCTTCCGCGCCTGCCTGACGATCCTGCGCGGCTGGTCGGATCGACATCGCGGCCATGCGCCGGTGTTCGTGCTGGTCAATGCCGGCGACGCGGGCGGCGCGCGGTTCGACGCGGCGAACCTCGCCGCGCTGGATCGTGATATCCGCGCCGTGATGGGGCCGGGGCGGATCGTCACGCCCGACGCGGTGCGCGGGCGCGCCGCGACGCTGCGCGATGCGGTGACGCGCGACCACGCCTGGCCGACGATGGCGCGAGCGGCGGGCCGGTTCCTGTTCGTGCTGGACGGTTCGACCGCGCATCAGGACGCCTATCGCGCCGGTCATCCGTCGCTGCGCGGGCGGGCGATGTTCGCCTTTTTCGACCGCGACGTGCCGGAGGCGGTGGTGTTCAACATCCAGGATCCGTCGACCGGACGCGACCGCATCGCCGCACTGGTGCGGCAGGGCTTCATCGTCCGCACCCGCGCCGACGAAGGACTGGCCGAACCGCGCGCGAACGACCGCCGCCGGCTGGACGCCGCGATCGCGTCGGGCGCGCAATGGATCAGCAGCGACCTGTATGACGGGGCCGCCAACCCCGAGCGTCTGCCGTATCGCGCCGCCTTCGCGGGCGGGGCGCTGTCGCGCTGCGATCCGGTGACGGCGTCCTGCTGACACGACACGGGCGGCCCCTCCGTCGGAGAGGCCGCCCGGTCGGTGGCCGTCGGTCCGCGCTCAGAACGCGTAGGACAGGTTCATCATGTAGATGCGGCCGGTTTCGACATAACCGCCCTTGCGGTCGTTCGACAGATACGCCTTGCGGTCGCCGGTCGTCGCCCACAGGATATGTTCGTCGAACAGGTTCTCGACCGATGCGCCGACCGTCATATGATCGTTCAGCGTATAGTTGACGATCAGGTTCGCCTTCGTCACCGGCTGGATATAGGTGTCCGGGCGGCTGGAGCGCAGGTCATACAGGCGGTCGCCGGTATAATTGTAGTTGAGTTCGCCGTACAGCCCGCCATGCTGGTAGAACAGCGCGGCGTTATACATGACGCGCGGCGCCTGCGGCATGCGCTGGTCGCGCATCTCGCCGCTCACCAGCACCCGCGCCTGCGCGCGCTGAAGCGTGGCGTTCCCCTGCAGTCCGAGGCCCGACAACAGCCCCGGCAGCCCGGCCAGCGTATAGCGCCCGAACACCTCGACGCCGTACACCTTGCCGGTGGCGTCGGTGTTGAGCGTTTCGGTCTCGACGCTGTTGACCTTGGTCGAATCGGCGCTCCAGATGTTCCAGTCGCCGCTGGCATTGGTGGTGCCGGTCGAGAACAGGACGTGGTTCAGATCCTTGTAGAAGGGGCTGATCGAGAAGAAGTCCGTGCCATGGCCCTTGATCTCGATCGATGCGTCGAAGTTCCACGCCTCCTGCGCGTCGAGATTGGGGTTGGGAATGAAACGATACAGCGTGCCGTCGTCGCCCAGGCTCTGCGTCGTCGGGCCGAGCAGCAGGTCGAACGCCGGGCGCGAATAGCTCTTGCGCACCGAGGCGCGCACCACCACCGCCTCGTTGGGACGGTAATTGGCGACGACGCTGGGCAGCCACATGTCATAATCGCGCGAACTGGTGACGAACGCGCTATTGTCGCCCTGATCCTGCCAATAGGTGCCCTTGAAGCGGTTATATTCGTACCGCAGCCCGGGGATGACCTGCAGGTCGCCGAACTGGAACGTCGCCATCGTGTAGGCGCCGATCCGGTTCTCGTTGCCGTCGAGGCGGTTCTCCTCCAGCTTCACCGGATCGAGCGTCGCCATCCTGGGTGTCGACAGCTTCGCGACCTGTCCCTTGATGAAGTCGGTGTCGATCAGCTTGATCGGCACCTGCGCCGAACCGTGCATGAACCCGCCCAGCATCGTGCCCGGCACGTCCGCCACCGACGGGCCGGTCGCGGCCCAGCGCGGCGAATCCTTCCCGTCGGGATTGGGGAAGGTGTAGAGTAGCGCGCCGTCGTCGCCCAGCGAATTGGAATAGCGCTTGGCGTCTTCCACCTTCGCCCCGGCCTGGATCGACACCAGTCCCTGATCGGCATGGTGCCACGTCGTGTCGAACTGGCCTTCCAGCCGGCGTTCCCACGCATCCTCGAACTGCTGGGTAATGTACCACTCCTTCAGCCGCGTCAGATCGGTCAGATAGGCACGCGCCGCATCGGTCAGCACGACCTGCGGGCTGGTGCGATCGCCGATCGACGTGACCATGCGGTAGGTGGCGGTGCCGGCATTGTCCGCCGTGCCGATATAGGGCCGGCCGCCGAAACTGGCCTGGATACGCAGCGGATATTCCTGTTCGCCGCGCGAATAGGCGCCGTGATAGTCGAAGGTGAAATCGCCCGTGCGGGTCTGTCCGCCCAGCTTGGTGCTGAACAGCGTCTGGTTGGAATGTTCGGTGCGGAAATAATGCGTCGCGCCCAGCCCGTAATCGGCGCGGAAGCCCGCGGCGTCATAGGAACCCTTGCCGGGGTTCGGATTGATCTGGTCCGGTGCCATCGGCATGATGCGCAGCGCGGTCTGGTCCATCCAGCTCTTGAGCTTGTACTGGCCGTACGTGGTGCGCGAATACAGGTCCGTGCCCTCGCCCTTCCAGTCGAGGTTCAGCGTGCCGCCGACGCGCTCGATCTTGTTGCGGAACGACTGCCACTGTGCGCCGCGCGCGAACATGTTGTCGAGATTGTCGCGGATCATGCCGGGAATGTTGTTGTCGTATTTTTCCCAGTCGTGCTGCATCGCGGTCGATTCGCCCAGCATATGCTTCAACCCGTAATAGGCGGAGGCATAGACGCCCAGATTGCCGAACCGCTGCGCCGTTTCCGCCTGTACCGTGCCGCCCCAGGGATCCTGGTCGCGCGCGGCGGCGCGACCGGCGATCTGCCCCTGCGCGCGGATCAGGACATGGTGCGCGGGCAGATCGAACGCGCCGGCGGTGCGCAGGTCGATCAGGCCGGCGATCGCGTCGCCATCGAAATTCGCGGTCGGCGCCTTGTCGACGCGGACCGTGGCGAGCGCGAACGGCGAGAGCAGATTCATCGAGATGGCGCGGGTGCGCGCATCGGTCTGCGCCAGCCGCACGCCGTCGAACAGATAGGCGTTGTACGCGGTGTCGAGGCCGCGGATCGAGAGATATTGCGCCTCGCCGGTGCCGGCCGCGTTGCGCGACTGGTCGACCGACGAGTTGATGCCGGGCAGCCGCGTGAGCAGGTCGGCAAGGTTCTGCTGCGGTTGCGCGCGCAGTTCCGCGCCGGAAACGACGGTGGCCAGCGACGCGCTCTTCAACTGTTCGTCCTGCGCGGCGCGAACCGCTTCGCGCGTCCCGTGCACGACGATGTCGTCGTTCGGTTTCATATCCGCGTCCCGATCGGTCGCCGCAACCACCTGCGCCTCGACCGCCGCGGCCTGACCGGCCCAAGCGATATTGGGGACAAACAGGCCGGCGGCCGTACCGCATAGCAGATGGAACGCGCGCAGGCGCGATGGCGAGATGGTCATGTGGATGTTCCCCAAAGGATGTCGGCACGGACTCTATCGATCCGTCGCCGGGGCCATTGCGAGGGATAGGTGACAAGGTGATGACCGTCATGCGGATATAATGGGAGGAGAATGACCATTAATGCGGGTAAATGCGAGGTTGGCACCCGATCCGCGCGACCTGTCACGCGCGCGACACTTTCTTCGTCCAATGCAGCGACATGATCCGCCAATTCCTGTCGCTTTTCCTCGTCGCCGCCGGCGTCCTTCCCGCAGACGCTGCGACCAAACCGGATATCGTGGTCGATCAGGCGATCGTCGTGATGCGCCATGGCATTCGCGCGCCGCTGGACGGCGAAGTGCCCGAAGGCACGCGGACCGCGCAGCCATGGCCGCGCTGGCCGGTCGCCGAAAGCCCGATCACGCCGCATGGCCATCGCGCGCTGGAGCGGGTTGCCGCTGCCGATCGCCGGCGTTTCATCCGACAGGGGCTGATCCCCGCCCGCGGCTGTCCGGCGCCCGCCGCCGTCACGATCCGCAGCAACAATTCCGCCCGCACGATCGCCAGCGGCGACGATTATGCCGCGGCGCTCCTGCCCGGATGCCCGGGCACGGTCGTGCATCTGCCCGCCGGCAGCGCCGATCCGATCTTCGAGCCGCTCCGCGCGGGCGCGACGCGCTTCGATGCCGCGGCGGCGATCGATTCGATCGAACGCAGCACCGGCGGCGTCGCGGCACTGGCCGCGCGGCATAGGGCGGCGCTGGCGCTGCTCGACGGGGTGCTGGCCTGCGCGCCGCGGGGCGATGGCTGCGCACCACCCCGGCCATCGCGTGTCGCGGCGTCCGCCGACGGCAAGGGCGTGGATCTCGACGGGCCCATCCGCACCACGTCGGGCATCGCGCAGGTGCTGTTGCTGCAATATGTCGAGGGGATGCCACGCCGGGCGGTCGGCTGGGGTCGGGTCGACGCCGCGTCGCTTCGACGAATGGGCGCGCTCCACGCCGCCCTGTTCGACGTCTTCACGCGGCCCCCCTACATGGCCGCGCATCAGGCATCGGCACTGGGGCGAGACGTTCTGGATACGCTCGCGGGCGGGACGCGGGTGCGCATTCTGATGGGGCATGACACCAATGTGACCGCCTTGGCGGCTGCGCTTGGGATCGACCTCACGGCGCCGGGCTATGCGACCAACGACGTTGCCCCCGGCGGCGCGATCGTGATCGAGCGCGCGCGGGATGTCGGCACGGGCCGCGCCTATGTGCGCCTGTTCTATCGCACCCAGTCCCCCGATGCGCTGCGGTTCGCGGGCACAGCCATCGACCGCACGCCGCTGCCGATCCCCGGCTGTCCGAACGTGGCCGGGAACTGGTGCTCGCTCGACACCTTCTCGGCGCTGCTGAACCGACGGATCGCGCCGCTTCGGCCGACGGCGGAGAAATGATGTCGGGGCACTGAATACCGTCACTGGCTAAGGTGCAATGATCCAGTTTGTTATCGGGCCTCTATCGATCAATATTCGTCTGATCGATGAAGTGTGGCGAGGCGCGCCTGTCGGATCGTCGCTCGAATGCACCCTGGGTCGTTGAAGACGCCATGTAACTGGTGAGTCCGGTACCTATTAGCGTCCTGGTTGCTTTTCCGGGGCTGTAATGCCTGTCATCCCTGCAGCAATATTCTCGCTGGCGTGAGGCCCGGCCGTGGTGAAAACACGCGCGATCAGGACCAAGAAGGCAGCGGAGAGCCACTTCAGGTTGATTGCCGCGGCGGTGGGTTCTTGCCTTAACGCCCGATCGCAACGAACTTCACGCTCTACTTCGGTGACAGGTCGCGCGCTTCGACGGTCAAGATCCGCCCGTCTGCGGCGACGATCGCCTGAAGCTCGCGTTCGGTCATGCCGCCACTGGCGCGGATACGGTCGTTCAACATGGACACCACCCGATCATAGAACGCGGTGCCCCGGTTACGCGCCTACAGCCGGTCAGGGGTTCCGAGCGACGGGCGGACATCAATGGGCTTGGTATGGAACGAATAATGAACCCGGCGCCACCAGAAAATGTGGCCTCGGCGGAAAACATGCTGAAGCGACGCCAAGGACGACCTCTCCGGACAGCCACATGGCACAGTCACCTGCACACTGGCGCGTCACCGGACTGGGGTTAGCCAGCGAACTCAATCACTTGAAATTGGCTGGGGCGGCAGGATTCGAACCTACGAATGCCGGTACCAAAAACCGGTGCCTTACCGCTTGGCGACGCCCCAGCGACCGCGACTTGCGCGGTGGAGCGAGGCACTAGGGCCATCACGGGCATTGCGCAATACGGATTTGCGCGCGGCACGGCGTGGAAACCTGTGCGGGCTGGGTCGTTGTCGGATGGCAAACACGAAGGAACCACCGACGATGTCGACCAAGAGCCCAGCCGAGATCCGCGAAGCCATGTGGAAGGCGATGGCCGCGAGCCCCTATGTGATGCTGAGCCTTACCGGCAAGCAGCAGCATTCCGAACCGATGTACGCCGTGCTCGACGATGATGCGAACAGCGCGTTCTGGTTCTACACCAAGCGGGACAATCGCGCCGCGGAGGGCGGGCCGGCGATGGTGCAGTTTGTCGCCAAGGGCCACGATCTGTTCGCCTGCATCGGTGGCACGCTGACCGAGGAACGCGACCCTGCCGTCATCGACCGATACTGGTCGGAGCAGGTCGAGGCCTGGTATGAACAGGGCAGGCAGGATCCGTCGCTGCTGATGCTGCGCTTCGATCTGGGCAGCGCTGAAATCTGGGAAACCGACCAGTCGCTGCTCGGCAAGCTCAAGATGTTCACCGGGCAGACGATCAAGGGCGGCGACGAAGCCGGAAGCCACGCCAAGGTCGAGGTCTGACGCAACGGGGGCGGAGGTTCGCACCCCCGCCCCTTCGATCCCGCAGGGCTCGATCAGCCTTCGTGACGGGTGATCCATTCCTCGAGGACCGGCGCAATGCGGGTGCGCCATTTCGATCCGTTGAAGATGCCGTAATGGCCGACTTCGGGCGCCATGTGATATTGCTTCATCGCGTCGGGCAGAGCGGTCGCCAACGTCAATGCGGCGCGGGTCTGGCCCAGGCCGGAGATATCGTCGCGCTCTCCCTCGATCGCGAGGATCGCGGTGTCGGTGATCGCACCCGGATCCACCGCCCGCCCACGATGCTTCATCGTCCCTTCGGGTAGGGCATGGGTCTGGAACACCAGATCGATCGTCTGGAGATAGAATTCGGCGGTCATGTCGCACACCGCACGATATTCCTCGTAGAAACGCTGGGTGGTGCCCGCCCCCTCGCCATCACCCTGCACCAGATGCTTGAACATCTCGTAATGCGAGATCATGTGGCTGCCCAGGTTCATGCTCATGAACCCGGCAAGCTGCAGGAACCCCGGATAGACGCGGCGACCGGCACCGGGATAGGTCATCGGGACGGTCGCAATGACGTTCTGGGCGAACCAGGCATGGGGCCGTTCGGTCGCCAGCGTGTTGACCGCGGTCGGCGCCTCGCGCGTATCGACCGGGCCGCCCATCATGGTCAGCGTGCGCGGACGGTTGGGATGGCCGTCGGCTCCCATCAGCGCGGTCGCGGCATAGACCGGGACGGAAGGCTGGCACACCGCCAGCACATGCGGGCGGGCTTCACCGGTTTCGCCGATCTTCGCGAGGAAGGCGACGACGTAGTCGATATAATCGTCGAGGTCGAAGCGCCCGTCGGACAGCGGCACCAGCTTCGCATCGCGCCAGTCGGTGATATAGACGTCGGCGAACGGCAGCATCCGCTCCACGGTACCGCGCAACAGCGTTGCATAATGGCCGCTCATGGGGGCGACGATCAGCAACTTGGGGCCACCCTCGACGCCCTCGCGTACGAAACGCTTGAGCTGGCCGAAGGGGCGACGCAGCACGATTTCCTCGCGCACTGCCACCGGTTTGCCCGCGACGGTCGTGGAGGTAAGTCCGAACGCCGGCTTGCCGCGCGGTGCGGCGGCATGGGCGAATACGGCCAGCGCCGATCCCAGCACCGGCCCGCCCCCGAAATAGGCGAAGGGATTGTTCGGGTTCTGCAGCAACCCCGCACCGAAATTGGCCATCGCGCTGGCACCGGCGAGCAGCGAGCGCTGCCATTCATAAGCGTCGTACAACATGGGCATCCCCGAACCTGGCTGACGGGAAACACCCGTACCGGTGAAATATAGCGATTCGTTGCCATCGACAACGCTTCGAACGTCGCACACCGTACCTGTCCATGCGCTGACAGCGCATGGCGGGCACCACATACACGCCCTTCGATACGTTCAAGCAACGAAGGGCATCGGATGTTCCCTTTGCGATAGCCCGGCCCACGCGCTAGGCAGCGCACCATGGCCGACACGCCCCCCGCCCCCGATCGTACGAAAATGCTGCCGGCGCTGCGGCTGGTGTGGCGCTTCACCATCCGGTACAAGCTGCAACTGGTCGGTGCGCTGGTGTCGCTGGTCACGGCCGCGGTCGCGACCCTGTGGATTCCGCGCACCTTCAAGCAGGTGGTCGACAACGGGTTCGCCACCGGTGCCGCCGCCAGCGAGATCGGTCCCTATTTCGAAGGGCTGCTGGGCGTCGTCGTCGTCCTGGCGATCGCCACCGCCGGGCGTTTCTATTTCGTGTCGTGGCTGGGCGAGCGCACCGTCGCCGACCTGCGCATGGCGGTGCATCGCAACCTGCTGACGCTGTCGCCCGGCTGGTTCGAGGAGAACCGGCCGTCGGAAATCGCCTCGCGCCTGACCGCCGATACCGCGATCGTCGAGGGGATCGTCAGCACCACCGTATCCATTGCGCTGCGCAACCTGCTGGTCGGCGTCGGCGGGGTGCTGTACCTGTTCGCGCTGGCGCCCAAGCTCGCCGCCTATCTGATCGTGGGCATCCCGGTGATCGTGCTGCCGATCATGTGGCTGGGCGGGCGCGTACGCAAATTGTCGCGGTCGAGCCAGGACCGGATCGCCGATATCGGATCGATCGCGTCGGAAACGCTGGGCGCGATGAAGATCGTGCAGGCATTCGGGCAGGAAGGGCGCGAGAGCGAACGCTTCGAATCAGCCGTCGATCGCGGGTTCGACACCGCCAAGAAGCGGTTCGCGACGCGCGCGGTGATGACTGCGTTCGTCATCGGCATGTTGTTCGCCGCGATCACCCTCATCATGTGGGATGCGGTCAGCGACGTCGCCGCCGGGCGGACCACCGGCGGCTCGATCACCGCCTTCGTGCTGACCGCCGCGCTGGTCACTGGCTCGTTCGGCGCGCTGACGGAGGTCTATGGCGACCTGCTGCGCGCCTCCGGCGCCGCCGGGCGGCTGTCGGACCTGCTGGCACAGCGCCCCGACATCGCGCCGCCGGCGCAACCGGTGGCGCTGCCCGAACCGGCACGCGGTGCGGTGGCGTTCGACGACGTCACCTTCCATTATCCGACCCGGCCTGAGGTCGCCGCACTGTCGGGCTTCTCGCTCGACGTGGCGCCGGGCGAGACGGTCGCGGTCGTCGGACCGTCGGGCGCGGGCAAATCGACGCTGTTCCAGTTGATCCAGCGCTTCTACGATCCCGAACGCGGCAACATCGCGGTCGATGGCGTCGACGTCCGCCTGGCCGATCCGGCGGCGGTACGCGCGCGGATCGCGATGGTGCCGCAGGAAACGGTGATCTTCGCCGCCTCTGCCCGCGACAATCTGCGCTATGGCCGTTGGGATGCCAGCGACGACCAGCTATGGGCCGCCGCCGACGCCGCCAATGCCAGCGACTTCCTGCGCGCCCTCCCCCAGGGGCTGGATACCTATCTCGGCGAAGGTGGCGCGCGACTGTCCGGCGGACAGCGACAGCGGGTAGCGATCGCGCGCGCGCTTCTGCGCGATGCGCCGATCCTGCTGCTGGACGAAGCGACCTCTGCGCTGGACGCGGAAAGCGAGCGGCTGGTGCAGGATGCGCTCGACAGGCTGATGACGAACCGCACGACGCTGGTGATCGCGCATCGACTGGCCACGGTGCGCGCAGCGTCGCGGATCATCGTGATGGATCAGGGGCGGATCGTCGAAAGCGGACGGCATGGCGACCTGATCGCGCAGGGTGGGCTGTATGCACGGCTGGCGAACCTGCAGTTTCACGAGGCGGGTTGAGGCGGTTACTACCTCCGCCTGACATGAATCCGATCGGGTCGGGTTCGGTGATCGAGACGAGGCGTGCCGCCCGCGACCAGCGTGCCCGATGGCCCAGGCGCCCCGTCGGCACGGCCGGATCGTGGCGGCGGACCGGCGCGGCGCCGGGCTACCGGTGGGTACGGTACACCACCGGCGTCACCGTTTGCGCCCCTGGTGACGAATGTTCGCTGGGCGCCCGCGCCGCTTCAACACGCGCGGCGGCGGCCCCTTGCGCCGGTCGCCACCGCCCGCCGATCCCTTCCCATCGGGC
The DNA here is from genome assembly GCA_003240755.1 of Sphingomonas hengshuiensis. Taxonomy (GTDB): domain Bacteria; phylum Pseudomonadota; class Alphaproteobacteria; order Sphingomonadales; family Sphingomonadaceae; genus Sphingomonas; species Sphingomonas hengshuiensis_A. The sequence continues at coordinate 2,788 of QFNF01000011.1, read as the reverse complement.
AGTTCGAAGCGCAGTGCGCCCGACACCGGGTTTGCCTCGGCCAGCCGCAACGCCAGCCGCTGCCCGGCGGAAAAGGTTTCCCCACTCTGGTCGCCGATCAGCGCCTGCGACGTTTCATCGAAACGGAAATATTCGGTACCGAGGTCGCGGGCGGGAACCAGCCCGTCGCCGCCCACCCCCTCGATCGTCGCGAAGAATCCGAACGATGCGACCCCGGTGATCCGTGCCTCCATCACCGTGCCGACATGCTCGGCCAGATAGGCGGCGACGTAGCGGTCGACGGTTTCGCGCTCGGCCTCCATGGCGCGACGTTCCAGACCGCTGATCGCTTCGCCCACCCGCTCCATGTTCGCGGCATCGTCGGCCGGCAGCGCGCCTTCGCCCAATCCATGGCTTCCGACCAGCGACCGGTGAACGAGCAGATCGGCATAGCGCCGGATCGGCGAAGTGAAATGGGCGTAGCTGCCCAGGCCGAGACCGAAATGGCCGTGGTTCTGCGGACCGTAGAATGCCTGCGTCTGGGTACGCAGGACCTGTTCCATCACCTGCGGCCTGAAGTCCGCGTCCCCTATCCGCTCCAGCACATGGTTGAAGGTCGCGGGCCGGATCACCTGCCCCAGCGCGAACGGCACGTCGAACGTCTCGAGATAGTCCTTGAGCGCGACCAGCTTCTCGCGGGTCGGCGGTTCGTGGACGCGGTACATGACCGGTGCCTTCTTCGCCTCCAGCGCCTTGGCGGCGGCGACGTTGGCGGCGATCATGAAATCCTCGATCAGCCGCATCGAATCGAGCCGCTCGCGCGGCGCTACCGAAAGGATGCGCCCCTTTTCGTCCAGCACGATGCGCCGTTCGGGCAGGTCGAGGTCGAGCGGCTCCCGGTTGCGCCGCGCCTTCGCCAGCGCGCCCCAGCAGTCCCATAACGGCTTCAGCGCGCCGTCGATCAGTTCGCTCGGCACGGGCGCATCCACGGCGCCGTCGATCGCGGCCTGGGCATGTTCGTAGGCGATATTCGCCGCGACGCGGATCACCGCACGGGTGAAGCGCCAGTCCCTGAGCCTGCCGTCGCTGGCGATGGTCAGGTGACAGACCAGGGCGGCACGATCCTGTCCGGCCTTGAGCGAACACATGTCCGCCGACAGGATTTCGGGCAGCATCGGCACGACCCGGTCGGGAAAATAGACGCTGTTGCCGCGCGACCGCGCCGACTTGTCGAGGTCGGAACCGGGGCGGACATAGAAGGACACATCGGCGATCGCCACGATCGCCTGCCAGCCGCCGGGATTGTCGGCCCGGTCGTCGGCACTCGCCCAGACCGCATCGTCATGGTCGCGCGCATCGACGGGATCGATGGCGACGATCGGCAGGTGGCGCAGGTCTTCGCGTTCCTTGCCCAGCGGATAGCCCGCAACCTTGCGCGCCTCGGCCAGTACCTCCTCCGAAAAGACGTCGGGAATGCCATGCTTGTGGATCGCGATCAGCGAAAAGCTGCGTGCCTCGAACGGATCGCCCAGCCGTTCGACCACCCGCGCCGTGATCCGCGGGGGGCGCCCACCCAACGCCGCGAGCACGAGGTCGCCCGCTGCCGCACCGCCCGCGTCGGACACCGGCACCTCGCGGCGTTCCTTCTTGTCGATCCCTTGCAGCCACAGCTTGTCGCCCTCGGCGCGCAGCACACCCAGTACCGCCTCGGCCGCGCGGTCGAGCTTCTTCATCGGATAGGCGGCCCAGCCGCTGCCGGCTTCTTCGGTCCGCGCAAGGATGCGGTCGCCGATGCCCAGCGCGCTGCGCCGTCCGCGTTCGCGCACCCGGACGCGCGGCGGCGGCGTCTCCGCCTCCCACCGTTCGGGCACCGCCCACACATTGCCGCCGTCATCGACATCGGCAACGCGCAACACCGTCACCTTCGGCAAGCCGCCCATCTTGTGAAATGCCCGGCCGGGGGCACTGTCGATCAGCCCCTCGTCGGCCATGTCCTTTAACAATGCCTTCAGCGATATCTTCTGTTGTGCGGACAGGCCGAAGGCGCGAGCGATCTCGCGCTTGCCCGCCGGGGTGTCCGACGACTGGATGAAGTCGAGAATCTGCTCGCGGGTGGGCAGGCCGGGCGGCGTCTTGGTGCGTACCATCGCCCACGACATAGGACGCCCCGCGCGTCAGACCAATGGCGTATCGTCGCGGGAGCCGAACCGTCGCCCGACCGTTGCCCGCTCGACCACTTCGTACAGGGAGGCGATCATGGGTATCTTCGAACGCATCAAGACACAGATTTTCGGCAAGGATGGAGGCCCGTTCGGCGACAATTACTTCGGCCAGAAGAAGGAAGCACCCGCACCGCAGCAGACGCCCGCACCTGCCCCGACGCAGCAACACGCGCCGGCAGCGCCCGCACCTGTCCCTGCTGCCCCCGCCGCCCCCGCGCCGCAGCCGGTCGATCCGATGACCGCAATCGAACGGATCGCGCAGCAAAAGGGTAATCCGCCGCTCAACTGGCGGACGTCGATCGTCGACCTGATGAAGCTGCTCGACCTCGACTCCAGCCTCGACAACCGCCGCGAGCTCGCCACCGAGCTCGGCTACACCGGCGAGAAGAACGGCTCCGCCGAGATGAACATCTGGCTCCACAAGGCGCTCATGCGCGAGCTCGAGCGCAGCGGCGGCAAGGTCCCGGCGAACTTGAAGGATTGACGCCCGAAACCCTCTCCCGCTTTCGCGGGAGAGGGACGGCGGCGAAGCGGCAGGGCGTGGGTCTGCGGCCTTACTCGTTCCAGAGCAGCGACGTCTTGTTCCC
>QFNF01000010.1 GCA_003240755.1 Sphingomonas hengshuiensis | reverse complement strand
GGGCTGATGTTCGTCGCGCTGCTGCCCTCGACGGTGCAGTCCTCGATCGCCTTCACGTCGATCGCGCGCGGCAACGTGCCCGCCGCCCTGTGCTGCGCATCTTTGTCGAACCTGGCCGGGGTGGTCATCACGCCGCTGCTGGCGACGATGGTGCTCAGCGCCGGGACGGGCGGCATGTCGCTGGATGCGGTGGGCGACATCGCGCTCCAGATCCTGCTGCCGTTCGTGGTCGGCCAGTTTGCACGGCCGCTCATCGGCGAATGGCTGAACCGGCAAAAGACGCTGACGATGGTCGTCGATCGCGGCTCGATCCTGCTGGTCGGCTATTCCGCGTTCAGCGCGGGCGTCGTCGCCGGCATCTGGAGCAGGGTGACGCCGCAGAGCCTCGGGCTCGTCATCGTCCTCGACCTCGTCATGCTGGCGATCATGCTGGTCGCCACCACGGCGGCAAGCCGCTTCCTGCGCTTCACCACCGAAGACGAGATCGCCATCGTGTTCTGCGGGTCGAAGAAGAGCATGGCGAGCGGCCTGCCGATGGCCAACATCATCTTCCCGGCCAGTGCGGTCGGGCTGATCGTCCTGCCGCTGATGCTGTTTCACCAGATGCAGTTGATGGTCTGCGCCGCACTGGCCCGGCGCTACGCCCGGCGGCCCGAGATCGCCGTTCCGATCGTCCCTGCGCGGGCATGAGCCGCACGACGCCGAAGCCAGTGAAGAATGCCGGTTGCGAATAGCAGCGTGGGTGCGACCCCAAGCAACACCGCCAGAATGCGCGTCGTCAAGCCGCCGACTGTCCCGTCGTGCAGCGTGCGGACCCAGCTTGCCACGGCCGTTCCGGTGCCGGCGTGGCGAACATCATGTACCGCCAGCACCCGGCCTGAGAATTGGTCAATGAAGACGTAGCTGCCTGGGAAGCGTCGATGGGGATCACCGGGCACCTGAAGCCGAACGCGGACCGGCGCATCGTGCGCGCCGGGCATATCCACGAAGACGACCCGACCATCCGGCAATGCCCGGTGCGCGGCTGCGAACGCCTGAACGATACTGGCTCGATCGCCCCCGTTGGCAGAGGATTTCGGGGCCGGAATTGTCGCGGGCTGTAACAGAGCCCGCGCGACGGGAGGCAGCGCCAGCAACACGCCGGTCGCTACCAGCACAGACAGCAGCAGCATGCTCCAAAGACCGGACAGCTTGTGCAGGTCGCGCAGCCGGCGGATCGGTGCAGCGTCGCGTTTGAAGGCAACTGCCTTGCGCCAGCTTCCGCGCGGCCACCACGCCGCGATGCCGCTGACCAGCAACAGCAGCATCGCCACGCCCGACCAGCCCACCAGCTGACCACCCAGGTCGCCGGCGAGCAGCGCCATGTGGAGCTGGTAGAGCCAGCTCATCAGATAGCCGCCCCAAGGTTCGGCACGGACGATCCGCGTGCCATCGGGCGAGAACCAGACCATCATCCGATCGGCGTGGTGGCCGTGCCCGGACGATGGGTAGAAGCGCGCCGGAATGGTGCCGCCCTCTCCCGTCACTTCGATGGTCCATTTACCGGCGGGATCGTGCCAGCGCGCGCGCCCGGTCGCCAGCGCCCGATCCCATACGCGTGAGGCTAGATCCGGCGCAGGACCGGCTTGCACCACGCGGACGGCAGGGTGGAGCGCGGCGTCGATGCCGGTGTAGAACACCAGCGCCGAGCCGGTGAGGCTGAGGACCGCGAACAGCAGCCCCAGGCCCAGCCCCAACCAAAGATGGACGCCGCGCACGACGATGCGTGCGCGCGATGCCGCCGATCGGCGCTGCCCGGACATCAGAACCGCGTCGCCAGCGCTATCTCGAACGATCGTGGCGCGCCGATATAGACGTTGGTGGTCGGGTAGCCGGAATATTCACCGTAGAAGGCGTCCGTCAGGTTCCGGCCGCGCAGCGTCAGGGTCGCTTGGCGGCTGACCGGGAACGATAAACTGGCATCCAGCACATTATGCCCGGCAACTCGGATGGTGTTGGCCGTGTCGGTGTAGAAGGCGCTGGCGTGCCGCACGAATCCGCCCAGCGTCACCTTGTCGGCGATGGTGTAGAGCGCCGAGGCGTTGACCGTGGTCGAGGGCACGTTGATCGGACGATTGCCGCTCCGATCGCTTCGGACGCCGCTCACCAGCTCGGACAGTTCGTCATAGTGCGCGTCGGTGTAGGAGACACCGCCCGAGAGACGCAGCGCCTTGATGGACGTGACGACGCCGGACAGTTCGACGCCTTGCGAGGATTGCCGCCCGCCCTGCACGGCCAGCGCCGGGTTGGTCGGATCGCGTGTCAGGATGTCCTTCTGCTCGATGCGATAGACGGCACCGGTGACGCTTGCCCGACCACCCCATCCGCTCGCCTTGAACCCGGCCTCGTAGGCGCGGCCCTTGGTCAGCCGGAAGCGACTGTTGGCGATCGAGGCCAGCAGGATCGAGGAAACTGGCGATACCGCCGTCGTATATTGCGCGTAGAGCGTCAGGCCCGGCGTCACGTCCCACGTCGTGCCCGCCCGCCACGATAGGGGATCGAAGGTCGGGCCGTTGCGATCGGCCGCGCCGGTCGCATTCTGGATCGTCGTCCGATCGAGCGCGATGTGGTCCCAGCGCACCCCGCCGACCAGCCGCCACTTCGGCGTCAGATTCAGCGCATCTTCCACGAATACGGAGGTCTGCTTCAGCCTGGAGTCGAAGGTGACGTTGCCGGCCGTGAAGATTGCCGTCCCCGTGGGCAGGGGCACGACGGCCGGGTCGCGCACGTCCACCGCCGGCAGGGCCGAGGTGGGAGCAGTCTGACGCAGGCTGACGAAATCGGTGTCGTTGTGTTCGACGCCAAGGCTGAAGCGGTTGCGCAGCCCCGCGATGGTCTCGTCGTTGCCGATCACACCGCGCGCGTTCCAGAACTGGTGATCGTGCCGGAAGTCCTGATAGCTCTGGCGGAAGCTGCCGTTGGGGAAGGCCGCGGTGGGCGCGACGAAGGTCTGGCTGTCCGCCAGCAGGAACTGGCGATCGGCGGTGTAGCCGGTCAGGTCGAGCGCGAAGGTCCACCCGCCGCTGATTTTCCAGTCGAGCCGCGATCGGACCGTCGTCTCGTCGGCACCGGAATAGGCACCCTGGGGATTGTAGTTACGCCGGCGCAGCGCGCGATCGGCGACAAGGCCGTTCGCACTCGTCACGGCATCCGATGGGCGCAGTGCATATTGGCCGGAGATCAGCGGCAGGCCCTGATAGGTGGCGTCGTAGCGATCCTCGAAGTGATCGACCGCGACGAGCAGCGACAGACGATCACTCGGTTTCCATAACGCGCTCGCGGTCGACCCGGCCGAGAATGTGTCGTTGTTATCGACATCGTAGAGACTATCCGATCGCTGATAGCTGGCGTCCGCGCGCACCGCGATCGTGGACGATACCGGCAGGTTGACCCCGCCTGCCGCGAACACCGTGTCGAAGCTGCCGACCGACAGCAGCGTGTCGAGGTGGCGTTCGCCCAGCACCGGCTTGCGCGTCACCTTGTTGATGACGCCGGCCAGCGCGCCTTCGCCGTAGAGAACCGAGGCCGGTCCCTTTAGCACCTCGACCCGATCATAATGCCAGTTGTTGCTGTCGCGCTGGACGACGGTCGATGCCGACACCCGCACGCCGTCCTGAAGGATCGAGACGGTGTTGCCTGCGAAGCCGCGCAAGCTGACGACGGCCGGATTGCCCGGCACGTTGCCGGCGATTGCCCCCACCACGTCGTTGAACGTCTCGCGCGCGGTGCGGAGGCCGCGAACCTGGAGATCGTCCTGCGTCAGCACCTCGACGCTCGCCGGCGTCTCGCGGATTGATAGCCCGAGCCGGCTGCTCGCTTCTGCCTGATTGTCGAGCTTCAGCGGATCACGCTGGCCGGTGACGACGATCGTCGCATCGGTGCGGTCGTCCGTGGAATCCCGGCTTTGTGCCGCGGCCGGGATAGTTAGCAGCAAGCACGGCGCAGCCGCACCCGCCAGAAGGTGTGTTCGAAGCATGGAAATACCTTTGACCGACCCGACGCTGTGAGGCGCAGACCGCAGTTCATGGTCGCGCCGAACGAAGCGGCGCGGGATGCTGGACGAACAGGCCGCCCTGTTCGCCACCGCCGATTTCCGCGAGGGGGTGCGCGCGACGGGCGAGCGCCGCCCCCCCCCTCTTCGAGGGACGCTGAACCATGCGCTTCGACCTGCCGCTGGCCGACGAGCACCGGATGCTGCTCGACCTCGTCGAGCGCTTCGTCGTCGACGAGCTGATGCCGCTCGAACCGGCGATCCTCGCGCGCGAGGCGAAGGGGCAGGAGGCGAAATGCACGCCCGACGAGATCGATCGGCTCGACGCACGCGTGCGCGAGCTGGGGCTTTGGGGACTCGACGCACCGGAGGAGATGGGCGGTTCCGACCTGCCGCAGACGGCGCTGGTCGGCGTCGGCATCGCGCTCGGACGGACGATCGTGCCCTATGTCTTTCCGCCCGACACGCCCAACCTGCGGATGCTCGCGACAACCGCCTCCCCCGACCAGCGCGACCGCTATCTCGGACCCTATGTTCGCGGCGAGACGGTGTCGGCGATCGCCATTTCCGAGCCGGGCGCCGGGTCGGACCCGTCGGCGATGACGACGCGTGCCACGCGGCTGGCCGATGGTAGCTGGCGGCTCGACGGGCGCAAGATATGGATCAGCCGTGCCGACAGCGCCGATTTCGCGATCGTCATGGCAGTGACCGACCGCGAGGCGGGACGCAAGCAGGGCATATCCGCCTTTCTCGTCGATCGCGACACGCCCGGCATCTCGATCGTCGGCCGCATCCCGATGATCGGCGGCACCACCACGTTCGAGGTCGCCTATGACGACGTCCGCCTGCCTGCTGGAGCGCTGCTCGGCGCGGAGGGCGCGGGCTTCGCGCCGATGCAGGCCCGGCTCGCCGCGCGGCGGCTGGAGGTCGCCGCCTGGTCGATCGGCGCGGCCGAGCGCGGGCTCGCCATGATGGTCGCGCATGCCCGCGACCGCCGGACCTTCGGGCAGTTCCTCGCCGACCGGCAGTCGGTCCAGTGGTGGATCGCGGACGCGGTCTCGCGCATCCATTCGACCAAGCTGCTTGCCTACGACATCGCCCGCCGGATCGATGCGGGCGAGGACGTGCGCGTACTGGTCTCGGCCGCCAAGGTCGCGGGTCCGGAACTCGCCGCCGAGGTGATCGACCACGCGATGCAGGCGTTCGGCGCCATGGGAATGGCCAAGGAGATGCCGCTCCACCTCCTTGCCGCACAGGTCCGGCTGATGCGCATCTACGACGGTCCTTCGGAGGTCCACCGCTGGGTCGTCGCCCGCGCGGCATTGGCCGGTTAGGCGTTACCCGACGGTCCCGTCCCGGACCCTGCCTCTCGGCGTAGCGCCGCCAGCATCGCGTCGAGGAACACGCGGGTCTTGCGCGGCATGGCAACGCGATCGGGAAAGAGGGCGACGATCGGCGTGTCTCCGGCGTGCCATCCGGGCAGGACATGGTCGAGCACCCCGTCGCGCAGGTCCGCAGCGACGTCGACCTGCGACTTCAGCGCGATCCCCAGTCCGGCGACGCACCAGTCGTGGACCGCATCGCCATTGTCGACGCGCAGGCGGGCCGCGGCGGGAACGAGCTGCTCCTGCCCGGCGGCACCGAACAGCCGCCAGGGGCCGGTCGCATCACCATAGCGCAGCAGGTCGTGCCCCGGCAGGTCGGCGGGCGTCGCGGGCGCCCCCCGCCGGCCGAGATAGGCTGGCGCGGCGACCAGGATGCGCCGGTTGTCGGCGAGCTTGCGCATCGCCGCGCTGCCGGCCGCGGCATGGCCGCCGATCCGGACCGCGACATCGATCGTTCCACCCGCGACATCGACCAGCCGGTCGTCCAGCGACAGCGTCGAAGCGAGTTGCGGATAGCGCGACACCAGCTCGCCCAGGACGGGCGCGACATGGCGGCGACCGAACGACACCGGGGCAGAGACGCGCAGCGTGCCTACCGGCTCGTCGCGCCCGGTCGCCAGCAGTTCCTCGCCCTGGGCGATCGCCTCCAGCGCACGGTCGACCTCGACCAGCAGCCGCTCGCCTTCCTCGGTCGCCGACAGGCTGCGTGTGGTGCGGTTGACCAGCCGGACGCCGACGCGCTTCTCCAGCGTGGCGAGCCGCTTGCTGACGACGGCGAGGCTCACGCCCATCGCCCGCCCCGCACCGGTGAGCGAGCCGTGCGCCAACACTTGCCGAAAGGTCCGCAGTTCGTTCAGGTCGTCCAGCATATCGCCTCCGGATTGATACTGTGTCGCCCGATCGGTCGCTTATCATCACGACGCATAGGACCATGTTGGCGGCGTGACCAACGGATCAACCCGCCCCGGCCTCGACCGTCGCGCCTTTCTCGCCGGAAGCGCCACGCTCGCCAGCGTCGCGGCTGCCAAGGAGCCTCGCCTCATGCCCCAGCAACCCTTCTGGCCGGGCGGCGCCCGCCTCGCGGTCAGCTTCAGCCTGATGTTCGAGGGCGGCGGCCAGCCGATTTCGGGCGCGGGCGGCGTCATCCCCGATCCGATCAAGGGCGGGCTGCCGGATCTGCCGACCAACGCGTTCTTCGCCTATGGCCCGAACGAAGGCATTCCGCGCATCCTCGACCTGCTAGACCGGCATCAGGTCAAGATGTCTTCGTTCATGATCGGCGAGGCGGTCCGCCACGCCCCCGACGTCGCGCGCGAGATCGTGCGCCGCGGGCACGAGGCGGCGGCCCACGGCCGCACCTGGGAAAACAGCTACCAGCTATCCGAGGCGGAGGAGCGGCGCTTCATCGCCGATGGCGTCGCCGCGATCGAGGAGGTGACGGGGCAGAAGCCGGTCGGCTGGAACGCCTATTGGATGCGCAACTCGCCTCGCACGCTCGACATCCTGCAGAGTCTCGGCTTCCGCTACCATATCGACGAGCCGAGCCGCGACGAACCATTCATCGTACCGCTGGCCAGCGGCGATTTCGTGACGGTGCCCTACACCTTCCACATGAACGACATCGTCTCCTATCCCTTCGAGGGATGGAACCCCGCCGCCTACGAACAGGCGCTGCGCGACGAGTTCGATCAGCTCTATGAAGAAGGCGCGCATCGCCGCCGGATGATGGTGGTGAGCATGCACGACCGCATCTCGGGCCATGCCGGCCGGGTGCGCGTGCTCGACCGCTTCCTTGCCTATGCACGCTCCAAGCCCGGCGTCTGGTTCGCCCGCAAGGACGAGATCGCCGCCTGGGCGTTGGAGACCAAGGGTACGACGCCCATGATCCGGCGCGGCCCCCCGACCGAAACCGGCCTGCCCGGCCCCGCCGCCGCATAGGGAGACAGGACCATGGCCATCGATCTGACCAACGCCCGTGTCCTGGTCGTCGGCGCGACCGGCGGGATCGGCGGTGCCGCCGCCGATGCGTTCGCCGCCGCCGGCGCGACGGTCGCCCGCCCCGGCCGCAACGCGCTCGATATTGCCGACGATGCGTCGGTCGCGGCGTTCTTCGAGGGTGCCGAACCGTTCGACCATGTCGTCGTCGCCGCCGCGCAGACCAGGAGCGGACCGGTCGCCGACCTCGCGCTAGGCGATGCGCAGGCGGCGATGAACAGCAAGTTCTTCGGTGCCTATCGGATCGCCAAGGCAGTGCGCGTCATGGACGGCGGCTCGATCACCTTTGTATCGGGCTTCCTGTCGCAGCGCCCCAGCGCGAGTTCGGTCCTGCAGGGCGCGATCAACGCCGCGCTGGAGGCGCTTGCGCGCGGGCAGGCGCTGGAACGCGCGCCGGTCAGGGTCAATACCGTCTCTCCCGGCCTGATCGATACGCCGCTCTATGCTGGGATGGACGATGCCGCGAAGACGGCGATGTTCGACAAGGCGGCCGCCCGCCTGCCTGCGCACCGCGTCGGCCATCCAGAGGACGTCGCCCAGGCGATCCTGTTCGTCGCCACCAACCCCTATGCCACCGGGTCGGCCGTAACGGTCGATGGCGGCGGCACCATCGCTGCCTGAAGGAGATACCCATGCGATACAGCCCCACTCTTATCGTCGCCCTGTTGCTGGCGGCCGCGCCGGCCTTCGCCGCCCAGGTGGACGACCGTGCTGCGGTCGCCATCGCCAAGCCCCGTGTCGAGATCGTCGACCGCAGCCTGCCGCCGAAGACGGTGGCCGCGATGCTTGCGCCCGTCGACGCCTTCTACGGCTTCTGGAACAACGGCAGCCAGGCGCTGCTCGACCAGGCGATCGCCCCCACCTTCACCGACCACGCGCTGCCGCCCGGGCGGCCGCAGGGACCCAAGGGACCGATGGTGGCCGCCAAGGCGTTCCTGCGCGCGGTGCCGGACCTGCGGGTCGTCGTGACGCAGCGCCTGGTGGTTGGCAACCGGGTCGTCAGCGCACTGCATTTCACCGGCCATTTCACCGGTAGCTTTCAGGGCCGCAAGGGAGTCGGCCAGCCGGTCGACTTCATCGCCACCGACATCCTGGCGGTGCGCGGCGGCCGCATCACCGATAACTGGCACCTGGAGGACAATTTGACCTTCCTGAAGCAGATCGGGGCGGCCGGGATTGGTTTTGATGTGGGCGGTAGCGCCGAGGCCGTCGGCGATGAAAGCGCGTAATGGATCGGCAGTGTACCCGGTATCGGCGATGACGTGACGAACGCCCTTCAGGCCTGCAGCGCCTCGGCCTGTGGGCGATCACCCCACTGGCCGGGCGTCGGATGGGTGCAGATCGGCAAGCCGGTGCTGTCGATCAGGACGTACTCGGTGTCCGGCGCGCCAGCCGGGCTATGGAAAGGCCATTCCCAAACACCAGCATGCGACCAGCGCCGGAATCCCCAGTCCACTTGCCGGACACCTCCCGGCAGATCACGCCAGCGCGCGGCGTTGCCGGCCATCCACAGAATCGCGTCCATGAACAGCCGGTGATCGACGCCGCTGCGGCCCCGGGTCCCGACACGGCCAGGGAGATCCCCTTCTACCCGTTCCCACTGCCAATCCGCCAGCGTGTGTCTGCTCATCGGCCGGCTCATCGCCAGCCTTGGGTCAGAACGGCCGCGCCTAGAACTTGGCGCGCACGCCCAGCATGACGATGCGGCCGTAATTGGCGATCTCGGCGAACCGATACTCGTTGTCGGCATAGTTATAGGCGCTGGCATCGGCGAGGTTGGTCCCCTCCAGCGTCAGCATGACGTTCGGCGTCAGCCGGTACGACACCGACCCGTCGAGCGACCCGAACGCGGCGGTATAGACCGGGGCCAGCACCGAGGTGTTCGCCGCATTGAGATATTTGTCGCGCCAGACATAGGAGACGCGGCCCGAGAACGGTCCCTTGTCGTAGAACAGGACCGCGTTCGCGCTGTTCTTCGACAGGCCGGGCAACTGGTCGCGGACTTCCAGCCCGCCGGTCCGGTAATCCGACGCCACCTCGACGCGGGTATAGGTAGCCTGGACGCCCAGCCCGTCGAGCGGGTGCGGCAGGAACGAGAAGACCTGGCTGTAGCTGAACTCCGCGCCATAGACCTTGGCGCTGCCGCCGTTGACCTGGGTGCTGAGCGTGATCGGCAGCGGCGCGCCCGAGGCGTCGTTGCGGCCGGGGACGAAGATCGTCTGGCTCTGCGCGGTGATGTAGTCGTCCATCGCCTTGTAGAAGACCGCGCCGGCAAGCTGGCCGTGGCGGCTGAAATACCATTCGAGCGACGTGTCGAACTGGGTCGCGAGGAACGGCTTCAACTGCGGATTGCCGCCGGTGCCGGTCGGGCTGTCATTGGCCAGCGTGATCCGCGGTGCGTTGTCGATCACGTTGGGGCGCGTCATCACCCGGCTGGCGCCGAAGCGCGCGACGAGGTTGTGCGACAGCTCGCCGCGCAGGTTGAGGCTGGGCAGCACATCGTCGAACGCCAGCGGATAGGATACCGCCTGCGCCCTGGGTGCCGCCGCGGTGCCGATGTTGATCGTCCCCGACGACTGCTGGTCGGTATGGACGTAGCGCACGCCGACATTGCCGGTCAGCGGCCCGGTGCCGAAGTCGCCGCGCAGATAGCCGGTATAGATGCGCAGGCCGACCCGGAACGACGCGCCCAGATCGTTGACGTTCGGGGCGGTCGCCGCGACGCCGGGGGTCAGGAACGCCTTGAGGAAGGCGTCGCTGTTCGGCACCAGCCAGTCGCGCGGAGCATCGCCGCCGACCGGCGACAGGAAGCCGGTATAGGGCTGGCCGTACGCGTCGGTGCCGAGCGAGGTGAGCGGCCGGCCGTTCAGGCCGTTCAGCGTGATATCCTGCCGCATATAGTCCCGCTCGCGGAAGTGATATTGTCCGCCGGCGGTGATCCGATTGAGCAGCCCGTCAAAGTCGCGCGCCACTTCGAACGTCGTGTTGAAATCCTCGTCCTTCGAATTCTTGTAGGCGATCTGGAACGGGAAGATCATGTAATTGGCGGGGTCGGTCCAGCGCTTCGTCTCGGCGATCGACGGCAGCTTCTCATAGCCCGCCGACGCGTCATAGCGGAACGGCGCATAGAAGGCGGCACGGCTGCGCACCGTCGATTGCGCGAGGCTGGGGAAATAGCTGTGCGCGGACGACCAGTTGACGTCGCCGCTCACCGTCCAGCGCTCCGGCGTCCATTTCTGGTGCAGGCCGATGCTGACGAGGTCGTGGCGGTTATACGCCTGTTCGCGCGCCGCCATGAACCGGGCGTTGTCGATCGTGCCGGCGACGGCCGTATCGCCGACGATCCTTGCCGTGCCCGGGACGAATACGGGCTGCGGCAGGTTGAGGTTGACCGACGGATTGGCCCCCAGCGGGATGCGGCTGGTATCGTCGGGATAGATGTCCATCCCCGATTCGTCATATTGCACGTTCAGCCGGGTGGCGAGCAGGTCGAGCGTCGTCTCCAGCTCGGGCGAGGGCCGCCACTGCGCCGACACCAGCCCCGATAGCCGCTCGCGTTCCTCGTGTTCGAAGGTCGGGCGGGTCCGCGTCGGCGTATAGATGCCCGGCCCCAGCGTCCCGCGGAACAGCGCGACATTCTGGTTCCAGCCGAAATTCCACAGATGGTCGTTGCGCACGTCCTTGCGCAGATACTGGCCGCCGACCAGCAGGCCGAGCGTGCCGTCGGACGATACCCCGCTCGTGATGCCGGTCAGCGTCGGCGTGACCTTGCCGGTCAGGCTGGTCAGCGTGCCGCGCACGCCCAGGGTGGTCGAATTGCCGACCTCGAACGGGCGCAGCGTGTGGACGTTGATGTTGCCGCCCAGTGCGCCCTCGGTCATGTTGGCGGTCGGCGACTTGACGACCTCGATCTGCGAGGTGAATTCCGAGGGCAGCATCTCGAAGCGGAACTGCGTGCCGAGCGCGTTGCCGTTCTCGACGAATTCGTTGATCGCGATCTGGCGCCCGTTCAGCACCGTATTCTGGAACTGCGGCCCCAGCCCGCGGATGCTGACATATTGTCCCTCGCCGCGTGGCCGGGTGATCGCCACGCCGGGGACGATCTGCAACGCCTCCGCCACGTTCTGGTTGGGGAACTTGCCGATGTCGGTCGAACTGATCGCGTCGAGCGCATAGGCCGCCCGCCGCTTGGTCGACTGCGCATTGGCGAGGCTGTCGGCATAGGAACCGGTGACGACGATGTCGCCACCGTCCGCCGGCGCGGCGGCGGTCGGGGGGGCGGCGGCCGGTTGGCCGGACTGGGCGAGCGCCGGCGTGGCAAGCATGGCCAGCGGCAGGACGAGCGGCAGACGAAGCGCGCGAGCACGTCGCGCGGCGTGGCGGTTCATGGCGGAAAATCCTTCGGGGAGGTTGGGAACGAACCGCCCTCTAGGTTCCGTCGATGTAATATTTATGACAGATGTAAGTTTTCTTCCATAGAATACATCAGCCGGTGAGGATGGCGACTCCGCGCTGCCGTGCCAGCTCCACGGTCCGGTCGGGCAGCACGCCATCGGTCACGATGGTATCGACCTCGTCGATCCCGCCGAGCCGCACCACGGCGGCGCGGCCGAACTTCTCGGCCTGCCCGACCAGCAGGACGCGCCGGGCATGGCGCATCATCGCCCGCTTCACCGCGATCTTGTCATGGTCGAAATCCATGATCGATCCGTCCGGATCGAACCCCGAAAAGCCGATCACCGCAACGTCGCACTTCACCAGCCCCAGCGCGCGCAGCGTGACCTCGCCCGTCAGCGAACCGTCGCTGCCGCTGACCTGCCCGCCGGTGACGAAGGTCGCAATGCCATCGGAAGCCGCCAGCGCCACGGCGGCCTGCAGGCTGTTGGTGAAGACGCGCAACGGCGAAATGCCGGTCAATGCCCGGGCGACCGCCTCCACCGTCGTGCCGACGTCGAGGAACACCGCCATGCCCGGCGCGATCTGTTCGGCGGTGCGGCGGGCGATCCGGTCCTTGCCGTCGCGGCCCGTCTGCGTCTTCTCGGCATAGCTGCGCCGCACCGGATTGTCGGGCAGTCCGGCCCCGCCGTGAAAGCGGCGCAGCACGCCCAGCTCCTCCAGCCGGATGACCTCGCGTCGGATGGTCTGCCCGGATACGCCGAGCGTCAGCGCCAGCGCCTCGATCGTCGCGAACCCGTGCTGGCGGACGCTGGCGATGATCGCCTGCTGGCGCGGAGTCAGGGTGCCACCGCCGGGTAACATCACCGTGCCATTATCAACGGGATGTCGACCTTCCGCCAAATCATGTTGAATATCTTCCATTGTTCCAGCATAGGCACCCGGAGTTTGCGATGACAGGATTTTCTCGTGGTGGCACGATTGCAGTATGACGAGGCGGCGGCGCGGCTGTGGAGCGAGCGCGGCATGTTCGATGCCGGTCGCCACGACTGGATGCCGACCGATGGCCCGGCCACGGGATCACGGGTCGACCTCGCCAGCGCCAGCGATGCGGTCGAACGGATCGGACGGCACGGCCGGCTGCTGCCGGTCGGCGTGATCGGCGGGCGCGACGCCAGCGAGGATCAGTGCCGGATCGCCTTCGACATGGGGCGGGCGCTGGCGGGGGCCGGCTTTCCGGTGATGACCGGGGGCAAGGGCGGCATCATGCAGGCCGCCTGCGAAGGCGCCGCCACCGCCGGCGGCCTGACGATCGGCATCCTGCCCGACAATGAATGGACCGGGGCCAATCCGTTCGTCACCGTGCCGATCGCGACCGGGCTGGGATCGGCGCGCAACGCGATCATCGCGCGCGCCTGTTTCGCGCTGGTCGCGGTCGGCGGCGAATATGGGACGCAGACCGAAATGGCGTTCGGCATGCATTTCGGCCGGCTGGTGCTGGCGTTCGGCCCGGGTCCGGCGGTGGCGGGCGTCGTCGCCGTCCGGGATACCGACGACGCGATCGAGCGGATCGCGTGCCGCTATCTGTCGCTCGACGACGGCGGGATCGACGCGTCGGACGACGGCGTGCGCTGACATGATCGCGCGCGGCGTCGTCACGGCGTATCTGCTGTTCCTGCTGGCCCCGGTGGTCATGCTGGCGATCGGGGCGTTCGGCGGCCTGTGGG
This sequence comes from Sphingomonas hengshuiensis, assembly GCA_003240755.1. GTDB lineage: Bacteria > Pseudomonadota > Alphaproteobacteria > Sphingomonadales > Sphingomonadaceae > Sphingomonas > Sphingomonas hengshuiensis_A. Next base: position 136,428 of record QFNF01000010.1, on the reverse strand, counting down.
TGGCGACGCCGTTGCCCGAAGGGGTGACGCTGCGCTGGGTGGACGCGCTGTTCGCCGATCCGGTCCTGTGGCGCGCGCTGGCGACCAGCGCCACCGTCGCGCTCGGCGCGCTCGCCGTCAACCTCGCGATCGTCCCCCCGCTGGCCGGTGCGCTGGCGGTGCGGCCGGGGCCGATGCTCGCGCTGGTCGAACTGCTGGTCCGCACCGGGCCGGTCGCGGTGCCGAGCGGCGTGCTGGGCTTCGCACTGGTCGCGGTGCTGGCCGGGCCGCTGTCGCCGTTGCAGGGCAGCCTGGCGGTGCTGATCGCCGCCCATGCCGTGCTGGCGCTGCCCTATATGCTGGCGCCGGTGCTGGCCGACCTCGGCGAACGCGACGCGGCGGGGTTGCTGCGCATGGCGACCAGCCTCGGCGCGGGACCGGTGCGCGGGTTCGTGACGATCGTCCTGCCCGCCGCGCGCGGCGGACTGATCGCCGGGACCGCCGCGGTCGTCGCGGTGTCGATCGGCGAGTTCCAGTTGACCAACCTCGTCGCGGGGTTCCTGAACCGCACCTATCCGCTGCTGGTCGCCGACGGGTTCCAGCGGGCAACCGGCTATGCCTGTGCGGCGACGCTGCCGCTGGTCCTCCTCGCCTTCGCCAATGCGCTCGCCGGCCGTTCGATCGGGCGGCCCAAGGAACAACGGGCATGACGCTGCACCTGTCGGACATCGGCTTTCGCTATCCGGGCGCCGCCGCGCCCACGCTGTCGGATATTGACCTAGCGGTCGCACCGGGCGAGTGCGTCGCGCTGATGGGCGCGTCGGGGTGCGGCAAGAGTACCCTGTTCGGAATCGTCGCCGGCTTCCTCCGCCCCGACACCGGGCGGGTCATGCTCGACGGGCGCGATGTCACCGGCCTGCCGCCCGAAAGGCGCGGGCTGGGACTGGTGCCGCAGCAATACGCGCTGTTCCCGACCCGCAACGCGCGCGACAATGTCGCCTATCCGCTGCGTCTGCGCGGGGTCGCCCGGCGCGACGCAGCGGCCATGGCGCAGGACGCGCTGGCCGCCGTCGGGCTGGGGGAGATGGCCGATCGCTTCCCCGACGCGCTGTCGGGCGGCCAGCGCCAGCGGGTCGCGCTGGCGCGGGCGACCGTCTTCGCGCCGCCCGCGCTGCTGCTCGACGAGCCGCTGTCGGCGCTCGACCCGCATCTGCGGCGCGAACTGCGCGCCGAGTTGCGGCGGGTGCAGCGCGCGACCGGTGCTGCCTGCCTGATCGTCACCCATGACGCCGACGAAGCCTTTGCGCTGGCCGACCGGGTGGCGGTGATGGAGGCGGGCCGCATCGCCCAGCTCGACACCCCCGCGTGCGTCCATGCCGCCCCGGCGACGCTGGCGACGGCGCGGTTCACCGGGCCGGTCCACCGGCTGCCCGGCACGGTCGGTCCCGACGGCGCGATCGAAACGCCATGGGGCCGGTTGCCGCCCGCCGCCCCGCGCCCCGCGCCGGTCCCGCCCGGCCGGATCGCGCTGGTCCGCCCCGAAGGGCTGGCGCGGCGTCCCGCCGGTGCGGCTTCCCTGCCGGGCGAATTGGTCCTGTCCGTCGTCGCGATCGACAGCCGGCGGCAGGGCGGCGCGTTCGTGCATGAGGTCGTGGCGGCGGGGGAGACGTTCCAGCTCGTCGACGGCGATCCGCGCCCGCCGGACAGCATCGCCGTCCGCGCAAGTTCGGTGATGCTGGTGCCGGGGGCATGACGATGCCGAACCGGCGCACCGTGCTGGCCGCGCTCGCCGCCGTGCCGCTCGCCGGATGCGGCGGCGGCGAAGGCGAGCCGGTCTGGCGCGAGACCTATCCCGGCGAACGGCGGCTGTTCCACGCCGCGCGCGAACAGGGGATCGTCGCCTCGTTCGATACCGGACCCAATTGGGCGGGATGGGGCGGGCTGTTCGCCGGGTTCGAGCGGCGCTATCCGGGGGTGCGCGTCGGCTATAACGATACCGGCTCCGGCCCCGGCGTCATCCTGCTCGAACGCACCCGCGCCGCGCCGCAGGGCGACAGCTTCTATGCCGGGGCGGGCAGCGGGATCGACGCCGCCGCGCGCGACCTGTTCGAACCGTTCGTGCCGCATGGCGCGCGCGGCCTGCCGCCGTCGCTCCGGGCAGCCGACCATGGCTGGCATGTCGTCCATGGGCTGGACCTCGCCTTCCTCGCCAATCGCCGCCTCGTCGCGCGCTGCCCGGCGCGGTTCGCCGATCTCGCCGATCCGCTCTATCGCGACGCGATCGTCCATCTCGATCCCCGCACCACCGCGCAGGGGCAGGCGGTGTTCCTCGCCGCCAATCGCGCGGCGGGCGGCAGCGACCGGAACCTTGCCCCCGGCGCGCGCTTCTTCGACCGGCTCGATGCGGCGGGGACGATCCTGCGCGTGTCGGGCGGCACGCCCTATGCCCAGTTCATCAAGGGTGAGGTGCCGGTGTGGATCGGCTATGCCGCCGATGGCGTGCGCGCGCACCGGGACGACGGGCTGGGCGGGATCGTCGCGCTGCGGCGTCCCGCCGATGCGCCGTTGTGCGTGCCCTATGTCATCGGGCTGGTGCGCGGCGCGCCGCATCAGGCGGCCGCGATGCTGTGGCTCCACTATATCTTCTCCGCCGAGGGACAGGCGCTGTTCGCCCGCGCGGGGGCGCGGCCGGTCGCGGCGTTGCGGACGGCGGGCGACCTGCTGCCCGTCGGTGTCGCCGCCGACACGCGCGCGGCGGTCGCCGCGCTGTGGAACGAAAGGATGACCCGTGGCTGACCGCAGGCTCGACCGCGCCGCCCGTATCGCGGCGCTGCCCGCGCTGGCGTTGATCGTCATGGTACTGGTGCTGCCGGTCACGATGCTGATCGGTCCCGGCCTCGCCGCGCCGCGCGCGGTACCGGGGCAGATGGTGGCGCTGGCCGGGACCGTCGCGATCAGCGCGATCGCCGCCGCGCTCGCGACCATCGCGGCGCTGGCGGTCGCGGCGGCCTGCCGGACGGCGGGACGTCGGACGCAGGATCTGGTGATGACGGTGTCGGCGATCCCGCTGTCGCTCTCGGCGCTCGTCACCGCCTTCGCCTTCATCCTGCTGTTCGGACGATCGGGCACGGTGACGCTGACCCTCGCGGCGCTGGGATGCGATCCGCGCGGGATGACCGCGTTGTTCTATGGTCCGGCCGGGCTGGTGCTGGTCTATCTCCACATGCTGGCCCCGCGCGCGCTGACGACGCTGATGCCGGTCGTCTCCGGACTGGACCTCGCCTGCTTCCATGTCGCCCGCTCGCTCGGTGCCGGACGGATACGCGCGGCACGCGACGCGCTGTGGCCGCAGGTCGCGCCGGCCTGTCTCGCGGCATGGACGCTGTGCTTCGCGGTGAGCGTCGGCAGCTATGCCGCCGCGCTGGTGCTGCTCGGCACCGGCGCGCCGCTGCTGTCCGTCCTGCTGGTCGCGCAGCTCGGCGACGGCGCCACCGATACGGCCGCGTCGGGGCAGATCGCCGCCGTGCTGGTCGCGCTGTGCGGCGTTGCAGCTTGGGCCGCGGCGGTGATGGGTGCCAGACATCGGGTTTCGATGCGCGGCCGGCCGGGTTGATCGGGTGGCGACCGACCCGGCACCCGGATCGTGCTGCTGTGGGCGCGTGTTCCGGACCATGGGTTCGATATCCATGGCCTGCTGCATTCTGTGACCCGCCGCCGATGCGGACGGACGGCTCCGTGGATGATGTGCGGCATCGACCCCCGGGAACCGTTCGAGCAATCCCCTCGACGACGGTTTCAGAGGTCGTCCGACTTCGCTTGCGGTCAGGGTGTTTCGTTCGCGACGGGCGTCGTCGGCGAGGGTCGCACGGGCGAGCCGCAGCGCGACGGTGGCAGGACGCAGGCGCATGGCATGTTTCCTTCGTGGATCGGTCACTTGCGCTCGAGCCGGTCGCCGGGAGCCAGTTCCGCCCGGATACCGGCCGGCGAGTCGAGCGCCGCCTTCGCGCGCGCGTCGCCCAGCAACGTCCAGCGCCAGAAGGCGGTGGTGGCGTCGATGACGATGCGGGAGACACGCGCGTCCGCCTGAGGCCGGCGCATTCCCGCGGGATTGCCGCCGAGGTCGGCATGGGTCGCGTCCTTGAGCACCAGCAGATATTTGCCGCCGGGCGGCATCGCGCGGAACGGGCGCTCGCGGTCGGCGGCGGTCACGCCGGGCAGAACGCGCGTCGTATCCGCGGTGCCGGTGATCGAGAAGAAGGGACGCACGATCCCGGCCATCGCCTGCGCGTCGGGCCCGCCCTGCGGCGGTGACGGGCTGAACGCGATCGAAGCGGCGATGCGCCGATCCGCGCCCGCCGCGCCCATGGCCGGAAAGACCTGTCCGGCCAGTGCCTGCGTGGTGTGCGCACCGAAGCTGTGGCCCGACATGCCGACATGGCCGAGATCGATCCGCGACAGCAGGCAGGCTCCCTCGCGCCCGCGTCCCTGCCGCTCGAGCGCCGTCAGCCGGTCGAGGACGAAGCTCGCGTCCGCAACCCGCGCACGCAACTGGTCGCCGGTCATCGCCGCCTTCAGCGTCGCACCGAATCGTCCCCATGCCCCGCGCAGGATGCTGCCGTCGCTGCCGGGGTGCTGGAGATGGATGACGACGAAACCGGCATCGGCCCATGCCTTGCCCCAGACGGTGCCGCCGTCGAGCGAACCGCCGAGGCCGTGGCTGAACAGGATCAGCGGGGCGCGACCGGCACCGGCCGGCATCCTGATACGCACGGGTATGTCGCGGTTCCGCGCCGCATCATGCCATGTCGCCCCGCAGACCGGCCCCGCCGCCCATGCCGGGGTCGAGGCGGCGCAGAGCAGGGCGGCGACGAGCGGAACGAGCCTCACTTCCCGCCCCCGCGCCGCCGGTCGATCGCGTCCTTCCTCCGCGCGCGGGCGGCGTCATATTCCGCGCGTGTCACGCGACCGTCGCGGTTCGCATCGGCCAGATCGAACATCCATGGCGGCGCCGCGCCGAGTTCGCCGCGCGAGATCGCACCGTCCCCATTGGTGTCGGCACCGTCCAGCGCCGCCATCAGCCGGTCAAGCGCATCAGGCTTGCGCCGGGCCAGCCGCGGGAAGTCGGCCGGGCTGACGACGCCGTCGCCGTTGCGATCGAGCCGGGTGAAGCTCGCGTCGCGGTGGCGGAGGAACTCGGCGCGAGTGACGACGGAGTCGCGATCGGTGTCCGCAGCAGCGAACCAGTCGCCACCGCCACGTTGCGCGGCCGCCGGAGTTGCAATCCCGGCCGACACGATGGCGCAGAGGATGGGCAAACGCATGGACATCATCCTTCGGAACAGGGGACAGTCCGGCAACCGGAGGCGTGCTGCCGGGCCGGGTGGAGCGTCAGGGACGAGTGACGGTCTTCGTCCGGGTCGTGACCGATCCGTCCACGCCGGTGCGCGTCATCACCCCGGTGTAGCCGCCCTGCCCGTCTGCGGTGACGCTGGCGGCGCGGCCCCAAGCGGTGCCGTTCGCGGTGAGATGCGTCGCCCCTCCGGCATAGCTGCCCCCGCCCCGGCTCGCCGAGCGGCTCGACGACAAGGACCGGCCGTCGTTGGCGACGACATTGCGGCTCGCCGTGCGATAGCCCGGCTGCCGCGTGACGGCGCGCTGGCGAAGATAGCAGCGCCCGTCCGAGGCCTGCACGCTGACGCTACGCGCCCGGGTGCGCGCCTCGGCGGTATCGGGCAGCGCGGTCGCGAGCGTCAGACCCAGTGCGGCGACGGTGAAGATGCTGTGCATGATATGAACTCCCTTGCCGGCGGGACGACCCCGCTGATGCCGGGATAGGCGGTGCAGGTAATGGCGGTGCGACCTGCCGGAATCGAATTGTGACAAAGGGTAACGGCGCTTGCGGGGATGGCCGTCCTTGGCGAAACCAGCCGTCATGGCCCCTGTCGACAGCCCCCGGATCGCGGTGATCGAGGATGATGACGAGATTCGCGATCTCGTCTGCGCGCTGCTGGCGCGAGAGGGGATGACGGCGCACCCGTGCCGCACCGCCGCCGCGTTCGACGAACTGCGGGCTGCGCATGCGATCGACCTCGCAATCGTCGACATCATGCTGCCGGGCGAGGACGGGCTGTCGCTGTGCCGCCGGATGCGCGCCGGCGGCGGGCTGCCCATGCTGATCGTCTCGGCGCGCGGTGACGATGTCGACCGGATCGTCGGGCTGGAGGTCGGGGCCGACGACTATCTGCCCAAGCCGTTCAACCCGCGCGAGCTGGTGGCACGGGTGCGTGCGCTGCTGCGCCGGTCGCGCGCGGATGCCGGCGGGGCGATGACGCCCGCCGCCGCGCGCTATCGCTTCGCCGGCTGGTCGTGGGACGCCGATACGCGCGCGCTGACCAGTCCGGACGGCATGGCGGTGGAGCTGACCGGCGGCGAACACGACCTGCTGCTGTGCCTCGTCACCCATCCGCAGCGGGTGCTGTCGCGCGATCAACTACTCGACTGGACGCGCGGGCGCGCGGCGATGCCGTTCGACCGGACGATCGACGTCCAGCTCGGCCGCCTGCGTCGTAAGCTGGGGCTGCATCCCGGCGGCGCGGCACTGGTCAAGACGGTGCGCGGCGGCGGCTATCTGTTCGCCGCCAAGGTGCAGCGGGGCTGATGCGCCGGACCCTGTCGTTCCGCGTCGCCGCCATCCTCGTCGCCGGCTTCGTGCTGCTCCAGTTGATCTATGTCGTGACGCTGGCATTGCCCGGACGGCTCGACGATCGCGGTGGCTACGGCCTGCCGCCGCCGCCAGCCTTCGCGCAACTGGTCCGCTCGATCGAGGCGGCGGGACCGGCGGGTCGACGGGATCTGGTCGAGACGTTCGACGGATCGCTCTTCACGCTGGAAATCCGCGACCGCGCGCCTTCCGACTTCCGCGAGATGCCGACCTCGCTGCGCCCGCTGGCGACGGCCTATCGTCGTACCTTGCCCGATCACAACATCGTCGTCGATGGCGGCCCCGGCCCGCTGCACGCACTGTTGGGCGAACGCGTCAGGCCGTTGCGCTTCCTCGCGCCGATCCGGCTGACGACCTGGCTGCGCGACGGCGACGTACTGGTTCTGACCGGGCGCCCGGCCGACGGCCTGCGCGCCTATCTGGCGCGGCGCGGGCGGATCGGACTGGTCGGGGGGATCGCGCTGCTGGCCATGCTGTGGCTGGCGCTCCGCCAGACGACGGGGCCGTTGCGACGACTGACGCAGGGCGTGCGCGCGCTGGGCGACGACCTCGCCATGCCGGACCTCCGTGTGGAAGGCAGCCGCGAGGTGCGCGCGCTCGCCGCGTCCTTCAACGATATGAAGGCGCGCATCGCCGTGCTGGTCGCGGAACGGACCTTCATGCTGGCGGGGATCGCGCACGACCTGCGCACCTATCTGACCCGGCTACGGCTGCGCGCGGAGTTCATCGCCGACGACGACCAGCGCGCGCGGACGGTGCGCGACCTCGACCAGATGGGCGCGCTGCTCGACGACAGCCTGCTGTTCGCCGGGGCCGCCGGTCCCGGCGAACGGCGCGCGTGCGCCGTGGACCTCGCCGCGCTGACCCGGACGCTGGCCGGGCAGCATCCGGAGGCAGGGCGTATCCTGCTCGATCTCCACGCCGACGCCGTCGTGCACGCCGATCCGGCCGCGCTGGAGCGGATCTTCGCCAACCTCGTCGACAATGCGCTGCGCCACGCGCCTGTGGCGACCATCGGCCTCCGCCACGAGGAGCGGCAGGTGATGTGGACCTTCGCGGACGACGGACCGGGTGTCGCGCCCGCCGACCTGCCCCGGCTGGGCACCGCCTTCGCCCGCCTCGACCCCTCGCGCGACCGCCGGACCGGCGGCACCGGCCTCGGCCTCGCCATCGTTCGCGCGCTGGCGAGCGGGATGGGCGGGACCGTCGCCTTCCACTCCGCATCGGGCGAAGGACTGACCGTGGAGATCAGGATGATCCGTGGTTGAAGTATCCGACGATGCTGGGCGCGATGCACTTTCCGCCGATCGAGAGAGGTGGCAGCCATTGGGGCGAAGATCGTGCTGGTCCGCCGCTCCCAAGTGCCGCCGGTCGATATCAGCCTCCCGCCCGCGACCGGCAAGCTGATCGATCATGCCTGTTGCGACGGCGGTCGGCGACATGCGCGGCTTCGAGAACGCTCGCCTGCTCATGGGCTATCCGGGTCTGGCTTAACCGGTGCCACGGTTCGCCGCTACGGGATCGCAAGGGCAGGAAACGGGCGGGTTCGCGCATCGGACGTGCGGTACGCCGGCGCCCGATGGCAAAGCCGTCATCCTCCAACTCGCGCCTCATCCTGGGGCTGCCATAGCAGCCATGTCTGGCTGCGGTGCCGTGTCGGTGCCGCAATCAAACGATCCGACACCCGGATCTTGTGCTATCTCCCTTTGCGTCCGTCCGCTGGTCGCCACCAATCGTACCGCTTCGTGATCAAGTTCACCTATCGCCTCAGGGAAACCCTCCACTTTTCCGGGACAAGTCCCCTCGCATCTTGCTCCCTTTATCGCACCACCTCCTCAACAGCGGAACCAAGGCTAAACGGCGACCGCGGCGGTCATGCAGAAGGGCAGCCGCTCGACGCCACGACCGGTCGAACCCCCGTCTTCTCGAAGGCGCGCCGTTGTTGATCGTCGTTCCCGATTCCGATATCGTGGACAAGCTCGACGCGATATCCCCAGCTCCATGCCATTCCCTTCTCCACCGCGACGCCCCGAACATCGTTTGCGGCCTGTCGGCAAATGGGCGCGCATGGCAGCGCGCCGCCTCGAGCTGCATTCTGTAAGTTTCATGCCGGAACAATTCGCGCTTGCGGAAGGGGTGCGTACCGCCGTCGCCGTCGCGGCGCCGCTGGGCCTCGCGCTCTCAATCCGTCAGGCATGGCTGGGATGGGCGGTGTTCGCGGCATTCTGGACCTGCCTGTGCGATGCGCCCAGCCCGGATGCGTTACGTCGTCAGCGTCTGGGGCTGTTTGTCCTGTGCGGCGGCGCGATAGCGTTCGTCGGTTCGTGGTCCGCATCACTGGCGCCAGCCGCAGGAATGATCGCCGGGTCGTTGCTGGTATTTCTGTCCGTTTTCCTGTCGTCCGGGGTCACGAACGGCGCGCAGCTCGGCACCTTGCTGGCGGTGGTCAGCGTGGTCGCCGCGGGCTTCGGTCATCCGTTTGCGCTGGCGGCGATCCAGGGGGTTGCCTTTATTGCCGGAGCGACATGGGCCTTCGCGCTGATTACGATCGTCTGGCCTCTGGAGGAAGAGGGGCCGCTGCGGCGCAGCGCCAGCGCGCTCGTCGCCCGCCTGGGCGACATGACCATGGAGCTGATCGCACTTGGCGAGGGGCCGCATGGCGATTCACAATGGCACCACGAATATTCCCAGCACCGCCGTGCGGTTCGCATCGCGACAGAACGGCTGCGCGAGATGATCGACCGCTATGGGCACGGACCCCATTTGGTCGCGGCACGCTACAGCAGCGCGCTGCACGCCGCCGAGACGCTGTTCGGCGCGCTCATCGCACTCGATCATGCCTTCATCCATCACCTCGCGCCGGATGCCGAACGCAGGAAGGTGGCGCGCGCCGTCCTCAGCGCGCTGGCCGCGATCCGTGGAATGATCGCCGGCGGCGGCGCGGGCCATGCGCGACTGCGCCGTACCCTCGGGCGTCTCGAACAGCTTCGTGGCACCTTGTCCGACCCGCTGATGACCGGATGTACGCTGGCGCTGTGCGAAGCGCTCGATTCATTCGCGCCTGAAGGACGTGGAACGGCCGAGCCGGCGCCCGCCGCAGCGCAACCGAGACTGTGGCGTGGCCTTCGTGGGACGAGTTTGCGCGAGGCGCTGCGCCAGGCGGTCGGGGTCGGCGTCGTCTATTATGCCGCGCTGACGTTCCATCTGGGCTATCCCTATTGGGCGACGATGGCGGTAGTCGTGGTCCTGCAAAGCGGCTTCCGCGCGACCTGGACGCGAAGTATCGAGCGCGTTCTGGGCAGTCTGCTGGGCGGGATGGCAGCACTCGTGCTTCTGCACCTGCTGCGTCACGAGATCGCGCTATTTGTCATTGCGGTTGGGTTTAGTTTGTTGACGATTGCGTTGCGGATGTTCAACTACACGGTGTTCGTCGTGTTCCTGACGATGTTGTTCGTCATCGTCGCGGAGATGTTGCAGCCGGGTGCGGGCATCGCGTCGGCGCGGATGGTCGACAATCTGGTCGGCAGCGTCGCGGCATTGTTGTCGGTGATGCTGCTGTGGCCCGATTTCGGACCGCCGTTGCGGCAGCGGATCGCCGACGGGCTGGAGGCCAACCGCCGCTATCGCGACGCCGTGCGCGGCGACGAGGCGGCGGCGGTCGTCCACGATGCCCGCCGAAGTGCGGGACTGGCAAGCGTCGATGCCGAAGTGGCGTTCACCGACCGGCTGGGCCGGCTGTTGCGGCGCGAACCCGCGACCGCCGCCGCCACGACCGCGCTGCGCGAGATGCGCGGCATGGCGGGCGAAGCGGCAGTGGCGTGGCATCTGCGCCGCGCACGGGCGCCCGACCCGCGATAGGCCCCGCCGTGTCGGCGTCGGCGTCAGCGATGCAGTTCGACGCTGCCGTCGGGCAGGCGATCGGCCTTCACGCCATAGGCGCTGCGCAACAGATCGAGGAACGCGGCGCGGCGGCCGATCTGGAACGCGCCGCCGATCGACATGCGGCCGAGTTCGGCATCGCGGATACGCACCGGCACGCGTTCATAGCGGTTGAATTCGCCGATCGCGTCGGCAAGGCTGCTCTGGTCGAACACGAGCATCCCGTCACGCCACGCCGTGCTCGCCTCGACCCGGCCGGGCGCCACCTGGACCAGCGTTTCCCCGGGCCGGGCGACCGCCACGTCGCCCTTGCCCACCAGCGCGGCATGCGCGCCCTCGACCCCCCTGGCATCGTCGATCCGCACCCGCCCCGACACCACCGCGACCGTCACCCGGTCGCCGTCGCGCCGGACCGAGAAGCGCGTGCCGAGCACCGTCACCGTGCGCGGCCCGGCATGGACGACGAAGCGGCGATCGTCGCGGTGCGCGATGTCGAAGAACGCCTCGCCCGAATCCAGCCACACTTCGCGCGTGCCGCCGCGCGGCGCGGCGCGCAGCCGGGTGGCGGTGTTCATCTCCACCCGGCTGCCATCGTCGAGCGCGACGACGCGATAGCCGCCGACCGGCGTATGATAGGCGATCGCCGGTTCGGCCGGCGGGGAAAGCATGCCCTGCCGCCACGCCGTTCCGCCGATCGCCAGCAACAGGCTGGCGGCGACCGCCGCCGGCACCCAGCGCCCGGCCGGACGCAGGCGCGGAAGCGCCACGCGGAGCGGCCAGCGCCGGCGCGTCGTGGCCTGCGGGACCACCGTCCCCAGCGCGGCGACCCGGTCGGCCGCCGCCCAGCCCGCCTCCAGCCGCCAGAAGGCCGCCTGATGCGCACTCGACGCGCCGAGCCACGCCGCCAGCGCGCGTTCGTCGGCCGCCGACCATGCCGCGTCCTCGCGCCGCATCAGCCAGCGCGCGGCATCCTCCTCGACCGTCGCCGCGCGGCTCATTCCGCCACGCTCCGCGTGCGCCGCGACGACCGCCCGCGCTCGATCCGGCCGCTGCCGCCGAGCATGGCGTCGGCCATCGCGCGGATGCCGAGCGTCAACTGGCGCTCGATTGTGTCGATCCCGACCCCCATCCGCTCCGCCGCCTCACGCGTGGAAACGCCCTCCACCTTGCGCAGCCGCACGACCTCGCGGCAGCGGGGCGGGAGGCGGTCCATCCCCGCCTGCGCGCGGCGCAGCGCGTCGCGCGCGTCGAGATGGCGTTCGGTCGCCGACAGATCGACCTCGGGCACGATCTCCTCAAGGCTGGCGACCTGTTCGAACGACACGATGCGCGCACGTCTGGCGCGATTGGCCATCAGGTTGCGCGCGATGGTGAAGACTAGCCCGGCGGTATGATCGGGCAGCCCGCCGCGCGCCGCGTTCAGCGCCGCCTCGTAAATGTCCTGCCGAAGATCGCTCACATCCTCTTTCGCCCGCCAGCAACGATGCAGATAGCGCGTCAGGGCCGCCTCCAGGGGAAGCACCTCGCTGCAGAACCAGTCCTTCAGCCGCGCATCATCGGTCGTCATCGCCGGATCGGATCGCCCCGTCTGTTGTCATTCGATCATCATCAGGACAATCGGCGCGCCGAAACCCGTAACGCGAAATCGCAGATGACATGATCGCGGCGGGACGGCGACATTTTTTCGCGAAACCCGTTACGGAAACATGACGCCCGATCGACTTCCTTCGTGACGGGACGCCCTCCAGGGGGAAGGCGCGATCACGGGGGAAACATCGATGCGATCTGCTGCCTTGCTGGCGACGGCCCTGACGACCATGGTGTGTATCGGCGCGCCGATGCCCGCCGCCGCGCAGGAGGTGCGCTTCTCGATCCCGGCGGGTTCGCTCAAGACCGCGCTGCGCCGCTGGACGCAGCAGAGCGGACGCGACATCCTCTACCGCGACGACGAGGTGCGCAACGCCCGCACCCGTGGCGTCGTCGGCCCGATGACCGCCGAAACGGCGCTCGGCATCCTGCTCGCCGACAGCGGCTTCGCGCCGACCTTCCACGAAAGCGGCGCGGTCGCGCTGGTGCGGCAGGACACGGAGGGAAACGCCACGCCGGAAATCCTCGTCACCGGAAAGCACGACTGGGCGCTCAACACCGGCATCGCGCGCAGCCGTGACGACAGCCAGCCGTTCATCGTGCTGAGCCAGGAGGATATCCGCCGCTCGGGCGCGCCCGACCTCGACACCTTCCTGCGCAACCAGTTGAACGTGAACGCGGGGCCGACCGCCGGCGACCAGGCGACGGCGGGCGACCCGGCGCGGCGCGGGATCAGCCGGATCAACCTGCGCGGCCTCGGCGCGCGCGAGACGCTGATCCTGATCGACGGGCGTCGCCAGCCCGGCGTCAACCTGGGCAACGGGCAGATCAACCAGCCGCAGATCACCGGCATCCCGCTCGCCTCGATCGAGCGGATCGAGGTGCTCGCCTCCTCGGCATCGGGCATCTATGGCAGCGGCGCGACCGGCGGCGTCATCAACATCGTGCTGCGTCGCGGCTATCAGGGCGGCGAGCTGACGCTCAACTATGCCGACACCAGCGATTTCGCGCAGGGCGACGGCCGGATCGACCTAACCGCGGCCAGGACGCTGGAGGGCGGGCGGACCAACGTGTCGCTGACGGCGAGCTGGCGCAAGCAGCGCCCGCTGCTCTACCGCGACCGCGACGACCTGCGCACGCGCGGCCGCACCTTCGCGCTGGCCAACGACCCGGCGCTGTACGACGAGATCGGCACCCCCGCCGGCGCGACGCCCAATTTCCGCTCGACCGACAACAGCCCGCTCCAGCTCAAGCCCGAATTCGGCGGCGCGGTGCTGGGCAGTTCCTACGGCTCGGTGCCGAACGGCTATCGCGGGCTGGCGGTCGACGGGGCGAACGGGCTGGTCCAGTCGATCGGCCGCTACAATCTCGACCAGCCCGACAGTGCGGTCGGCGAAGGCGCGCGCGCGCCGCTGCTGTACGGCGCGGAGAATCTGTCGGGGATGCTGGCGGTGCGGCGCGAGTTCAACCCGTGGCTGACGCTCTATGTCGAGGGGGCGGCGTCGCGCGCGTGGTCGAGCACCTTCTATACCCGTGCGCCGGGCACGATCACGCTGGCGGCGTCGGCACCCAATAATCCGTTCGTGCAGGATCTGAACGTCTCGCTGCCGCAACTCGGCGCGGAGGCATCGGCGCGCAACCGCAACGACCAGTTGCGCGGCGTGTTCGGCGCGATCGTCAAGCTGCCCTATCAGTGGCAGGCGCTGGGCGACCTGTCATGGTCGCGCAGCCGCTTCGTCGCCGACCACAGCCTGCCGGGCACGACCCTCGCCTTCAACGGCGGACTGGCGCAGGGCGAGCAGGACATATTGCGCGACATGCGCGGCGATCCGCTGCGCTATGATTTCGTGAACAGCAGCTTCGGATCGTTCACCACGCCGGCGACCTCGACCATTACCACCGCGTCGCTGCGGCTGGCCGGGCCGCTGCCGCTCAAGCTGCCGGGCGGCGCGACGCAGATGACGGTCAACCTCGAACGCTCGCGCGAGGTGTCGGGCGCGACGATCTCGGCGATGAACGGCTTCATCGCGCGCAGCCTCTACACGCCCGAGCGGACGCAGACGATCACCGCGCTCTATGGCGAGGTCGCCTTTCCGATCGTCGGCGACGCCAATACGCTGCCGCTGGTCCACCTGCTGGAACTGCGCCTGTCGGCCCGCTACGAACGCTATGAGGGCGCGGGCGCGTTCCAGTCGATCACCTGCCAGATGGGGTTCGGCCAGTTGCCGAGCGACGACGTGTTCACCGACTGCCCGCCCGCCGGCACCGATTTCGGCCGCGCCACCACCCGCAACGCACATACCGATCCGTCGGTCTCGCTGCGCTGGGCGCCGATCCCCGACGTGACGTTCCGTGGCTCCTACACCACCGGCTATCTCCCGCCGCAGCTCGACCAGCTCACCCGCATCGCCGGCGTGCTCGGCACCACCGCGCGCGATCCGCTGCGCGGCGGCGAAGTGATCGGGCGTCCGGGACCGGACGGACAGGAGATCGACGGCTTCTATGGCGGCAACCCCGATGTGCAGCCCGAATCCTCGACGACCTACAGCCTCGGCATGATCGTGACGCCGCGCTTCCTGTCAGGGCTGCGCTTCTCGGCCGACTGGACCCGCATCCGCAAGCACGACAATTATTACGATCCGACCGGCATCCTGTTCACCTTCGACGACCCGGTATATCAGCGCGCGTTCGAGGTGTTTCTCGCGCGGCATCCCGACCGGGTGACGCGCGGCGCGCCGTCGGACGGCTTCGCGGTCGGGCCGATCACCTCGGTCGACGTGTCGCTCGCCAATCTGGTCGGGTCGCAGGCCGAGGCGGTCGATTTCGCGCTCGATTACAGCGACAAGCTGTTCGGCGGGACGATCGACCTGTCGAGTTCCGCCACCTGGGTACGCGACCTGTCGGTACAGCGTTTCCCGGGCGAGGCGGCGGAGGATTATACCGGCGTCAACACGCCCGAGTTCCGCCAGGGCTATGCCGACAACGGGTCGCTGCGCTGGCGCGGCAACGCCTCGGTACGCTGGAGCCGCGGGCCGGTCGCGGTCAGTTGGCAGGGCCGCTATTTCGACGGCTATTATCTGAACCTCGACCGCGCGTTCGTGACGCGGCAGGCATCGGCCAAGGTGGATGCGCAATTCTTCAACGATATCGGCGCCACCTACAGCTTCCCGCATGCGGTGACGCTGCGCGCCGGGGTCAACAACCTGCTGGGCAAGAAGCCGGCGATCGACACCTATGCCTATCCGATCCTGTCGAGCAGCTATGGCGACCCGCGCCTGACCAGCTTCTACCTGACCGTCACCAAGGCCTTCTGACCCCTTCCCCGTCCGGCCGGCGTCGTCCGGCCGGGCACCCTATCGTCCCGACCGGAGCCTCCCCCGACCATGCGCCTCAAGTCCCTGTTGTGCCTCGGCAGCGCGCTGTACCTGCCCGCCCTGCCCGCCGTCGCCGCCCCCCGGCAGGCGGCTGCGCCGGCCGCCGCCGCCGATGGCACCATGCGCGCCTTCGCCGCGCAGATCGCGATCCCGCATAGCGAGTTCACCCTAGCCAACGGGCTGCGGGTCATCGTCCACACCGATCGCGGCGCGCCGGTCGTCGCGGTCAGCGTGTGGTACAATGTCGGGTCGAAGCACGAGCCGGCGGGGCGGAGCGGGTTTGCGCATCTGTTCGAGCATCTGATGTTCAACGGGTCGGAGAATGTGCCGGGCGACTATCTGCGGCCGTTGCAGGAAGCGGGAGTGATCGATTTCAACGGCACCACCTCCAACGACCGCACCAATTACTACCAGACGGTGCCGACCGCCGCGCTCGACCGCGTGCTGTTCATGGAAAGCGACCGCATGGGGCATCTGCTGGGCGCGGTGCAGCAGAGCGTCCTCGACGAACAGCGCGGCGTGGTGGAGAACGAGAAGCGGCAGGGCGACGACAGCCCCTATTCGGCGATTTCCGACCGGACGACGCGGACCCTCTATCCCGCCGATCACCCCTATGGCCACAGCGTGATCGGATCGATGGCCGATCTGGAATCCGCCAACCTCGCCGATGTGCGCGGCTGGTTCCTCGGCCATTACGGCCCGAACAACGCGGTGCTGGTGCTGGCGGGCGATATCGACGCCGCCACCGCGCGCCCGCTGGTCGAGAAATATTTCGGCGACATCCGGCGCGGCCCGGCCAATGTCCGCCCCGCCGCGCCGGTGCCGACGCTGCCGCGCCGGGTCGAGGAACGGATCACCGCGCCGGTCACGTCGCCCTCGATCGTGCGCACCTGGGCGGTGCCGGGCTATGACGACGCCGACTCGCTCGGCCTCGACATCGCGTCGGGGGTCATGGCGCAGATCGACGGCGCGCCGTTGCAGGAAGCGCTGGTGCGCGGCGCCAGGCTGTTCGACAATGTCTCGGTCAGCAACGCGACGCTGATGCAGGGGGGCACGTTCACGGTCAGCGGGCGCGTCGCCAAGGGCGTCGATCCGGCGGTGGCGGCGAAGGCGCTCGACGCGGCGATCGCCCGCTTCCTCGCGACCGGCCCCACCGCCGACCAGCTCGCCCGCTGGGCGACCAGCTACACGACCAGCTATGCCCGCAGCCTCGAATCGCTCAACGCGCGCGCCGAATCGCTCGCCAACGGCATCCTCGCCACCGGCAATCCCGACACCTATCGCCGCGACCTCGCTTATTATACCGGCCGCACGCCCGCCGAGGTGCTGGCGGTGGCGCGCAAATGGCTGTCCCGCCCGGTCTATGCGCTGACGGTCATGCCCGGCGCGCGAATGCCCGACGCCGATCGCACCGCCCCGCCCGCCGGCGCGGTCGCGCTGCCCGCCCCGGCCGAGGCCGCCCCGCCGCCGCGCGTCGCGCGCATGGCGATGCCCGGCGTCGGCGATCCGCTGCCCCCGCGCTTCCCCGCCGTCACCCGCGCGCGGCTGTCGAACGGGATCGAGCTGATCTATGCGCAGAAGACCGGCGTCCCCTTCACCCAGGTGTCGATGACCTTCCCGGCGGGCGAACTGGTCGATCCGGCGGGCAAGGAAGGGCGGCAGGGCATGATGTTCAGCGCGCTCGAAAAGGGCTTCGCCGGCCATGATTCGCACTGGATCGAGGCGCGCAAGGAGCGGCTCGGCCTGTCGATGGGCACCGGGGCGACGGTCGATTACGGATCGGCGTCGTTCACCGCGCCGACGGTCAACCTCGTCCCCGCGCTCGACCTGCTCGGCGACATGCTGACCCGGCCGACCTTCCCCGCCGACGAGGTGGCGCAGCTCAAGCGCGACACGCTGGCGGTGATCGACCGCGAGCGCGACGACGCCGACAGCCTCGTCCAGCGCGTGCTGCCCCGGCTGATCGACGCGCATTCGCCCTATGCGCAGCGCGCCGGGTTCGGCGACCCCAAGGTGATCGCCGCACTGACCCCCGCCGATCTCGCCGCCGCGCATGCCCAGTGGCTGCGGCCCGATGGCGCGAAGATCTTCGTCGTCAGCGATCGCCCGCTCGCCGAGCTGAAGCCCATGATCGAGCGGACGCTGGGCGGCTGGCGCGTCGCGGGCGCGGCACCGGCGCTGCCCGGACGGCAGCCGCCCGCCCCCGCGCAGCCGCAGATCGTGCTGATCGACCGCCCCGGTTCCGCCCAGGCGACGATCGGCGCGGGACAGGCCGTGCCCGCCGCCGATGCCGGGCAGCAGCTGCTGCGCGACACCGCCAACGGCGCGCTGGGCGGCGGTTTCCTCGGCCGGATCAACATGAACCTGCGCGAAGACAAGCACTGGAGCTATGGCGCGAACGGCAATTTCGACGACCGGCCGCTGCAATCGAGCTATGTCGTCGACACCAGCGTCCAGTCGGACAAGGCCGGGCCGGCGATCGCCGAGATCCGGCGCGAGGTGAGCGATTTCGTCACCACCCGGCCGATGACGCAGCGCGAGTTCGACCTCGTGCGCGGCGGCGCGCTGCGCGGCATGGCGGGCTGGTTCCAACCGAGCGGCGCGGTGCTGGGCGCGATGCAGGAGAATGACCGGCGCGGGCGCCCCGACGATTATTTCGCGACGCTCGACGCGCGCTATGCGGCGATGACCCCGGACGCGCTGAACGCCGCGATCCGTGCCGCGATCGATCCCGCGCGCTGGGTCTGGACCGTGGTCGGCGACGCCGGCCAGGTCCGCGCGCAGCTCGACGCGCTGGGGCTTCCGGTGCGGGTGGTGCGCGCCGGCGAGGTGGTGCCCCGGCCCTGACCGGCGACGGGCGCCTCCATCGCAGCGGCGTCCGCCCGCTTTCCCGGAGGGCCTGCGTTACCCGCACCGGCGGAGCGCGGCACCCGCGCGCATCGCCCCCCGCGCGCGTCACCGCCCGCGCCGTCGCGGCACGGTGGCGAGGTGCGTCGGCAGCCGTCGGCCCTGCGCCGGCCCGTTTCCGGCAGGTCAGTCGGGTCGGGTCGTCTCGACCGCGAAGGCGTCGCGGATCGTCTCGCGCTGGGTGATGAGCCGCGCGCTGCGCACGCCGGAGACATGCGCCCAGAACCAGCTCCACGCGACGGCGAAGCGCGAACGCGTGCCGATCAGGAAATAGATGTGGACGATCCCCC
Source organism: Sphingomonas hengshuiensis (assembly GCA_003240755.1). Taxonomy (GTDB): domain Bacteria; phylum Pseudomonadota; class Alphaproteobacteria; order Sphingomonadales; family Sphingomonadaceae; genus Sphingomonas; species Sphingomonas hengshuiensis_A. Next base: position 117,691 of record QFNF01000010.1, on the reverse strand, counting down.
AGATCCACCACGCGACCATGCCGGTCAGCCGCAGCGAGCCGAATTCGATCACCGCCGCGTTGCGGCCGATCGTCGCCAGATTGCCCTGATGGCTGTAGCGGAACGGCGGTGGCGCGGCGCGCCCGCGCAGCCGCGCGCGGATAACCCGGGCGACATAGCCGCCCTGCTGCTTGGCGGCGGGGGCGAGACCGGGAACCGGCCGGCCGTCCTGCATCGCCAGCGCGGTGTCGCCGATCACGAACACCGACTCGTCGCCGGGCAGGGTCAGGTCGGGCCGTACCGTCACGCGCCCGGCACGATCCGTCTCCGCGCCCAGCCATGCGCCGGCCGGCGACGCCTGCACCCCGGCGGCCCAGACGATGGTGCGGCACGCGATGAAGCGATCGCCGACCGTCACCCCCGCCGGGCCGCAGTCCGTGACCTGATGCCCCGTCATCACCTCGACGCCGAGCGTCGCGAGCGCACCGGCGACATAGGCCGAACTGGCCTCGCCGAACGCGGGCAGCACCCGCGCACCGCCCTCGATCAGCAGGATCCGTGATTTGTCGGTGGCGATGGCGCGGAATTCGGGCGGCAGCACGCGATGCGCCAGCTCGGCGATCATCCCCGCCATCTCGACCCCGGTCGGTCCCGCGCCGATGATCGCGAAGGTCATCTGCGCATCGCGCTCGGCATCGTCGGTCGCCGTCTCGGCACGCTCGAACGCCAGCAGGATGCGCCGCCGGAGCGTGGTCGCATCCTCCAGCGCCTTCAGCCCCGGGGCGCTGCCCTCCCAGTGATCCTTGCCGAAATAGGCATGGCGCGCGCCGGTGGCGAGGATCAGCGTGTCATAGGGGATGGCGGTGCCGTCGTGCAGCCGCACCTCCCGCGCCGCCCGGTCCACCCCGACCACCTCGCCCAGCAGCGTGCGCACGTTGCGCCGGTCGCGGAACAGGTGGCGGACCGGCCATGCGATCTCCGACGTGGCGAGCACCGTGGTCGCGACCTGGTACAGCAGCGGCTGGAACAGGTGGTGGTTGCGCCGGTCGATCAGCGTGATGGCCACATCGCGCGCGCGCAGGTCGCGGATCGCCTGCAACCCCGCGAACCCGGCGCCGACGACGACGATCCGATGGACGGTATCGGTCATCCCCGGTTCAGAGCGCCATGTCGGGGACGCGCCGCTGTTCGACCGCCTTGACCCGTGCGGGCGCGGGGGTCGGCGCGGCCGGGGCGGTGACGGCCGGCGACGCGATCGCCAGTTGCAGCGTCTCGGCGGTCGTCGCCCATTCGTGCGCGAGTAGATCGGGCGATTCGTTGAGCTTCGTGCCGTAGCTCGGCACGATCTCGCGGAGCTTCGCCTGCCATGCCGGGGTCGCCAGCCGAGCGCCGAACACCTTCTCGAGCAGCTCGAACATGATCGACGGCGCGGTCGAGGCACCGGGCGAGGCGCCGAGCAGCGCGGCGATCGTTCCGTCCTTCGACGCGACGATCTCCGTCCCCAGCTTCAGCACGCCGCCCTTCTGCGGATCGCGCTTGATGATCTGCACCCGCTGTCCCGCCTGCCACAGCCGCCAGTCGGCGTCCTTCGCCTCGGGCAGATATTCGCGCAACGCCTTGATCTGATCCTCGTGCGACATCAGCAACTGCCCGGCGAGATACTGGACCAGATCGAAATCGTCCCAGCCGACCGCGATCATCGGCCGGAAATTGTCGAGCGTCACCGACGCCGGCAGGTCGAAATAGGAGCCGTTCTTGAGGAATTTGGTCGAGAAGGTCGCGAACGGCCCGAACAGCAACGTGCGCTTGCCGCCGAAGAAGCGGCTGTCGAGATGCGGCACCGACATCGGCGGCGATCCGACCGCCGCCTTGCCATAGACCTTGGCGAGATGCCGGTCGGCCACCGCCGGATTTTCGGTGACGAGGAACGATCCGCCGACCGGGAAGCCGGCATAGTCGCGCCCTTCGGGAATTCCCGATTCCTGGAGGATCGGCAGCGCCCCGCCGCCCGCGCCGGCGAACACGAAGCGGGCGTTGACGATCCGGTCGCGGTCGGTCTTGCGGTTGCGGATGCTGACGCGCCAGCTCCTGTCGGGATTGCGCTCCAGCCTGCGCACCTCCTCGCCCGTCGCCAGCGTGAAGTTCGGCAGCTTGCGCAGCGAGGCGACATATTGCCGCGTCACCTCGCCCCAGTCGCAGTCGGTGCCGAGCGACGAGCGCGTCGCCGCCAGCTTCTGCGTGCCGGTCCGCCCCGCCATCATCGCGGGCACCCATTGCGCGATCCGGCGCGGGTCGGTGGTGAATTCCATGCCCGAGAACAGCGGGCTGGCGGTCAGCGCGGCATGGCGGCGCTGGAGGAAGGCGACATTGTCGTCGCCCCACACCAGGTTCATGTGCGGCGTCGAATTGATGAACGTGCGCGGATTGGCGAGCACGCCCGCGCGCACCTGATGGCTCAGGAACTGGCGCGTGACCTGGAACTGCTCGTTGATCTCGATCGCCTTGGCGATCTCGACATGGCCGTTCGCGGCCATCGGGGTATAGTTCAGCTCGCACAGCGCCGAATGGCCGGTGCCGGCGTTGTTCCAGCCGTTCGAGCTTTCCTCGGCCACCTGATCGAGCCGCTCGACCAGCTCCATCGTCCAGCCGGGTTCGAGCTGGCTGAGCAGCACGCCCAGCGTCGCGCTCATGATCCCGCCGCCGATCAGCAGCACGTCGACGCTGCGCTCCGGATCGGCCGCCAGCGCGTTGACCGGCATGGCCGACAGCGCGCCCGCCGTCACCGCCGCGCCGAGCAGCGAGCGCCGCGTCACCGGCAGGACACCGTCGCCGGGAAGCGCATCGCGGCGGTTCACCAAGGGATCGCATTGCATCGGCCAACCTCCATGCGCCCACGGACCCCGCTCCACAGGGACCATCCCCGAGCGAGGTCCCGTCCAGATCCGCCCCGGTCCACCGATGGCCAGGCGCGTCGTGGATCGGCGACAGTCACGAACGCCGCGGATAGGCAGTTGCGCCACGAGCGTCAGCTTAAAGTAATTTCACCTCGCGCGCCGCGATGCGTAACCCGCCATCCGTGTCCGGGCCGATGCCGTCGGCGCGGTCGCGGGTTACATTCATTTCACTCGCGTTCGACGGGCGTCGGCGGCACATCGCCGGAGGGATGATGGGGAAATACCCGCTCCCGCTGCCGCTGTGAGGTCGAATCATGTTTACGCCCCCCGCCCGCCTCTGGAGCATGGCCGTCGCGCTGTCGTGCATGGTGCCGTCGGTCGCGTTCGCGTCGCCCTGCCCGGACAGCGCGGCGGCGATCACCGACGCCACGCCGTGTATCGACGACGACCACCAGTTCCCGTGGGGGCAGCATGAACGCCATATCGGCCACCGGGACCGCCTGATCGTCGCGATGAGCGCGCCGCGATCGATCGTGGCGATCGACCCGGTCGACGGGCGGACGGTCGCGACGCTGGCGCTGCCGGCGGCGACGGACGGGACGGCATCGCCACGCGCGCCGGTGCTGGCCGCATCGGCGGATCGCGCGCGGATCGCGGTCGCCGATCCCGCCAGCCGCACGATCCTGCTGGTCGATGCCGCAACGATGGTCCCGCTGGCGCGCCACGCCTTTGCCGACACCCCCGCCGACCTCGCGCTCAGCGCCGATGGACGCGAAGTGTGGGTCGCATGGCGCGACCGGCCCAATATCTCCATCCACGATGGCGCGACGCTGCGCGAAACCGGCATGCTGGCGGTCGACGGCGGCGTCGCGCATCTGCGCTTCGCCCCCGATGGCGGATCGGTGCTGGCCTGTTCGGCGGACGGGACACCCGCGCGGACGATCGACCGCGCGACGCATCGCACGGTGGCGCGCATCGACCAGCGGGGCGCGGGCTGTTCGGCGGCGGCCTATGCGCCGGATGGCCGCCATGGCTGGATCGCGCTGGCCGACGGCCATGGCGTGGTCGTCGCGGACACCGATGCGCCGGACGGCGCGGCGCGGCTGGTCCGCCAGCCCGGATCGGTACGGGCGATCGCGTTCGAGGACAATGCGCTCGGCACGATCGCGGACCTGTGCGGGACCGCGGGCACGGTGGCGATCGATACCCGGTCGCTGGCGACGGTCCGCCACGCCCGGCCCGGCCCGCCGTGCCGCCGGCTGTGGCCCGCCGGCAACGGCGTGCGGCTGTACCTGCTACCCGCCGGCGAGCGGTCGCAGGTCGCGCGGGTCGATCCGCTGCTCCGCCGCGACGGCGCCGACCTCACGCTGCCCGGTCAGGCCGGGGACGTGCTGTACCTGCCGCGCGTTCCGGACGCGCGCGGCCGGAACGCGCTTGCCGGCCGGATGGCCGCGCGATAGCGTTCGGCCATGGCGCGCATCCTGGTCATCGAGGACGATCCCAGCACGGTCGAGGAGATCACCGTGCAGCTCGCCGCATGCGGCCACGATCCGGTCGCGGTCGGCGATGGTCGCGAGGGGCTGGGCCGCGCCTGTCGCGAGCCGTTCGATGCGATCACGCTCGACCGGATGCTGCCGGGACTGGACGGGCTGGAGGTCGTGTCCGAGCTGCGCAGTCGCGGCGTCACGACGCCGGTGCTGATGATAAGCGCGCTGAGCGACATCGACGAGCGCATCGCCGGGCTGCGCGCCGGCGGCGACGACTATCTGGTCAAGCCCTTCGCCCCCGACGAGATGGCGGCGCGGGTCGAAGTGATGCTGCGCCGCGCCCTGCCCGCGACCCAGCACAGCATGATCCGCGTCGGCGACCTCGCGATCGACCTGATCGAGCGTCGCGTGACCGTCGCGGGCGAGCCGGTGCGGCTGCTGCACATGGAATTCCGCCTGCTCGCCTTCCTCGCGCGCAACGCCGGGCAGACGGTCAGCCGGCGGATGATCTTCGAACAGGTCTGGGGCTATTTCTTCGACCCCGGCGCCAACCTCATCAACGTCCATATCGCGCGGCTGCGGCGCAAGATCGAGCGCCCCGAGCATCCGGCGTTCATCACCACGGTCAAGAGCGAGGGCTATCGGCTCGATGCGCCCTGAGCATCTGCGCTGGCGCGACATCCGTTCGACCAGCGCGTTCCGATCGACCGTGATCCTCGGCGGGATCGCGCTGGGCGGGATCGTCGCGCTGCTGGTCCTCGTCTATGTGCTGACCAGCCACGAATTGACCGCGCGCAGCGACCGGCTGATCCACGCCCGCGCCGCGCGCTGGCTTGCCGCGCCGGCCGCCGGCCTGCCCGCGCTGATCGACGCGGATATCGAGGGGGCGGCGGCCGGAACGGCGTTCGGCGGGCTGTTCGCGCGCGGCGGCGAGCGGATATCGGGCAACATCCCCGAACTGCCCGCCGATCTCGGCTTCCGGCCCGCCACCATCACGCTGCCCGATCACCATACCGCCATCCGCGTGATCCGTTTCCAGACGCGATCGGGCGAGACGCTGCTGGTCGGGCGCGATGTCGCGCTGGTCGCGGACCTGCGTCGGCGGCTGCTGCTGATCCTGCTCGCGGGCGGGGTCATGACGCTGATCGGCGTGACGATCGCCGCCGCGCTGTTCAGCCGCCGGCCGCTCCGGCGCATCCGCGACCTCAACGACACCGCGCACAAGATCGCCGCCGGGCGGCTCGACGTGCGGATGCCCGACACCGGGTCGCGCGACGAGCTGGACCAGTTCGCGCGGACGGTCAACGGCATGATCGGCCATGTCGAGCGGCTGATGGGTGAGGTGAAGGGCGTCACCGACGCCATCGCCCACGACCTGCGCACGCCGCTCACCCGGGTACGATCGCAACTGCACCGGGTGCGGATCGATCCCGCGCTCCCGCCGCCGCTGGCGGCGCTGCTCGACGCCGCGCAGGGCGATCTGGCCATGACGCTCGACCGGTTCAATGCGCTGCTGCGCATCTCCGAGATCGAGGCCGGGGCGCGGCGCGCCCATTTCCGCCCGGTGGCGATGGGGCCGCTGCTGGCGGAGGTCGTCGCGCTCTATGATCCGCTGGCGGAGGACCATGGCATCGCGCTGACGCTGGCAACCGACGCTCCGGGCGCGATCGATGCCGATCCGGGGTTGCTGTTCGAGGCGCTGAGCAACCTGATCGACAATGCGATCAAGTTCGCGCGCCGCCGCGTGTCCGTCGCCGCGACCGACCGGGACGGACGGATGACCGTCACCATCCGCGACGACGGCCCCGGCATTCCGCCCGAGGAACGCACCCTCGTCGTCCAGCGATTCTGGCGGGGCCGCGACGCGGGGGACACGCCGGGATCGGGGCTGGGCCTCGCGCTCAGCTCGGCGATCCTGCAGCTCCACGGCATGACCCTCGCCTTCGAGGACAATGATCCCGGGCTGACCGTCCGGCTCACCGCGCCCCCGCCCGCGCCCGGCGATCGTAGCTGAATTTCATTTAACTTGGCGCATGGCCCCGCGGGCCGCATGGCAGGGACAAGGATCGCAGGACGCCGGGACCTCCCCACCGCCGCATCCACCGTTCAACGTCAGACCGGATCGCCATGCTCCAGATCGTCAAGCTTGCGCTGCACAAGCCCTATACCTTCGTCGTGATGGCGATCCTGATCGTCGTCGGCGGCGTCACCGCGTGGATGCGCACGCCGACCGACATCTTTCCCGACATCCGCATCCCGGTGATCGCGGCGGTATGGACCTACAAGGGGCTGCCCGCGCGCGACATGGCGGGGCGCGTCGTCTATTATTACGAACGCGCGCTGTCGACGACGGTCAACGATATCGACCATATCGAAAGCCAGTCGCAGGCTGGCACCGGCATCGTGAAGATCTATTTCCGGCCCAATGTCGATATCCGCACCGCCAGCGCGCAGGTGACGGCGGCGTCGCAGACCGTGCTGAAGCAGATGCCGCCGGGGATCACCCCGCCGCTGGTGCTGAACTACAGCGCCTCGACCGTGCCGATCCTCCAGCTCGCGCTGTCGTCGCACAGCCTGCCCGAACAGAAGATCTTCGACCTGGGGCAGAACAGCATCCGGCCGACACTGGCATCGGTCGGCGGCGCGGCGATCCCGTCGCCCTATGGCGGGCGCGAGCGGCAGATCCAGATCGACCTCGATCCCGAGGCGCTGCGCGCGCACCGCCTGTCGGCGGCCGATGTCGGCCAGGCGCTGGCCGCGCAGAACCAGATCATTCCGTCGGGCACCGCCGTCATCGGCCAGTTCGAATATACCGTGCGGCTGAACAACAGCCCCGAGGCGATCGAGCAGCTCAACGACCTGCCGATCCGCGTGGTGGACGGCGCGACCGTCTATATGCGCGACGTGGCGCATGTCCACGACGGATCGCCGCCGCAGCGCAACGTGGTGCGCGTCGACGGGCACCGCTCGGTGCTGATGACCATCCTCAAGAGCGGCTCCGCCTCCACCGTCGCGATCGTCGATCAGGTGAAGGCGCTGCTGCCCGGCCTGCGCGAGACGCTGCCCGCCGGCCTGTCGATCGCCACCCTGTCGGACCAGTCGCTGTTCGTGAAGGCGGCGGTGTCGGGGGTGGTGCGCGAAGGTGCGATCGCCGCCGCGCTGACCTCGCTGATGATCCTGCTGTTCCTCGGATCGTGGCGGTCGACCGTCATCATCGCCGCCTCGATCCCGCTGGCGATCCTCGCGGCGGTGGCGGCGCTCGGCGTCGCGGGCGAGACGCTGAACGTGATGACGCTGGGCGGCCTCGCACTGGCGGTCGGCATCCTCGTCGACGATGCGACGGTGACGATCGAGAACATCAACTGGCATCTCGAGCAGGGCAAGCCGGTGCAGGCCGCGATCCTCGACGGCGCGCAGCAGATCGTGCAGCCCGCCTTCGTCTCGCTGCTGTGCATCTGCCTCGCCTTCGTGCCGATGTTCTTTCTGCCGGGCATCGCCGGCTTCCTGTTCGCGCCGATGGCCAAGGCGGTGGTGTTCGCGATGATCGCCTCGTTCGTGCTGTCGCGCACCTTCGTGCCGACGCTGGCCAATTTCCTGCTGCGCGCCCATGCCGGGCCGCACACCGCCGAGGTGATGGCGACGCACGACGCCGCCGCCGGGCGGCCGGCCACGCGCAACCCGCTGCGCGCGTTCCAGCACGGGTTCGAGCGGCGGTTCGAGGCGATCCGCGCGGTCTATGTCCGCATCCTCGCGGCGGCGATCGCCAACCGGCGGCGCTTCGTGCCCGGCTTCGTCGCGGTGGTGCTGCTGTCGTTCGTGCTCGTGCCGCTGCTGGGCCGCGATTTCTTTCCGGCGATCGATACGGGTCAGATCAGCCTCCATGTCCGCGCGCCGGTCGGCACCCGGCTCGACGGCACCGCCGCGCTGTTCGACCGGATCGAGGACCATATCCGCCAGGTCGTACCACCGGACGAGCTGGGGTCGATCGTCGACAATATCGGCATGCCGGTCAGCGGCGTGAACAAGGCCTATTCCAACACCGGCACCACCGGGCCGCAGGACGGCGACATCCTCGTCACGCTGAAGGAAGATCACGGCCCGACCGCCGCGCTGGTCCGCACCCTGCGCCGCGAGCTGCCCGATGCGTTTCCGGGGTCGAGCTTCGCCTTCCTGCCCGCCGATATCGTCAGCCAGATCCTGAACTTCGGCGCGCCCTCGCCGATCGACGTGATGGTCACGGGGCCGGATGAAAAGGGCAACGCCGCCTATGCCCGCGAGCTGGTGAGCCGGCTGACCCATGTTCCGGGCATCGCCGACGTGCGGCTGCAACAGTCCGACGCCTATCCCGAACTGGCGATGACGGTCGACCGCGACCTCGCGGCGCGCACCGGCATCACCGAGAACGACGTGACGCGCAGCCTGACGGTCAACCTTGCCGGCAGCGCGCAGATCGCGCCGTCCTTCTGGCTCAACCCCAAGAACGGCGTGTCCTATCCGATCGTCGTGCAGACGCCGCAATATCGCGCCGACACGATGGAGGGGGTGCGCGGCCTGCCGATCACCGGCGCGCATGCCGGCGACTATGCAATCCTCGGCGGCCTCGGCGCGCTGACGCGCGAAGCGTCGCCGACCGTGGTGTCGCATTATGCGGTGAAGCCCGCGCTCGACATCTATGCCGCGACGCAGGGCCGCGATCTGGGCGCGGTCGCCGCCGACATCACGGCGGTGCTGAAGGCGACCGAGGCGCATCGGCCCAAGGGCGCCGAAGTGCATCTGCGCGGCCAGGTGGAGACGATGAACATCGCGTTCGTCGGGCTGATCGTCGGCCTCGCCGGGGCGTGGCTGCTGATCTACCTGCTGATCGTCGTCAACTTCCAGTCGTGGACCGACCCGGCGGTGATCGTCGCGGCGCTGCCCGCCGCGCTGGCCGGGATCGTGTGGATGCTGTTCCTGACGCATACGCCGCTCTCGGTCCCGGCGCTGACCGGCGCGATCATGTGCATGGGCGTCGCCACCGCCAACAGCGTGCTGATCGTCACCTTCGCCCGCGAACGGCTGGCGGCGACCGGCGATGCGATCCGCGCGGCGATGGAGGCCGGGGCGACGCGCTTCCGCCCGGTGATGATGACCGCGCTGGCGATGATTATCGGCATGGGGCCGATGGCGCTCGCGCTGGGCGAGGGCGGCGAACAGAACGCACCGCTCGGCCGCGCGGTCATCGGCGGGCTGATCTGTGCGACGATCGCGACGCTGGTGCTGGTGCCGGTGCTGTTCGCCATTGTCCATGGGCGTCGCGCCGCCGCCGCCCGCCCTTCCAACGACATGATTTCAGGAGACCCGGTTCATGCATGACGATCTGCCCCCCGTCGACGGCGCGCGCGCGCCGCGCGGACTGAAGGCCGCCGGCATCGCCGCCGCGCTGGTCGCGGCCGGGGGCGTCGCCATCGGCGTGATGGCGCGCTCCCACGACGGCGATGTCGCGCGCCGCTTCTCGCAGGACGAATCGGTCCCCGCCGTCCGGCTGGTCGCGGTCGAGCAGGCGCCGGCGGGCGCCGAGCTCACCCTGACCGGCAATACGGCGGCGTGGGAAACCGCGCACCTCTATGCCCGCGTGCCCGGCTATGTCCGCGCCTGGTATCGCGATATCGGCGCGCAGGTGCCCGCCGGCGCGGCGCTGGGGGTGATCGACACCCCCGAACTCGACCAGTCGATCGCCCGCGCCCGCGCCGACCTTGCCAGCGCGCGCGCGGCGATGGGGCTGGCGCGCGACACCGCCGCGCGCTGGCGCGACCTGCTGGCATCGGATTCGGTGTCGAAGCAGGAGGCGGCGGAAAAGGCCGGCGACCTCGCGGTCAAGCAGGCGGCGGTCGAGGCGGCCGCCGCCGAACTGGGCCGGCTGGCGGCGCAGAAGCGGTTCGCGACGATCCGCGCGCCCTTCGCCGGCACGATCACCCAGCGTACCGCCGATGTCGGCGATCTGGTCGGCCCCGGCGCGGTGCAGCCGCAGCCGCTGTTCACCATGGTCGATGCGGAGCGGATGCGCGTCTATGTCGCCGTCCCGCAAAGCTATTCGGCGGCGATGCGCGCGGGGCTGAACGCCACGCTGGCGGTGCCCGAATATCCGGGGCGGACCTTCGCCGCCCGGGTGCAGGGCACCGCCGACGCGATCGTCGGCGCGTCGGGCACGATGCAGGTACAGCTTGTCGCCGGCAATGGCGCGCACGCGCTGAAGCCGGGCGGCTATGCCCGCATCACCTTTCACCTGCCCGGCGTCGGCGGCATCCGCATTCCCGCCAGCGCGGCGATGTTCCACGACAAGGGGCTGATGGTCGCCACGGTCGACGCAGCGCATCATGTCCATATGCACCCCGTCACCGTGGCGCAGGACGACGGCAAGACGCTGACCCTCGCCACCGGCGTGACCGCGGGCGAGCGCATCATCGACAATCCGCCCGATTCGCTGAGCGACGGCCAGCTCGTGCGGATCGCCGGGGGGCGGGCCTGACCGATGCGCCCCGTCCTTATCGCCGCGCTGCTGTCGAGCCTTGCCGGATGCAGCGCGATGCCCGCCTATCACCCGCCCCGGATCGAGACGCCCCCGGCGTTCCGCGAAGCCTCCGCCGCCCCCTCGCCCGCGACGGCGGTGCCGGTCGACTGGTGGACGGGGTTCGGCGATCCCGCGCTCGATTCGCTGGAGGCGCGGATCCCCGCCAATCCCCGGCTGGCCGAGGCGCTGGCGCGCTACGACGCCGCGCGCGCGTCGCTCGCCGAAGCGAAAGCGGCGCGCGCGCCGACGATCGACGCCACCGCGCGGACGATGGAGAACCGTCTGTCCGACGGGCGGCCGATGCGCGGGCCGTTCCCGCTGCGCTACGCCGATGACTCGCTCGGTGCGGCGCTGTCCTATCATCCCGATCTATGGGGCCGGGTGCGCGCCGGGGTCGCCGCCGGGCGCGCAGAGGCGAGCGCCGGCGCCGAGGATGTGGCGGCGGTGCGCCTGTCGCTTCAGGCGATGCTCGCCGACACCTATCTGGTGCTGCGCGGGCAGGATGAACGGATCGCGCTGCTGTCGCGCACCGTCGATGCGTTCACCCGCGCCGACGGGCTGACTCAGCGGCGGCACGAGGGCGGCATCGCCTCGGGGCTGGATACCGGACGGGCGGGCACGCAACTGGAGGAGGCGCGCGCGCTCCTCGCCCAGGCGCGGCTCGATCGCGCGGTCGCCGAACACGCCGTCGCCGCACTGGTCGGCGCATCCGCCTCCGCCTTCACGCTGCCGGTCGGCAGCCTGCCCGTGCGGATGCCGACGCTCGCTCCCGGCACCCCCGCCGCGATGCTGGCGAGCAGGCCCGACGTCGCCGCCGCCGAGCGCCGCATGGCCGCCGCCAACGCCCGGGTCGGGCTGGCGCGCACCGCCTTCTTCCCCGACGTGGCGCTCGACGCGCAGGCGGGGTTGCAGAGTGGCGGGATCGCGCGGCTGCTGCGCGCGTCGAACCTGTTCTGGTCGATCGGCCCGGCGGCGGTGCTCAACCTGTTCGACGGCGGTCGCCGCCGCGCGGGGGTCGCGCGGGCGACGGCGGAATGGAACCGCACCGCCGCCGACTATCGCGCCACCGTCCTCGACGCCTGTCGCGAGGTCGAGGACGCACTGGCCGCCGAACGCCAGTTGGCCGAGGCGGGCGCGGCCGAGCGCCGCGCGGCGGACGAGGCGGAGACGGTCGATGCGCTGGCGCTCGACCGCTATGTGAAGGGCGCCGTCACCTATCTCGACGTGGCGACCGCGCAATCGGCGGCGCTGCGCGTCCGCCAGTCGGCGATCGAATTGTCGGTCCGGCGGCTGCAGGCGGGCGTGGCGCTGGCGCGCGCGCTGGGCGGCGGGCTGCCGGCGCAGGGCTGACCCCGCCGGCAGCGAAACGCTCCGGGGACGTACGCCACGTCCCCGGAGCGTTTCGGTCTACCGCGCCGCCTTGACGAACACCGGCCTGGCGTCCTTGGCGAACACGACATAGGCGCGCGTCCACGGCGCATCGCCCTGCATGTGCCAGTCATGGCCGGTGCCGGTATGATCCTCGGCCACCAGCACATCGCCGGGGCGCAGGGTGAAATGCTCGCCGGTCTTCGTAGAGAACAGCAGCGTGCCGGTCAGCGTCAGCACATATTGCGGTTCGGGATCATTGTGCCAGTCGAAGCTGGAATGCGGCGCGGTGGTCTTGAAATGGATCGTCTCCACCGCCGTGCGCGGGCCTTGCTGCACGATCCCTTCCTCGACATGCGAGTTGCCGTCGGGTCCGGTATAGAGGCGAAAGGCATGGATCGGGCCGCCCGGCGGCGGAGTCTGGGCAGCGGCGGGCGTCGCCAGCGCGGCGAACAGCCCGAGCGACGCCGCGCCGATGAGCGCGAGGCGGGTGAGGGTCGTGGAACTCATGGCATATGCTCCCGTATCATGGGTGATGACGTCCTGATGCCGGGACGGATGCCTGCAATGCGCGCCGGTCGGTGCCGGCAGGGAAAGTCAGCGGATCATAGTCGCCCGGGCCACCGGGCCTTGCCGTCATCCGCATCGCGCCGCCAAGTGAATTGCCTTTCACCTCGTTCCGCACCATGCCCTCGGGAAGCGACCGGTCGTCCGCCTTGCGCATGCAGGCGCCGCGGCGCGACGCCGTTGACGCCGGAGCGTGCCGGGCCGACAGGACACCGATGACCGATCCACGGGCCGCGACACTGTCCCTCCTCGCGCGTCGCGCAGCGGACGCGACGATCTGCCCGAGCGAGGTGGCACGCGCGCTATCGCCGGAGGATTGGCGCGGTGCGATGCCCTCCGTCCACGCGGCGGTCGACAGATTGGTCCGCGAGGGGCTGGTGCGGATCAGTTGGAAGGGGGAACGGCTGGCGACGCGATCGGGACCGTACAGGATCGGCCGTGCCGCGACCGGGCAGTGAGCGGAGGCTCCGTACAGTCCCGGATTACCTCTTCATGCCCGTGCCCTGCCGCCGACCGCCGGGGATGGGGCGATGCGCAAAGGGGGCGGCGGCGCTATCGCCGCACGCTTCCGCCAGCCTCGACCAGCGTACGGATGCCCGGGCCGATCTTGACGATCAGGTCGGCGGGGGGCTGTGCGTTGAAGAAGGGGTCGAACGGCCGCCACGATGCCGCCTCCTGCGCCGCCAGCGTATCGAGCAGCGTCTTCGCCTCCGCGACCCGTTCCGGCGACAGCGTCCGGCCCGCCTCGATCGCCGCCAGCGCATCGGCACCCGCCCGCGCCAGCGCCGCGATCTGCGCCGAGGTCGGCAGCGCCGCCTCCAGCAGCGGATTGCCCCCCGCCGCGCGCGCGAACCGCGCGTCATTGTCGCGCCATGCCGTCAGCCGCGCCGCCAGCGACGGCGCCAGCGCGCGCTCCCCGGCGACATAGCGCGCAGCATCGTCGGCGAAGCGGCGCGCCGTCAGGCTGTCGACCGGCGCCGCATCGGCGAGCGCGTTGAGCGACTGGACGATCGTCCTGCCTGCCAGCATCGCCCTGATGCGATGGTCGTGCGCCATGTTGCGCACCGGGCCGGTCAGCGACAGCAGCATCGCGACCGCACCGTCGTCGTCGGGCGCGATCCGCATCGCCATCCGCGCCTGCGTCGCGCGATCGTCCAGCCCGGTCGCCGACAATTGGTCGGAGACGATCGCCAGCCGGCGGTACATGTCGCGCGGATCGGTGACATCGCGGCGCGACCAGAACCGCTCCGCCAGCACGGCGGCGCGCGGCCACATATGATGGTCGACCAGCTCGTCGCTCGCGATCTCGCCCCACAACGGCGCCTCGCCGCCGATCAGCAATTTTTCCTGCGCCGCCGTCAGCGGCGCGTGCGGGAAATCGACCAGCGCGTCGGTGATGAAGCCGGCGAGCAGCGGGTTCGTCTTCTTCAGCGCAGCCGCGTAATCGGGCGCCAGCCCCGCCGCCGCGGTCGCCGCCGGATCGATCGCATACATGCTGTCGGCCGGACGCAGCAGGTTGAGGTAATAGCCCGCCGAGGCGATCGTGCGATGCCCGGCCGCGGTGGCGGCCGCCATCGCATTCGACGTCTGCCACGCCTGCACCACCACGTCCTGCGGCACGCCGGCGGCGGCAACTTCCTCCCAGCCGATCATCGTCTTGCCCAGCCCGCGCACGATGCCGGCGACGCGGCGCGCGAAATAGCCCTCCACCGCCTTGCGATCGGCCAGCTTCTCGCGCGCCATCAGCGCCTTGACGTCGGCGGCATCGTCCCACACCTGCGCGCCCACCTCGTCGCCGCCGACATGGAAATGCGGATCGGGAAACAGCGGCGCCATCTCGCCGAACAGCCGTTCGAGGAAGCGATAGGTCGCCGGCGCGGCGGGGTTGAGCGCGACCTGCGGCTGGCCGAACGACTTCGCCTTCGCCACCACGCCGACCTCGGGATAGGCTTTGACGATCGCGGTGGTGTGCCCCGGCACGTCGAATTCGGGCACGATCCGCACGCCGCGATCGGCGGCATAGGATACCAGGTCGCGGATCTCCGCCTGCGTGAAGAACGGACCGGCGGCATTGAGCCTGGGATAGCGCCGGCTCTCGACGCGGAAGCCCTGGTCGTCGGACAGGTGCAGGTGGAGCGTGTTGAGCTTCACCCGCTCCATCGCGTCGATCTGCCGACGGATCGTGGCGGGGGTGACGAAGTGCCGCACCGTGTCGATCATCACCCCGCGCCATGAAAAGCGCGGGCCGTCCTCGATCGTCTGCAACGGGATAGCGATGCCGGCCGGCGACAGGCCGACGAGTTGGCGCAGCGTCGCCAGCGCGCGCAAGCCCCCGGTCGGACCATCGGCGTCGATCGCGATGCCATCGGTGGCGACCGTCAGGCGATAGCCCTCGCCCGCATCGGCGGCCGCACCGGTCGAACGGCACGTCACGCGCACCGGTACCGCGCGGGCCGGGTCGAGGACCAGCCCGGTCTGGCGCTGCACATCGTCGCGCAGCCGCGCGGCGGCGCGATCGAGCGTCGGCGTGCCGCCACAGTCCGTCCATCGCACTGCGAACGGCCCCGCCACGCTCAGCGCGCCGCCGACCCCGGGCGCGACACTGCGCGGCTGCGGCATCAGCGCGACCGGTCCCGCCAGCGCCGCCGTGGGCAGCAGCAGGCCGAGAACGGCGGCACCGAACCGCTGCTTGCCGTTGAAGATCCGGTCCATGGCGTCACCCCCTTGCTGCAGAACTTACAAACAACATTGACCGTAAATACGGGGTAATGCAAGGTTATGACAAGCCTGCCATCGGATGGTCGGGCGATGGAGGAGATATGTCGATGCGTACCGTTCTTGCGCTTGCCCTGATTGCGATGCCCGCCGCCGCGATGGCCCAGGCCACTCCGCCAGCCACGCCGACGCCCGCGCCGGTCGCCGCACTGGGCCCCGACACGCCGATCGAGGCGATCATCGCCAGTCCGAAGGGCAAGGCGGTGATGGAAAAGGAGATGCCGACGCTGCTGACGCATCCGATGTTCGATTCGTTCAAGGCGATGAGCCTGCGCCAGCTCCAGCCCTATTCGGGTGGCGCGATCACCGATGAGAAGCTGGCCGCCGTCACCGCTGCGCTGAACGCCGCCAAGTAACGACGCGGACCCGGTGCGGACGAACCGCGCCGGGTCCGGTTGCGGTCATCGCGTCCGGGGGGCGGCAGCTTCGGTGACGTCGAGCCGCGCCGCCCAGGGGTCGGCCTTCGCCACCGCGCGCCCGTCCGGCTGGAACTCCAGCAACTCGTTGCCCGTGGGCGTCACGCGCGGCCAAGCGGGCAGGCCGGCGCCATTGGGGTCGCCGGTACGGGCGAAGTTGATCCAGTAACGGTGGAGCATCGTCGCCACCGCCGCATCCGCCGCCGTCACCTTGTCCGCGCCCAGCCGGGCGGGCAGCGTGTCGAAGGCATAGGCGACCTCGCTCGCATGTTCCGCGCCCCTGATCGGCTTCCCCGCCAACGAGCGCGCGACATAGGAGAAACGGAACTGCCACGCCGGCGCCGGCTTCGCGGCATACCGGCGGGCGACCAGCCGCGCGGGTTCGATCATCAGCCGGTCGCGCCCGATCATGCCATTGATGTCGGCCAGCGACGTCGTGCCGTCGGGATCATAGGCCGCGCGCGCCCGCGCCGCGTCGGGGCCGAAGGTGGCGAAGGCCGCGTCCTTGCTTGCGGCGCGGAACAGCCCCAGGTCCATGTCGTCGGTGCCGGTGATGATCGGCAGCGCGGGCGCCGCCGCCAGCGCGGTGGCGGGATCGGCGGGGACGATGCGGCCATCGATCATCGGGCCGGAGAAACGCGCGCGCTCGCCCAGCGCGAGCAGCCCGATCGGTGTCAGCCCGCGCGCGATCATCGCGGCGGGCAGCGCGCGCAGTTTCGCCAATGCCGCCGCATCCTCCCCCGCCACCCCGGCCGAGGCGGCGAAGGCGATCCCGATCTTTTCGGCAGAGGGGTGTTCGGGGGTGTCTTCGCGCAGCTTCTGCTCTCCCAGCAACTGCGTCCGCCCGCCACCCGACTGTGCGATGACGCGGCGGAACAGCCCGCGCGCCAGCGGCGAACCGGCGAGCGACAGCACCGCCTCGCCCCCGGCCGATTCGCCCATCAGCGTGACGTTGCCGGGATCTCCCCCGAAGGCCGCGATATTGTCGCGCACCCAGCGCAGCGCGGCGATCTGGTCGAGATAGCCGTAATTGCCCTTCGGCTCGCCCGGATGTTCGGCGCTGAGCGCGGGAAAGGCGAAGAAGCCGAACCGCCCGAGCCGGTAGTTGGGCGCGACGAGGATCACGCCATCGCGCGCGAAGCCGGCACCCGATGCCTCGGCGGGCGCGTTCGATCCGCTGATGAACGCGCCGCCATGAACCCACACGATCACCGGCAGCCGCCGGCCCGCCCGCGCGCCGGCCGGACGCCAGACGTTGAGGTACAGGCAATCCTCCGACGGTTCGAAGCCCGGCTCCGGCGGGGTGCGGATACAGTCATGCCCCAGCCGCGCCGCGTCGCGCACCCCCGTCCAGCGCGCCGCCGGCTGCGGCGGGCGCCAGCGCAGCGCGCCCACGGGCGGCGCGGCGAAGGGTATGCCGCGGAACACCTCGACCCCCTGTTCGGCGGCACCGCGCAGCCGCCCGTCGCGCATCGCCACCACCGGCGGCGGCGCACCGGCCGCCGCCAGCGTAACGGCGGCGGCGGCGAGCGACAGTGCGCGCACCGCCCTCACCGGCTGCGCGCTTGCGTCGCGGCGGTCAGCGTCGCGGTGCCGGTCAGCACCGGCTCGCCCGCCGACTTGCCGACGAAGAAGCGATAATCGCCCGCCGGCCGCACCCATTGCTTCGCACCGTCGTCATAGGACAGCAGCAGCCACGGATCGGCGGCGATCGTCACTTCGCGCGTTTCGCCGGGCTTCAGCGTCACCTTGGCCCAGCCCGCCAGCCGATGCGTGCGCCCCGGCGGCGCGACATAGAGCTGCGCCACCTCGGTCCCTTCGCGCTTGCCGGTGTTGGTGATCCGCGCCTTCACGGTCAGCGCAGCGCCGTCCGCCTTCGACAGTCCGGTATAGGCGAAGCTGGTATAGGTCAGACCATAGCCGAACGGAAACAACGGCTTCGCACCCGTCTTCTCATACCAGCGATAGCCGATATCGCTGCCCTCGACATAGTCGATCGGGAACGGGTCGTAGGTGACGCCGATGCCCAAAGGTCGCTGCTTGGCGGGATCGTAGCCGGTGACGGTCTTGTGCGGCAACTGGTCCGTGCCGGCCGGGAAGCTGATCGGTAGGCGGCCCTGCGGCGCGCTGGCGCCGGTCAGGATCGCGGCGATCGCCTCGCCGCCGCGCTGCCCGGCGAACCATGCCTCCATGACCGCGCCGACCTTGCCCAGCCACGGCATCGTCACCGGATTGCCGGTTTCGAGCACCACCACCGTCCGGCGGTTCGCGCCTGCCACCGCGTCGATCAGCGCGTCCTGTCCGGCCGGCAGCGACAGATCGGCATGGTCGACCCCTTCGACCTCGGGCTTGACGGCATAGACGATCGCGATATCGGCGGCCTTCGCCGCTGCCGCCGCGCGCGCCGGATCGCTGCCGTCGTCGAACGTCACCGTCGCGCCCGGCATCGCTGCCTGCAACGCCTTGAGCGGAGCGCCACGCGTGTAGCTTGGCGCCAGCAGCGCGGTAAGCGATGCCTGGTCGGGCGCGTCGCGATGGACGCCGCCCCAGGGAATGACCTGTGACGATCCGCCGCCGATCGGTACGCCGATCGCGGCAGTGCGGCCGATCACCGCGATCCGCCGCGCGGTCTTCGCCAGTGGCAGCACGCCGTCGTTCTTCAGCAGGACGATGCCGGCCTCCGCCATCGCCTGCGCCTTCGCGCTGTGCGCCTCGCGGTCGATCGTGCCGCCCGGCACCGCGCGATGGTCGAGCGCGCCGACCGCGATCATCGATCGCACGATGCGCAGCGCCATCTCTCGCACCTGCCCGGCCTTCAATTCGCCTGCCGCGACCGCATTTTCGATCCCGTCAAAATAATTCACGTCCTGCGGCGATTGCTGGTCGAGCCCCGCATCGATCGACGGCTTCAGGCTGTGCACCGCGCCCCAGTCCGACATCACCCAGCCGGGATAGTTCCAGTCGCCCTTCAGCACGTCGCGCAGCAGGTACGGATTCTCGCACGCATAGGCGCCGTTGACCTTGTTGTACGCGCACATCACCGACGCGGGCCTGCCCGCCTTGATGCCGATCTCGAACGCCAGCAGGTCGCTTTCGCGCAACGCCGCGTCGGACAGTCGCGCATCATAGACGAAGCGACCGCTTTCCTGCGGGTTCACTGCGAAATGCTTGATCGTCGCGGCGACGTGATGCTGCTGGATGCCGGCGATCTGTTCGCCGACCAGCCGCCCGCCGAGCAGCGGGTCCTCGCCCAGATACTCGAAATTGCGCCCGTTGCGCGGCTCACGCGCAAGGTTGACGCCGCCTGCCAGCATCACGTTGATGCCCTTGGCGAACGCCTCGCGCCCGATCAGGTCGCCCGCCGCGCGTGCCTGTGCCGGATCGAAGGTCGCGGCGAGCGACAGCGTGGAGGGCAGCGCGGTCGATTGCTGCCCGGGGCGAAGATAGCCGATGTCGGCGACGCCCAGGCTGGCGTCGGCCAGGTGCAGCGCGGGGAAGTCGACCCGCGGGATGGCACGGACATAGCCTGCGGTGCCGATCGATCCGGCAGGCTTCGGAATGCGCATCGATTCCGGGATGAACGACGGCAGCGCCACGCCCAGGTCGAGCAGGCTGGCGCCGACGGTGGATTGCGTGAGCGACGCCTGTTCGGCGGGCGTCATCGCATCGACCAGCGCGGTCGCCCGTTCCTCGACGGGAAGCGATGCGTCGGTCCATTTGCCCGGCTTCGCGGTCGCATTCGCCGACTGTGCCCAAAGCTGGGTCGGCATCGCCGTCGTCGCCATGATCGCCATGGCGACCTTCATCATGTCCTTCATCATCCCTCTTTCTCGATGGTTGCCGTCAACACGCCGGTTTCCAGCCCGGCCCGCAGCAGCAGCTTCAATAACTTTACCGACCCGTGCATGTTGTGCTGCGGGTCGAGCACATCGGCGATCGACAGCCCCCGCATCGCCCAGACGACCAGCCGCATCAGCGCGATCGCGCCCTCGCGCCGGCCATCGCCCTGTGCCAGGCGGGTGAAGGCGAGTGCCTGCTGCTCGATCCGGGCCTGTACCGGTTCCAGCATGTCGCGCAGCGTCGCGTCACTGCGTGATCCCTGGAGGATTTCGAGGACCGCCACGCCCGATGGCCGGCTCAGCACCGTCCATACCGCCTCGGGATAGGCCAGAAGCCGTTCGGCAGGGTCGGTGATGCCGCCCAGGAGTTCGCCATAGGCGGCGACCTCCTGCTCGAACACCGCCTCCACCACAAAGGTCATTAGGTCGGCCTTGGTACGAAACTGATGCAGCATCGCGCCGCGGCTGACGCCCGCATCCTCGGCGACCAGCATCGTCGTGGTCGCGCTGTATCCATGCGCGTGCAGGCAGCGAACGGCCGCATCGAGCAGCAATTGGCGCGTCCCCGCGCTACGTTCTGCCTGTGTGCGTCGCCGGGGCTCCGCCATTTCACTCTCCATTTACAAGCAACACTGACCGTAAACTAGGAGCCTGCCGGGGTCGTGGCAAGAGCAAAAGAAAGCGGGAGGACCGGGCGGTGTGCGGTGCCGAACGACAAGACCGCAGCGATGGCTGCACCGACCTTCGGGAACTCCATCCTATTGGTTCCGCTCGGCATTTGTCCTGCTTCGGCAGGGCAGCATTGCCATCGGATCGCCGCGGCAAGGCGATCGAGCAGTGTCGGCGCTGCAGCCATCGGCATCGACGCACCAGCGACCATGCCCTGCCCCCACCAACTGGACCATGGTCAGCAGCCTGCCATCGAAAGCGTCGTCGAACAGTAACAAACGGTATTGACTGACTGTAAATCCTATGGAAGCTTTCCTCCTGACGATCGGCAGGGGGATGCCGGTTTCCGGTGGAGGATCGTGAATGTCTGCTCGACTTGTTATACGTGCCGCCCTGCTCGGGTCGGCGATGGGATCGCTTGCGGCAATGCTGCCGGACGCCGCGTCCGCACAAACGACGTCCGACAACGCATCCGTCGCGACGTCGGAAACGGGCAACGACATTGTCGTCACCGCCACGCGCCGCGAACAGCGACTGCAGGACGTGCCGCTCGCCGTCACCGCGGTATCGGGGCAGGCGCTGGAGCAATCGGGGCTGAAGGAAGTCACCGACATCCAGTATCTCGCGCCCAACATCACCTTCTCGTCAACCAACCCGGTATCGAACGGCGGCGGCTATCAGATCCGCGGCATCGGCACGCAAAGCTACGACAGCGGCGTCGAGCAGACCGTCGGCCTGGTGATCGATGGCGTCGTCATCGGCCTGTCGCGCGATCCCGGCGCGACCGGCTTTTCCGACATCGAGCGCGTCGAGGTGCTGCGCGGGCCGCAAGGAACGCTGTTCGGCAAGAATTCGTCCGCCGGCGTGATCCAGGTCATCAGCCGCAAGCCGCGGCTGGGTGAGTCGACCATGGACTTCAGCCTGCGCCTTGGCGAACGCAACGACCGGGTAGCACAGGCGACCGCGAACGTGCCGCTGGGCGATCGGCTGGCGCTTCGGGTATCGGGCTTCGCCAATGCGCAGGACGGCGCCATCCCCTATGTGCTCGACCCGGCGCGCGCGGTCGGCGATCGCCGCAACAACGGCGTTCGTGCGAAGCTGCTGTGGCGGCCGACCGACACGCTGTCGTTGCTGGTGTCGGGCGAATATCAGACCGGCTTCGCCCGCGACGCGTCGATTATCGAATCGCTTGGCACCAGCACGCTCTACAATTCGCAATTTGCCCGTTTCCGCGAAAAGCCGGGCCCGGATGTCTACAAGAGCTACATGGACGGCGACTGGACCGCCGCCAATACGCTTCGCGCCACTTCGCTGGAGGCGAACCTCGACCTTGGCGGTCACATGCTCACCTCAATCACCGCCTATCGCCAGCTACAACTGACGCAGCGCGCCGATCTCGACGGGTCGCCCGCCGACATCTTCAACAACAGCATCAGCGGGCTCGACAGCAACCAGTTCACGCAGGAACTGCGGCTGTCCTCGCCCGCGGCACAGCGGCTCGAATATGTGCTGGGCCTCTATTACTACCGTACCGAAAATGCCGGCTGGACCACGCAATATGGCAACTATTACGGCCTGTACGGCGCGCCGGTGGTGGTCGGCGGCGGACGGCGCGATCAGGCCAGCAATGTCCGCAGCCTGGCTGCCTTCGGCAACGCTACCTTCGCACTCGCCGAAACGCTGAAGGTGATCGGCGGCCTGCGCTACACCAACGATCGCAACCGCGGGACGCTGGTCGTGACCAAGCTGCCCTTCCCGGCAGTGCCGCTTGGTACGCTGGTGAATTACGACGGGACGGTGGAGGCAGACAATGTCTCCGGCAAGGTCGGTCTGCAATTCGAGCCGAGCCGCGACCTGATGCTCTATGCAACCTATACCACCGGCTTCAAGGGACCGGCGATCGACGGCACCGGCGGCATCATCCGGAAGGTCCGGCCGGAAACGGTAAAGAGCTACGAGGTCGGTGCGAAGACCGCTTTCCTCGACGGGCGCGGCACGTTCAACCTGACGCTCTACTGGTCCAATTTCCGCGATTTCCAGGCGCAGACCTTCGACACGACGATCACCCCGCCGGCCTTCTACCTGTCCAACGCCGGCATGCTGCGCGCGCGCGGTGTGGAACTGGAAACGGGTTTCCGGCTGACCGATGCGCTGCGGATATCGGCGAGCGGGGCGTATAACGACTCGACGTTCCAGGACTATCTGGGCCAATGCTATCCCGGCCAGCCCGTGTCCGCCGTGGTCGGCATCGGTTGCTATACCGTACCGGGGACGACGACGCGGGTGGCGAACTACCGGGGATTCAGGCTGCCCAACGCGCCGGAATGGTCCTACGTCCTGCGCGCCGACTACAAACAGCCGACGGGTAACGGCAATGCGCTCGACGCGGGCGTCAACTGGGCGTGGCGCGACGATACGCAGGCGGTGATCGGTGATCCCAAGGCGCGGATCGACGCCTACGGCCTTCTCAACGGCACGATCGGCTTTGGCGCACAGGATGGAAAATGGCGCGTCGGCGTCTATGCCCGCAATCTCCTCGATCAACGGTTCTACGCGCCGTACAGTGCCGGTACCCTGAACCCCGGTGGCTATGTCAGGATCGTGATGCCGGAGGCGTTCCGCACGATCGGCGGGACCGTCAGCTTCCGCCTCTGACGCCCGCCTACGTCTGCAAAAGCGCCCTGCAACACGGACCGCCCGGCGCGAGGCCGGGCGGTCCGCTTGCTTGTCAGCAGGTCAACGCCGGACAGAAAGGCGACCTGTCGCGGGCCCTTCGCCGTTTCGGCACTCCGGACGTTTCCACGTTCGACAATGCGGCCGCCCGCCTGCCCGCATTGTGTCGGCCAGCCGGAGGACATTGCCCAGGGCGATCCTGTTCGCCGCCACCGATCCCCATGCCACCGGGTCGAGCGTGACGGTCGATGGCGGCAGCGCGATCGCTCCTTGAGCAGACGTACCGCGTGCTTCACCCACGCCCCTACCCCGACCAGCGGCGGAGGACGCTGGCAGGGCGCCCTCGGCGCCGTTTCCGGACGCAGCCATCCCCGACGCACGAAGCCCGACGGCCCCTGCGGGACCGCCGGACTTCGCTTCACCAGTGCGCCCGGATCAGAAGGTCAGTTGCGCGCGGGCATACCAGAAGCCGCCGTTGAACCCGGTCGGTGCATTGCCGAGATAGCGATCGCCGGAAACGGTGGCGTCGGTCGCGAGGAAGAAATTCTGCAACGGCGTGCCACCGGCCCCGGTGCCCCCGGCCGCGCGGAAATCGCGGTCGGGATAATTGTCGAACAGATTCTCCGCGCCCACCGCGACGCGAATGGCTCGGGTGATCTGATAGCTGACCTCGAGGTCGACCATGACTTCGGACCCGAAACGCTTGTCGCCGCCATTGGCCGGCAGGTCGAACGAGGTGATCGGCCCGTAATATTGCGCCCGCGCGGTGATCGCCAGCGGCCCGTCCGACCAGCTTTCGGACAGGTTGGCGCGGAAATGCGGCGTCAGATTCTCGATATCGCCGCGCCGTTCGCGGGTGATGATCGTCGGGTTGAACGCCGTCACCTCGGTCCGGTTGTAGTTCGCGGCGAACACGGTGTTGAACCGCCCCCAGTCGGTGCCGGCGACATGGTTGACCACCAGATCGACGCCGCGCGTGCGGGTGTCGAACGCATTGGTGAAATAGCGCAGCCGGCCGAGGCTCGCCCAGTTCTCGACCCCCAGCGAACGGAGCTGGTCGCGCTGCGCCTGCGTCGTGATGTCGAAATTGCCCGACATGCCGATACGGTCGTTCACGTCGATCTGATAGGCATCGAGCGTGACGGTCAGCGCCCTGACCGGGGTCAGCACGATGCCGCCCGACAGGTTGACCGAGGTTTCGGGCGCCAGCGCGCTGGCGCCGAACAACTGCGCGGCGGGGCTGGTCGGCGGCAGCGTCGCGGTCTCGACCGGATTGCCGCCGACGAAGCCGGTGGCGATGTTGGTGGTGAAGCTCTGCCCCGGGGTCGGCGCGCGGAACCCGGTGCTGGCCGCCGCGCGGATCGCGACCGCCGGGCTGAACGCATAGCGCGCCGTACCCTTGATGTTGGTCGTGCCGCCGAAGTCCGAGAAATTCTCGTAGCGCACCGCGCCGGCCAGCGTCAGGCGGTCGGTCAGGTCGCCTTCCACATCGAGATAGCCGGCATAGCTCTGCCGGGTCGTATCGACCACCGCATTGGGACCATAGCCCGGGAAACCATTGGCCCCGACCTGCTGGGTGACGTTGAAGGTCGTGCCGTCGGTGCGCTGGACCCGGGTGAACGCGAAGGGACCGACCTCGTAGGAGGCCGGATCGCCCAGCCCGATGCTGTACGCTTCCTCGCGCGCTTCCACACCGAACGCGATCGTCAGCGGACTGGCGATGCCGACGTCGGCGGTATAGACGAAATCGCCGTTGAAGTTGGTTTCGCGCTGTTCGAGACGACCGAGATAGAAGCTGGTCGGCGATTCGGGTCCCATCGACGGGTTGACCGTGTCGTCCATTCCGAAATCGACCCGGCTCTGGCCGTAACTGGCGCTCAGATCATATCGCAGCCCGAAGCCGGTTTCGCCGCGATAGCCGGCCGCCGCCGACAGATCGTCGACATCGCCGATGAAACGCGGGGAAAAACCCGCCGGAAAGACCGAGCTGTAGTTGAACGTCCGCCCGTTCGCATCGTAATTCCCGTTGGCGAGCCGGTCGAGATACAGCGTCTCGTACACGCCCGACGCATAGCCATAGCTGGCGGTGCCGGTGCCATAGCGATTGGGGCCGGTGACGGTGACGGGCTGGCGATAGTTGAAGTCCAGTTCGGTATGGCTGCGGCCCCAGTTGCCAAAGAAATACAATTCGTCCTTCTCGCCCAGCGGCAGCCCGCCATTGACGAAGATCCGCCCCGATTCGACCGCCGGATCGCCGCGCAACTGCACCGGATCGCGAATATCCCCCGCAAGGTCGGGACGCGCCGCCGCCAGTGCGAAGGCGCCGATACGCTGTCCCCCCCGGCTCGTCTGCTCGGCCTTCACATATTCGCCGCTGATCGACACGAACCCGTCGCCCAGCCCCAGCCCGACATTGCCCGCGACCTGGATATTCTCCCCGTCGCCGGCATAGAACTGGCCGTAGCGCGCGGTTAGCGATCCGCCCTCGCGGTTGCGCTTCAGCCCGTAGTTGATGACGCCGGCGATCGCGTCCGATCCATATTGCGCGGCGGCACCGTCGCGCAGCACCTCGATCCGGTCGATCGCGATCGCCGGGATCTGCGCCAGGTCGACCCCCTGCGATCCGGCGGCCAGCGACCCGCCGGCGAGCTGGACCAGCGCCGAACGGTGACGCCGCTTGCCGTTGACCAGCACCAGCACCTCGTCGGGCGGCAGGCCGCGCAGCGTCGCGGGGCGCACGATCGCCGACCCGTCCGAACTGACGAAGCGGCCGACGTTGAACGACGGGATCAGGTTGCGCAGCACGGTGTTCATGTCGGCCGGCGCCTGCTGCCCCAGCGTCGCGGAATCGAACACATCGACCGGTACCGCCGATTCGGCGACGGTGCGGTCGATGCGGCGGGTGCCGACGACGACGATATCGTCCGCCGGGGCCTGCGGCGTCGTGGTCACGGGCGCGGGCATGGCCCCCTCCTGCGCCGCCGCCGGTGTCGCGATGGCGATGGCGATCGCCATCATCGAGACGAAATTCGCTGCTTGCATGAAACCCCCTGTTGTGCCGCGAAACTGGTCTCTCCCGGTGTTTTTTCTCGCTGGAACCCGGTATACCGCCGGTCGTGCCGGCACGGACCGGCACAGGCGCGGGCGGCGGGTCCGGACCGCACGCGCAGGGAAGAATAGGAGAAGAGGATGCTACCCCTGTCTGTTCGCCGCCTGTCGCTGGCGCTCGGTGCCGCCGGCGCGCTGCTTGCCGCCGCCCCCGCCGCCTGTGCGGAAGATGTCGCCAACATCGCGATGACCGCCAGCGATGCCGAGGGCCGCGTGGTCCGCACGGTCGCGATCGACCTTGCCGGCGTCCGCGACAACCGCACGATCGGCCGCCGCCTGATGGCCGGTGCGCGCGACGTGTGCGGATACAGCAGCATGTGGGGCCTGCGCCCGCGTGCCGACTATGTCCGCTGCGAAACCGCCGCGCTGGCGGGCGCGCGGGCGCAGATCGCGGCGCGCGCGGCGCGCGGCTGATCGCCCCCCGGGGCGGGCGCCGCGCGCCGCCCCGGTCACGCGCGGACCAGTTCGGGCAGCGCGGCGGCATAGCGCGCCACGTCCTCGATCCGGCCGGTGCTGACCCGCGACCAGTTCCTCCACTGGCCATAGGTCCCCCGGATCAGCACGTTGCGCTCGGCCATCGCCGCGCGCAGCCGGTCGGCGTCGGGCACCTCGACGAACACGAAGTTCGCCTGCGACGGCAGCGCGCGCAGCCCGGCCTTCTTCGTCGCGGCGAGGATCATCTCGCGCGCCTCGACCACCTTGCCCTTCGAATAGCGCAGGAACGGTTCGTCGTTGTAGCTCGCGATCGCCCCGGCCAGCCCGGCGGTATTGGGCGACGACATCAGGTTGGTGCGGATCAGCGCCGCCTTTTCGGGCGAACTGATCGTGTAGCCGATGCGCAGCCCCGCCATGCCGTAGATCTTGGAGAAGGTGCGCGCCACGATCAGATTGGCGCCTTCCTTCACCAGCGGGACGACGCTCGCCCCGGCGGGATCGTCGGTCAGCTCGTTATAGGCCTCGTCGACCAGCACCGTCGCGCGCGGGCCGACCTTGCGCACGAACGCCGCCATCGTCGGCCCGGGGATCAGCTTGCCGGTCGGATTGTTCGGGTTGCAGATATGGACCAGCGCGGCCCCCTGCCCCACCGCCGCATCCATCGCCGCAAGGTCGATGCCCAGATCGGGGGTCATCGCCACGCGGTTGAGCGTCCCCCCCTGCCGCGTGGCATAGAGCGCGCAGGTGTCCCAGAACAGTTGCGGCCCGACCATCGGCCCACGCCCCTTCCACGCCAGCCCGATCGCGTTGAGCACCTCGCTCGATCCGTTGCCGATGACGATATGGTCGGGCGTAACCCCGTGCCGTTCGGCGATCATCGCGGCGAGCCGCTGGACCCCGCCCTCGGCATAATAGGCGCCCTTCGTCGCCTGTTCGTCGATCGCGCGCAGCGCGCTGGGGCTGGGGCCATAGGGATTCTCGTTGCGCGACAGCAGCGCGACGCCGTCGGCGGGACCGAAGACCGGCGGCGCGGCGCCGGTCCGCGCGGCGAGCGCCGGCATGGTGCCGATCGCGCCGATGGCGACGGTCGACACGCCCAGCATATGCCGGCGGGACAGGGACGGAAGAGATGAAACGGCCATGAAAACCTCCTCAGGAACGCGGAAAGGCGGAAGGGCGCGGGGCGGCGGCCGGCACGTGCCGGCCACCCGGTCGGGCGCGCACCGGCAGGTATCGCTCGGCATGGGCGCGTTCGTTCGAACCGCGTCGCGGCCCGGCCAGCACATGGCCCCGGCCGCCGCCCGGCGGGGAAGGCGCTAATCGTCGTGATGAAACGGCAAGCATAGGTAAGGACATCCCCCGAACGTGTCCGTACCTCTCCCAAACCATGCGCGAACCGTGCCCGGCGGCGGCCATTGCCGCTCTGTCCGGTGCCGGGATCGGCTGTTGTTCATCCTGCGGGGTGTTTTCTTATGAGGACAGCCTATCATCGTCGGCGCGTCAGGCAAGAACGTCCGAAACAGGTCCGTCCGCAGATATTTTACTTATTTATCAAGGATTTGTTTCAAGACAACTCGGCAATGCCTGCGCTGTCCGGTCTTGGAGGATGACCGATTTGTGTCGATTTCTGCACATCCGGCGGCAGGAGGCGACCGCCGTTCCCTGCGGGACGGATTCGGGATGGCGGCGTCCGACCGCCGACGATCATCCCGGTCAAGCTTTAACGGGCTTTCACAGTCGTTGGCGAAGCTGACCCGCGCGCCGGCCACCAGCACCATATGGATCGCGTCGAGCAGGCCGCTGTCGCGCGCGCCGTAGAACCGATACGGCTCTGTCGTGAGCGGCGGAAAGTCCCCGGGCAGTTGCGCCCACTGCCCCCCTCGCCGCAAGATACTGGATCGGCGGACGTGACGATCGGCGCGGCACCGTCGATCTGGATCGCGTTCAGTTCGAACCCGCGCGATTAGACGGCCGTCTGGAGGCTGGTCGCGCCCTGCGCCGCCTCGACCCGCACCGCGCCGGTGACGCGCTCGCCCGCGTCGGCGGTGATCCCCGCCTCGATCGTGACCACGCCCGCACGCAGCCACCGCCAGCGCAGGCCGGTGCCCGCCAGCAGGCCGTCGAGCGCCTGCTGCGTGGTAAGCGTGCCCGTGACGGCATTGCCGGTCACGCTGCCGACCGTGCCGCTCTCGAACACCACCTGCACCCCGGCCTGCGCCGACAGCGCCAGCACGCCCTGCGACAGCGGCCCCGCCGGAATCGTGATCCGGTGCGTCGCATCGCCAGGCGTAGCGTCCTGCGCCGCCGCGGGAACCGTCGCGCCGACCACCGCGACCGCCAGCGCCACCGCGCATGTCGGAACATACCCCCCTGTCTTCACATCGACCCCCCAACTTCAAACCATGGCGCCCACCACGCCAGCAATGTCGAAGACGCAGGCGGCGCCAGATACCATTAGTCGGTGTTGCAATTTTTATACCGTGGGACGGCGCGTCCGACCTCGCCACGGGAGAGACGCATCCTGTCGAGTTTCCCGACTGTCTGATCTGATGTGCAATCCGTTCGCCAGAAAGGATAAAGGCCCCGTCGGGCAAGTATGTCGCGGGAGCGACACGACCACGGACGTCGTTCGTGCCGTCATGTCCATGCCGGCCGCTCAGCCATTGGCCAGTTTGGATCCCGGTATCTACCCCTTGCTAATCTCCGATTTCATCTCAAGCGGACAGACTTTGGGCGATTTGCGGATCGTTCGGCCGGTACGCCGCGCCAACGATACTGACCGCCCGCGTCTCGCCGAGGCTATCGGCCGCAACCGCATGAACGCACGATCCGGCTTTGCGGCGATTGCCGGAGCAGCCCGCCCGCCGCGACGGCGGTGCGGGCAAGGCGCCCCGCCTGGTGTAAGGCCGGACTGCGATATGGCATGGCGCGCGCCAGCGGACGGGGAGCGATCGTGACAACGGAACCGATACTTCGCAGGCTGAACCTCAACCTGCTCTACGCGCTGGACGCGCTATTGCGCGCGCCGACGCTCACGGCGGCGGGGCGCTCGATTTCGCTGACCCAGCCGGCGATGAGCATGGCGTTGCGTCGATTGCGGGCACAGTTCGGCGACGAACTGGTCGTGTTCGCGCATGGGGAAAGCCGGCGGACGGAACTGGGCGATGCGTTGCGCCCGCGCGTTGCCCGTATCCTGCGCGAGGCCGACGACGCCTTCAACCTGCGGCTCGCCTTCGACCCGCAAACCGCACGGCGCACCGTCACCATCGCCGCGCCCGAGGCGGTGGAGCTGATGTTCCTGCGCCTGGTGGTCCCGGCCCTGCTTGCGGCCGGGCCGGGACTGGATGTGCGGCTGATGCCGTTCCATTATGGATCGAGCGAGGCGTTGTTCGACCGCGGGGTGGACATCGCGCTGGTCCCGGCGCCGATGGTCGATCCGCGTCACCCGTCACGACCGCTGTTCGACCATGGCCTGTCCGGGGTGGTGTGGCGCGAGAACCGCCGCTTCGGCGCCGAGCTGTCCATGCAGGAATATCGCGAGGCGTGGCATGTCGCACTGTTCGACGACATGGAACCGGCCCACCAGGCCGGCACGACGGAAGGCCCCGATGCCGATGGGAAGTACCGCAACGTCAAGGTGCGGACGGGGCTCTACTCGATGCTGCCCAACCTCGTCGTCGGTACCGATCTGGTCGCGACGATGAGCAGTTGGCTGGCGCAGCATTATGCGACGATGATTCCAATCCGGCTGGTCGGCGTTCCGGTACGCTCGCCGATGTCCACCGTCGTGGCGCAATGGCCCGCCCACCGCGCCAACGAGCCCTATATCCACTGGCTGCTGGCCTTGCTGGAGACGGCGGTCGACTGGCCGGGGGGGCGCCTGCCGGCCTGAGTATCAGTCATATTGATGATACCATCATCAATTGCGATTTGTTTTGATGCAAATCCCGTCGCACGATCATGCCCGGTCGACGCCCCGACAGCACGATCGGGATGCGACCACCCCGCAGGACAACGCCGATGACCGCCGCAAGGGCGGCGCCGCGCCATCTCGACGCCCCGCCATCGCCGGCGGGCGCCGCTTCTGCTGGGGAAAGGGGTTTGTATGACGATCGCACGCACCGCTCATTCGCTCTTGGCTCGCCTCGCGGCCGGGGCCGCACTGGCGCCGCTGTCCGGCGCCATGATCCCGGCGGCCTGGGCGCAGACACCCGAACGGGCCGCGATCTCGCTGCCCGCGATGCCGCTCGACGCCGCGCTGCGCACGATCGCGGCGCGTAGCGGCACCCGCATCGAATTCGATCCCGATGCGGTTGCCGGTCTGTCGTCGGCCCCCGTCGACAACGCGGCCTCGGCGCAGGCGGCCGTCCGCGCCGCGATCCGCGACCGACGACTGGCGGTGTCGCACGACGGCGACGCGCTGGTCGTCACCGGCGACATCGTCGTCATCGCCCGGCGCGACCCGGCGGAAACCGACCTGCTGGTCCGCGACGCCACCACCTCGTCGCGGACCGGCCAGTCGCTGCGCGAACAGCCGCGCAACAGCCAGGTGATCTCCGCCCGGCTGATCGCCGAGCAACAGGCGCAGACGCTGGCGGATGCGCTGCGCAACGCCGGCGGCGTGTCGGTCAACACCGCGACGGTGCAGGGGGGCGTCGCCTATACGGTGCGCGGCTTCGGATCGAGCGGCATCACCAACGGCCTGCCGACCGTGGTCGCGCAGGGGCTGTCCGCGGGCGCGACGCAGCCGCTGGCGAATGTCGAGCGCATTGAGGTGCTAAAGGGGCCGGACGCGGTTCTCGCCGGGGTCAACAATCTCGGCGGAACGATCAACATCGTCACCAAGAAGCCCAGCGCGGCCCCGGTGCTCGACCTGACCGGGGAGACGGGATCGTTCGGGCAATGGCGGCTGACCGGCGACGCCAACGGCGCGCTGAACGCGGATCGCACGGTATCGGCGCGGCTGATCGTGAGCACCAACAACGCGGATCGCAACTTCGGCGGCTATCGCGGCAACATGGACAATCTGGTCGCGCCCAGCATCCGCTACAAGGATGCGGCGACCGACGTGATCCTCAACGCGACGCTGGGCGACCAGTCGTTCGGCATGCCGCCGTTCACACTGCTCGATCCGGGCACCAACCGCCCCTTCGCCCAGCCGCGCGACCGGCCGTTCCTCGGCGTGAAGGATCAGGGCATCCGCATCGAGACGACGCAGTTCTTCGGCGAGGCGTCGCGTAGCGTCGCCGACTGGCTGACGCTGACGCTGCGCGGGCAGCATCAGGAAACCGACGTCACGATCCGCCAATATTCGCCGTTCGTGGTCTTCGCCCCCGACGGCACCGGGTTGATCTCCGCCACCCATTCGCGGTTGACCGGCGTGCACTCGCGTACCCGTCTGGCCGCGCTGGTCGAGGCGTGGCTATGATCGGGGGGGCTATGACCGGGCTGGCAGGAGCCTTTGGCGGCGATGCGGCCGTCAAGACGGCGTTGCTCGACCGGCTCGCCCGCCATCGCCTGGCCGGGACATTATTGTGGGGCGCGACGCGTTGGGACGGCGATGCCGGCACCGCGCTGGGCGTGTCGATCGCCGGGACGGATCCGGCGACCTATGCCGCCGCCTTCGGCTATCCGCTGGCGCTGGCCGCGCTGCTCGATCCGCTGGCGGATACCGGGGGCGCCGGATTCGATCCGGCGGCGTTCGTCACCGACTGGGTGGCGGTGGTGCGACCGGGGGCCGACCTTGCCCCGATACCGACGCTGCTGATGCTCGACATGCTGGACGATCCCGACCTGCGGCGGCTGTGCCCGGGCGAAATGGCGATGCTGGCCGCGCTGCATCGCGCCGACGCCGATGGCGCGCCACGTCCCGGCGTGGAATGGCGTGCGGCCCGTGCGGCGATCCTGGCCGTCGATCCCGGCGATGACCGCGAACGACGCGCGGCGCTCGACGTCGCGGAGGCGCTCGCCTGGTCGGGGGGCGCAGGGCGATCGACGCTGACCGCCATGCTCGGCGCGATGCGCCATCTGCGTGCCCAGTCCCGCCGGCCGGAATGGCCGCAGGCCGAGGAGGATCGCGCCATCGCGCAGCTTCAGGCGCTGTGGACGGACGCCATGCCCGAGCGCGAACGCGGTCAGGCGATCGACTATCGCGCGCGCCTGACGGCACGGGATCCGGGGCTGGCGCAGGCCTTCTTCGCCAATCTCGATACGACCAACGACGCGGTCATGCAGGTCGGTCGGGATCTGGCGGCGCGCTGTATCGAACGACTGCGCGCGGCGGGGCGGCACGGCTGAGCCCTTGTCGAAGGAAAAGGCGTCATCCGGATGATCGTGGCATCAGGGGCGATCCGACGACGTCCGATCAGGGACGCGACGCCACCGCATGAACGCCAGCGTGCCATAGACGGCGGTCTGTATCAGCAGGTTCGCGACCTCCGGCGCCTGGTCGCGCAGCGACGCGCCCATCTGATTGACGCCGACCATCAGGTGGATGCCCGGAGTGGTCGGCAGGATGCGGGCCAGCACCGCCAGCCATCCCGGCGTCGCCTCGACCGGCCACGACAGGCCCGACAGGAAGAACACGGGCAGCGAGGTGACGACCCACAACTGGATCGGCCGTTCGCGGGTCCGGAAGAAGCTGGCGAGGAGCATCGATCCGGCGACGAGTGCCGACACGAACGATGCGGCGGCGACCAGCAGCGTCAGCGGGTGCGCCTGTGCACGCGGATAATCCTGGAACCAGAACACGAAGCCGGTGAAATAGGCGACCTCGCAGCAGCCGATGACGAAGAAGGCGGCGGCGATCCCCAGCAACTCGCCGGGCGCGAAGCGACGACGCCCGTGGCGCTCGCGGATCGTGCCGGCGAGCAGGGCGAGGCCCATCAGCAGCGTCTGCTGGATGATGAGGAAGGCGACGCCGGGGAACACCGTGCTGCCATAGCCTTCGCGGGTGTTGAACAGCGGGCGCTGGACGAGCGCGAGCGGCGGCGCGGCGGGTGCGCCGGTCGCCATCGCCTGATCGGTCGCCGCCTCCCGGCCCGCCGCGCCGATCGCCGCGCCGATCCCGGTGAGCGCGGTGCTGCTGCGCAGGAGGTAGGCGCCGTTGCCGTACAGGGCGATCGTGCCCTGCCCGCCGCGCAGGATCGTCCGCTCATAGCCGGCGGGAATGACGATCGCGGCGCTCGCCCGGCGCGCCCTGATCCACTCCAGCGCCTCCTGCGGCGAGGACAGGCGGCCGACAAGGTCCGCCTGCTGCAGCGCGGGCAGCTTCGCCACCAGCGCGCGGCTGGAACCCGTCCGGTCGAGATCGACGGCGACGACCGGCAGACGCGTCGGCACCTCGCCCGAATAGGCGGTCGGGTAGAAGAAGGAGTACAGGATCGCCGAGCCGACCAGCATGAGCAGCGCCGCGCGATCGGTGAAGATCGCGCGAAAGGTGCCGGCGAACGCCCGCCCGGTCATCGTCGCCCCCATGTTCCGGGATGTCCCGCCGCCGCGAGATAGCGCGGCAGGCCGATGACGACGCCGACGATCAGGAACAGCAGCATCACCGCGATCTGCCACAGCGCGCCGCGCGCGCCCGATCCCATGATCCATTGTTCGGCCAGCAGCCTGGCGAAGGCACTGTAGGGAAGGATCGCGCTCCACAGGCGCGCGAACGCCGACGCGGATTCGATCGGGAAGATCGCCCCGGCGAACGCGAAGGAGGCGCCTGCATACAGCCCCGCAAGCGACAATGCGGTGCTCATCGTCAGCGTCAGGCCGAGGAAGAGCAGCGCCACGCCGACATAGGCGAGGTACATGGCGGCATAGCCCGCCATGAGCAGCGCGACGCTCCCTACGACCGGCCACCCGCGCAGCCCCGCCAGATAGACGGTCGCAACGGTCGCCCAGCCCATGAAGATGATGAAGTAGGGCAGCAGCTTGCCACAGACGGCAAGCGCCGCCTCGCGCCGGTCGAGTCCGCCCAGCCACGCGCCGATCGTCCCGTCGCGCAGCTCGCGGCCGAGCGCGCCGGTGATCGCGACCATGAAGATCAGGTGCAGCAGCGCCGGATGCACCAGCGCGACGAGCTGCAGCTCATAGCTGCCCTGCGGGTTGAACAGCACCGTCGACCGGACCGCGATCGGCGCCGCGCGCACCGTCGCCGGACCGAGGATCGCGGCGCTCTGTGTCCGGGCGAGATCGGCGGCCTGCGCCTGGAAGACGGCGCCGATCTCGCGCAGCGCGGCGCCCGAGGCGGTCGAATAGCTTGCGTTGTAGAAGACGACGACCGGCGCCGTGCCGCCACGCAGCACGGTGCGCGTCGTGGCGGCATCGATCAGCACCACGGCATAGGCGCGGCGCGAGCGCACCGCCTGTTCGGCCGCGGACATGTCCGCCGCGCGTTCGACGACCTCGATCCCCGGCGCGGCATCCAGCCGACGCACCAGATCGCGCGCGATGCCGCCGCCATCCCGATCGACGACGACGACCGGCAGGTCGCGCATCACCCCCGCCGCCATCTGGACGGCCACCACCGCCAGCAGCAGCAGCGGAATCCAGCTTACCAGCGACAGATCCCAGAAGCTGGCGCGCAGGAAACGCCACTCCCGCCGCCACCCGTCGCGGAGCGCGGCCGGCATCACTGTGGCCAGTCGAACAGGACCGTCATGCCGGGACGCAAGCCCGGAACCGCCGCCGCCGGCACCGCGCGGACCTCGAAGCTCTTGACGTCGAAACCGCTCGACTGCCGCGTCGCGCGCCACGTCGCGAAGTCACCCGCCGGCGCGAGATAGGCCACGCGGAAACGCACGCGCGTGCCGCCGAGCGCCGGCACCGTCCCGATGATGCCGCTGCCGCGCGCCAGTCCGCTCAACTGATCCTCGCGCACCGTCAACATCACCCAGGCGTTGGCAATGTCGGTCAGCATGAAGACGGGAAAGCCCTGCGGCACCAGTTCGCCCGGCTGTGCCAGCCGCTTGCCGATCTCGCCCGATGATGGCGCGACGACGCGCGTCTCGGCCTGTGCCGCCTGCACCTCCGCCACCGCGCCGCGCGCCTGCCGGACCTGCCCGCCGGCGGCGGCCCTGTCCTGTGGCCGCGCGCCGGCCAGCGCCTGGTCATACTGCGCCCGGGCCGCCCGCGCCGCCTCGGTCGATGCGATGGCGTTGGTCCGCGCCTCGTCCGCCTTCTGTCCGGCGACGACGCCCTCGCGGAACAGGCGCTGCGTGCGCTCGCTGGTCGTGCGCGCAAGGTCGGCGGCGGCCTGCGCCCGGCGCCACTGCGCCTCCGCCGCCCGGATGTCCTCGGGGCGGGCACCCGCCTGCGCCTTGTCCTCGGTCGCTTCCGCCGCTGCCAGCGCACCGCTCGCCTGCTCCTGCTTCGCGGCGACCTCGGGGCTTTCGATCGTGTAGAGGAGCTGCCCGGCGCGCACGGCCTGCCCCTCCTCGACGTGGAAGGCGGCGATGCGGCCCGTCACCTTGCTGGTGACGCGCATCTCCCGCGCGTCGACCATTCCCTGGATCTGCCCCCTTGCCGGCCTGTAGCTCAGCCACAGCCCGAGGCCGAGCAGCGCGGCAAGCACGACGACCGCGAGCGGCCACAGCCATCGACGGCGCGGGGGCCCGGCCCCGCCGGCTTGCGAAGCGGTATCAGCCACCGGTGCGGGATCGCTCGTATCGGTCATGGGATCACCTTGTCGGCCTCGGCGACGTAGCGCGGCATCTCGTCGATCATCCCGCTCACGTTCAGTAGTTGGGCCAGCGCCTGGATATAGTCGTTCGCCGCCTGCGCCCGCTGGATACGGGCGCGACCAAGGCCAAGCTGCGCGTCGACAACGTCGAGCGAGGTCGCCTGCTGCTCGCGATAGGACAGGGTTTGCAGGCGCAGGTTCTCGGTCGAGGAAGCGATCGCGCTGTCGAGCAGGAGGTAGCGCCGGCGCGCCGTCTCGACATCGTTCCACGCCTTCGCGACACCGATGCCGATCTGGGTGCGCCCCTCGCGGATACCGGCGCGCGCCTGTTCCTCCGTGGCGCGAGCGGCGTCCACCGACTGCCGTCGCCCCAGCCCCGAGAACAGCTTGTATCGAACGCCCAGACCGACCGCCCAGTCGGGATCGGTCAGCAGGGTGTTGCGCCGATCGAAGTTATACTGGGTGAAGCCGTAAACGGTCGGGCGCTGCTTCGCCTGCTGGAGCGTGACGCCGGCCTTCGCCTGCCCTTCGAGCGCCTCGAGCCGCGCGATCTGCGGGTGCGATGCGAACGCCGCCGCCCGGAACGTCTCGATCGGCGGCAGCGGGCGGGAGATCACGAACAGCGGCGTGGTGGGCCGGACGCCTTCCGGTTCGCGCAGCAGCCCGGCCAGCGCCGCATTGGCGGTGGAGAGATCGCCGATCGCCTTTTCATATTCCGCCCGCGCGTCGTCGCGCGCCACCTCCGCCTGCAACCGCTGGGCGTGACTGATGAAGCGTTCTCGCTCCAGCTTCACGGCGTCCTCGACGTGGCGGTCGAGCCCCGTCAGCACGTCCCGCCGGACGCCCAGCGCCCGCTCCGCCAACTGCTGCCCGAAATAGGCCCGGACAAGCTGGACGATCTGCTCGTTGGCGGCGATATCGCGATCGGCGCGGGCCTGGGCGACCTGCGCCCTGGCACCGGCCTGCGTTCCGGATATCTGGCCGCCGGCGTAGATCGGCAGGGTCGCCGAGATGATCGGGCGCGTGCTGCTCCGGCGCTGCTGGAAGCGCAGCGGGTCCGCTATCCCGAACTCCTGCGCCACGGGAGCCAATGACCCGAGCGGGAGATAGAGCGTCTTCTGATACTCCAGCAGTTGCGCCTCGACGTCCACGTCCGGCCGACGCAACGTCCTCGTCGCCCCTTCCTGCGCCTCCTTGCTGCGCATGTTGGCGTCCGATGCGGCGATCGCATCGGACCGATCGAGCAGTTGGCTCTGCGCGCCGTCGAAGGTCAAGGCGACCGGCGCCGTCTGCGCCGCGAGCGGAGAAGCGACCAGTCCCAACAGCATAGCAGCACCGATACGCATTCGCCGCCCTTCGCCAAACCGGGCATCCGGCCCGCATCGCCATCGACATGTATCCAAGTATCGGCGGCGATCAATCGACATGATCGCGCACCGGGAACGCGGTGCACGCCGGCCCTTCGCCCTCATGCCGTTTCCGACGATCGACCGGATCGCCGCCATTCACCGCACCGGCTGCCCCGTCACCCCCATGTCCCGGCGGCGATCCAGCGCAGCGCGGTGAGCGACGGCATGAACATGTATTCGCCCCCGCGCAGGCGGTTGAAGGTGGTCACGCCATCGATGCGCCGTCGTGCCGGATCGGCGGGAATGGTGAACTGCCCCGGTTCCGCATGCAGCCCGACGATCGGGTCGCGTTCCTCGCCCAGATCCATGAAGTTGCCGCGGTTGACCCATTCCTGCTGCAGGAACTCGATGGTGTCATAGGCCCGCGCCGAGATGAAGATGAAGAAGATGCCGCGATCGTCCTCGCCGTCGTCCGCCGCCGTCACGTCGCGCGACCATTTCGGGCCGAAGGTCGACGAGCGCCGGATGATGCGATGGATGTTCTCGTCGGTCAGGATCGTCAGCCGGTCGCCGCGCGGGTTCATCCGCCGCATGTGCGCGCCGTGCGGACAGACCAGCCCGGCATGGTCGCCCGCGAAGTCGAAGTCGTTGCGCCGATCGGGATCGGCGCCCAGCGCCGCGTCGTCGCCGTCAGGCGACAGCGGCAACGGCGCACCCGATCGCCAGCGCCCGAACATCTTCGCCGCCAGCAGGTCCTGTGCCGCCTCGTCCTGCGCATGGGCGCGGACGAAATCGTTAAACGCGCCCACCCGGCTGTCATATTTGCGCAGCACGACGTACGAGCCGTTGCGCCCGAGCGCGTCGGGCTGCGGCATGGCGAGGGGGGCACCCGTTTCGCTGTCTTCGCCGAGGATGAATTCGCCCGGCGCGATCGCGCGTTCCTGCCCCGGCTGCGGATCGACGCCTGCCCCCGCCACCGTCGGCTGCGAGATCGAATCGCGGAAGCCGAACGGATTCTCGGCATCCTCATCCGCGCCGAAGCTGTGCGTGCCGATCAGGGTGACGCCATGCGATGCGTCGAGTTCCGCCATCGCCAGCCGGACCGCCTCGTCCAGCCGTTCGTCGTCGACCGCATAGATCGTCACCGCGATATGGCAATGGCCGTCGCGATACGCCGCCTCCCACTGGTCGGGCGCATTCTCGCCGGTGTCGCGCAACTGTTCGGCGCGTGCCGCCATGCCCTGGCGGAACGGCAGCGGAAAGCTGGCGAGCGAGCTGTCGGGCACGTCCAGCGCCTTCAGCCCCGCATGGCTGATCGCGACGCCGGTCCACGCGGTCAGATCCTCGGTCCAGTCCGCCGCCGCCGGGATGTGCGGGGCGAGCCGCCGCAACAGGTCGCGACCGCCTTCGGCCTCGTCGACGCGCAGCATGGCATGGAGGCCGACATAGGGCTCGGGCCGCGCGCGCAGGATCAGCGCCTGGATGTCATCCAGTTGCAGCGTTACGCGATCGGGACGGAACCTGTCCTTCAGGTGCTGGAGGATACCCATCAGTAATCTACTCCATGCGGTACCGACACCTGTTCCGACAGCGTCCCGAGCGCCGCGCGCGTCGCCGGATCGGCATCGGCATTGCCCGCCATGGTGTCGAGGAACGCGTCCAGCGCCTGCTCCATCCGCTGCAGGCGGCGCACATCGACCACCGTCACCTGCGGGTTGGCGACGAACCAGCCGGCGGCGTCGATCTGCAGCCCGGCGATGAAGTCCTTCACCTCGGGCGCGGCGATCCCCGGCCAGCCCTCGATATTGGCGAACAGCAGGTCCATCAGGTCCGGGATCTTGGTGGCGAAGTCGTTGATATAGGTGTCCCAGTCGCCGTCATAGGTCGTGGCGAACAGGATGCGCGTGTCGTCGTCGAAAAAGACGAAGCGCATGTCGTGCAGCGTCGACACCTTCTGCGCACCGTCGAAATTGCCGCCGGTCAGGTCGAAGATGCGGCGCAGCCGGTCCGCCCCGCCGGGCTTCAGTGCGGCGATGGCGGTCAGTTCGGAGACGTTGCCCGACTGGCGACCGGCGCGTCCCGCCGATTTGGAGGAACCTTCGAACAAGGGGTTGTGGTCGCGGATCAGCCCGTTGATCGCGATCTTGGCCAAGGTCGGCGCGTCGGCGGCGATTTCGGCGGCGACGCGGCGGAATTCGGCCAGCCGGCGTTCGTCGTCGAGGCGGGGGTCTTTCGTATCGGTCATCGAATGGTCTCCTTCGAGCGATCGGGTCAGTCGGGAATGTCGTCGAGCGAGATCGGCTCGCGACGCGGCAGGGCGTTCAGCCGGTGGCGCTGTTCCGCCGAGGATTCATAGGCCGCCTTGCGGATGCGCATGATCCCGCCCAGCGGCCGGTGCGCCGCCACGCCGTTCCATGGATTGAAGGCAAGGTGATCGTCGCCATGCACCTGCCGCGCGGGCGAATAGGCGGCCTGGGCCGGAAAGGTCAGCGTCGCGATCGCCCGGTGCGGCGACAGCGCGGGATCCCACAGGATGGCGGCATCCTCGACCGGCATCGCCGCGGCATCGACACACAGTTGCGCGCGCAGTTCATAGCGCGCCCCTTCCCGCGCGAAATGCGCCACCACGGCATCGCGCATCGTGGAAAAGCCGGGTTCGACCGGGCGGCCGGTCAGCGCCGCGACCGCGCCCAGCGGCGCCAGCGACAATTTGGCGACGTGACCGCCGAAGCGGATCGCCGCCTGGCTGTGGAACGTCTCGCCCAGCATATGGGCATGGTCGCGCGCAAGGCCCTCCAGCGTCGCGTTCGGGGTTCCGCCCAGCGTCTCCACCGCGCCCTTCACCCCGCGCGCGGTCGCGGCCACCAGTCGCTGGACCGCTTCGGGGGCCTCGGCGTTGCGCTCCAGCAGGCCCAGCAGCGTCCTGTATTTCGCGACGGTGCCGAATGCCAGGGTCGGGAAATTGACCATCAGGAAATCCTGATTGGCCCCGCCCAGTTCGGGGGACAGCCGCTCGCCCGCCACGCCGATCACCTTGATCGCGAAACCACGGGGCGCCGGCACCGCATCGCTGTGAATGTCACCGGGCGCCGACGACAGTCGCGCGACCACCGGATAGTCGCGGGGAACGGCAAAGATCCCCTGCGCGAGTTCGGCCGGCAGGTCGCCATGCACCGTCATGCAGCCCTTGATGATCGCATGACTCTTGGCATGGGCATCGCGATGCGCGTGGCGATGCCGGTCGGCATTGGCGGCTTGCGTCGCCGCCATATGGCCGACGATCTCGTCGGTAAGCGCCGCCTCGTCGGGCTGCAACGCCTCCAGATCGGGATGATATTCGATCGGTGATCGTGCCGTCACGTCCGCCGCTCCCTATAGTCCATGGCCGCATTAACATATCATGCGATATATTAGTTCCGATCATATTCGCGGAAATGCCGTTGCCAAGGTGCCGGAGGCGCCACATCTTTGAATCCATGGCAAATCCCGAACCAGCCGCCGCACGGCCCCGCGCACCGCGCCGGACCCGCCCCGAGATGCGCGCGGACTCGCGGGCGCGCCTGCTCGACTCCGCGGTGGATCTGATCGTGGAGGGTGGCGTGTCGCGCGCATCGATCCGCGGCATCTGCGAACGGGCAGGCTTCTCGCAGGGCGCCTTCTATTCCTATTTCGGGAGCAAGGACGACATCCTGTTCACGCTGGTCGAAGAACATATGGGGGCGCTCGCCCGGTCGTTCGAAGCGATCATCGCCGCGTCGCCGGTCGCGACGCTGGACGCCAAGCTGGACGCCATCACGACCAGCCTCGATACCCTGTCGTCACAGCCGGAACGGTCGGTCCTCGTCATCGAACTGCACCTCCACGCCAGGCGCGATGCGGCGTTCCGCAGCCGTTTCGAACCGGTGCGGCGGGCATATGAATCCGCCTTCACCAACGTGACGGAACACCTGCTGCGCAGCGTCGGACTGACCGCCAACATGCCAAGCGATCATATCGCGCGCATTCTGCTGGCCCTGTGGTCCGGATCGACGCTGCAGGCCCATAACCCGGCGGAAATATCGCATCAGGTCCGCGACGTGTTCGCCGCGCTGGCGCATATGCAAGCGGACGACAGGAACGAGGACCGCTGATCTGGATCGGCGATCCGGTTCCTCGCCGGAGACGCCAGAACTGCATGCGAGCCATGTCCGTCATGGCCGGCCGCGACCGGCCTCGGGATCGGCGCCTTCGCTCGACCGCGAAACGGCGGAGCGGATCGTTGGACTCCGATGACATGAAGCCTGCCCGTTCGTCCCGAATAGAGGCTGAGCGTGTCGAGGATGATCGGGTCGGATCGTCCCCCGGACGATCCTGAACCATGCGGGGCATGGTTCACCCGATCATTATCGAAGCACCTGATGGGCAGTCCGTCGACACGCCCCTTCGATAAGCTCGGTGGCTATTCGGGACGAACGGGTATGCCTGAAGTCATCATGCTTCAGCTCGTGCGGTGCCGTCCTGCTGGC
Source organism: Sphingomonas hengshuiensis (assembly GCA_003240755.1). Taxonomy (GTDB): domain Bacteria; phylum Pseudomonadota; class Alphaproteobacteria; order Sphingomonadales; family Sphingomonadaceae; genus Sphingomonas; species Sphingomonas hengshuiensis_A. The sequence goes on along the minus strand of QFNF01000010.1, from coordinate 75,404 downwards.
GGCGGCGCTTCTGCTGAACCGGCGCGCGGCATCGCATCGTCGCGCTGCCGCGGGATGATCGTTCGCGGACACGCCGCCGCGCCGGCCCCGAATGCTGGGGGGGTCGGCGCAGGCCCGACAGACGGCGGTTCACCCCGTCCCGGGATGCGCGCGGTCTGGCCGGGCGGAACGGCCGGATGACTGGACTATCGATGGCGCGGATGGGAGCGTAGGATGCCGTCCGGCGTTTCGCCCGCGCAACGATAACCGCCCGGCATTCCTGCCGGCCCGTCCCGAACCGAGGCTCCAGCATGCCCACCGTCCGTCAACGCGTCGAATCCGGCGGGTTCATCCTGTTCCTCGCGCTCGTCACCATCGCGCTCACGCTGGTCGTGTCCAGCTTCATCGGCGCGTTGCTGTGGGCGGCGCTGGCGGCGTTGCTGTTCCAGCCGTTGTTCCAGCGGCTGCTGTGCCGGCGGCCCGGGCAACGCAATCTGGCGGCGGCGCTGACACTGCTCATCATCACCGTCGCAGTCGTCATCCCCGCGCTGACCATCGCCAGCATGGTCGTCGACCAGGCGGCGGGCGTCTATGGCCAGTTGCGCACCGGGCAGATCAATTTCGCGACCTATTTCGAACAGGTCCACAGCGCGCTGCCGACGCGGATCCGGCATGCGATCGACAGCGCGGGCTTCGGCAGCTTCGAACGGGCCCAGACGCGGATTTCGCAGGCGATCGGGGCCAGCGCCAGCGTACTCGCCCGCAGCGCGCTGTCGATCGGCGCCAATGCCGCCGCGTTCGTGCTGGCGTTCGGCGTCGGGCTGTACGTCACCTATTTCCTGTTGCGCGACGGCGACCGCATCGGGCCGGCGGTGGTCCGCGCGCTCCCCCTCGAACCCCAGATCGCGCACCGGCTGTCCGACAAGTTCGTCGCGGTGGTCCGCGCCACGATCAAGGGATCGGGCGTCGTCGCGCTGGTGCAGGGGGCGCTGGGCGCGATCACCTTCTGGATCGTCGGCCTGCCCGCCGCGCTGCTGTGGGGCGTGGTGATGGCGATCGTCGCGCTGCTGCCGGCGGTCGGCCCCGCGCTGATCTGGACCCCGGTCGCCATCTACCTGCTGGCGACCGGGGCGATCTGGCAGGGGGTGGTCGTGATCGCGTCGGGCGTGCTGGTGATCGGACTGGCCGACAACATCCTGCGACCGGTGCTGGTCGGGCGCGATACCGGACTGCCCGACTGGCTGGTGCTGGTGACGACGCTGGGCGGCATCGACGCGATGGGGCTGAGCGGGATCGTCGTCGGCCCGGTGGCGGGGGCGCTGTTCCTGACCGGATGGCAGGTGCTGACCGAACAGCGCGGGCTGCGCGCGGCGGGGCGCGGCGTGGACGAGACCGAAGCGGCAGGATCAGCGACATAGGATGAACGCACGCGCGCTCACGGCATCCCGCCGACGCGATCGCCGGGGACGCCGCCATGCCTGCCTGCCCGACGCGATGCATGCCGCCCTCTCGATCCGCGCGGCCCAGGCAGGCAAGCATGTGCCGTGCGAAAAGCCGCTGGCGTTCCCGGTCGCCGGATGCGAGGCGATCCATCGTTCCGCCCGCAAGGGCCGCACCATCCGGCCGGATGGGCGGACCTGACGTCCGGTTGGCGGACGGGGAGCCCCCGCCCGCCGTCACCGGTCAGAACTTCACGCCGGCGCGGGCGTACAGATAGCGCCCGTTGAAGCCGAATGGCGAGAAGCTCGAATAGGGAATGAAATAGTTGTTGATCGCCGTCGCGCCGAGGATCGGGTTGCGCGTCGGATAGACGTCGAACAGGTTGTTCGCGCCGATCGCCAGCTCGAACTGCCCCGGCGTCGCCCGCAGCTCGAGATCGGTCAGCCATTTCGGCTCCAGCTCGACATCGGTGATCGCCGCCCCGCCCGGCGACAGCGTGTTGCCGAACCGGTTGGTGCGCGCGGTCACGCCGAAGATGCCCTGCGACCAGTCGAGGCCGACATTGACCTTCGAACGCGGCTGCCCTTCGGTCAGGCGCAGCGATTCCTGCCGCCCGAACAGCGTGACGCCGGGGATCGCCGACAATGTCGAACGGTCGGTGATGTCGGTCTGGTTGTAATTGTAGCCGGCGGTCAGCGTGACGCTGCCGATGCCCAGATCGGGCACGCGATAGGTGCCGACGACCTCGACGCCCTGCGTGCGGGTGTCGATGCCGTTGATGAAGAAGCGGGCCGAGGTGATGTCCCGGATCCCCGCCGCGCGCAGCACCGCGACGACCGCCGCGCCCTGCAGGTTTTCGGACAGGATGACCCGGTCGTCGATCTTGATGTTGTAATAGTCGGCGGTCAGCGTCAGCCCGCGGATCGGGCTGAGCGTCAGGCCACCGCCGATGTTGAGCGATTTCTCCGCCTCGAGCTGGCGCGAACCGAGCGCGCGGGCGACCGGATCGTCGACGCGGAAGGTACCGATTTCCACCAGCGTCCCGCCGATATTCTGCGTGGCGAAGGACGAGAAGAACTGCTGCGCGAGGCTGGGGGCGCGGAACCCGGTCGAGATCGATCCGCGTACCGCCGCCCATTGGACGGGCGCGAACCGCGCGGCCAGCTTGCCGTTCACCGTATCGCCGAAATCGCTGTAATGTTCATAGCGGCCGGCAGCGACGACATTGAACGCGTCGCTGACCTTGGCATCCAGCTCGGCATAGCCCGCGAAGCTGTCGCGCGAGGTATCGACCGCGGTCGTCGGCGAGAATCCGGGGAAACCCTGCGATCCTGCCGCCGCGCCGTTGCTGACGGCGAATGGCCCGGCGGCATAGCTCTGCAGCTCGCCCGCGACGATCCGGTAATTCTCGTTGCGATATTCGCCGCCCAGCGCCAGCGACAGCGACGACAGGAACCCGACGCTCAGCTCGCGTTGCAGGTCGAGGTTGACGGTCTGCTGCCCAAACCGGGTCCCCCCCGCGTCGAACGCCCGCTGCGATTGCGGACCGAACGAGGCGTTGTAGCTGTTCTCGATCCGGAAATCGAAGCTGTTGGTGCCATAGACATAGGACAGGTCGTATTTGAACCCGGCCACTTCGCCCTTCACGCCCAGCGCGCCGGAAAAATCCTCCATCTGGCTGGTGATGAGCGGCAGGAAGCCATCGGCATAATAGGGCGTGCAGACCGTGCCGGTGAAGGTGCAGTTGCGCAGGTCCTGGATGTTGCCGTTGCCGTCGCGGCCCGATGCGCGACGGAAGAAGGCCGCGCTTTCGCCGTCGCGGACGCCATAGCTGCCGAAGATATACAGTTCCGACGTCGCGCCGATGTCGACGCCGCCGTTCAGGAAGAAGTTGAAGTCGGTCGTCCTGGCATCGCCATAGCGATGGTTGACGCGGTCCGCGCTGAATTCACGCGGATCGACATTGCCGTTGGCGAGCAGCGGGTACAACCGGCGCGGGTCATAGCCGGCGCGATCGGTCGGCGCGCGATCGCGATATTCCCCGGTCAGGTTCAGATAGGCGGTCTCGCCCATCGGCAGGCCCATGTTCGCAGCGAAGGTCACGGTGCGGCCGTCGCGGACCTCGCGGTCGCTGCCGGTTTCGTCGAGGACATAGGTCCCGTCGGCGCGGACCTGCGGCTGGCCGTTCGCCTGACGCGCGATGCCCGACACTTCGCGGACGCCCTCCATCGACGAGACATATTTGCCATAGGTCATCGTCGCGCGGCCACCCTCGCGCCGCTTTAGCTGGACGTTGATGACGCCGGCGATCGCATCCGAGCCATATTGCGACGACGCGCCGTCCCGCAGCACGTCGATCCGCTCGATCGCCAGGCTGGGGATGGTGTTGAGGTCGACCGCCGACGATCCGCGCCCGACCGATCCGTTGGCGTTGAGGAGCGAGGTCGTATGGCGGCGCTTGCCGTTGACCAGCACCAGCGTCTGGTCCGGCGACAGGCCGCGCAGCGTCGCCGGGCGGACCACGTCGGTGCCGTCGGTGATCGACGGCTGGGGGAAGTTGAACGACGGGACAAGCTGGTTCAGCAGCTTGTTCGTCTCGGTATAGCCGGCGTTGACCAGCGCATCACCGGTGATGACATCGACCGGCACGGGGCTTTCGGCAACCGTCCGGCCCTGCGCGCGCGTACCGACAACCAGAATCTCTTCGCCGGCAGCGACCTCGTCGGCGGGCGGCGGGGCGGCCGCCACCTGCGCGAAGGCCGGAACGGCAACCAGCGCGCTCGACAGGAACAAGACAGTAAAAACCGATTTACGCATGAAAATCTCCCCCGGACGCGCGTAAGATGGCGCGTCGTTGCGCAGCTACCCTTCCCGTCGCAACATTCTGACGCAATCCGTCGCGGGGACCTGTCACACGAATGTCGCGCCACCGTTGCCAAGCCGCAACATCCCTTTTCGCCCGAATCGGGCCTTCGCCATTGACAGCACGGACAGGCTTGCCTAGTCACGATCCACTTGCCGCGTGGGGTATCTCCGCGCGGACATATGCATTTGGGAAAGAAGCAAGGGCCATGTTCGCAATCGTGCGCACGGGCGGCAAGCAGTATCGCGTTGCCGCAGGAGACAAGATCGTCGTCGAGAAGCTCGATGGCGAAGCTGGCAGCAGCGTGACGCTCGGAGGTCATCGTCTTCAAGAAGCGCCGCCGGCACAACTACCGTCGCAAGAACGGTCATCGCCAGCAGCACACCATCCTGAAGATCACCGCGATCGGCGACAGCCGCGCCAACGACAGCGCCGCCGCCTGAGCGCATACTGAGGAGTTTGAACCATGGCACATAAAAAAGCAGGCGGTTCGTCGCGCAACGGTCGTGATTCGGCCGGCCGTCGCCTTGGCGTGAAGAAGTTCGGCGGCCAGGAAGTGGTCGCGGGCAACATTATCGTGCGCCAGCGCGGCACGAAGTTCTATCCGGGTACGAATGTCGGCATGGGCAAGGACCATACCCTGTTCGCACTGGTCGATGGGCGCGTGTCGTTCAAGGAAGGCAAGCTCGGCCGCAAGTTCGCACAGGTCGAGATGCTGGCGGAAGCCGCAGAATAACGGGCTGCCACACGGGTCGCCCACCAGGGGGACCCGGGTTCCGGCGACGGAACCAGCCAACAAGAGGGAGGCGGGTCGCTCCGGCTCCCTTTTTTATTGCTCTCTCCGGCCCCTGCCCGCTTCCATGCGGAGGCGCGGCGCATTGGAGAGACGCTGATGTTCGCCCGTACCGAACGCCTGACGCTGCGCCCCGGCTGGACCGAGGACGCACCCGCCTTGCTCGCCGCGATCGGCCACGAAGCGGTCGTGCGCAACCTGTCGCGCGCACCGTGGCCCTACACGCTGACCGATGCGGAAGGATCGATCGAGCGCGGCCATGCGACGCCGGGACCCAGCTTTCTGATCTTTGCGCATGAGGGCGGTCGCTGCGCGCTGATCGGCGGGATCGGGATCGGCCCGTTTCGCGATCATGCCCATCATCTCGGCTATTGGCTGACGCCCGCGGCGTGGGGACGGGGCTATGCCGTAGAGGCCGCGCGGGCATTGCTGGACCTGGCACGGACGCTGGGCGTGCGGCAGGTCGCCGCCGGGCACTTCATCGACAATCCGGCATCGGGCAACGTGCTGCGCAAACTCGGCTTCACCGCAACCGGCGAGGTGCTGTCGGTCTTCTCGGCCGGACGGAACGCGACGGTCGATTCGGTCGAGTATGCGATCGACCTGTCGGCGGGGCGCGGGGCGACTCGCATCGCCGCATGATGGCGTCGGGAACGCCTCGGCTTCCCGGCCGGTTGATATCGCGCGGCGCTGCTGCCGCGCGAGAGGAAGCCCCATGACCGATCCGGAAACGCCCGAACAGGAAGAGATGGAAGAGGTACAGGAAGAAGCCGCCGAGGAACGCGAGGACGAAGGCGGCTATCAGTAATCCGGCGCTCGGGGCGCAGCGCGACCGCCGCCCCGGTCATCCCTCCAGCAGATCGAGATAGCCGACCACATCGTTGCTGGTCTGTAGATACAGACCGGCCTGCATCTCCTCCGGCTGACATGCCGCCGCCGCCATCGCCTCTGCCAGCGTTCCGTACAGGATCGTCGTCGCGACCCCGCCCTCATCGTCGAGGTGGTAGAGCCGGACCGCCGCATTTTCCGATACCGTTCGCATGCCAGCACCCCTGCCCCGCCAGGCGCGGCAGGACAAGCGATCAGGCGCCGGCCAGTCGCGCGGCGGCGAACTCGCTGTCGACCAGCCCGATCAGCGCGCGATCGTCATGGTTCCACGGGTGGAAACCCGGCAGGAAGAAGCCGAGCCACATACCCATGACCTTGCGCGCCATGCCGGGGCGTCCAAAGGCATAGGCGAACAGGCGCCATTTCACCCGCGCGCCGGTCATCCCGTCCTGCGCAAGCAGGTCGAGCATCCCCGCGGTTCGTCCGCGGAAGAATTTCGCGGTGACGATCAGCATCACCAGCGTCTTGATCCGCCAGCGCCTGAACCGGCTCCAGTGCCGCGTGGCGTGCAGCCAGGTGTCGTAGGCGACGCCCTTGTGCTCGATCTCCTCGATCGCGTGCCAGCGCCACAGATCGGCCGCCGCCTGATCGCCACCGGCCAGATGCCGCGGGTTCGCAACGAGTTCGTGCGCCAGGATCGCGGTGAAATGCTCCAGCGCCATCGTCGCCGCCAGATTGGCGATCGGCGGCTTGCCACGGGTGATCGCCAGCTCATGATCCACCCGCGCCTCCAGCCGGGACGTGTCGTAGCCCTGATCGGTGACGTGCCGGTTGAAGGCGACATGTTCGCGGGTGTGGATCGCCTCCTGCTTCACGAACGCGCGGATTTCGCCGGCCAGGCGCGGCGGCACGTCGTCGCGGAACTGCCGGACGCTGTCGATGAAGAAGCCCTCGCCCTTCGGAAACGTGACCGACAGCGCGTTGTAAAATGCCGTCGCGATCGGATCGTCGTTCAGCCAATAGCGCCGGACCGATCCGTCGCGCCCGAAGCGCACGTCGCGCGGGGTGATCGTCAGATCGTCGGGAGTCTTTGCTTTCGCCATGAATCTGCTCCAACTGATGCCATGCGTTCTGCCAGTTACTTACATTCATGTCAATAACACGACGCCGCCTGTCGCCCGAGGCATCCCGCGATGCCGCGCTGGATGCCGCGCGGGACCTGCTGATCGAAGCGGGGCCGCAGGCGGTAACGCTGAAGGCCGTGGCGACACGGATCGGGCGGACGCATGCCAACCTGCTGCATCATTTCGGGTCGGCGTCGGGGTTGCAGAAGGCACTGGCCGGACGGATGGCGACGACGATCACCGCGACCATCGGCGCGGCGGTGCTGCGTGCCCGCGATGGCGACCATGACCCGCGCGAGATCGTCGACCTGACCTTCGACGCGTTCGACCGCGAGGGTGCCGGGGCGCTGGCCAGTTGGATGATCCTGTCGGGCAACGACGATGCACTCGACCCGGTCCTCGACGCGATCCATGCGCTGGTCGACCGGCTGGGCAGCGAACAGGCGCTGAGTGACCTGCCGCTGGCGGAGGAGACGTTGCAGCTCGTGCTGATGGCGCTGGGCGATGCGCTGCTGGGGGGGGCGATGGCAAAGGCGCTGCACCTGCCGCGCGACAAGGCGCGCGCGCTGGCGGTACGCCACCTGACCCTGGCACGCGACAGCCGCTGATGCACATTCGGCCCGCGACCGGCGACGACGCGGCGGCGATCGTCGATATCCTGCTGCCGATCGTGCGCGCGGGCGAAACCTATGCGCTCGACCGCGACATGACGCCCGACCGGATTCTCGCCTTCTGGACGGCGAGCGACCACACCGTGTTCGTCGCGGAACTGGCGGGCGTGGTCGTCGGCAGCTATTTCTGTCGCGCGAACAAGGCCGGCGGCGGACGGCACGTCGCCAATTGCGGCTATGCCGTCGCGGCGCGGGCGGGCGGACGCGGCATCGCCCGCGCGATGGCGGGTCATTCGTTCGACCACGCCCGCGCCGCCGGGTTTCGCGCGATGCAGTATAATTTCGTGATCGCGACCAATGCGCGCGCGGTAAGGCTGTGGCTGTCGCTGGGATTCGAGACGGTCGGGCGATTGCCCGGCGCGTTCGACCACCCGACGCTGGGCGAGGTCGACGCGCTGGTGCTGTATCGCCGCCTGCAGAAGCCCCTTCCCCCTTGCGGCGACTCCGACTAAGCGCAGGCCATGCATTTTCTCGATCAAGCCAAGATCTTCGTCCGTTCGGGCGGGGGCGGCCCCGGCGCCGTCAGTTTTCGCCGTGAGAAGTTCATGGAATATGGCGGTCCCGATGGCGGCAATGGCGGCAAGGGCGGCGACATCATCTTCGAAGCGGTCCCGGGCCTCAACACGCTGATCGATTTCCGCTATACCCAGCATTTCCGCGCACCGCGCGGCAGCGGCGGTGCCGGTTCGAACCGCACCGGTCCGGGCGGCCGCGACCTCGTCATCCGCGTGCCGGTGGGGACGCAGGTGCTGTCGGAGGACAAGGAGACCGTCCTCGCCGACTTCACCCGGCCGGGCCAGCGCGAGGTGTTCCTGCGCGGCGGCGACGGCGGGCGCGGCAATGCCAGCTACAAGACCTCGACCAACCGCGCCCCGCGTCAGCACGGCACCGGCTGGCCGGGCGATGAGGCATGGGTGTGGCTGCGCCTCAAGCTGCTGGCCGATGCCGGGCTGGTCGGGCTGCCCAATGCGGGCAAGTCGACGTTCATCAACGCCGTGACCAATGCCAATGCCAAGGTCGGCGCCTATGCCTTCACCACCACCCGTCCGCAATTGGGCGTGGTCAGCCACCGGCAGCGCGAGTTCGTGGTAGCGGACATTCCCGGCCTGATCGAAGGCGCTGCCGACGGCGCGGGGATCGGCGACCGGTTCCTCGGGCATATCGAGCGGTGCCGCGTGCTGCTCCACCTGATCGACAGCCATGCCGACGATCCGGTCGCCGCCTATCGCATCGTGCGCGGCGAGCTGGAGGCATATGGCGCGGACCTGGCAGACAAGCCCGAGGTGATCGCACTCAACAAGGCCGACCTGCTCGACGAGGAGCTGACCGACGCGCTGATCGCCGAACTGGAGGCGGAGAGCGGCGCGCAGGTCCTGCCGCTTTCCGGCGCCACCGGCCAGGGGCTGGAAGCGGTGCTCGACCGGTTGATCGCGGCGATCGGCCCGCGCGAGATGCACGCGCAGGACACCGGCGACGACGAGGAACCGCGCGAATGGTCGCCGATCTGAGCGTTCCCGCATCCCCGACGCGACGGGGGGGGGAACTGTTCGCAACCGCAACCTGCCCCCGGCTGGTCGTCAAGGTCGGATCGGCACTCCTCATCGCGCCTGATGGCCAGCCGCGCCGCGACTGGCTGGCGTCGCTGGTGGCCGACATCGCCGCGCGGGTCGCCGCCGGGCAGCAGATCGTCGTCGTTTCCTCCGGCGCCATCGCGCTGGGCGCGCGGCGACTGGGGCTTGCCAGGGGTGGCCGTGCAAGCCTCGAGGACGCGCAGGCCGCCGCCGCTACCGGACAGATCGCCTTGTCGAGCATCTGGGCCGAACTGCTCGGACACCACCGCCTGACCGCAGCCCAGTTGCTGGTGACGCTCGACGATCTGGAGGATCGCCGTCGCTACCTCAACGTCTCCGCCACGCTCGGGCGGCTGCTCAAGCTGGGCGTCGTGCCGGTCGTCAACGAGAATGACAGCGTCGCGACCGAGGAAATCCGCTTCGGCGACAATGACCGGCTTGCCGCGCGGGTCGGGGCGGCGGCGCGGGCGAACGGCGTCATATTGCTGTCCGATATCGACGGGCTGTACGATTCGAACCCGCACGGCAACCCCGATGCGAAGCTGATCCCGCATGTCGCGCGGATCGATGCGACGATCGCGGGCATGGCCGACGCCCGGTCCTCTTCGGGCATGGGATCGGGCGGCATGGTATCGAAGATCGAGGCGGCGCGGATCGCAACCGGCGCCGGCGCGAACCTGGCCATCGCTACCGGCCGCATCGACCATCCGCTCGCCCGCTTCGGCGACACCGGCCATGGCACCGTGTTCACGACCCCCGGCAATGCCCCGGCGCGCAAGGCATGGCTGTCGGGCGGACTGACCGATCGCGGATCGATCCGCGTCGACGACGGCGCGGCCCGGGCGCTGGCGATCGGGGGCAGCCTGCTGCCGGCCGGCGCGATCGGGATCGAGGGCGGGTTCATGCGTGGCGACCTTGTCCGCATCGTCGACGCCGCCGGCCGGGTCATCGCGCGGGGGCTCGCCGAATATGACGCCGCCGATGCCGCGCGGATCGTCGGCCGGCGCAGCGACGAACTGGCCGAACTGCTGGGTTACGCCCCGCGATCGGCACTGGTCCATCGCAACCATATGGCCCTGCTGTGAGGACGATGGCGCTGACCGGGGGCACCGGCTTTGTCGGACGCCGCGTGATCGCGCAGGGCGTCGGACAGGGCTGGCACGTCCGCGCGCTGACCCGGCGGGCACAACCGGCCGAACCCAATGTCGGCTGGGTGCGCGGCGCACTCGACAGACCCGAAAGCCTTGCCGAACTGATGACCGGCGCCGACGTGGTGCTCCATGTCGCCGGCGTCGTGAGCGCCCCCGACGTGGCGGGCTTTACCGCAGGCAATGTCGCAGGCACGCAGGCCGTGCTCGATGCCGCGCGCGACGCGGGCGTGCGACGTTTCGTCCATGTATCCTCGCTGTCGGCGCGCGAACCGCAACTGTCGCGCTATGGCGCATCGAAGCGCGCGGGCGAGGAACTGGTCGCCGCCAGCGATCGCGACTGGACCATCGTCCGCCCGACCGGGGTCTATGGTCCGGGCGATACCGAAATGCGCGACATGTTCCGCATGGCGCAGATGGGACTGGCACTGCTGCCGCCGCCGGGGCGGGTTGCCCTGATCGCGGTCGACGATCTCGCCCGGCTGCTGCTGACGCTGGCCGACACCGACGGGCCGCGCGCGATCCTCGAGGTCGATGACGGCAACCCGATGCTCCATGCCGATCTCGCCCGGCTGATCGGCGATGCGGTGGGACGCAGGGTGCTGCCACTGCACCTGCCCGCCGGATTGTTGCGGCTGGGTGCGAAGCTGGACCGGGGCTTGCGTGGCCCCGCCGCCAAGCTGACCGAGGACCGCGCGCGCTACCTCGCCCATCCCGACTGGACGGCCGACCCCGACCGTCGCCCCCCGGCCGATCTGTGGGAGCCGCGTATCGCTACGGCGCGCGGCCTTGCCGACACCGCGGCATGGTATCGCGCGCATCGTCTGCTATAGCCGCGCGCAACCACGTATATTGGAAAGACCCGCATGAGCGACCGCGCCGCCACCTTCGCCACGATCACCGACCTGATCGAACCGTTCAACAAGAAGGGTGTCGAACTGACCGAGGCGACGACCTTTGCCGGCGATCTCGAATGGGACAGCCTGACCGTGATGGATTTCGTCGCGGCGGTGGAGGACGAATTCGACATCGTCATCACCATGAACATGCAGGCGGATATCGAAACCGTCGGGCAGTTGGCCGACGCCGTCGAGAAGCTGAAGACCGCCTGATCCCCCGCCCGGCCCCCGAAAGACCGACATCATGACCGAAGCCGCCGCCACCGCCCATGCCCTGCCCGACTCGCCCCCGGCGATCGCGCCGGAACGCGACCTGTTCAGCAAGTTCGACGCGCTGATCGCCGAACGCGAGGCTCTGCTGGCGACCGGCGTCCGCGATCCCTTTGCCATCGTGATGGACAAGGTGACGTCACCGACGCAGGCGGTGATCCGCGGCAAGGACACGATCCTGCTCGGCACCTACAACTATATGGGCATGACCTTCGACCCCGACGTCGTCGCGGCGGGCAAGAAGGCGCTGGACGAATTCGGCGCGGGCACCACCGGCAGCCGCGTGTTGAACGGCACCTACGACCCGCACAAGGATTGCGAAGCGGCGCTGCGCGAATTCTACGGCACCGAACACGCCATGGTGTTCTCGACCGGATACCAGGCCAATCTCGGCATCATCTCGACCCTGGCGGGCAAGGGCGAATACATCATCCTCGACGCCGACAGCCATGCGTCGATCTATGACGGCTGTTCGCTCGGCAATGCCGAGATCGTGCGCTTCCGCCACAATTCCGTCGAGGACCTCGACCGGCGGCTGGGGCGGCTGCCCAGGGAACCGGGCAAGCTGGTCGTGCTGGAGGGGGTCTATTCGATGCTCGGCGACATCGCGCCGCTTCCCGAAATGGTGGCCGTCGCACGGAAGCATGGCTGCATGGTGCTGGTCGACGAGGCGCATGGCATGGGCTTTTTCGGCCCCAATGGCCGCGGCGTGTACGAGGAACAGGGCGTCGAAAAGGACGTCGATTTCGTCGTCGGCACCTTTTCCAAATCGGTCGGCACGGTCGGCGGCTTCTGCGTGTCGAACCATCCCAAGTTCGACGTGATGCGGCTGGTATGCCGGCCGTACGTGTTCACCGCGTCGCTGCCGCCCTCGGTCGTCGCGACCGCCGCCACCTCGATCCGGAAACTGATGCATGCCGGCGACAAGCGCGCGCATCTGTGGCGCAACTCGAAACGACTGCACGGCGGGCTGCGGGACCTCGGCTTCACGCTCGGCACCGATACGCCGCAGTCCGCGATCATCGCCGTGATCCTGAAGGACCAGACCCAGGCGGTGGCGATGTGGCAGGCGCTGCTGGACGGCGGCCTGTACGTCAACATGGCCCGCCCGCCCGCGACCCCGGCCGGGACCTTCCTGCTGCGCTGCTCGCTCTGTGCCGAACACAGCGCGGAACAGGTCGAAACGATCCTCGGCATGTTCGAGGCGGCGGGCAAGGCGGTCGGCGTCCTTGGCTGACCCCCGCCCCGTCGCCGGGGAGGATTTGCAACGTTGCATCCGGGCTGGCGTATGGCGCCACCTTCGCTATAGCCATGTCCATGCCATCGATCGATCGCTACATGGCCCGGCTGATCGCGGTGCCGCTCTTCTCGACGCTGCTGATCTCGGCGATGCTGCTCGTCCTCGACCGGATGCTGCGGCTGTTCGATTTCGTCGCGGCAGAGGGCGGTCCGGTCAGCGTCGTGTGGCGGATGCTCGCCAACCTGCTGCCAGAATATCTGGGCCTTGGCATTCCGATCGGGCTGATGCTCGGCATCCTGCTGGCGTTCCGCAAGCTCGCCACCTCGTCCGAGCTGGACGTGATGCTCGGCGTCGGCATGAGCTATTGGCGGCTGCTGCGGGTGCCGTTCATCTACGCCACGATACTGGCGGCGGCGAACCTCGCGATCGTCGGCTTCGTCCAGCCGCTGGCGCGCTATAATTACGAGGCGTTGCGCTTCGAACTGCGCACCGGGGCGCTGGGCGCCTCGATCAAGGTCGGCGAGTTTACCAAGCTCGGCGAACGGATGACGCTGCGGATCGAGGAAAGCCGCAATTCGGGTGCCGACCTGCGCGGCATCTTCGTACAGGCCAGCCGCCCCAACGGCCAGTGGCTGGGAGTCACCGCCGAGCGCGGGCAGTTCCTGCGCACCGACGACCCCAACACGATCATCTTCCGCCTGACCAACGGCACGCTGATCCACAATGCACCCGATTTCCGCGTGCCCCGCACGCTGACCTTCACCGCCCACGACCTGCCGATCGACCTGCCCAAATTCGGCAGCTTCCGCCCGCGCGGCGGCCGCGACCTCGAACAGACGCTGCCGCAACTGGCGATCACCGGACACAATCCGAACGTGAGCGAGGAGGACCGCGACGGCGCGCGCGCGAACTTCCATTTCCGGCTGGCGGAGGTGGCGACGATGTTCCTGCTGCCGATGCTGGCGCTGGCGCTAGGCGTGCCGCCCAAGCGGTCGTCGTCCGCGCTCGGCGTCTTCCTGTCGATCGTAATCATCGTGACGTATCACAAGGTCAACGAATATGGCGAAGCGGTCGGCGGGCTGGGCCGGATCGACCCGATCCTCGCGCTATGGGTGCCGTTCCTGCTGTTCGCCGCTCTCGTGTTCCGCCTGTACTGGGTGATCGCGCATGTGCCCGGCGGCGAACCGATCGGCGGGCTGGAACGCGGCGCGGCCAAGGTCGGCAAGCTGATCGGCCGCTACCTGCCCGGCAGGCGCAAGGCGGCGGCATGATGCGCGGCCTCTTTCCCTCGTCGACCGTCGCGATCTACATGGCGCGGCTGTTCCTCGTACGGACCTTTGCCATCCTGTTCGCGCTGGTGCTGGTGCTGCAGGCGCTCGACCTGCTGAGCGAGAGCGGCAAGATCCTCGCGACGCCGGGCAACGGGCAGGCGGAAATCCTGCGCTACGTCTCGCTGCGCACGCCGCAGATCATCGCCCGGTTCCTGCCCTTCTCCGTGCTGCTGGGCACGATCCTGACGCTGACCCAGCTCAACCAGAACAGCGAGATCATCAGCCTTAAGGCCGCCGGCCTGTCCGCGCATCAGGTGCTTGCCCCGCTGATCCTCGCCAGCTTCGGCGTGGCCGCGCTGTCGTTCGCGTTCAACGATCGGGTGGTGGCACGGGCGACCGCGACGCTGACCGTGTGGGACAATGTCGATTACGGGCCGATGCCGGTCGACCGGGGGGAACGGACCAATGTCTGGGTCCGCGACGGCGACAGTCTGGTCCAGGTCGCGCGGGTCGCCGGGCGGGGTGAGGCAACCCGGCTGCGCGGCATCACCGTCTACAGCCGCGAGGGCAGTACGCTGCGCGCGCTCATCACCGCCACCCGCGGCTGGCGCGAGGGCGGCGCGTGGCGGATCGACAATGCCGAACGCTTCACCGTCGCCACCGGCGTGCGCGAACGGCTGGGATCGCTCCGTATCGCCGGCGGCGTGCGGCCCGACCAGTTCACGCTTCAGAATGTCGACCCCGACGGCCTGTCGTTCGGGCAGTTGTCCACCGCGATCGACGACCTAGCCATCGCCGGACGCCCGACAAAGGCACTGGAAGGCGCGTTGTGGCACAAGCTGTCGGGCCCGCTCTCGGCGGTGCTCATGCCGCTGCTGGCGGCGGTCGCGGCGTTCGGCGTCGCGCGCTCGGGCAAATTGTTCGTGCGCGCGGTCATTGGCATGGCGCTTGGCTTTACCTATTTCGTGGCGGACAATTTCGCCCTGGCGATGGGCAACCTTGGCGCCTACCCGCCGTTCCTTGCCGCATGGGCACCGTTCCTGCTGTTCTTCCTGATCGGCGAGGCGGTGCTGATCCGGACCGAGGAATAGCCCCATCGCCGTCCCACTTTGGCCGCAAAGCGCGGGCAATGCCGGTATCATGGGCGAATCGTCCGGTTAAGGGATTGGATTGAGGAAGTTAGGCCGATGAACGCGATCACCGAGAAGCAGGGCTTCTGGAAGAAGTCGCACCATCTCGACAAGATGACCTTCCGGCAGCTTGTCGTCGCGTATTTTCAGTATCCGGCGATCATTGCCTATATCGCGCTGGCCGTCGTCGCGGCCGGCCTGTTCGCGTGGAACCCGGCACCGCTGGTCCCGACGCTCGCGTCGGTGGCCATCGCCATCGTCGCCTACCCGCTGGTATGGTATGTGCTGCATCGCTGGGTGCTGCATTCGAACTGGATGTTCAAGTTCGCGCCGCTGGCCGCCACGTGGAAGCGGATTCATTACGACCATCATCAGGACCCGAACCATCTCGAGGTGCTGTTCGGCGCGCTGCACACCACGCTGCCCGCGATCGCGCTGGCGACCGCGCCGATCGGCTATGCGATCGGCGGGTTCGGCGGGGCGATGGCGGCACTGGCGACGGGCCTGCTGACCACCTGCTTCTACGAATTCTGCCATTGCATCCAGCATCTGGCCTACAAGCCCAAGAACAAGCTGCTGGTCGCATGGAAGCGCAAGCATATGGCGCATCATTTCCATGACGAGCATGGCAATTTCGGCATCACCAACTTCTTCTGGGACAAGGTGTTCGGCACCCATTACGAACGTTCGGAACGTCCGGAGAAGAGCCCGACGGTGTTCAACCTCGGCTATACCGAGGAAGTCGCCAGGAAATACCCGAAGGTCGCCGAGCTGTCGGGCGGCGTTGCCAAGGGGCATCCCCGTTACCGCGAATGACCGATTTGTCATTTGAAGTTTGATACGGGGCGGCGCATTGCCGCCCCGTTGCATGTTGGGGGAGAGCCATGTCGATCACCGTCCGTCCGGTCGTAACCGCTGCCGATCGCAAGGCGTTCATCGCGCTCCCCTATCGCCTGTACGCGAACGATCCGCACTGGGTGCCGCCGCTGAAGAGCGAGGTCGCCGGACAGATCGATCCGAAGAAGAACGGCTGGTTCAGCCATGCCGAGGCGCAACTTTACATCGCCGAGCGGGACGGCCGGGTCGTCGGCCGGGTCTCGGCGCATCTCGACACGCTGGCGCTGACCATGCCGGCCGACAAGGGCTTCGGCCCCGGCGTCGGCTTCTGGGGCATGTTCGAGGCGGAGGACGAAGCGACCGCCACGGCGCTGATCGCGCAGGCGGAGCAATGGCTGCGCGGCAAGGGCATGACGCGGGCGATCGGCCCGTGCGCGCTGTCGATCTGGGAAGAACCCGGCCTGTTGATCCAGGGCCACGACCACAGCCCGACGGTGCTGATGGGCCATCATCTGCCGCAATATCAGGGCTGGATCGAGGGTGCGGGCTATGCACCGGTGAAGCAGCTCGTCACGTACGAGCTCGACATTACCAGGGATTTTTCGCCGATCGTACAGCGCATCGTGGCGGCGGGGGAAAAGAACGATCGCATTCGCATCCGCCGGGTCGACAAGGCGAAGTTCGCCGACGAAGCGGAAATCATCCTGCGCATCCTGAACGACGCGTGGTCGGACAATTGGGGCTTCGTGCCGCTGACCCAGCCCGAGGTCGACGATGTCGGCAAGAAGCTGAAGCCGCTGGTGTTCGAGGACCTGATCCGCATCGCCGAACTGGACGGCGAACCGGTGGCGTTCATGATAACGCTGCCGGACATGAACGAACCGCTGAAACCCATGGGCGGGTCGTTGCTGCCGTTCAACTGGCTCAAACTGCTGCTGTGGCTGCGCGCGCCCAAGGCACGGACGATGCGCGTGCCGTTGATGGGGGTGGTCAAGCGGTTGCAGGCATCGCGGATGGCGAGCCAGCTCGCCTTCATGATGATCGAATATATTCGTCGCGATGCCGTGGCGAAGTTCGGCGCCTCGCGCGGCGAGATCGGCTGGGTGCTCGACGATAATCAGGGTATGAACGCGATCGCCACGACGATCGATAGCAGGATCAACCGCGTCTATCAGATGTACGAGCGTACCATCTGACCACCCCCTGCCCGGCGGCATTCTTAAAGCGTGATGACTTCAGGCATACCCGTTCGTCCTGAGTAGCCACTGAGCTTGTCGAAGGGGCGTATCGAAGGACTGCTTGCCAGGTGCTTCGATACGGGTCTTCGAAACGCTCAGCCCCCGCTCGGCACAAACGGGTAGGCTTCATGTCATCAGAGTCTGATCGACCAGCGTTCGCAGACTGCAACGACTGGATCGCACCCCGAGCCTGCCGGACTTCACGCGTCCGACATCTGCGTCTCACGTTCCGCCGCTGACGCGCTGGTCGTGCCGGACAGCGTGGCCGAGGTGACGAATGCCACCACTGCCAGATTACCAGCCCCCGCAAATCAGAAGCGGCGGGAGAGGCCGCTATAGATGCGCAGTGCCGGCGTATCATGGTCCAGTCCGGCTACGCCGCCCGCATCGACGAAAAGATCGTCGGACAATTGCCATCCCACCGCCAGCCCGGCGCGATGCTCGGTCGCCATGTCGTCATGCGACCATTGCCCCTCGACCGCCAACTGACATTTGTCGCCGAGCATGATGCCAAGGCCGAGCGTTGCGGTCGCCACGGTCATGTTCCCGCCGCGATCCTCGCGCGGCATCGTCGCGATCTCCGGCGAGAATTGCAGGTTCAGCTTGTCGGTCAGGTCATAGGACATCGGCGCCACCAGCGCCGCGCCCCACCCGCCCATCCCGATCGGCGAGCGCCCGGCCGGCACCGACACGGAAGGCCGCAGGCCGTAGGACAGCCCCATGCCATCGGGATTGCGCAGCGCGATGCGGGCACCAAGTTCCACATCACCGCTTCGTGCGGTACGGTCGCCCGTCATGCGATCGCGGACAACCCCGGCCGGTGTCCATTCGACCTGCAACTCGACCCGGTCGGCCACGCCCAACCGGAACAGCGTGTCGCCGAACAGGACGGTATCCGCGTCGCTGTCCCGTTCCCAATCGGACAAGGCGGTCTCGATCGCGACCCGTCCGGTATCGATCGTACATGCCGACTGGCCAAGGCTGGGCCGCGTCGGGCAATAATCGCGTGCCGCTGCCGCTGTCGGCAGGATAGCGGCCATGCCGAGCAGGCCGGCACAAAGATGCTTCAACGCAGGCGAACCCAGGTCGGCGCGTGATCGCTCGCCTTTTCCCGCCCGCGATATGCCTTGTCGACCCCGGCATCGACCAGCCGATCGGCCGCGACCGGGCTCAGCAGCAGATGGTCGATGCGAAATCCGGCGTCGCGCTGCCACGCCCCCGCCTGATAGTCCCAGAAGGTCCACACGCCGCCCTTCGGAAACCGCGCCCGCAGCGCATCGGTCCAGCCCTGCGCCACCAACCCGCGATAACCGGCGCGCGATTCGGGCTGCATCAGCGCGTCGCTCGCCATCGCGCGCACCGAATAGACGTCGTCGTCATTGGGGATCACGTTGTAATCGCCCGCCAGTACCACTTCCCGCTCCTCGGCCAGCAGCAATGCCGCGCGGTCGCGCAACCGGTCGATCCAGCGCAGCTTGTAATCGAATTTCGGCCCCGGCTGGGGATTGCCGTTGGGCAGGTAGATCGACGCGACGACCAGCCCGTCGACCTCCGCCTCCAGATACCGGCTATGCTCGTCCCCGGGCTCCCCCGGCAGTCCGCGCAGCCGCTCCACCGGGTCGGCACCGCGCGCCAGTACCGCGACGCCGTTGAACCCCTTTTGCCCGTGCCACAGCGCGCCATACCCCGCCGCGCGGATATCGGCCTCGGGAAAGGTTTCGTCGCTGGACTTCAGTTCCTGCAGGCAGACGATATCGGGCTGTTCCCCGGCAAGATATTCGATCAGCCGGGGCAGTCGCGCCTTGATGCCGTTGACGTTGTAGGTGACGATCCGCACGTCAGACAGCGAAGCTGGTGCCGCAGCCGCAGCCCGATGCCGCCTGCGGATTGGTCACGCGGAATGCCGCGCCACCCAGCGATTCGACGAAATCGACCTCGCTGCCACGTACCAGGTCGAGGCTGATCGAATCGACCACCAGCTTGACGCCATCGGTTTCGGCAATGCTGTCCCCGGCATCGATTCCGTCGGACAGGCCGAAGCGGTACTGGAACCCCGAACAGCCGCCACCCTCGACCGACAGGCGCAGGATCGCAGGCTTTTCCTGCTTCGCGGCAATTGCCGCGACGCGCGCCGCCGCGGCAGCGGACAGGGTCACATCGGTCACGATCATGTTCATCGGCCGGAGATAGGCGCACGGACCACGGACGGCAACCGGCGCGCGCGGCGAAGCGTCCTATTCGGCGACGACCGGTCCACCCATCGCCAGCCGCTGCCGCTGTGCACGGTCCGCCGCCATGGCGAGCTGGCCCGCCTGCAGATAGGGCGCCGGATTGACCGCCGATCCGTCGATGCGGACTTCATAGTGCAGATGGCTGCCGGTCGACCGGCCCGTCGATCCCATCAACCCGATCAGTTGCCCGCGCTTCACACGCTCATGATCGCGGACGATGATCTTGGACAGATGGCCATAGCGGGTGGCGATGCCCTTGCCATGGTTCACCTCGATCAGGTTGCCATAACCGCCGGCCCGTTCGGCACGGGCGACAATGCCGTCGGCAGTCGCATAGACCGGGGTGCCGATCGGGCCGGGAATGTCGACCCCGGCGTGCATCGCGGCGGTGCCACGGAACGGGTCGGACCGGACGCCGAAGTTGCTGGTGAACGACAGGCTGGCGACCGGCTGGTACGACGGAATGGAGATCGCGGCGCGTTCGATCGTGTCCAGCTTCTTCCAACTCATGAACAGCGCGCGGAACTGGGCGTCGGCCTGCGCATCGGCGGTCGCCGACGCGGCGGTGGCGGCCGCGGCGGTCGCGGCATCGACCGGCTCGTACGGGCCACCCATCGCCGGCATCACGCGGCGCGGGTTCAGTCCCAGCTTGCGCAGCGTGCGCGCGGTATCGGCATAGCGCGCATCGGCCATCGCCCTTGCCTGCACCGCCATCGCCGCCTGCTGCCGTGCGACGCGGTCGAACGGGCGGGTGACGAGACTGGCCCGGCTTGCCGGTTTCTGTTCGAGGGCGGCGAGCGCCAGGCCGCCGGCATCGTCGCGACCGGTCAGCACCGCGGCCAGCGCCGCCTGCCGCTTGTCCAGCCGGGCGGCATGCGCGCGCGCATCGGCATGGAGCCGGGCGACGTCGGCGCGCATCGCGTCGACCTGATGCTGCATCGATGCGACCCTGTCGTCCGACGCAGCCGCCGTTCTGATCGCCGCCTGCCCCATGCCGTATGCCGAAAAGGCGACGGTGATCGCGGCGAGCCCGGCCGCGGCGGCCTGGTTGCGGCCGGTGATCGTGTGACGGCGCAACCGCGTACCGTCGTGCAGGAGGAAATGGCGCGTCCGGAAGATCGAACGGAACCCCGCGAGCGGAGCGACGTTATTTTTCAATACGGAAGTAATCGACATTCTGTCCCGCTATCCGAGCGTTGTGCGCGCGCCGATTCAGCCGACACGAACGATGAACCCCAATGTCTCGACGGCTGCCCCACCGCGCGTTGACGGATGCAGGACCTGCCGGAACGCGGCCTTGCTGCGCAAGCGCGGCGACCGTTCGTCGCGTCGAACCGCCATGCTGGCACGGTGAGCCGTTCAGCCCTGTGCCGCCCGTGCCATTCCAGGCCATCGTCCCCGACGCGGCCGGACGCTTCGCAATCGATTCGACCGGTTCATGCCGGCACGGCATCCAGCACGTCCCGCGCATGGCCCGCCACCTTGACCCTGCGCCATTGCCGTACGAGCTTCCCCGCGGCATCGAACAGGAACGTCGCCCGCTCGATCCCCATATGCGTCCGCCCGTACATCTGCTTTTCGACCCACACGCCGAACGCCGCGCACACCGATCCGTCCGCGTCGCTCGCAAGCGTGACGGTCAGCCCATGCTTTCCGGCGAAGCGCGTGAGCCTGGCCGGCGTGTCGCGCGACATGCCGATGACGATCGTACCGCGCGCCGCAAACCCGGCCGCCAGCGCCGAGAAATCCTGCGCCTCGCGCGTGCAGCCGGTCGTATCCGCCCTGGGATAGAAATAGAGCACCAGCGGCCGCCCGACATGGTCGCGCAACGCGACCGTCGCACCATCCGCCAGCGTCAGCCGGCCTTCGGGCAGCATATCACCGGTTTCCATCGTCGCCCTCCTGCCGCGCCACCACGGCCCAGCCATCGGCGACGGTCTGCCGCGCGACGTCCAGCCTCGCAAGCGCTTCCGGCCAATCCGCACAGCCCAGTGCCGCGGCAAGGATGGGCTGTGTCGCCGCCGACGGAACCTGCCCGTCGGGCGCCACCAGCCGCATCGCGACGATCAGCCGGGTGAGGAAATCATGCGCCGGCCGCAGCGCCGGGTGCAATATCCCCTCCGCCACCAGTGCATCGATCGCCGCGTCCAGTTGCGGGACCAGCCCCCGCCCGGTGCGCAACTGCGCAACATGGACCGCGAATTCGAGATCGACCAGCCCGCCGGGCGCGAGCTTGGCGTCCAGCGGCCCGGCGGGCGGCTTGTGCCGCGCCATGTCGGCGCGCATCGCCACGGCCTCCGCCGCCACGTCGCGTTCCGGCCGATCGCCGCCGAGCACGCGGGCGATGATCGCCGCGGCCTCCGCCTGCCCCGCCGCCGATCCGACGATCGGCCGCGCGCGGGCCAGCGCCATATGCTCCCATGTCCACGCATCCTCGCGCTGATAGCGTTCGAACCCCGCCAGCGAGACGACCAGCGGACCCTGCGCGCCCGATGGCCGCAGCCTCGTATCGACCTCGTACAGCGGCCCCGATGCGGTCTGTACCGACAGCGCCGCGGTCAGCCGCTGTGCCAGCCGGTTGTAATAGAGCACCGCCCCCAACGGCTTCGCCCCGTCGGATTCGCCCGAAAAGTCGCCGGTGAAGCAATAGACGAGGTCGAGGTCGGAGGCATGGGTGAGCGCCCCGCCCCCCAGCCGGCCCAGCGCCAGCACGATCAGTTCGCTGTCCGGCACCCGCCCGTGCCGTTGCGCGAACGCATCGATGGTCGCCGACGACAGCACCCGGACCGCCGCCTCCGCCACCCGGGCATAGCCCGCCGCCACCGCCAGCGGATCGCCGGTGCCCGCCACCACCTGTACGCCCAGCATGAACCGCTTTTCGTTCACGACGTCGCGAACATGGTCGAGCAGCCGTTCATACCCCGCGCCCGGCGCGCCCATCTCCGCCGCCAGCGCTGCCACCGACCCGACCGGCTCCAGCGCCCGCGCATCGATCAGCGCGTCGAGCAGCGTCGCCCGCCGCGCCAGCGCCTCCGCCAGCGTCGGCGCATGGCACAGGATCGTGCTCAGCAGCCGGGCCAGCGCCGGCTGCGCCTCCAGCAGGCGGAACAGGTTGATGGCGCTGGGCAGGCGCGCCAGCATCGCGTCGAGCCGCAACAGTGCCGCATGCGGATCGGCAGCGGTCGCCAACCCTTCGACCAGTCCGGGCAGGCTGTCCTCCAGCGCCGCGCGCGCCGCGGGACTGCGCAACGCCGGATAGGCACCGCCGCGCCAGTCCGCGATCCGCCGCGCGCCCTGCTCGCCCGATGCAAAGCCCAGCGCGGTCAATCGCTCCGCCAGCGGCTCCGCCGCGACCGGCAGCCGCGGGGAAGCCGCGCCGTCGAGCCGGTCATAGATCGCCCCGACCGTCGCGACGTGCGGCGACAACAGGTCGAGCAGCGCACGCCCATCCGCCGATCCGTGCAGGCGCGCCACCCGGTCCAGCGCGTCGGCCTGCTCCGGCAGGCTGTGCGTCTGCCGGTCGTCGACCATCTGCAGCCGATGCTCGATCGTACGGAACAGCGTATAGGCGGCGTCCATCGCCGCCGCCTCGTCGCGATCGATCCGCCCGCCGTCGGCCAATGCCGCCAGCGCATCGCGGGTCGCCGGCGCGCGGAGCGCGGCATCGCGCCCGCCATGCACGAGCTGGTGAACCTGGGCGAAGAACTCCACCTCGCGAATGCCGCCGCGTCCGCGCTTCAGGTCATATCCCGGTCCGAATGCCTGGCCCTGCGCATAATGGTCGCGGATGCGGCGGGTGATCTCGCGTATCTCGCCGATCGCGCCGTAATCCAGCGCGCGCCGCCACACGAACGGGCGGATGGCATCGAGGAACCGGTTGCCCAGCCCCCTGTCGCCCGCCGCCGCGCGCGCGCGGATGAACGCGGCGCGCTCCCATGGCAGCGCGGCGGATTCGTAATAGGATACGGCGGCATCGACCGGGAGCGCGATCGGCGTGGCTTCGGGCGACGGCCGCAGCCGCAGGTCGACCCGCAGGACATAGCCGTCGCCGTCGCGCGCCTGCAGCAGTTCGACCGCACGCCGGGCAACCCGCACCGCCGCCTCCGACGGGTCGTCCCGCTCGCGTCGCGGCAGGACGGCCGGGTCGTAGAGCAGGATCGGATCGATATCGGAGGAATAGTTCAGCTCGTGGCTGCCCTGCTTGCCCAGCGCGATCGCGGCAAAGCCGACCGGCGCGGCACCGGGGGTCCGCTCCTCGATCGCCTGTACGATTGCCCGGTGCAGCGCATGGTCGGCAAAGGCGCTGAGCGTCTGCGTGACCTTTGTCAGATCATAGGCGCCCGACAGGTCGCCCAGCGCCACCAGCAATGCGATACGCCGCCGTTCGACACGCAATTGCCTCGCCAGCGGCAAATGCGGTTCCGCCGCGACCGCCGACAGGATGTCGCCATCGAACCCGCCGATGCGGGTCAGGAAATCCGCTTCACGATCGATCAACGTGGACAGGAACGGGGAGCCATCGCGGATTCGCGCCAGCACATCGGGCAATATTTCCATCATTCCCTCCCGGCCGTCGCGACCGATCGCGTCAGCTATCGGCTAAGCGGGTGAAACGAAACCGCCATGCGCTCGTTGGAACCAGCATGGCACCGCAGGTTCCCTCCCACGGCAAACGGCCCTTTCCGGGCCAGGTCGTGCATGCGCCCCGCGCCGGCGATGGCGTCGGCCGGGCACTGCGCCAGGTCTATGGGCAGGACGTCCGCCTGCCGGGTATCTGGAACCAGCATCTCGACTGGCTGGACAAATGGTCCGGGCGATGACGACGCTCAGCGTTCGCGGCTGAGGTCGTCGACTTCTCCCATGATCGTGTCGAGCACGGTCTGGCCGTTATTGTCCGGCTGTTCGGCCCGCGACGGCAATTTGCCCTCGGTCATCAGCGCTTCGAGCGCGACGCGCCCCCGCGCCACGCGGCTCTTGATCGTGCCGACCGCGACGTTGCAGATTTCCGCCGCCTCCTCATAGGCGAACCCGCCGGCACCGACGAGGATCAGCGCCTCGCGCTGCGGCTGCGGCAGGTGCAGCAGCGCGCGCTGCATATCCGCCAGTTCGACATGGCGATCCTGGCTGGCCGGGGCGGCAAGGATGCGATCGGCGACCAGATCGTCCCACTCACCCTTGAAACGCGCACGCCGCATCTGCGACAGATACAGGTTGCGCAGGATGATGAAGGTCCATGCGCGCATGTTGGTTCCGGCCTGGAACCGCTGGCGCGCGGCCCATGCCTTCAACAGCGTCTCCTGCACCAGGTCGTCGGCCAGATCGCGGCTGCCCGACAGCGACCTGCCGAACGCACGCAGATGCGGGATGACCTGTGCCAGTTGCTTCTTGAACTCCGGGTCCGGCAGGGCGACGTGCTCCCGCACCTCTCCTGCCGCGTCCTCGCTGATCTCGGATTCAGTCATTCTTATCCGTTCGATACGCAGTCGGCCCGCAAGGGGCCGACCCGAACATAGGGTTGTCGTTCGCCGATTGCCAGCGCCGCCCCGTCATCCCCGACGGACGGCGTGATCGACGACGGATGGCGACGGCACCGTCAGGTGAGCAGGATGTACGCCATGACCCCGATCGCGGCGACGAGCGACACGACCAGGATGTAGCGGGTCACGCCGGGGACAGAGCCTGCACGCGCCTCGGTGGCGGTGACGCGGATACGGTCTTGATCGTGTGCCATCGCCTATAAACCCCTGAAGTTCGTTTTGGGTCCGTACCGTTATTCGGCCGCTTCCGGTACGGTCGCCTCGTCGAAGAACAGCGCCTGGCTGATCGCGGCCTTGACGGTCGAACGCTGGAACGGCTTGGTGATGAGGAACGTCGGCTCGGGACGCTCGCCGGTCAGCAGCCGCTCGGGAAAGGCGGTGATGAAGATCACCGGCACGTTGAACTCCGACAGGATGTCCTTGACCGCATCGATGCCGGAACTGTCGTCGGCCAACTGGATGTCGGCGAGGACCAGGCCCGGGCGGTCCTGCATCGCCAGCGCGACCGCTTCGTCGCGCGTCACGGCGACGCCGGTCACTTCATGGCCCAGATCGCGGACGATCTGTTCGAGGTCCATGGCGATCAACGGCTCGTCCTCGATAATCATCACGCGCGACCGGGTCTGCTGCTCGATCTCGCGCAGCGCCTCGGCGACCAGATCCTCCACCTCGTCGGGGCTGGCCTCGATCAGATAGGCGGCATCGTCGGTCGTGAAACCTTCCATCGCGGTCAGCAACAGCGCCTGGCGCGACAAGGGCGCGATCCGGGCGAGGCGCGCCTGGGCGATCGCCTCGTTCTCGTCGCCCGATGCGCTGGCCGCGCCGAACGCCTCGGGTTGGGACGAGGCCCAGATCGCTTGGAAGGTGCGATAGAGACCCAGCCGCGGATCGACCTCGCGCGGGAATTCCTCCGGCGCCGCGACGATCGCCTCCAGCGTCGCGCGGACATATTGATCGCCTTCGCTCTGGCTGCCGGTGAGCGCCCGGGCATAGCGCCGGAGGAAGGGAAGGTGCGGCGCAAGCTGCTGTCCGAGCGACATGGTCAGATAGGTCTCCTTGGACGCGGCGCCGGTCCACCCGTCACCGCAAACTTCAACATCAACGATACAATCACGGAGAATACGCCTCCCCCGAGTTCGCGTCAGGGCATGGAACCAACGAGCGCGTCTTTAGTTTCATGTGCGCCCAACGCGTGGACGCCAGATTGTATCGACGTCGTTCGGCATGTGATTTTCGTGCCGGGATTGACCGGGCATCGGGGGAAGGCATTGCTTCGTGAAGGATGGTGAACAGGCGGCTCAGCAGTCGAAGGCGAAATCCGCTGCGACCCCGCCGGACAAGAGGGATGCATCGAACCTCGGAAATGCCTTGCGCGCTGTCTATCAGGATGCGGCGGGGGAGGCGGTTCCGGACGAGATGCTCGACTTGTTGAGCAAGCTGAAATAGCCGCGGCGGCGTGACAACGACTTCATCCGCCCGACTAAAACCGCCCAGTCCGACCGCCGCGCTTCGCCGGGCACCGACCGGCGCCAAGCTGATGCTGATCCTCAGCGCGGCATTGCTCCCGCTTGCCCTCATCGCACTGTTCGCCACGCTGCAGACATCCCGGATCGTCGATATCGATTTGAGGGCGCGGCTTCGCGTCGCTGCGACCGAAGCGTCGCGGGCGCTTACCATTGAACTGGTCGGCGACATGACCGCGCTTCGTGTCGCGATGACGGCGCTCAGCACCGATCCGGGCAACTCGCCTAGCTGCGCGCGTGTCGAAGGCGTATTTGCCCAGCAGATATCGGTCGGCGGGCGCTTCGGCATCTATTCGGCAGACGGGCGCCTGGTCTGCGGCTCCGCGATCCCCTTTCGTGCGATCGGGGCACCCGACGCGGGGGGCGTCCGTGCGCAGATCGTGCCCGATGGCGGACTGGTGCTGGATATCAAGGGCATCAGCGAAGCACGCGCCGTCGCCTTCTTTCCGGTGGCCATGCTCCGCGAACTGGCCCAGCCCAACGGCTTTGCCACCCCGTTCGAGGGCGGGCTGGAGCATGGGCGGGACGGTCAGCTCACCCTGACGCAACTGCCCGCCCAGCCGGGCATCGACCGGCGCGAGCGGGTCAGCATACCGCTGGGCATCGACGATCTCGCCTTTACCATGGCGGTCCGTCGCGCGCCGTTCACCTCGTCCGCGATCGTGGCGATGCTGTTGCCGCTGGTCATGTGGATCGCCGCCACCGGCATCGGCTGGTTCGTCGTCGACCGGCTGCTGATCCGGCCGCTGCGTCGGCTGCGCGACGATATCGAACGCTATCGCCCGGGCTATCCGATGGCGCATGTCAACCTGGGCGCGATACCTGCGCAGGAAATCGCCGATCTGGGGGAGACGTTCGAGGAACTGACCCATACCGTCGAACGCCATGAGCAATCGATGGCCGACGGCCTGGTACGCCAGACGAAGCTGACCCGCGAAGTCCATCATCGCGTGAAGAACAACCTTCAGGTCATCGCCAGCCTCATCAATTTCCACGCCCGCAGCGCACATGGCGAAGCCGCCGCCGACGCCTATGCGACGATCCAGCGCCGCGTCGATGCCCTCGCGGTCGTCCATCGGCACCATTATGCCGAGATGGAGGAGAATCGCGGGCTCGAGCTGAAATCGGTCATCGGAGAACTGGCCTCGAACATTCGCGCCACTTCGTCGGGCGGCGCGACGAAGCTCGGCATCACGCTCAACGTCGAACCGGTGCTGGTGACGCAGGATGTTGCGGTGGCGGTATCGTTCCTGCTGACCGAGTTGATCGAACTGGCCGTATCGGTCAATCCGGAGGCGCAGATCGGCGTATCGCTGCGGAACGTGCCCGGTACCGATACCGCCGTGCTACGCGCCAGTTCGCCCGCGCTGGTCGAGAGCGAGGAACTGGAGGCGCTGGTCGCCAGCCGCTATGGGCGGATCGTTCTCGGCCTGTCACGCCAGCTTCGCGCGCCGCTGCACCACGACCCGCTGATCGGCGCCTATGAGATCACGATCGCTGCCAAGGCTCCCTGAGGCCGATCAGCGCAGACCCAGCAACTTGTGGGTCTGCAGCGACAGGCGCCATTTCGGCCGTGCCATCGCAAACCCGACCGCCGCCTCGCGGTGTGCGATTTCCATGCCGGCCGCGTCCATCGGCTGGACCAGGTGATGCGCGAAGTCCCAGCGCTCCAGCGCATCGACGTCGATCCCCGCCTGCGGCCAGACCAGCTTGAGTTCGTCGCCGCGGCGCTGGACCACGTCGCTGCCGGCCTTCGGACTGATGCATACCCAGTCGATACCGGGATGCGCGGCGATCGTACCGTTGCTCTCGATCGCGATGGTGAAGGCCGCGGCATGCAGGGCGTCGACGATCGCATCGTCTATCTGCAACATCGGCTCGCCGCCGGTCAGCACCACGAAGCGTCGATCGGCCGCGCCATCCCAATGGCCGACCACCGCCGCGACAAGTGCTGCCGCATCCGCGAACTTGCCGCCGCCTATTCCGTCCGTCCCGACGAAATCCGTGTCGCAGAACCGGCAGATCGCGTTCGCCCGGTCGGCTTCGCGCCCGCTCCACAAATTGCACCCGGCAAAGCGCACGAACACCGCGCGCCGGCCGGCATGCACCCCTTCCCCCTGCAGGGTGAGGAACATTTCCTTGACCGAATAGGTCATCGCCCGGTGTCGGGTCGTTCCGCATAGCGCGTCGGATCGGGCAGGCCCGCCTCGACGAAGCCGCGCGCGCGCAGGCGGCAGCTATCGCATTGCCCGCAATGCAGTTCGCCGACCGGATCGTAGCACGACCAGCTCATGCCGGCATCGATGCCCAGCCGGGCCGCCTCGCGCGCGATATCGGCCTTGGTCATGGTCTGGAGCGGGGCATGGATACGGAAGGGATCGCCTTCCACCCCTGCCCGCGTCGCCAGTTCGGCCAGACGCTCGAACCCGGCGATGAACTCCGGGCGGCAGTCGGGATAGCCCGAATAGTCGAGTGCGTTGACACCGATCCACAGGTCGCGGGCGCCCGCCGCCTCGGCCCAGCCCAGCGCGAGGCTGAGGAAGATCGTGTTGCGTGCCGGGACATAGGTGACGGGGATGACATCCTCGACCACCCCGTCCTTCGGCACCGCGATCGACGCGTCCGTCAGTGCCGATCCGCCAAAGGCCGACAGGTCGAGCGGCAGAACGACATGGCGTTCGGCACCCAGCGCCGTGGCGATCCGCCGCGCCGCCGCCAGTTCGACCAGATGGCGCTGGTTGTAATCGATCGAGAGCGCCAGCAAGCGGTGCCCGGCCTCGCGTGCCAGCGCTGCCGACACCATCGAATCGAGTCCGCCCGACACCAGCACCACGCTGAGGGGATTGTTCGTCATGCCGCGCTCGCTAGGGCTTTCGGGAAAGGAGGGCAACCGCCGGGCAAAGAACGGGCCGCGCGATGGCGGCCCGCGAAAGTCTCATGCCTAGGGAAACATGCGTGTCCGTGACGACACTGGATGCTGGTACATCACCCGGGTTAAACGCGGGCTTAACGTCCCCGCCCGCCGCACGCCCCCAACCGCCGCGCCTCATAGGCGTCGGCAAAGGGCATGCCGTCGACGATTCCCTCGCTCTCGATCCGCAAGGCGCGCGGCGTATCGACATGGATCGTCGTGCGGACATGGCCCGATCCGGGGCAGGTATAGTGCACGGTCGCAATGCGCGGCGTATCCTCGATAACGAACCGGCTGCAGGGTGCCGCGCGCAGCTTCAGGCGGAACAGCATGGCGGTATCGGCGATACAGCTATTGCGCGCCGCTTCCGGCGATCCCGGATCGCGTAGCGCCCATTGCCCCGGTGCGACCGCACGCATCGCCCGCAATGTCGGTGCGGCGGCGGGCTGCGCCATGGCCGCCGACGCGCATGCAAGCGCGGCGATCATGGCTCCCCGTAGCGGCAGTCCCCCCATGCCAATTCCCCCAAATGACCGCGTCAGGCGGCGATATCGACCAGCGCCAGCGGAAATTTCGTCGCGCAGAAGGCGCAGTCGACGGTGATGATCCCGCCTTCGTCGGCCATGGCCGCGCGCTCATCCTCCGGAAAGCGGGAGATGACGCCCGCGATATAGTCGCGGTCACAGCGGCACCCGCGGCGGAGCGGCGTGCTGGCAAGGACGCGGACTTCGCGTTCCTCGTTGAACAGCCGCCAGACCAGCGTTTCCAGCGGCAGCATCGGATCGGCGAGTTCGTCGGCGCCCATCGTCGCGCCCAGCGCCTCGACATGGTGCCATTCGGGATGATCGAGCCGGGTATGGAGCCGTTCGCGCCCTTCCTCGCCCTCGGGCAAATGCTGGAGAAAGATGCCGCCGGCGATCCGCATTCCGTTATCGTCGAGGCCGATGCCGAGCCGGACCAGCGACGGGATCTGCTCGGACTGCAGGAAATAGCTTTCCGCCGCCGCCGCGATCGAATCTCCGTCGAGCGGCACGATACCCTGATAGCGTTCCCCCGACGTCACCTGATCGAAGGTGATCGCCAGATATCCCTGCCCGAACAGCGCGAACAGCGACGGCGCCTCGCCCAGTTCGGCCAGACGGTCGGCATCGAAATCGACATAGCCGCGCAGTTCGCCATTCGTGTAGTCGCACACCATCAGGCGGATGATGCCGCCCTGCGTCTGCGCCTGCAGCGTCAACTGCCCCTCGGCATCCTTGAGCGTCGAACCCAGCAGCGCGGTCAGCGCCAGCGATTCCGCCAGCAGCTTCTCGATCGGCGCGGGATAGGCATGGGCAGCGAGGATCGACTGCACCACCGGCCCCAGCCGGACGACGCGACCGCGCGCATGATGATCGGGCAGCGTGAACCCGATCGCACGGTCGAGATCGGGCAGGCGGACAGTATCGGTCAAACGGAAGCTCCATCGCCCGTGATCGGGCAAACTGTGATCGATCACTCACATGGGAGCCCGCGGCCGGTTTCGCAAGCGCTTTGCGATATGCGACGGATGCGAAATGGACGGGTCGGGGCGAATGGCGCCCGGGCATGTCGTCCGCTCGCGCGGCACCGCCCCGTTCCGCCCGACGACCGCCGTCGTCAGGCGGAAACGGTATCCGCGCCGGCCCTCCCGTCCCCGAGAGCCTGTTCAGATCATCCGACCAACCCGAAGCACCAGCGCAGGATCGCCTTCTGCGCGTGCAGCCGGTTTTCCGCCTCGGGCCAGATATGCGACTGCGGCCCGTCGATCACCTCCGGGGTCACTTCCTCGCCGCGATGCGCGGGCAGGCAGTGAAGGAAGACCGCATCGGGCTTCGCCTGCGCCATCAACGCCGTATCGACCTGGTAGGGTGCCATCGCCGCCAGCTTCTGCTCGGCATGCGCCTGCCCCATCGAAATCCACGTATCGGTGACGACGACATCGGCGTCGCGGACCGCCGCGACCGGATCGCGGGTGATCGTCGCGCGCCCGCCGGCCGCCGACAGCACGTCGGGCGAGGGATCATAGCCTTCGGGACAGGCGGCGATGACGTCGAACCCCATCAGCGCGCCGGCCTCGACGATCGAATGCAGGACGTTGTTGCCGTCACCCAGCCATGCCCATTTCGTGCCGGGCAGCGCCTTGCCCGCCTCGATCACGGTCAGCAGGTCGGCGACGATCTGGCACGGGTGCGAATGGTCGGTCAGGCCGTTGATGACCGGCACCGACGCATAACGCACCATCTCGTCCAGCTTGGCGGGGTCGTCGGTCCGCACCATGATCGCGTCGCAATAGCCCGACAGGACGCGCGCGGTGTCGGCCACGGTTTCACCACGCCCGAGCTGGGTGGTGCCGGCATCGAGCACCAGCGCCGATCCGCCCAGTTGCCGCATCGCCATATCGAACGACACGCGGGTACGGGTCGACGATTTTTCGAACACACAGGCCAGCGTGTGGCCGGCAAGCGACGCGTCGGCATCGGCGCGCCCCTTGGGCCACCCCTTGCGCGCGGCCTTCGCATCGAGCGCGTCGTTGAGGATGGCGGCGATGCCATCGGCACCGGCCGAGGCGAGATCGAGGAAATGGCGCATGTTCTTCAGTCCTTCCATCGCGGATGGGGAGAAGGACGAAGCACGGCAGGATGGAGGATGCTCCACCACCGCCATGCTTCGGGACGGTCCCCCTCCACCATGCTTCGCATGGCCCTCCTTCCCGTGCCGGGAAGGATCTGTTCAATCAATCGTCGGCGACCGGCACATATGCCCGCGCCGCCGCCGACAGTTTCTCCATCGCCTGGGCGATATGGCTTTCGTCGATCACCAGCGGCGGCAGGACGCGGACGACATTGTCGCCCGCCGCGACCGTCAGCAACTGATGCTCATCGCGCAGATGCGCGACGAAGCGGCGGCTGTCCGACTTGAGCTTGATGCCGAGCATCAGCCCCATGCCGCGCACTTCCTGAAACAGGTGATCGTGGTTGGGGATCATCTGTTCGAGGCTGGCGCGCAGCCGCTCGCCCATCGTCTTCACATGGTCGAGGAAGCCGTCCTCCAGCATCACGTCGAGCACCGCCTGCCCCGCGGCCATCGCCAGCGGGTTGCCGCCATAGGTCGAGCCATGGGTACCGAACACCATGCCCTTGGCCGCCTCCCCGGTCGCGAGGCACGCGCCGAGCGGGAAACCGCCGCCGATGCCCTTGGCCGCCGCGACGATGTCGGGCCGGACGCCATATTGTTCGTGTGCGAACAACGTGCCGGTGCGGCCATAGCCGCACTGCACTTCGTCGAGCACCAGCAACAGGCCGCGTTCGTCGCAGGCCTTGCGCAGACCGGCCAGGAATTCCGGCGTCGCGGCGCGCAGCCCCCCCTCGCCCTGCACCGGTTCGACCAGGAAGCCCGCCGTGCTGTCGTCGATCAGCGCCAGCGCACCGTCGAGATCGTTGAACTCGGCATAGTTGAAGCCGGGCAGCAGCGGTTCGAACCCGTCGCGCATCTTGGCCTGATTGGTGGCCGAGATGGCGCCGAGCGTACGGCCATGAAAAGCCTGGTTGAAGGTGATGAGCGTATGCCGCTCGGGATTGCCGTTGACGAAGTGGAAGCGGCGCGCAGTCTTGATCGCGCACTCGACCGCCTCGGCGCCCGAATTCGTGAAGAACACGGTAGCGGCAAAGCTGTTCTCGACGATCCGCGCGGCAAGCGCCTCGCCCTGGGGGCTGCCATAGAGGTTGCTGACGTGCATCAGCGTCGCGGCCTGTTCCTGGATCGCTCTGGTCAGGTGCGGGTGGCCATGGCCCAGCGCGTTGACGGCGATGCCGGCGGCGAAATCGAGATATTGCGTGCCGTCCTCACCATAAAGATAGCAGCCCTCGCCTCGGACCGGACGCACGCCGCACCGTGGATAGACGGGCATGAGCGCGGGGGTCGTCATCGAACTGCTCCTTCATGAGAAATATCGGCGTTCAAAACGCGAAAGGGCGGCCAACCGGGCCGCCCGGAGCGGCGCTGTACCGCCCTTGGCGGGGATTCGTCAATTCTTCAGCTTCCATCCCGAGCGCAGCAGCGCGTAGCAACCGACCGCCATCGCGATATCGACCACGAGGATCACCGCCCCGCCCAGCAGCACCGGCGAATCGGCGCGTTCCAGGAACCCGTAGCGGAAGCCCGAGATGATGTAGAAGAACGGGTTCAGATGGCTGATCGACCGGAACATCGGCGTCAGCGCCTCGACCGAATAGAAGGTGCCCGACAGCAACGTCAGCGGCCCGATCACGAAATTGGTGATCGCGGCGGCATGATCGAACTTTTCCGCCCAGATCGACGTCATCACGCCGGCGAGTGCCAGGAAGGTCGATCCGAACAGCCCGAACCACAGCACCGCGCCGGGGTGGCGCGGCATGACATGGACCCCGGGATACAGCAGCATCGCGCCCCACAGCACGATCCCGACGAGGAACGCCCGCGTCACCGCCCCCCCGACCAGCGCCGCCAGCAGCTCGCCGGTCGACAGCGGCGGCATCAGATAATCGACCACCGTCCCCTGGATCTTGCCGACCAGCAGCGCGAAGCTGGAATTGGCGAAGGCATTGTTGAGCATCGCCATCGCAATCAGCCCCGGCGCCACGAAATCGGGAAACGGCACGCCCAGCACGGTACGCCCCGCCCCGCCCATCGCCACCGAAAAGATGACGAGGAACAGCAGGGTCGTGACGGCGGGCGCCCAGATCGTCTGTAGCTGCACCTTGAAGAACCGGCGCACCTCCTTGATATAGAGCGTGCGCAGTCCACCCCAGTTTATGTTCCGGATGACCGGCACGCCGGGGTCGGCGATGGTGATTTTCGCGCGTAACGGGGATTGTTCCTGCATGGCTGTGTCGCCTAATCGCTGGCGCGCGCGGCGGCAAGGATGATGGTCGTGGCGTGCATGAGCGAACTGAAGGACGAAGACGGGCATGAGTTGGACCGAAGAACGCATCGCGACGCTGGCCAAGATGTGGGAATCGGGCATGACGGCAAGCCAGATCGCCGAGGAGCTGGGCGGGATCAGCCGCAATGCGGTGATCGGCAAGGCGCATCGCCTGGGACTCCAGTCGCGCCCGTCGCCGGTACGCTCGAACGACGCGACCAAGGCAGCGGCGCCCGCGCCCAGGCCCGCCGCGCCCGAACCGGCCCCGGTCGTTGCCGCGCCGCCGCCCCCGCCCCCGCCGGAACCCCGGCCGGCCCCGGAACCTGCCCCCGCCCCCGAACCCGTCGCCGCCACGCCCGTAGAGGATGATCCCTTCACGCCGCTGCCGCAGGAGGATCAGGCGGACGAGGTCGATGAGGAGGACGAGGACGACACGCCCGCCGCGGCACCGCGCCGCGCCGAACCGGTGATGCGTTCCGTCGGTCCGGGCGGCTTCCTGCGCCAGAATCCGGGGGAACAAAGCGCGCCGCTGACCCCGGCGCCGCCGCGTCGCCTGGTCCCGGCACGGCCGAGCGATGCGATCGCGGGCAAGACGACGCTGCTCGACCTGAACGATCGCATCTGCAAATGGCCGATCGGCCACCCGGGCGAGCCCGACTTCCACTTCTGTGGCGACAAGGTGAATCCGGGATTCCCCTATTGCGTCGACCATTGCGGCCATGCGTATCAGGCACAGTTGCCGCGCCGCGATCGCCGCCCGCCGCCGCCGCTGCCCTATGGTGGCCCCCGCGTCCGTTGAACGAAAAAGGCACCGTTCCCCCGAAGGAACGGTGCCTTTCTTCACTCCGCTGGACGGATCGTCAGAAGCGGAAGCTGGCGCGTACGCGGGCGCTGTGCCAGTCGAACCGGTCATCGCTGCGACGCATATCGGTGCCGGCCGCGTTGGCGAGGAGGAACGGGTTGGTCGCCGGTGCGGTGCCGGGACCGACACGGACGGTCGGCGAGTCGTCCTTCACGCTGGTGTAGGTATAGAGCACGCCGATCGAGAAATTGTCCGACACGCGCTGTTCGACACCGCCGCCTGCCGTGTAGCCCCATGCGTTGCGCCGGTCGCGATCCTGCGTGAAGCTGTTGGCGCCGTTGCTGGTTTCGAACCCGCGGTCGATCCGTGCCAGTGCCGCGCCGCCGGTGATGTAGGGAAGCGTGTCGCCGATCGCATAGCCTGCCCGCAAACGTCCCTGCGCATTCCAGTCCATGCTGCGCACGAAGGCGTAGCGTGCGGGCGTCGTGCTGTAGGCGCTGGTCGCGTCGACGATGTTGCTCTTGCCGAATTCGCCGACCGCGCCGACGACGATATTGCCGAACTGGACATCGTAACCGACATGTCCGGCATAGCCGAGCCGGTCGCTGTCGCGCCGGCAGCCGGTGGGCTGCGGACCCAGCGCACGTCCGCCACACGTCCCGGGCGAAAAGGCATCGGCGTTGGTGGTGGTTCGCACCGTGTCGTTGAAATTGCCGTCGAGATTGGTGTCGAAATTGATCCGGGCGTTGTCGTCATTGCCCTGGAAATCCAGCCCGGCGCTGATCCCGGCATAGCCACCGGTCCAGGTCCGTTCCTCCTGCGCCATCGCCGGCATCGCGGCCATCGTCGCCGCACCGGCCAGAAGGATTGTCGAAAAACGCATACGCTACACTCCACACGCTGATTGCGCCCCTCCGAACGGGTCGGGGCCGCGGTGGGTCCGCATGATGCACATTACTTTTCTTTGCTGGCGCCTGCCGTCGGCGGGATTGCCTGCGCTTTGCGGATGACCCCGTTTCGTTCTATAGTGCGATCATGGCCGACAATCTGTTCGAAGCGAATATCCCTGCCGCCCCCGCCTATGACGCATCGTCGATCGAGGTGCTGGAAGGGCTGGAGCCGGTACGTCGCCGGCCGGGCATGTATATTGGCGGCACCGACGAACGCGCGCTGCATCACCTTGCCGCCGAAGTGCTCGACAACGCGATGGACGAGGCCGTCGCCGGCCACGCGACGCGGATCGAGGTGCAGCTCGATATCGGCAACCGGTTGACCATCATCGACAATGGCCGCGGTATCCCGGTCGACCCGCATCCGAAATTCCCGGACAAGTCCGCCCTCGAAGTCATTCTGTCGACGCTGCATTCGGGCGGCAAGTTCGCCGGCAAGGCCTATGCGACGTCGGGTGGCCTGCACGGCGTTGGCATTTCGGTGGTCAACGCCCTGTCGGTCGACACGGTGGTCGAGGTCGCCCGCGACCGACAGCTTTATCGGCAGCGCTTTTCGCAGGGGCAGACGATCGGCCCGCTTGAACATGTCGGTGCCGCGCCCAACCGCCGTGGTACGCTGGTCGCGTTCACCCCCGATGTCGAAATCTTCGCCGACCTCCAGTTCAAGCCGGCCCGCCTGCACAAGCTGGTGCGGTCAAAGGCGTATCTGTTCGCAGGCGTCGAGATCCGCTGGAAATGTGCGCCCGAACTGGTCGAGGGCAGCGATGTGCCGGCCGAAGCGGTATTCCAGTTTCCCGGCGGCCTCGCCGACCACCTGCGTGAACAGATCGGCGGTCGCGAATGCGCCACCGCCGACTTCTTCACCGGGCGACAGGATTTCCCCGGCGAGGCGGGCCGCGTCGAATGGGCCGTCGCGTGGCCATTGTGGAGCGACGGCAGCTACAGCTATTACTGCAATACCATCCCGACCCCCGATGGCGGCACGCACGAACAAGGGCTGCGACAGGCACTGGTCCGGGGGCTGCGCGGTTTCGCCGATCTGGTCGGCAACAAGCGCGCCAAGGACATGACCGCCGACGACGTGACGGTCGGTTGCGAACTGATGCTATCGGTCTTCATCCGCGATCCCCAGTTCCAGAGCCAGACCAAGGACCGGCTGACCAGCGTCGAGGCGGCGAGCCTGGTTGAGAAAGCGGTGCGCGACCATTTCGACCATTTCCTCAGCCACAACATGGATCGCGGCAAGGCGCTGCTCGGGCTCGTGCTCGACCGGATGGACGAGCGGTTGCGGCGCAAGGCGGAGCGCGAGGTCAAGCGCAAGACCGCCACCTCGTCGCGCAAGCTGCGCCTGCCTGGCAAGCTGACCGACTGCGCCTCGGACGATCCCGCCGGCACCGAACTGTTCATCGTCGAAGGTGATTCCGCCGGCGGTTCGGCCAAGCAGGCACGCGACCGCAAGACCCAGGCGATCCTGCCGATCCGCGGCAAGATCCTGAACGTCGCCTCGGCGACCAGCGCCAAGATCCTCGCCAACCAGGAGATCGCCGACCTGATCCTTGCGATGGGCTGTGGCACGCGCAAGGACTGCCAGCCCGATGCGCTGCGCTACGAACGCATCGTCATCATGACCGATGCCGATGTCGACGGCGCGCATATCGCGACGCTGCTGATGACCTTCTTCTTCCAGGAAATGCCTGACATCGTCCGGCGCGGGCACCTCTATCTGGCGCAGCCACCGCTCTATCGGCTGACCGTCGGCGCGAAATCGCTCTACGCCCGCGACGACGCGCATCGCGCCGAACTGGAACGCACCGCCTTTCGCGGCAAGAAGGT
The DNA here is from genome assembly GCA_003240755.1 of Sphingomonas hengshuiensis. Taxonomy (GTDB): domain Bacteria; phylum Pseudomonadota; class Alphaproteobacteria; order Sphingomonadales; family Sphingomonadaceae; genus Sphingomonas; species Sphingomonas hengshuiensis_A. The sequence continues at coordinate 37,394 of QFNF01000010.1, read as the reverse complement.
CGAGGTCGCCCGGTTCAAGGGACTGGGCGAAATGAACCCCGGCCAGCTTCGCGAAACGACGATGGATCCCAGAACCCGCAGCATGATCCGCATCACCCTGCCGCAGGAATATGAGGAACGCGCAGCGGTGAAGGATCTGGTCGACCGGCTGATGGGCACCAATCCGGCCCACCGCTTCGCCTTCATCCAGGAAAATGCGGCACGACTGGATGACGAAGTGATCGACGCGTGATCGCCGATTGACCCTGTTCCGCTGGCCTTCCATGCTCTTGCACGGGATCGAAAGGGAGGTGGAATGGGGATCGCAACGGCCATGATCGCATTGATGTTGCAGGCGGCGGCGCCTGCCACGCCCCCACCGGAAGCGACGGTGACGGCCCCCGCGCCGAGGTTGGTCCAACAGTCAGATGCACTGGTCGCCCTCCTGCGCGGCAGCGGCGATTACGACACCCTGTTCGCACCCTCATTCCGGGCGGCGATACCCAAGGCGCAGTTCGACAAGCTGACCGCACAGGTAATCACCGCGCTCGGCCAGCCGACGCGGATCGAACGGCTGGACCCCAAAGACCCGCTGCACGCCACGTTGAAGATCGGCTTCGAACGTGGCGTGATGAATGCGGAAATCGTGATCGCCGATGCCGCCCCCTATCAGATCACCGGATTACTGTTCAAAGGCGCTGAATCCAGCGGCCCCCAGGCCGCAACGATCGACGGGGTGATCGAACAACTGGCAACGCTGCCGGGAACCAGCGCGTTCGCGCTCGCGCGGCTGGGCAATGACGCGCCGAAGCCATCGGTGTCACGCGCAGCGACGACTCCGATCGCCATCGGCTCGGCCTTCAAGCTGGTCATTCTCGCCGAACTGGTGCGTTCGATCGAGGCGGGCGAGCGGAAGTGGAGCGATGTCGTGACGCTCGACGGTTCGGCGTTGCCCGCCGGCGGTTATGCGCAGCAGGCCAAGGGCACGCGCATCCCGTTCCGCGAACTGGCCGAGCGGATGATTTCGGTCAGCGACAACAGCGCGACCGACATCCTGCTGTTCCATCTGGGACGGAAGAAGGTCGAGGCGATGCTGCCCGTCGTCGGCTTCACCGACGGGGCACCGCGCAACGTGCCGTTCCTCGGCGCGCTCGAACTGTTCAAGCTGAAGGGGGTGGCGGACGGCGCCCTCGGCGCCCGGTATCTGGCGATGCCGCCGGGCGAACGCCGGGCGTTCCTCGACGGGCCTGTCCGCGATACGCCGATCGCCGCCATTCCCAAGGCATTGTTCCAGGATGGCAGGCCGCTGCGCATCGCCGAACTGGAATGGTTCGCCAGCCCGAACGACCTGGTCCGGGCGCTGGACTGGCTGCGGAGGCATATGGACGGGCCGGCGGGAGCCGATCTGCGCGCCGTCCTGTCGAAAAATCCCGGCCTGCCGGATGCGACCCGCGGTTGGCGCTATGTCGGCTACAAGGGCGGGTCGGAACCCGGCGTGCTGACCATGGCATTCCTGCTACAGGGCAAGGACGGGAACTGGTATGCCTTGGCCGGCGGGGTCAATGATCCGGCAAGGGGCGTGGATACGCTGCAATTCACCGGACTGATAGGGCGCGCGCTGGAACTGGCCGCGCCGCGTTAGAAGGTGGGAGCCGGACGACCCGCTGCGATATCGTTGCGGCTGCTTCCTTCCGGACCTGACCGGGTTGGCGACGGCATCGTCCGCCCGACTCCCGAGCGCCATATGGGCGAAGCGTCGCGCCGGCGCAAGAGGATCAATCGCGCGTGCGCGGCAACCGCGAATAGGGCACAAAATCCCCCAGCGACAGCGATCCGCTGAACATACGCGAATTGCGGTCGACCAGATTGACGATATCGATCCGGCACAATTGGGTACCGATCGTGCGGGTAACGAGGATATCGTCGCGATCGAGTATCCCGCCCCCTGCGGGACGGTTCACGAACAGCGTACCGTTGTTCATGCGATAGACGATCGCGGTATCCTGTACGATCTCGCTCGACCGGATGTTGCGCAGGTTGATGCAGTCGACCGGCTTGTCGCTCGTCCGCCCGGCGGTGATGCGCGACAATGCCGCCTCCCCCGCTGCCGCGCGCTGGGCTCCACGATCCTGTGCGCCCGCCGGTATCGCGCTACCGGCCAGGAGCATGACGGACAAGAGGCTGAACAGGCGCATGATCGAAATCCCGCGTTGAAATGGTCGATGCCTCGATAGCATCTCGTGCATGAACGCATGCTGACGCCGGATCGGTCCCTGCCCGCTCGCCGCCCGGTCGGCGGCTTGCCCGGAAGCGCTACAGCGTTGCCGCCGCCTCGATGATCGGCACGAACTTTTCCGCGGTCAGGCTGGCGCCGCCGACCAGCGCGCCATCGACATCTTCGATCGACAGGATCGTCGCGGCATTGGCACCGGTCACAGACCCGCCATAGAGGATGCGGATGCCGTCGGCGGCGTCGCCAACCATCTGGCGCAGCTTGGCGCGGGCGATGGCGTGGACCTGGGCGATCTCGTCGGGCGACGGGGTGCGGCCGGTTCCGATCGCCCAGCGGGGTTCATAGGCGAGCGTGAACCAGTCGCCGCTCGCACCCTCGGGCACGGACTTTTCGATCTGTGCCTGAACGACCCGCTCGGCACGACCGGCATCGCGCTCGGCTTCGGTCTCGCCGCAACACAGGATCACGTCGAGGCCCTGTCGCCGCGCTGCCGCCGCCTTGGCCCAGGCGTCGTGGCTGGTTTCGTTCTGGTCGGCGCGGCGTTCGCTATGGCCGACGATCACGACGGTTGCGCCCGCCTCCGCCAGCATCTGCGCCGAGATGCAGCCGGTATGCGCACCGCGTTCGTTGGCGTGGACGTCCTGTCCGCCGATCTTCATCGATTTCGCGACTTCGGCGGCATGATGGACCAGCGTCGCCGGGACGCACAGCGCGACGTCGATCCCCGGCGCCGCAGCAGCGGCGGCGTCGATCGCGGCGATCTCCGCCAGTTGCCCGCGCAATCCGTGCATTTTCCAGTTGCCGGCGACCAGCTTGCGACGACTCATACCCACGGCTCCCCAGGCGTTTTACATGTTCTACAGCGGATAGCGGCTCTGGCGTTTCGCGCAACCTTGAAGCGGCGGCAACCGCCTTCTAAAGCGGCATCCTTTCATTCCTTTCGATCGGTTGCACGGATGCTCGGTTTCTTCAGGCGCATGACCAAGTCGAAGGTCGGCATCTTCGTCGGCCTGCTGCTGCTGGCGGTCATCGCCATCGGTTTTGCAATGGCCGATCTCAACGGCTTGCGTCCGGGGACCACAGGCAGCAGCGGGGCAACCGTCGCGACGGTCGGCGATGACAAGATCACCGACACGGCGTTGACCGAGCGGATCCGCGGCGACGTACAGCAGGCTGCGCAGCGGCAGCCGGGCCTCGACATCGCGCAATATATCGCGCGTGGCGGGTTCGACGGATCGCTGAACCGCGCGATTTCCGACGCGGCGCTGCGGCAGTTCGCGCAGGAACACGGGCTGGTCGTGTCCGATCGCTATGTCGATGGCCAGATCGCCAGCCTGCCCGCGTTCCAGGGACTGGACGGCAGGTTCAACCAGCAGACGTTCGAACAGACTCTGGCACGTGCGCGGATCACGCCGCAGCAGTTGCGCGACGATATCCGTCGCGCGACGCTGACCCGGCTGATGCTGGAACGCACGATCGAGAGCAGTTTCCTGCCCCAGCAACTGGCGCTGCCCTATGCGTCGCTGGCGAAGGAGGCACGGACCGGACAGGTCGCGATCGTCCCGACCGCCGCCTTCCCCGCGCCTGCCGCGCCGACCGACCAGCAACTGCAGGCCTATTACACCGCCAACCGTGCGCGCTACACCGTGCCCGAACGGCGGGTGATCCGCTATGCCATCGTGACCCCCGCCAGCGTCACCGCCCAGTCGGCGCCGAGCGATGCCGAGGTGCAGGCCGCCTACAGGGCCAATGCCGCCCGCTTCGCGCCGTCGCAGACGCGCAGCATATCGCAGGTCGTCGTCGCCGATCAGGCCGCCGCGAACAGGCTCGCCCAGGCGGTGCGCGGCGGCCAGTCGCTCGGTGCGGCGGCCAGCGCGATCGGGCTGGAAGCCACCACCTATGCCGGGCAGACGCGCGGGCAGCTCGCGGGCAGGACTTCGCCCGCGATCGCCGAAGCCGCCTTCGGTGCGCAGCAGGGCGCCGTGGTCGGGCCGGTGCGTTCGCCGTTGGGATTCGTCGTGTTCCGGGTCGACGCCGTAACGCAGGTGCCGGGCAAGACGCTGGAACAGGCGCGCCCGGAACTGGTCGCGGAGCTAGCCAAGACCAAGGGTGCGACCGCGCTGGGCGCGATCCAGGAAAAGATCGACGGCGGCATCACCGATGGCGCGACGTTCGACGAGATCGTTGCGGACGCCAAACTGAGCGCGCAGGCGACGCCGCCGATCACTGCACAGGGCATCGACCCGATGAACCCGGCACAGCCCGATTCCGGCCTCGCACCGATCGTCGAGGCAGGCTTCGCCGCCGAAGCAGGCGATTCGCCGCAAATCGTGCAGACCGCGGCCGATGGCACCTTCGCCCTGGTCGCGACCGGCGAGATCACGCGCGCCGCCCCGCGCCCGCTGGCGGATATCCGCGATCAGGTCACCGGGCAGTATCGTCAGGATCAGGCGCTGAAGGCCGCGCGTGCGGTCGCGCAACAGATCCTGACCAAGGTGAACGGCGGCATGCCGCTCGGCACCGCGGTCGCCCAGTCGGGCGTCCGCCTGCCCGCACCGCGCCCGGTCACGGCGTCGCGCGCACAACTGGCCCAACTGGGTCCGCAGGTGCCGCCGGCGCTGTCGCTGATGTTTTCGATGGCGCCCAGGAAGCTGCGCCTGACCGCGGCACCGAACGGCGAAGGCTGGCTGCTGGTCTATCTCGATCGCATCCAGCGCGGCGATGCGGCCGGCGACAAGGCGGCGATAACCGGCGTCGGGCGCGAACTGGGGCGGATGACCGGCAACGAATATGCCGAGCAGTTCGTCGAGGCGGTGCGTCGGCAGGTCGGCGTGAAGCGCAACGAGACCGCCATCAACCGCGTCCGGAACGAACTGGTCGGCGGCGCCGCATCCGCATCGCCGCAATGACCGGCATCGAGGGCGTAGCCGCCGCCCGCGCGGCGCTGGCCGACGGACGCCCGGCGCTGCTCTGGACGACCCGCGTCGCCGATACCGAGACGCCGGTCGCCGCCGGGTTGAAGCTGATGCAGCCGGGCCGGGGCGACTTCCTGCTCGAATCGGTCGAGGGCGGGTCGGTACGCGGGCGCTACAGCCTGCTCGGCCTGGCCCCCGACCTCGTCTTCAGGGCGCAGGGGCACGCGGCGGCGATCAACGACCGCTGGCTGACCGACCGCACCGCCTTTGCCGATTGCGGCGAGCCGACGCTGGCCGCGCTGCGCACGCTGGTCGCGCAATGCCGGATGGACGTGCCCGCCCCCCTGCCCCGCGCGCTCGCCTGCCTGGTCGGCTATTTCGGCTATGAGACGGTCGGGCTGGTCGAAAACCTGCCGCGGGCGGCGAACGATGCGCTGGGCCTGCCCGACATGATGTTCGTGCGGCCGACCGTGCTGCTGGTGTTCGACCGCCTGTCCGACACGCTGTTCGTCGTCGCGCCGGTCTGGCCGGGCGGCAGTGTCGATACGGCGGCGGAGCGGATCGAGGCGACCGCCGCCGCGCTCGATGCCGCGATCCTGCCGCCCGCCGCCCGGCTCGCCGACATGCCCGAACCGGCGCTGACCCCGACACTGCCCCCGGGTCGCTATGGCGGGATGGTCGCGGCGGCGAAGGAATATATCGCGGCGGGCGATATCTTTCAGGTCGTGCTGGCGCAACGCTTCACCACCCCCTTCCCGCTCGAAGCGTTCGAGCTTTACCGGGCGCTTCGGCGGATCAACCCGTCACCTTTCCTCTACCATCTCGACCTGCCCGGTTTCGCGCTTACGGGCTCGAGCCCTGAAATCCTCGTCCGGTTGCGCGACGGCGAGGTCACGATCCGGCCGATCGCCGGCACCCGCCCCCGCGGGGCCACCGCGGCGGAGGACGAATCGAACCGCACCAGCCTGCTCGCCGATCCCAAGGAACGCGCCGAACATCTGATGCTGCTCGACCTCGGCCGCAACGATGTCGGTCGCGTCGCCTCGAGCGGGAGCGTGCGCGTGACCGACAGCTACATGGTCGAATTCTACAGCCATGTGATGCACATCGTGTCGAACGTGGTGGGCACGCTGCGCGACGATGCCGACGCGCTGGACGCATTGTTCGCCGGATTTCCCGCAGGGACCGTATCGGGCGCGCCAAAGGTCCGCGCGTGCCAGGTCATTGCGGAACTGGAGCAGGAACGGCGCGGTGCCTATGCCGGCGGGGTCGGGTATTTCAGCCCCGACGGGTCGATGGATTCGTGCATCGTGCTGCGCACCGCCGTGGTCAAGGACGGGGTGATGCACGTCCAGTCGGGCGCGGGCATCGTCGCCGACAGCGATCCGGCCTCCGAACAGCGCGAGTGCGAGGCAAAGGCCGGCGCGCTGCTGGCCGCCGCGCGCGAGGCGGTGGCGCAGGCGACCCGGTCCCGGTTCGGGCAATAGCGACCTTCATCCCATATTGCTCCGCAGCGCGCGATCTATACGGTCGATCGCACCGACGCTCGTATGTCCGGCGTTCAGCTTCGCCGGAATAAAGGGCGATCGAAGGTGACAACCGACGACCGTCCGGGCGCGCAACCGGTCCGTCGCAGCAGGGACAGGCGATCATGACGATCCATCGTGCGACCATTGCCGATCTCGACCGGCTGGTGCCGTTGTTCGATGCGTATCGCCAATTCTACGAACAGCCGTCCGATCCGGCCGGCGGGCGAGCGTTCCTGACCGAACGGTTCGAACGCGGCGACTCGATCGTCCTCATCGATGCGGACGGCGTCGGTTTCGCGCAGCTCTACCCGATGCTGTCATCGGTCCGCATGCGCCGTACGTTCATCCTGAACGACCTGTTCGTCCAGCCGGACACGCGCTGCAGCGGCCTGGGCCATGCGCTGTTGCAGGCGGCCTGTGACGAAGCCCGCGCGGCAGGCGCGGCGCGCATGACGCTGTCGACGGCGGTCGACAATAGCGCGGCGCATGCGTTGTACGTTCGCGCGGGATGGAAACGCGACGCGCAGTTCCACACCTACACGATCGCGCTCGACTGACGCCTCACCGGCGCAGCGCGATCCAGCCCAGCCAGAGCCAACCGCCAATCATCGCCAGTCCGCCGAGCGGCGTGACCGGCCCCAGCACCCCCCGCGGCCCGCCCAGCGCCATCGCATAGAGCGAGCCGCCGAACAGCAACCCGCCGGCGACGAACAACCATCCCGGCCCGCGCGCGCCGAGGTTCAGCGCGACCAGCGCGGCGATGGCGTGCACCAACTGATACTGGCCACCGGTCCTGAGCCATTCGGCCGCCGGCCCCGACGCACCATGGGCGCCGAACGCGCCGGCGGCGACGGCCATGGCGCCCGACAGGGCAGCGGCCAGGAGCAACAGGTTCATCGACAACTCCACATGAAATCGAACGCTACAGTCGCCGCGCATCCATGTCAGCGGCCATCGTCCGGGACGGTGCCGGGTGCCGCGCTGACGCGGGCATGGGTGAAGATCATTTCGCGCCCCTGGCGCAGGTCGCCGGTTTCGGACTGCTGCATCAGCCGCTTCGCATCGGTCTTGCGATACAGATCCTCGGTCCGGTCGATCTCGCCATCGTCGACGCCGACGCTGGCCATCGCCGCACGGGCCATGGTCACGGCGGAATCGAGCACTTCGCGGAACACGCCCTCGACCGGCGCACCGGCCAGCCTGACGACGGCACGGCGGTCATAGGCGCGTACGAAGATGCCGGGCGCCGGGAACGCCTGGTGGATCGCCTCGATCGTGCCCGCATCGAACGGGTCGCCATCGGTACAGAACAGCAGCAGTTCGGCGTCCTGCGCACCGGCAAGGCGCAGCAGGTCGATGCGCGTGCCGTCGCCATAATAGACCTTCATCCCGAAGCCGTCGGCGATCTCGATCATCTCCACGTCGCGGTCGATGACGGTGACGCTGATCCCCTGCGCCAGCAGCATCTGCGCGACGGTCTGTCCGAAGCGGCCATAGCCGACGACCACCGCGCTGGCTCCGTCATGGCGCGGCCCTTCGGGCATGCCGCCCGCGCGCTTTTCCGGCTCGGCGCGGAACCTGCGCGTCGCCATCATCAGGAACGGCGTGGTGGCCATCGACAGCGTCACGATCGCGCCGAAGACGCTTGCCGCCTCGGGCGCGATCAGCAGCGCGTTCTGCGCCTGTGCGAACAGGACGAAGCCGAATTCGCCGCCCTGGCTGAGCAACAGCCCCAGCGCCAGCGCGCCGCGCCACGGCATGCCGAACAGTCGCCCGACGCCGAAGATCACCAATCCCTTGGTGGCGATCAGCGCCAGCGCCATGCCGACGACGAACACCGGCCGTTCGACGATCGCGCCAAGGTCGAGCATCATGCCCACCGCGAGGAAGAACAGGCCGAGCAGGATCGAGCGGAACGGCTCGACATCGGCCTCCAGCTCATGGCGATACGGGCTGTCGGCCAGCATCACCCCGGCGATGAACGCGCCGAGCGCGGTCGACAGGCCCAGCGCCTGCATCACCGCCGCGCTGGCGATGACGGTGAACAGCCCGGCGAACACGAACATCTCGCGCTCGCCCATATTGCCGATCAGGCGGAACAGCGGGCGCAACAGGAACCGCCCGGCAAGGATCAGCCCGACGACCGCACCGACCGTCCACAGCGCCAGTTGCCAGCCCGGCGGGCCGGCGGCATCGGCGGGGTTGCGCGACAGGGCGGCGACGATGGTGATGAGCGGGACGATCGACAGATCCTGAAACAGCAGGATCGCAAAGGCGCGTTCGCCGAACGGGGTCTTGAGCCGACCGGCCGATTGCAGCATCGGCAACACCTGGGCGGTCGAGGACAGCGCCAGCGGCAGGCCGAGCGCGACCGCTGCGGCCCAGCTAAAATGGGTTGCCAGCCATACCACGCCGGTGATCGCCACGCCGCACAACACGACCTGCAACAGACCAAGGCCGAAGATGTCGCGCTTCATCTGCCACAGCCGCGACGGGCTGAGTTCGAGGCCGACGAGGAACAGCAGCAGCGTGATGCCGAGTTCGGCGATGGCGAGCTTCGATTCGGCATTGCCGACCAGGCCCAGCACCTGCGGCCCGACGACCGATCCGGCCACGAGATAGCCGAGCGTGGCACCCAGCCCGAGCTTGCGGAAGATCAGTACGAACACCAGCGCCGCGCCCAGCAGCGGCGCGAAATCGTGGAGCAACGACGCGGTGCCGTGTTCCATCAGGCGGCGGCCCGGTGGCCGGCGGCCTTGGCAGCGGCCTCCGCAGCCGCTTCGAAGGCGAGGCGGATCGAGGCGTGGCGGGCGCTGTGCGGGCGGGCCGGTTCGAACAGGGGCAGGCCGGGCCAGTCGGGCACCTCGCCCTCCCCGCCCAGCCACAGGGCCAGCGCCTCGCTGATGGCGGCAAGCTCGGCGGGCGATCTGCCGACGATCCCGCGCGCCAGCAGCGCCGATGATGCCTGTCCCAGCGCACAGGCGCGGACCAGCATGCCGGCCGCCGCGACGCGATCGTCCTCGCCCAGCGCGATATCGACCGTCACCCGGCTGCCGCAGATCGGCGAGCGCTTCTCGACCGAGGCATGGGGTTCGGCCAACCGGACGGCCTGCGCGGTTTCGGCGGCGAGGCGCAGGATTTCGGTGTTGTAGAGATTTGCGGTCACGCGGTCGGATGTAGGGCGCGATCGTGACGCTGGCGAGTCGGTCGCGTCGTTTTCTATTCCCCGAACACCGGTTCGCCGCGGCGGCGGCGGTCGATGAAGTCGACGATGCTGGTGCTGGTGGCGTTGAGCAGCGGATAGGTCCGCGCGTCCTTGATCCATGCCGGACGTCGCGTCGGGCCCCCGCCAATGAAGTCGGCCGCGAGCAGCAGCAGCAGGAAGGCGAGGCTGACGAGGATCAGGCCCTTGACCGCGCCGAACCCGAAGCCGAGCGCGCGGTCGACCGGCCCGAGGACCGAGGCGCGGGTGCGTGCCCCGATACCGTTGGCGACCAGCCGTCCGGCGAAATAGCCGATGCCGGCGATCAGCGCGAACGCCAGCGTCGCCGCCCCGCCGGCGGTGCCGGTCGGTCCGACCAGCGCCGCAGCGACCGGGGTGTGGAACAGCTTGAGCGCAACGACGACCAGCGCCCAGGCGCCCAGCGACAGCACTTCGGTGACGAAGCCGCGCAGGAAGCCGAGCAGCGCCGCGCCGCCGACGGTAAGCAGGACGGCGATGTCGAGCGAGGTCAGGCCCATGGCGGTGGCTATGCCGGGCGGCGGGGGGATTGTCGAGCCGGGGTGGCGGGCATGGCCCTGCCCCGTCGTGTCGCGGCGCGGAATTACCGGCCGAGCATATAGTCCACGAAGCGCGGCAGGTCCTTGAACCCCGACAATCTGATCGCCCCGCCCTCCGCCTGGCTGGCCGGCGCCAGTGCGCGTGCAAACCCCAGCTTCCCCGCCTCCTTCAGCCGCAAGGCGCCGTGCGCGACCGGCCGCACCTCTCCCGACAGCGCGATCTCGCCGAACACGATCGCGTCGGAGGGCACCGGGCGTTCGGACAGCGCCGACACCAGCGCCGCCGCGACCGCGAGGTCCGCGGCGGGATCCGTCACGCGGTAGCCGCCCGCGATGTTCAGATAGACTTCGGCGGTCGCGAACGCGAGGCCGCAGCGTGCCTCCAGCACCGCGAGGATCATCGCCAGCCGCCCCGAATCCCAGCCGACGACCGCACGGCGGGGCGTCGCGCCGGAGGCGAGGCGGACGGTCAGCGCCTGCACCTCGACCAGCACCGGCCGCGTTCCTTCCAGCGCGGGGAAGACGACGGTGCCCGTGACATTCTCGTCGCGGCTGGTCAGGAACAGCGACGAGGGGTTGGACACCTCGGACAATCCCTCGCTTTCCATTGCAAAGACGCCGATCTCGTCGGTGCCGCCAAAGCGGTTCTTGACCGCGCGCAGGATGCGATACTGGTGGCTGCGCTCGCCCTCGAACGCCAGCACGGTGTCGACCATGTGCTCGAGCACGCGCGGGCCGGCGATCGATCCGTCCTTGGTGACATGGCCGACCAGCACGACCGCGGTGCCGCGTTCCTTGGCGAAGCGGATCAGTTCGCCCGACGACGCGCGGACCTGGCTGACGGTGCCCGGCGCGCCCTCGATCAGGTCACTGTGCATCGTCTGGATCGAATCGATGATGAGCAGGTCGGGGGCGGCCGATCCGCCGAACGTCGTCAGGATATCGCGAACCGACGTCGCCGCCGCCAGTTGCACCGGCGCGTTGCCAAGGCCCAGCCGACGCGCGCGCAGCCGCACCTGATCGGCGGCTTCCTCGCCCGAGACATAGGCGACCGACCTGCCCGCCAGCGCGAGCCTGGCGGCGGCCTGCAACAGCAGCGTCGACTTGCCGATGCCGGGATCGCCGCCGATCAGCGTCGCCGACCCTTCGACGAAGCCGCCCCCCAGCGCCCGGTCGAGTTCGGCGATGTCGGTCTTCAATCGTTCGGGCAGTGCGATATCGGTGTCGAGGCCCGACAGCAGGATCGGCCGCCCCCCGCTTTGCAGGTTATGCCGCGCCGAAAAGGGGGTTACGACCGCGCCGGCATCCTCGACCAGCGTGTTCCAATCGCCGCAATCGGCGCATTGGCCGGCCCATTTCGAGGATACCGATCCGCATTGCTGACAGACATAGCGCTTCTGGGGTTTGGCCATGCGCGGGCATGTAGCAGGACAGGAACGAAAGGGGAATGAACATCGTCCCCGGCGCGAAGGGGTGCCTATCTGAGCTCGCTACCGCGTTTCAGCACTTTGGTGCCGTCATCCTGCTCGATCAGATAGGCCGGGTTGTCCTTCGTACCGTTCCTGACGATCCTGCTGCCCTTGATCGTGCGCTGGACGCGCCGGTCGAAGCGTTCCTCGACCTTGCCCTCGGCCGTGCCGTTGCCCCACGACCATTTGACGGTCTGGCCCTTCCTGTAGCTGTCGCGCACGGCTGTCCTCCTGGTCGATCGACGGGATCAATCCGTTGGTTGGCCCAAGCGTTCCGGTAGCGTACGCGACGTTCCGGAGCTATGGCGCGCGGATGAAGCCTTCCCAGCTCCGCGTCGCGATGTTCAGCGGAAACTATAATTATGTCCGTGACGGCGCCAATCAGGCGCTCAACCGCCTCGCGCGCCATCTGCTCGATCATGGCGTCGCCCTGCGCGTCTATTCGCCGACGACCGACAATCCCGCCTTTCCACCGACCGGCGATCTGGTCAGCGTACCTGCCTATGGCCTGCCCGGCGGGCGCGGCGAATACAAGCTGGCGCGCGGGCTGCCGGCAAGGACGCGCGCCGACCTGAGCGCGTTCGCACCGAACATCGTCCACGTCTCCGCCCCCGACATTCTCGGCCACCGCGCGCTGAGCTGGGGCCGCCGCAGCGGGATCGCCACGCTCGCCTCGCTCCACACCCGGTTCGAGACCTATCCGCAATATTACGGCATCGGCTTTCTCGAGCCGGTCGCGGTCGCGCTGTCGAAGCGGTTCTACAACCGCGCCGATCAGGTGATGGTGCCCGGACGTGGCATGGCCGAGTTGCTGCGCGAATGGGGTGTCGCGTCGCCGGTCGACATCTGGTCTCGCGGGGTCGATCACGAGCGCTTCAGCCCGGCGATGCGCGACCTCGACTGGCGGCGGTCGCTGGGTATCGGCGACGACGAGGTGGCGGTCAGCTTTCTCGGGCGGCTGGTGCTGGAAAAGGGCCTCGACGTCTTTTCGGAGGTCGCCACCGAACTGCAGCGGCGCGGGGTCAGGCACCGCATCCTCGTGATCGGCGAAGGCCCGGCGCGCGACTGGTTCGCCGAGCGGGTGCCGCACGCGGTGTTCGCCGGGTTCCAGGCGGGCGACGATCTGGGCCGCGCGGTCGCGTCGATGGACGTGTTCTTCAATCCGTCGATCACCGAGACGTTCGGCAACGTCACGCTGGAGGCGATGGCGGCGGGGGTACCGGTGGTCGCCGCGCGCGCGACAGGCGCGGTCGGGATGGTCGAGGACCGCACCACCGGGTTCCTCGTGCCGCCCCGCGACATTCCCGCCTATGCCGATGCGATCGCGCGGTTGTGCGACGATGCCGATCTGCGCTGGCGCATGGGGCTGGCGGGGCACGACGCGGCAAAGGGGTATCGGTGGGACAGCGCGAGCCAGTCGGTGCTGGACGCGTATCTGCGGATTGCGCGGGGATAGGTTCCGGGCGCGCGGGCGACGGGCCGGCGGGGGTGCGGGATGGCGGCCCTTGGCCGCTGCCCGGCCGATCGCTTAACGTCGCATCAACCCGGAGCGCCTATCGCTGCGGGATACGCGAAGGGTCCGGCCGATGATCGACAATTTCTCGCTGGGGCTGACCCATTTGCTGATGCTGATCGCGGCATGGCGGTTGCTGCGGCGGCCCGACCTCGATGACGAGCGGGTGCGCGACGATGGCCCGCGCAAGGGCCGGGATCGCTTCGGTGCGTGATCTCGTCTTCGTCGCCTTCCTCGGCGCATTGTTCGCGGCCGGCTTCCGCAAGCCGTTCGTGTTCGTGCTGACCTATGTCTATATCGACATCGTCGCGCCGCAACGGCTGACCTATCTGCTGCTCAATTCGATCCCGATCTCGCTGATCGCCTGCGGCCTTGCCGTGCTCGCCTGGGCGGTGGTCGACGACAAGCGCGATACGCGCCTCGCGCCGCGACAGGGGCTGATGCTGGCGCTGCTGCTCTACTGCCTGTGGACGACCAAGACCGCCGACTTCCCGGTCGAGGCGCAGTTCAAATGGGAATGGGTGTGGAAGGCGCTGGCCTTCGCCATCTTCCTCCCCCTCACCCTCAGGACCAGGCTGCGCATCGAATCGCTGCTGCTGTTCATGGTGCTGTCGGCCGCGTCGATCATCATCGTCGGCGGGATCAAGACGCTGGGGTCGGGCGGCGGATATGGCGAATTGAACCTGATGGTGTCGAACAATGCCGGCCTGTACGAAGGATCGACCATCTCGACCGTCGCGATCGCGATCATCCCGCTGATCCTGTGGTTCAGCCGGTTCGGCACGGTATTCATGCCCGACTGGCGGGTACGCGCCTTCTGCTACGCGCTGGTATTCTCGTGTCTGCTGATCCCGGTCGGCACCTCGACGCGTACCGGGTTGCTGTGCATCGGCCTGCTCGGCGTGCTGATGCTGCGCGACGTCAAGCGTCGGCTGACCTATCTGGCGCTGGCGGGGGCGGCGGCGCTGATGGCGGTGCCGTTCCTGCCATCGGCCTTTACCCAACGCATGGAGACGATCGGCACCTATCAATCCGACGCGTCGGCATCGACCCGGCTGGCGGTGTGGATGTGGACGCTGGACTATGTGCAGCAGAACCCGTTCGGCGGAGGCTTCGTCGCCTATCTCCAGAACCGCATCCGCTATGAAAAGGTGGCGGTGGTCGGCGACGGCGCCAACCGGACGGTCGAACGCAGCCTGGAAGTCGATGCCGGTCGCGCCTATCACTCGGCCTATTTCGAGATGCTGGGCGAACAGGGGTATCCCGGGCTGCTGCTGTGGCTGGCGATCAACCTCGGCGGACTGTTCCGGATGGAGGTGCTGCGGCGGCGCTATGCGAAGGCCGGCCCCGAAGAGGCATGGGTCGTCCCCCTCGCCGCCGCGCTGCAGAACGGACATATCGTCTATCTGTTCGGCGCGAACTTCGTGGCGATCGCCTTCCAGCCGTTCGTCTTCATGCTGATCGGCGCGCAGATCGGGCTCGACACATATCTGGCGCGCAGGCGGAGCGAACGGGCCTGGATTCCGATCCAGCGGCACAGGAAGGGGGCGGTGGCGACATGAACGAACTGAAGGCGCTGACCGGGGCACGCGGCCTCGCGGCATGGTGGGTCGTGCTGTTCCACCTGCGCGGATCGATGGCGGAGATGCACCCGGCGATCGAGTCCGCCATCGCCAAAGGCTATCTGGCGGTCGATTTCTTCTTCCTGCTGTCGGGCTTCGTGATCTGGCTGTCCTGGGGCAAGCGGTTCGATGACGGCGGCTTCGCGGTCGCCGGACGCTTCCTGTGGAAACGCATGGCGCGCATCTGGCCGCTGCACCTGTTCGTGCTGGGGTGCGCGATCATCCTGGCTGCGGTGCTGGCCGCGAGCGGACGCAATATCGACCGCTTCCCCTTTGCCGAACTGCCTCTGCATATCGTGCTGCTGCAAAGCTGGGGATTTACCGATCCGTTGGCGTGGAACGATCCGGCATGGTCGATATCCGCCGAATCCGCCGCCTATCTGCTGTTCCCGTTGCTCGCGGTGGCGTTCGACTGGCGACGGGTGCCGAGCGCGGTGCTGCTGGCGTTCGTCGCGGTATTGCTGGTGGGCGTCCTGCCCTTTGCCGGGCAGGACGGGCTGGGCAGCGACCTGCAACGTTTCGCCGTGGCGCGCTGCGTGATCCAGTTCGCGGCGGGAACCGCGATCGGCGCCTTGTGGCTGCGGTGGCAGGGGCGCGACGGCGTGGCGATGGCGGGCGGCGTGCTGGCGCTGGCGCTGGTCGCGGCATGGGGGTCGAGGATATTGCCGGAGGCCCATGCCCTGCCGCCGGCCCTTGCGTGCGTGTTGCTGGCGCTGGGCATCACATCGAACCGGCGGGGAAATCCGCTGGAATCATGGCCGCTCCACCGGCTGGGCGAGATCAGCTACGCGACCTATCTCGGCCATTTCCTGCTGTGGTTCGTGTTCAAGCTGGTGCTGGTCGACGATGCCGCCAACGCGCCCTTATGGGTACTGGCGAGCTATGTCGTCGCAGTGATCGCCTCGTCGGAACTATTGTACCGCTATGTCGAGCGGCCGGCGCAGGCGTGGCTCAACCGATTGGGGGATCGGCGGCGGGTCGCGGTGGCGTAAGAGCCGGGCGCGGCACCGCAGTCCCGCACCCGTGAAGGCTCGATCCGTTCGGCGGCGGCACGGGGGCCGGCCGGCGATTGCGACCGGCGCAGGGATGCCGTGCCGGCACGGTCCGGGGCGGACCTCGGCCCGCCCCCTCACCTCACGCCTCCGCCAACTCGCTCTGCAATGCCTCGATCACCGCCTTCGAAAAGGCGGGGATGTCATCGGGCTTGCGGCTGGTGATGAGGTTGCCGTCGATCACGACCTCCTCGTCGACCACTTCGGCTCCGGCATTCTCGAGGTCGGTTCGGACCGACGGCCAGCCGGTCACGCGGCGGCCGTCGACCACATCGGCCTCGACCAGCAGCCACGGCGCATGGCAGATCGCGGCGACGATCTTGTCGTCGTCCATGAACTCGCTGACGATCTCGACCGCGCGCTCCTCGATCCGCAACTTGTCGGGATTGCCGACGCCGCCGGGCAGCAACAGCATGTCGAATTCCTCGGTGTCCACGTCGTCGAGCGTCAGGTCCGGGGTGATCTTGCGCGCATCTTCGCTGTCGTTGATGACGCCCTGGATCGGATCGGTCCCGATCGACGCGAGCGTCACCTGCGCGCCGGCGTCGAGCAACGCCTGACGCGGATCGAACAGTTCCGATTCCTCGAATCCGTCGGTGGCGAGGATCAGGACACGGGCATTGGCGAGGTCGGCCATCGGTAATCTCCTGGGGGGTGGTCCGGTCCCTAACCGGCCGGCCCCGGGCGGGTTCCGGAACGAAGCGACGAGCCGAACATTCATCAGGTCAATCGCAGGGACAGCCCGATGGAACCAGCCGCCGACGACGACCTCCCCTGCCCCGCCGGTTGCGTGTTTTCGGATTGCGATGCGCCCGGCATCACCCGGCGCAGGCTGACGCGCGGCTGGGGCTATTATGGCTGCGACGGCGACCGGATCACCGATCGCGACGAGATCGACCGGCTGAACCGCATCGGCCTGCCCCCCGCCTATCGCGACGCATGGTTCTGTCCCGACCCTTCCGGCCATATCCAGGCGATCGGATGGGACGAAAAGGGCCGCAAGCAATATCGTTATCATGTCGATTTCCGCGAGGCGCAGGAAACGGCGAAATATGACCGCTGCGCCGCGTTTGGGCACCGGCTGCCGAAGCTGCGGGCACAGGTCGAACGCGACCTTGCCAGGCGGGCGCTCAGCCGCGAACGCGCGGTGGCGGCGGTGGTGCGGCTGCTCGATCTGGGGCGCGTGCGCATCGGCAACGAAGGCTATGCGCGGGTGAACAAGAGCTTCGGCGCGACGACGCTGCGCAAGCGCCATGCGAAGCTGACCGGTACCAGGCTGAAGCTGCAATACCGGGCCAAGTCGGGCAAGGTGCGGGTGTTGACGATCACCGATCGCTCGCTCGCCAGCTTCGTGCGCAAGTGCCAGGACCTGCCGGGCCAGCATCTGTTCCGCTGGGTCGACGACGCCGGGGAAACCCATCCGGTCACATCCGGCGACGTCAACGCGTATATCCGCGAGGCGATGGGCGACGATTTCACCGCCAAGCATTTCCGCACCTGGGGGGCGAGCGTGCTGGCGTTCACCTCGCTGGCCGAGGCGAAGGACGATATCAGCCTCAAGACGATGCTGGGGCCGGTGGTCGATGCGTTGGGGAATACGCCGGCGATCGCGCGCAAATCCTATGTCCATCCGCTGCTGGTGACGCTGGTCAAGGACGGACAGGGCGCGTTTCGCGAAACGCTGCGCCTGCCGCGTTCGACCCGGCATCTGAGCCGCCACGAACGCGGGCTGATCGCGCTGCTGGAAGCGCAGGACAGCATCGCCACCGCCGCCTGAAAGGACGATATGAGCGCGAACACCGCGTCGCCCGCCGCGACCGTCGAACAGGGTTTCAACGCCGACCACGCGCAGACACAGGTCAGGCTGTTGCTGCAGGATAGCGCGCGGTGGATTGCCGACACCTGGCTGCAGGTGCTGGTGGCGCTGGGCGTCGGCACCATGATCGTCGTCGTGCTGCTGCTGCTGCGCGGCTGGGGCATGAAACTGTGCCGCGACGATCGTGCCGGATGGGGCAGCGTCGTCGGACGGGCGATCGGGCGCACCGGGCTGTTCTTCATGGTCATGCTCGCCGCCAAGCTGGTCGACGGCTATGCCAGCGCGCCGCCGATGGTGACGGCGACGATCGAGTTCCTGTTCACCGTCGCCGCGGTGTTCCAGGCGGCGACCTGGGCACGCGAAGTCATATTGGGCGCGATCGAGCGGCGGACGGCGAGCGACCATTATCACGGAGAGGCGCTGGCATCGGCGATGGGGCTGATCCGGCTGCTGGTCACGTTCGCGCTGTTCGCGATCGCGCTGATCGTGGTGCTCGACAATCTGGGGGTCAACGTCACCGGGCTGGTCGCGGGGCTCGGCGTCGGTGGTATCGCCATCGGTCTGGCGGCGCAGGGCATCTTCGCCGACCTGTTCGCGGCGTTGTCGATCATCTTCGACAAGCCGTTCCGCCGCGGCGACAATGTCAGCTATGACCAGACCAACGGGTCGATCGCCGAGATCGGCCTGAAATCGACGCGCATCCGCTCCGTCACCGGCGAGGAGCGGATCATCGCCAACAAGCAACTGCTCGACAAGGAAATCACCAACAACAGCCGCCGCGCGCACCGCCGGGCATCGTTCATGATCGGCGTGACCTATCAGACCGACGCCGAAACCTGCGCGCGCATCCCCGCCATGCTGCGCGAGGTGGTGGAAGCCGAAGGCCGCGAATTCGTCCGCTGCGGCCTGATCGGCTTCGGCGCGTCGAGCATCGATTTCGAGCTGCTCTTCGATTCGAGCGGGGCGGACTATGTCGCGTTCTATGACGGCCGCACCGCCGTCGGCATCGCCATCCTGCGCCGCTTCGCCGCCGAAGGGATCGAGATCGCCTATCCGACCCAGGTCAACCTGAATGCGCGGGCCGACGGCACGATCGTCGATCCCGATCCGGCGCATCCGTAACGTTTTTCGAACATAGGGTCTGGACCCGCCACGGCGGTAGGCGGCATTTTCCTGTTCGTGGTGTGGAAATGCTTGGCGATGGGCATCGTCCGCGCTATGAGCGTCGCCATAGAGGACGAGGATCGCGCATGGCCGAAATTGCGGCTCAGGAACTGGCGAAGCGGATCGGTGCCGTCTGGCGCTCCGACTGGCTGGTGCTGACCCAGGCGACGATCGATGCCTTTGCCGATGCGACCGGCGACCGGCAGTTCATCCATGTCGATCCGGAGGCCGCCACCGTCACGCCGTTCGGGGGCACGATCGCGCACGGTTTCCTGCTCCTGTCGCTGATGCCGAAACTGGCGACGATGAGCGACCAGCCGGTGATCGCCGGCGTCCGCATGGGCGTCAACTATGGCGGGGAGCGTACGCGCTTCCTGTCCCCCGTCCGCTCGGGCAGCCGCATCCGCGGCCGCTTCACCCTGCTGGCGATGGTCGAGAAACGACCGGGCCAGTGGCAGCAGACGATCGAATATGCCGTCGAGGTCGACGGTGCCGACAAACCCGCGCTGATCGCCGAATGGATCAGCCAGATCTTCACCTGAACTCGAGGAACATCATGCGCTCAGCCGTTATCGTTTCGACCGCCCGTACCCCGATCGGCCGCGCCTATCGCGGGGCGTTCAACAACCTGCCCGCGCCGACGCTGGCCGCGCATTCGATCCGCGCCGCGGTCGAACGCGCCGGAATCGAAGGCGGCGACGTCGACGACGTGGTGTTCGGCGCAGCGCTGCAACAGGGGCATCAGGCGGGCAATATCGCCCGCAACGCCGCGCTGCGTGCCGGGCTGCCGACCAGCGTGTCGGGCATGTCGATCGACCGCCAGTGCGCCAGCGGGCTGATGGCGATCGCCACCGCCGCCAAGCAGATCGTCCACGACCGCATGGACATCTGCGTCGCGGGTGGCGTCGAATCGATCAGCCTCGTCCAGACGCCGCAGATGCGCGTCGGCGCCGACCCCGAATTGCTCGCGATGCACGGCGATATCTACATGCCGATGCTGCAGACCGCGGAGATCGTCGCGCAGCGCTACGGCATCTCGCGCGATCGTCAGGACGCCTATGCCCTGCAGTCGCAGCAGCGCACCGCCGCCGCGCAGGCCGCCGGGCTGTTCGACGACGAACTGGTCGCCGTCACCGCGACGATGAACGTTGTCGACAAGGCGACCAAGGAAGTGTCGACGCACGAAGTCACGCTGACGAAGGACGAGGGCAATCGCGCCGACACGACGCTCGAGGGGTTGCAGTCGCTCAAGCCGGTGATGGGCGAACAGGCGGTCATCACCGCGGGCAACGCCAGCCAGTTGTCGGACGGGTCGTCGTCCTGCGTGCTGATGGAGGAATCGGTCGCATCGGCGCGCGGGTTGCAGCCGCTCGGCCGCTATGTCGGCATGGCGGTGGCGGGCACCAAGCCCGACGAGATGGGGATCGGTCCGGTCTATGCCATCCCCAAGCTGCTCGAACGGTTCGACCTGGGCATGGACGATATCGGGCTGTGGGAGCTTAACGAAGCGTTCGCGGTACAGGTGCTGTATTGCCAGGACACGCTGGGCATCCCCAACGATCGGCTGAACGTCAATGGCGGCGCGATCTCGATCGGGCATCCCTATGGCATGTCGGGTGCGCGGATGACCGGTCATGCGCTGATCGAGGGCAAGCGGCGCGGGGCGAAATATGTCGTCGTGACGATGTGCGTCGGCGGCGGCATGGGCGCGGCCGGACTGTTCGAAGTTCTGTAGGCCGTCGACGACCCGCCGGATCGCGTCCGTCAACGATCGGTTTGCCCCCCGGTCGGACTGTCGTTGACGGAACACGATGTGCGCATACGGGAGGAGCAGGCATGTCTTCTCCCGGTGAAGCGCGACCGGAGGAGAACGCCGGATCGATGCCGCGAGCCGTACGGAGATCGGCATAGGCGCCGGACCGCAGCGCCTGTGCCGATCGGCCAGCGGAATGATCCGGCCGATGACGACCGGGCGGGGCGGCGTGGCGAAACGCATGGCGGTGCCCGTCCGGACAGGCACCGGACCATGCTGACATGAGCTGAAACCGCCCGGTGGCCGGACCGGCAGCGTTCCCGACGAGCGCTCCCGCACTTCGCGTCGCCGGCTGGTCCGGTCGTCAGCGATACCGATACAGCCGCACCCGATACACCCGTTTTTCCGCAGCATCGTTCGAGAACAGGCGCAGCGACTGGCCCTGTCCGGTTTCATCGCCGTTGAGGCGCCGGCCGTTCACCCGCTGGTCGCCGCGCAGATATTGTTCGTCGATGCTTTCGATCCCGACGATCGGTGCGCCGGGGGTGTCGGCGGTGAAATTGAGCTGGGCATCGCCGCTGCCCACGACGATGAACTCGTCGGCACCGGTCTGGATGAACATCGCCGCGATGCGGCTCATCTGATCGACATCGCCCTTCGGCCCGCCCGCCCTGCTCATATTGACGATATAGTCGCCGATACGGCCCCGGCCCGCGCGCTGTGCGCCCCCCTCCATCATGACGGTCGTGATCTTCCTGCCCGCCTGCGCCTGCAGGATCATCGGCGCGAGCGGCGCAAGCTGGCCATAGAGCGCCGCCATCGCCGGATCGCCGTCCCCCGCCGCGCTGAGGCCGATACTGGCATCCCCCTGCAGCACCACGCCCTGACCGTCGATGCCGAACGGGGAGAAGCCGATCGCGCCCAGCGTGCCGTAGCTGTAGAGCGCATTGGCCGCGCCGGCCGCGCCGCCACGCGCCTCCGGCACGAACAGCGGATTGTCGCGACGGGTGTACTGGGTCGCCCAGTTCACATAGTCCTCGAAATAGATATCGGGCGACAGGAAGTCGAGCGACGGGGCGCCGCCCTTGTAGAGATCGATCGCGAATGGCAGCGGGCCGCCGGAATTATACTGGCCCGGTTCGTAGTTCGGCCGGATCAGCGCCGCGTTGGTGAACATCGGCAGCGCATATTCCGCTTTCCCGGCGGCCGTCACCGATTCGATGAAGGTCGCATAGGCCCATGACATGAACAGGGCATCCGTCATGCCGGTGTCGCCGAATACCTCCCGCCAGGTGCCGGAGGAACGCGCACCTGCATGCTCCCATGCGCTGCGCAGCACCGGATGCAGCATGGCCCGGCGCTGCGACAGATGGCGCATCAGGGCTTCGGGGACGGGGGCGTTGAAAGCGGCCTCGGCGGCCGGCGAATGATCGCGCGATTCCGGGATGATCCCGACCTCGTTCTCGACCTGTACCATCAGCACGGTGTGGCGCGTGCCATCCACCTCGCGGATATGGCGCATGAGTCGGCCAAAGGCGCGCGCGTCCGCATCGCGCGACGCCGCGGAGAAGGGAGACAGGCGCTCGGTCCCCCGCCCGTCGCTGGTCTGCACCCGCCCGAACCGTTGCTGATCGCGCTTCACCCATGCCGGGACATAGCTCGAATAGGTGTTCTTCCATGCGCCGAACCAGAGGATGACGATGCGCAGGTCGTTCTCCCGCGCGCCCTTGAGCAGCCCGTCGACATTGCTGAAATCGAACCGCCCCTCGGTCGGTTCGATCGTTTCCCACGCCACGGGGACGAGCACGGTATTGAGGTTCATCGCCCTGAGCTTGGGCCATAGCGGCGCCATGTAGGTCACGTCGCTGCTGCTGGAATTGCGCGTTTCGCCGCCGAGCATCAGATAGGGTTTGCCCTCGACGATCAACTGGGTCGCATCGCCCCGCCGCTCGAGGCGCGGCGTCGCGGACGACTGTGCGTGTGCGGCGGGGCCGGTCAGGGGCGTCGCAATGGCCATCACCAGTGCCAGTGCGGATAGGAAGCTGCGCATCATGATCCTTCGGTCGATCGGCTGGATACCGCGGTACATGCCCTTGCTGCCTGCCGATCGAAAAGGAAAAATGCATCCGCCAGCCCGTCACAGCGCATTAAAAGTCCGCGACGAACCAATGCGTTGCCGGCGGGACAGGCGAAGCGGACGCCGTGGCGCGGGCATCGGGACGGCAATGGCCATCCACGCCGGTCGGCGGGCGCGCGTCAGTCGGTGAAGACCACCGTCTTGGCCCCGTTCAGCAACACCCGGTCGGCAAGGTGGTGGCGCACCGCCCGCGCCAGCACGCGCCGTTCGATGTCGCGCCCCTTGCGCACCAGCGTTTCGGGGCTGTCGGCATGGGTCACAGGCTCGACATCCTGGGCGATGATCGGCCCCTCGTCGAGGTCGGCGGTGACATAGTGCGCGGTGGCGCCGATCATCTTCACGCCGCGGGCATGCGCCTGGTGATAGGGTTTGGCACCCTTGAACCCCGGCAGGAAACTGTGGTGGATGTTGATGCACCGCCCCGACAGGAACGCCGCCAGATCGTCCGACAGGATCTGCATGTAGCGCGCGAGCACGACCAGTTCGGCGCCGCTGTCGGTCACGACCGCCTTGATCGCCGCTTCCTGTGCCGCCTTCGTCGCGGGTGTGATCGGCAGGTGGTGGAACGGTACGCTGCCCAGATCGATGCCGTCGAACGTCGTCCGCGGATGGTTCGATACGATGCCGACGACGTCCATCGCCAGTTCGCCGATCCGCCAGCGATACAGCAGGTCGGCAAGGCAGTGATCGAATTTCGACACCAGCAACAGCACCTTGCGCGCGCGGTCGCCGGGGCGGATCGACCATGTCATGCCGTCGCGCGTCGCCAGATCGGTGAAGCATCCGTTCAGCGCCGCCGCCCGCGCATCGGGCATGGTGAACACGACGCGCATGAAGAACCGCCCCGTCTCGGCATCGTCGAACTGCGCCGCCTCGCGGATATTACCGCCATGGTCGTACAACAGGCCGGTGACGCGTGCGACGATCCCCGGCTGGTCGGGACAGGACAGGGTCAGGACGTGGAGGCGGTCGGGCATGGCACGGCTTTCGCGATGGGCGCGGCCCGTCAACCATGTCGGCCCGCGATGCGCAAGGCCGACCCGCCGATCCCGCCCGACGCTGCGCGAAAGCCGCCTCAGCCGGTGGCGCGCTGCTGCGTCCCTTTCCCGTTCGACGCGGCACTGCGCCGGATCGCGTCGGACAGGGCCGCCGGGACGCTGGGCTTCGGACAGACCATCGCCTGCGGATAGCGCTGCCACAGGTCTTCGTCATCGGCATGGCCCGAATGGAAGATCAACGGGACGCCCGCCGCATGCAACTGGTCGGCGGCGGCAAAGACGGTGCCGTCGGCCAGCCGGACGTCCAGCACCGCCGCGGCAAAGGCGGCGCCCCGTCGCGCGACCGCGGCCTGCGCCTCCACCAATGTCATGCACGGCCCCTCGACCTCGAAGCCGGCCGCCTCGATGGTCGCCTGGACGTCCAGGGCGATGAACAGTTCGTCCTCGACGAGCAGGACCGGATCAGTCACGCAGCAGGACGCCGGCCGGCAGGCGCATGTCGAGGCGGAACTGCCCGTCGGTATCCGCAGTGGTCACTGCACCGCGTAGCTGGCGCACGCTGGTTTCGACCAGCACCGATCCGAAACCACGCTTGCCCGGTTCCCGGTCACTCACCGCCGCATCCTCGATCCATGTCAGTATGATCCCGTCGTCACCGGCCCGCCACCGAACCTGCAGGCCCCGTTCACCACCGCTGCCCAGCGCCCCGTATTTCATCGAATTGGTCGCCCATTCGTGCAGAATGAGCGCCAGCGGGGACAGGCAGTTCCGATCGAGTGCAACGACCGGACCGTCGATTTCGATCCGCGCATGTTCGCGATACGGCGCCAGCGTGATGGCCACGATGTCGTCCAGCCCGACCGCCTGCGGGCGACCGGCGGGCGACGCCAGCGAGTGCGCCGACCCCAGGGCGGCGATGCGGTGGCGCAGATCGTCGGCGAAGCTGCGCACATCGTCATGGCTGCGCGCGGCGATGGTCATCATGCCGGCGATCACCGCGAACAGGTTCTTCACGCGGTGGTTCATCTCGCGCAGCATCAGCTCGCGCGTTTCGGCCAGCGCATATTCGGGCGTGACGTCGATCGACACCCCGACCAGCCGCTGCGGCGCCGACCCCGCGATCGCCCGGCCGAACCCCTTGATCCAGCGTACCTCGCCATCGCTGCGGCGCAGGCGGAACGTCGCCTCGAAATCGCCGCTACGTTCGTTCGCGCGGCGCAGCGACGCCTCCACCTTCGGCAGGTCGTCGGGATCGATGCGGTCGAACAGCATGTCGATGCCGGCCTTCGTATCGGCGCCGATCTCGAACAATTGGCGTTCGACCGGATCGAGCAACACCTCGCCATTTTCGGGGCAATATTCCCAGACGCCGATGCCCGCCGCCTTGATCGCGAGGTCGAGCCGCTCGCGCTCCGCCGCCAACTGCCGCTCCAGCGCCAGTGCATCGGTAATCTCGGTCAGCACCAGCGTCGTGCCGTCCACCGCTCCGCTCTGCGTGCAATAGGGCAGCACGCGCAGCGAATAGATATGCTGGCCGTCGACGCTGTGCACCCGGCGCTGGGTCGGCGCGCCCCCCGCCGCGACGGCACGGGCATCGTCCAGATGCGTCGAATCCCGCAACCGGCCGGCGACATCGGTCAACGGACGGCCGCGATCGGCGGGTTTCAGCGGAAAGATGCGCGTCGCCGCATCGGTATAGCTGCGCACCTTCAGGTCGGCATCGAGCACCACGACCGCCAGTTCGGTCGATTCGTAGAAGTTGCGCAGGTCGGAATTGGCGACGGTCAACTGGTCGACCTTGATCTTCAGCTCGTCATTGACCGTCGACAGTTCCTCGTTGGTCGATTGAAGCTCCTCGTTCATCGACATCATTTCTTCGTTGGAACTTTTCAACTCCTCGTTCGCCGTCTCCAGTTCCTCGATCGCCGAACGCAGCCGGTGCCGCGTCAGGCGCAATTCGTCCTCCAGCGATTCCAGATGATCGTCGCCGAGTTCGAGCTCCTGCAACTCGTCATGGTCGGACGGCACGAACGGCCCGGTATCGCGGAACACGAACAGCAAGGTGCCATCGCCCAGCGGATCGCAGATTATCTCGACCGGCTGCGTGCCGTAATCGGTTTCCACCGCGACGTCGCGCGCGGCCACCCGGCGGCGTTCGTCGCGCGCCTGGCGCAGCAGCGGGCCGATGACGTTGCGCAGGCCGGGCCGGGCAAGGTTCACCGCGCTGCTGCCCCCGGTGCGCGTGACCGGAAATTCGAAATAGCGGCTGAGCTTGCCATAGGCGGAAATGATCCCGCCGTCCTGATCGACGATCAGGCTGGGCGGAGCATAGCGTTCGACCATGCGCCGCGTGGCCAGCCCCTCGCTCGACAAGGCCGCACCGTCGCCACGCGTATCGCGCTCGCGCCGCGCCACCGGCTGGCGCTGGTTGCCCGGCAGGTCGATCGGGTAGCTGGGGGCGCCCGGCGTCCGTTCGAACAGCCGCGCCTGCTGGTCGACGGGCGTGAAGAAATGCTCGAACCGCCCCACACTCTCGGACGGCCCCAGGAACAGATACCCGCCGGGGCGCAGCGCATAATGGAACAGCGGCAGCACGGCCTGCTGCAACCGGTCGTCGAAATAGATCAGCAGGTTGCGGCACGACACCAGGTCGATCCGCGAAAAGGGCGGATCCTTGACCAGGCTGTGGCTGGAAAAGCGGATCATGTCGCGGATCGGCGCGGCGATGGTGAAGCGTTCGGCGTGGGGAACGGTATAGCGTTCGCGCAGGTGCGGCGGCACGTCGGCCATCGCCGCGGCGGGATAGCTGCCCTCGCGCGCGATCGACAGCATCTGTTCGTCGATATCGGTCGCGAAGATCTGCACCGCCAGCGACGACCCGGCCTTGCGCGCCGCCTCGGCGAACAGCATCGCGATGGTATAGGCTTCCTCGCCGCTCGAACAGCCCGGCACCCAGACGCGGACATCCTCGTCCGACGCGCGATCGGCCATCAGCGGTTCGATGACCCGCGTGCGCAGCACCTCGAACGCATCGCCGTCGCGAAAGAAGCGGGTCACGTTTATCAGCAGGTCGCGGAACAGCGCCTCGCATTCGGTGGCATCGCCGCGGATGCGCGCCAGATAGGCACGCCCGGTATCGATGCCCAGCACGTGCATCCGCCGTTCGACCCGGCGGACCAGCGTCGACCGCTTGTAGCCCGAGAAATCATGGCCGATGGCGCTGCGCAACACGCGGCACATATCGTCGACATGGTCGGCGACGACATTCGCCTCGGGCGCGATCGGATCGGTGCCGCGCCGCTGGAAGAACGCCTGCAGGCAATGGAGGATCTCGCCGGGCGGCTTGACGAAATCGGTCATGCCGGTGCCGACCGCCGACAGCGGCATGCCGTCGTAGCGCGCGCTGTCGGGCTGCTGCGCGACGCACAGGCCGCCATGTTCCTTGATCGCGCGCAGGCCGGTCGTGCCGTCGGCGCCGGTGCCCGACAGGATGACGCAGGCGGCGTTCGCCTGCTGGTCCCCGGCCAGCGAGATGAAGAAATCGTCGATCGGCCGGCGAAGCCCGCGCGGCTGTTCGAAATCGGTCAGTTCCAGCACGCCGCCGCGGATCGCGAGGCCCCGGCCGGGCGGAATGATATAGACCGTGTCGGGCGCGATCCGCTCGCCGCCCGCGCTCTGCAGCACCTCCAGCACGGTATTGCGGTCGAGCAACTGCGCCAGCATGCTTTCGTGATTGGGGTCGAGATGCTGGACCACCACGAATGCCAGTCCGGTCGGCAGATGCGCCGGCGCCAGCATCTCGCGCAGCGCCTCCAGCCCGCCGGCCGACGCGCCGATGCCGACGATCGGCACCCCGCCCGGGGCCGGTTCCCGTGTCATGTCGGATCGCTGCGTCGCTACGTCATGCATCGGGCGCGGAGTCGAGATCGGCAAGCATCATCTTCGCCTGTGCCACGATCGCGGCACTGTTGGCGATGGTCAGCAGCGTACCCTCGACCACGATCCCCGCTTCCCCGGCGATCGGCACCAGCCGACCCAGCGTCGAGGTCAGTTGCGCGTCGTAATCGGCCAGCATGTCGGGTTGCGACCGGCTGACGTCGAACTGCGATGCGAAGATATAGCGCGTCTGCCCGTCGATCGATTTCAGCCGCGACATGTAGAGCAGGTTGACGAACGGCGTCCCGTCCTTGCGAAAATTGACGATCGGCGTCCGCACGTTAGGCTGGGTCGGCCGGTCGAGGAACTCGCGCAGCCGTGCACGCGGCTCGATATTCGGCGCATCCCGCTGCAACATCCGGCAGTTGCGACCGACCACATCGTCCGGGGTATAGCCGGTCAATGCGCAAAAGGGTGCGTTCACCAGGACGAGGTGGTTGTCACCCTCCGCATCGGCCATTGCCAGCGCAACCCGCGATTGCCGGAAATAATCGATGAGCGGCGAAGGCAATGCACGGGACACATGGTTTCCGATCCGGTTGAGAACCGTTGCGATTAACCGCAAGGCCCGGCGGATGACAGTCCCCGTAACCATGGCGATGGACGGTGGTCAACGTATGATGCTCCCGAAACGATCCCCCATGGCACGACGCCGTGCCATTGCTGGGATCGTCCAGCGCTCTATCGGCAGGCCGTCCCGCCCGGCTGCCACGGCCCGGCCGTGGCGATCACCCGGTCGGCGAAGGGCGGGTGACGATATAGGCGGCGCACGCCGTCATCGCCGCAGCGACGACCAGCGCCAGCGCCACCCCCGGCCGCGCGGCCCACAGGAACACCCCGTAGCCAAGGGCGATGCCGCTGCATGCCATCGCCTTTGCCCGCGCGCCGATCGCCCCGTCGCGTCGCCATGCGACCAGCGTCGGGCCAAGGCGCGGATGGTCGAGCAGCCAGCGCTCCAGCCGTGGCGACCCGCGCGCGAAACATGCCGCCGCGCCGATCAGGAAGATCGTCGTCGGCATCACGGGCAGCAACGCGCCGATGATGCCGAGCAGGACGAAGAACCAGCCCAGCGCGATCCACCCCCAGCGGAGGAAACGGCCACGGGGCGGGCCTGATGAAACGGGCGGCGGCATCCTCACCACCCTATCGCGTTCGCGGCGGGACCGATACTGCCCGGACAGTCGCGACGGGGTGGTCGGCAGCATTCGCCAAGTATCGCGGACCGTCCCGACAGTCGTTCGGCATCGTCGCGGGACGCGGATTCTACCGGCGATTCGCGACAGGACCGCGACGGAAACATGGTTTCCATGCGTTTACGAACCATCCTTTTATCGTTTCGGCGGTGGATTGATCGGACGCCACGAACGGTTCGTCGCCGATGAACGACGGCAAAGTTGACACCTTGCCGCGCCGGCCCGAAGGGACGTCGCAGATTTTCAACCGGTCCGATGACCTGCCCATTTCAGAAGTGGGAAACGGACGGTGAGACGTGGGGGATCCCGACGGCCGCAATTTTTTGTCCGCGTTTCCGCGGCCGATGGCGGGCACCCTTGCGCACAAGCAGTGAGTGGGAATGAACAAGCGTTGGTCCGTATTGGTGTTGTGGAGCCTGACGGCGGCAAGTGGCGTAGCGAGCGCCCATGTCGCGATGAACACAAGTCCCGAACTCCCGGTCGTCCAGCCGGCACCAGTCGCACCCTCGCCTGCCCCCGTTACCTTTGCCGCTTCCGCTCCGGTGGTGCAGGAGCTCCCGGCCGAAGCTGCCGGGGTCGTCGCGGACGAAGCCGCTGACGAACTGGCCGATCTCGACAAGTCCGAAGTGGAATGCGTCGCCAAGGTCGTCGTCCACGAGGCCGGCAACCAGCCGCACAAGGGCCAGTTGGCCGTCGCCCAGGTCATCCGCGCCCGCATGAAGAGCGGCCGTTTCGCCAAGAGCGCCTGCGGCGTCGTCAAGCAGCGCGGGCAGTTCTTCAACGTCGATGCCTACAACCCGCCGCGCAACAACGGTCGCTGGAGCACCGCAGTCGACATCGCCAAACGCACGCTGAGCGGCAAGGGCGAAGACGTGGCGCCGGGCGCGCTGTTCTTCCATTCGGCGGGCGCCTCGTTCCCGAAGCGCACCCGCGTCGCGCAGATCGCCGACCACACCTTCTATCGCTGATCGTTCCTGCCCTGGCAGGAACCCCGCAACGCCCGCGCCGAGCCAGCCTCGCGCGGGCGTTGCCGTGTGCGGCGTTAGCCCATCCGTTCGGTTCGAGCAGCTTCGAGCTTGTCGAGAAGCGTCCGTCGAGAACGCGGTAGTTGGGGAGAGCGCCTGCTCGACTGTGGTTCTCGACAGGCTCGAACCTCCGCTCGAAGCAAACGGAGGTAGGGCAAGAAGATGACGGCACGCGGACTTACCGGGCGCCGCCATCCTCGCCGGGCCGCTCGGTTCCGAACCGCGCCGCCTGCGCCTTTTCCCACTGCGTCCGCACCACGGCGCGCGGCGCATCCAGCCCCAGCCGCGCGGTCGTCACCGCCCATGTCGCGATCGGCGCGCGGAGCGGTTCGGTATGACGCGATGGCGGCAGTTCATCGAACCACGCCGCGATCGCATGGGCGTTGAACACGCCCAGGAACAGCGTCGCGACCGCGATCACCATCGTCATCCAGCGCCACGGTGCCACCGTATCGACGGGGTCGGCGGGTACCAGCACCGGCGATCCGACTTCGGCGATCTCGCCCTGTTCCGCTCCCGTGGTCATGCGCGTCCCTCGCTCAGAACTGGTAGTAGATGAACGGCGCGACCCCTTCGGGTCGCATCGCGTCGACGATCAGGATCGCCACGCCCAGCGCCAGCCCGATGATCGGCGCGGCATGGTGGCGCACCCGTGCCGCGGTCGTCTGGAGGATACCGGCCGGCACCGCATGGATCGCCAGCCCGAGGACGACCAGCGCCAGCGACAGCGGCGTGACCAGCGTATTGTGCCAATCCCCGGCGAACAACTGCGCGATATAGGCGAATGCCTCCCCCTCGCCCTGTGCCCGGAAGAAGATCCAGCCCAGCACGACGATGTGGAACGTCACGACGATACCCATCCAGCGCGGCGCGCGCGGCAGTCCCGCCGGCCGGTGCCGCGCCCAGAAGCGCTCGATCGCAAGCCACCCGCCATGCAGCGCGCCCCAGATCACGAAGCTCCAACTGGCACCATGCCACAGCCCGCCCAGCAGCATCGTCAGGAACAGGTTCAGGTACGTCCGCACCGGCCCCTTCCGGCTGCCGCCCAAGGGGATATAGAGATAGTCGCGCAGCCAGCTCGACAGGCTGATATGCCAGCGCCGCCAGAAATCCTGCAGCGAGACGGCACGATAGGGCTGATCGAAATTGCGCGGGAAGGTATAGCCGAGCAGCGCCGCCAGCCCGATCGCCATGTCGGAATAGGCCGAGAAGTCGCAATAGATCTGCACCGCATAGCCGTACGCGCCGAACAGCAGGTCGAAGCTCGACCGGCTCGCCGGATCGAAGAACGCCGGATCGACCAGCGCCCCTGCCAGTTGCGACGCGATCACCGCCTTCTTGAACAGACCCCACAATATCAGCAGCAGCGCGGCGGCCACCACGCCCCGGTCGATCGCCGGCACCCGGCGGAACTGCGGCAACAGGTCGGCACCGCGCACGATCGGGCCGGCGACCAGATGCGGAAAGAACGACATCAGCAGCGTCAGGTCGAGCAGGTTCGCCGCCGGGACCCGCCGGCGATGGACGTCGACAAGGTATGAAATCGCCTGGAAGGTGAAGAACGACACCCCGACCGGCAACACGACCTGCAACAGCGGCAGGTCGCGCCCGAACCCCAGCGGCGTCAGCAGGCCGGCCAGTTGTTCGAGGAAGAAGCCGGCATATTTGAAATAGCCGAGCACGCCGAGATTGGCGGCGACGCCGATCGTGACCAGCAGGCGCCCGCGCCGGTCGTCGCCGCGCACGATCGCCTGCGCCAGCGCCCAGTTGACGAAGGCCGACACGAACAGCAGCGCCACGAACCGCGCATCCCATGCGCCATAGAAGAACCAACTGGCGAGCAGCAGCGCGATCTTGCGCCATTCGTTCGACCGGCCAAGCGACCAGGTGATCGCATAGACGACAAGGAAGAACAGCCCGAAGCTGAGCGTGGGGAACAGCATTTACCGGTCCGGGGTGGACGGGGCGGGCACGGTGGGCCGCACGAGCTGCGCCATCGCCGCGTCGAGATCGGCCTGCAGCAGCCGCGCGATCTCCGCACCGCCCCGGCTGGTGAAATGGACATGGTCGCCGCGCATCAGCGGGGCCGCTCCCTGCGTCCAGCCATCGGCGACACACCGCCCGCCCATGCGCTGTGCCCAGTCCCAATAGGCGATGCCGAACGCCTGGGCCTGTCGCCGCTGGACCGCCTGGACCGATGCCAGCGCGGCGGTCGGTCGCCATGGCCCCGCCGCCGGACACGGCACGCTGGTGCCGCTCTCGCCGGTCTGGAGGCCGGGCAGTTTCGTCGCGCTGTCGGGTGCGCCGATCAGCAGCATCGGCACACCCGGCGCCAATCGGCGGAGCCGCGTCAGGTCGGACCGCAGGGTCGCCTCGTAGCTGCTGGCCGAAAAGCCGGGGCGGAACGCCTCGTTGGTGCCGAACGCCACGACGATCAGGTCGGGGCGATAGGCGGCGAGCTCGGTCGCGACGACGCGGTCGTCAGTCCGCCCGAAATGCGTGAACTGCGCGCCGACCGTGCCGAGGTTCGACAGGATCACCCCCCCGCCCATCCGCCGTTCGGTGCTCCACGACGTGATCGTCACCGGCCCGCCGACGACGGTGGCCGACGCGATCGTCGCCTCTTCGCCATTGCCGTCCATCGTGCGGCACCGGCTGCCGGGCTCCGCGCCCGCCAGCGGCCATGCGACCACCGCCGCGCCGAGGCCCAGTTGCAGCGTCCCCTGCCCCGGCCCGCTCAGCGCGCAGACGGTCAGCCGGTCGAAGTTCCGGCCATTGTCGGCGCTCAGCGTCAGCGTCGCGCCGGGCTGCGCGCTGGTCAGGCTGTAGCCGCTCAGCCCCAGCCGCACGGTGCTGCCCGAACGATAGGCCGCGCCGAAGATGCCGTTGACGCTCCAGCCCATCGACTGGCCGGCGGTGATGTCGCGCGTCAGATAACCGGCATAGGGGCGGCCGGGGGGCAATGCACCGCGTCCGGCGCGGCCATAGCGCGCCTGCAACGCTGCCCGCCAGCTACCGGTGATCTGGTCGCCGGCGGTGTGGCTGTCGCCGATCTGGAGGATGCGGACCGGTTCGGGCCCGCGGCGCGCGGTCGACAGTTTCTCGAGGAACGGGCGCAGCCGCTCGGCATCGCACAGCCCGCCGACACAGGATTGCGCGGCAGCGGCCTGTGCCAGCGCGATCGCGAACCATGCGGACATCAGCGTGCCTCTCCGCTCGGCGTGGCGGCCGGTACCGGCCGCCCGGATTCACGTCGCGCGCGCTCGGCGTAGCGGCGCAGGTCGCTGGCGACCGCGTTGGTCAGCCGCTGATAACCGACGCCGATCATGTGCAGCCCGTCGCCGGTCCGCATCAGCACCGGCTTGCCGGTCTTCAGGTCGGGCAGATACGCGTTGTACCTGCCCTGCGCGTCCAGCGTCAGCGGACGGGAATCGAGGAACGGCACGCCCAGCCGGCGCATATGCTGTTCGTAAAAGGCATCCATCGCCTGCATCTCGGCGTCGAGCTGCGGATCGCGCATCACGGGCAACCCTATCCAATAGACGACTGCGCCGGTCGACCGCAGCGCCTTTACATAGCCGTCGATCCGGTCGCCGATCACCTGTTTCCACCCGTCGCTCATCAGCGGATGGAGATGGCCGTTGGCGAACACCGCCTGCGCGTCGTTGGCGCCGAAGCTGATGACCGCGGCATCGATCGGCTGCGCGGCTAGCTGTTCGCGCGCACGCTGTTCGAGATCGAGCACGCGGTACCGGGTAAAGCCGGTCGCCTCCTTGGCGAACTTGAATATCTCGAACCCATCCCCCCCCGGAAGCTGCCGATACAACGCGTCCCAGATGCCATTGCCGAAACTGTCGCCGAACACGCCGACGCGGAGGATACCGTCGCGCCGCACGCGTGCCAGGACCCGCGGGTCGATCGGGCCGTCGACGGTGCGCGCCGTAACCGCAGGCGGCGTTACCGGGGTGTCGGTGCCGGTCGACGAGGCGCCGGGGGCGACCGGTGGCACCGTCGCAGCGACCGGCGCCGGCGCCGGCGCGGTCGTGTCGGGCAGCGTGATGCGCCCATCCCCGACGAACGACAGGCCGACGACGAAACCGGCGATGAGGCCGAGGACCAGTACCGCCATCCGGTCCCCCAGCCACAGCAGCCTGGATTCCGTCGCTCGATTGGCAGCCGTCACGTGTCGATACCCGTTCACATCTGGACCGACCCGGCCTGTTGCGGGTCTGCGGAGCGGGTAGCTGTTCGCACGATCCGCGGCAAGGTATCCGCCGACCGGCGGCGACATGGCGCACCAGCGGCGTGACGGACCGCACGCGCGGCCGCCGGCGATCGGACAAAACCCGCAACAATATGCGCAGATCTTGCCCCACAACGCATTGCACCTGCTGCATTTCCCGCAAGTTTCGCCGGCTGTTACCGCAACCAGCCGGTCAGGATCGCGGCACTATCCTCATGCCAGGAGGATGAACGCATGGTCTGTACGATCGTTCGCCATGAGGCAGGGACGCGCCGGTTTCGAAGCGGAAGCGGCAGCAAGCGCACGCATGCCCGCAGCCCGTTTATCGTGCTGCGAATATTGCATAAATTTTGCAAATTACCCGCGAGCCCGAAGCTGGCAGGCGACTGCCGCGGTACTGCCGTCATCGAACTGGCGCTGACGCTGCCGATCCTCGTCGTCTTCCTGTTCGGCATCGTCAGCGGCGGGTCGTGGCTGGCCATGTCGCATGTCGTGCAGGAGAGCGCGAACGAGGGTGCGCGTGCCGCGTTGGCCGGAATCACCGCGCCCGAACGCGCCGCGCTGGCCAACAGCGCTGCGCATGGCACGCTCGCGCGCAGCTACGGCATCGACGAAGGCGATGTCGCGCTGCGGGTGGATGACGATGGTCGCAAGCTGACGGTCCATGTGTCGTATGACGGGTCGGCCAATCCGTTGCTGAAACTGCCGATCATGCCCGCTGCGACCACGACGATCCGGCGGCGGGCCAGCGTCATGTTGCACGGGTTCTGAGCGATGATCCATCCTGCGATCCGCACCCTGATCCGGCGACGCGAGGGCAATGTCGCCATGATCGTCGCCGGCGGGCTGGCGATGCTGACCGGTACGGCGGTACTGGGAGTCGATACCGCGACGCTCTACCTCGAAAAGCGGCGCCTGCAGGGTGCGGCCGACGCGGCGGCGCTGGCGGCGGCGGGCGATCTGGACAACGCGACCGCGCGCGCACAGGCGGCCGTGTCGCTGTCGGCGGACAATGATACGCGGCTGGTGACGATGACGCCGGGCCGCTTCAACCGCGATCCGGCGCTGGCCGCCGATGCGCGCTTCGCCGCGAATGGCGATCCGGGCAATGCCGCCCGGGTCGTGCTGGAAAGCAGGGTCCGGCCGATCTTCGCGCAGGTGTTCGGGCGGCAGGAAGTGACGCTGGACGCCCGGGCGACTGCGGCGCGCATCGACCTGGCGGGGTTTTCGATCGGAACGCGCGCGGCATCGGTGCACGGCGGGTTGCCCGGCGCGCTGCTGTCCCAACTGGCGGGCAGCGACCTTTCCCTGTCGGTGATGGACTATAACGCGCTGGTGTCGGCGCAGGTCGACCTGCTCAAGACCGCCGAGCTGCTGCGAACGGGCGTAGGGGTACAGGCGGCGACGTTCGACGAGGTCCTGGCCAGTGACATCACGTTGCCGGGCCTCGTCACCGCGATGGCCGGATCGACCGGCAACGGCGCAGCCGCGCAGGTCCTGCGCACCCTCGCCATCCGCCTGCCCGGCCGCAGCGTGCAGTTGGACAGGATCATCGATCTGGGGTTGCTGGGGACCCGCAGTGTCGCCGATCCGACCCGGCCGGTCCAGGTGGACGCCTATACGCTGCTGCGCGAAGCGCTGCAGATCGGCAACGGCACGCGACAGGTGCAGAGCGATATCGACCTGGGCGTACCCGGAATCGGCGTCGCCCGACTATATCTCCAGATCGGCGAGCGCCCTGCGCACAGCCCATGGCTGTCGATCGGCGAGGCAGGCCAGACCGTGGTACGCAGCGCCCAGACCCGGTTGTGGATCGATATCGCGCTGCTCCATGCGCCATTGAACCTCGGCTCGGTACGCGTGCCGATCTATGTCGAACTCGCCGCGGCGGAGGCGCGGCTGGCGGGGATCGCATGTCGCGGCGGCCCGGCCAGTGCCAGTGTCGCGCTGGACGTCACCCCGTCGATCGGGCGCGCGGCCATCGCCGATCTCGATCCCGCGACGCTCGGCAATTTCCAGCAGGCGATGGCGCTGCGCCCGGCGAAGATGGTCACGCTGCCGCTGGCGTCCCTGACCGGCTATGCGAACGTGCAACTGGGCGGTGTGAGCGCCCAGCGCGTCAGTTTTTCGGCAACGGACATCGGGTCGAACGTCGTCAAATCGGTTTCCACCAACGATATCGCCGCCGGCCTCGCCAGCAGCATTCTGCGCAATGTCGATATTCGTGCCAACGTCCTTGGCATCGGCCTGTCCACCGGGTTGCTGACCTCGACGCTTGGCAACACGCTCAGCGCCGCCGCCCCCGCGCTCGATCTGGTCGTCAACCAGGTCAGCGCGCTGGTTGGCGTGCATCTCGGCCAGGCGGACGTGCGGGTCGGAGGCGTGCGGTGCGGGACGCCGGTGCTGGTGGCCTGATCGTTATCGCCGGGTAATCAATATGATGGCGCCTTCGTTGCCATACATGCTGCGCATCTCGGCAATGGTCGCGCGGACTTCGACCGCGGCGCCGTCGTTCGAAAGGACAGCGCTGTCTATTGTCTGCGCGCCTTCGCCGCTCAAGACGAGATCGAGCGCTCCGCGGAAGTGGACGCGGTGGGCGATCGGTACCAGATCGGCCACCGCGACACGCTGCAACCGTTCCTCCGACAGGCGGACCATGTCGCAGAAGGTCGGTTCGACCCGGTCGATATGCCCGCGGGTGTTCACGCATACGTAACCGATGCCGTCATGCGCGGCGATCGCCTCGCGCAGCGAGTCGCGCGCGTCGGCCAGCCGGTGACGCTTCATGTCCTCGGTAATGTCGTGGAACAGGATCGTGACATAGCGGGCAAAGGGATGGATATCGACCCGGACCCAGGTATCGCGCCGGAACGGCGACGGGATTTCCGCCGAATAGGGCTCCTTGCTGGCGACCGAGCGCTGGACATAGGTTTCGATCAACGACCCCTGCAGCGCGGGCACCGCGGTAAAGATCTCGTGCCCGATCAGTTCGTCCTTGTTCCGGTCAAGCTGGGCATGCGCCACCGGGTTCGCGGCA
>QFNF01000051.1 GCA_003240755.1 Sphingomonas hengshuiensis | reverse complement strand
AGGGCGTGTTCGGCGTCGCTGCGCCCGCTTCGGCCCAGGGCACGGTCGTCGCCGGCTTCTCGTCGGGCGAGCTGAACGCCTATCGCTACGAAAATGGCCGGTCGGTCTGGGGCGACAGCCTGTCGCGCACCTCCGCCTCGACCTCGGTGTCGGCGCTGGCCGATATCGATGCCGAACCGGTGATCGACAATGGCCGCGTCTATGCGGTCGGGCAGGGGGGGCGCATGGTCGCGCTCGAACTGGTGTCGGGCCAGCGTCTGTGGGAACAGAATCTCGCCGGCATCTCGACGCCATGGGTCGCGGGCGAATGGATTTTCGTCGTGACCGACGATGCCCGCCTGCTGTGCATCTCGCGCGGCAGCGGCAAGCTGCGCTGGGTGCAGCAGCTCCCCGGATTCCGCAACGTCAAGAAGCGCAAGGGCCCGATAAGCTGGGTCGGCCCGGTGCTGGCCGGCAACCGCCTGCTGCTCGCCAATTCCGAAGGGCAGCTCGTCTCCGCCTCGACCACCGACGGCAGCATCACCGCGACACAGGATACCCGGTCGAAGGCGGGCTATACCCTGTCGCCGGTCGTCGCCAACGGCATGCTGTACCTGCTGGACGATGCGGGGCAGCTCACCGCCTGGAAGTAGGCCTGTACCGCACCCCGTCCGTCATCCCGGCGCAGGCCGGGATCCATGGATGGGGTGACGTCACCGCTTGATCGATACCACCCGACACGATGGATTCCGGCCTGCGCCGGAATGACGGATGGGGGCGAGTATCGCCACCCTCGACCCATCCCCCCTTACCCCCTACACTCGGCGGAACGCTCCGCACCTCCAGGAACCTCCATGCCCCTTCCCGTCGTCGCCATCATCGGCCGTCCCAATGTCGGCAAGTCGACGCTGTTCAACCGGCTGGTCGGCAAGCGGCTGGCGCTGGTCGACGATCAGCCGGGCGTGACCCGCGACCGGCGCGAGGGGGAGGCGACGCTGCTCGGCCTCGACTTCACCATCGTCGACACGGCGGGGTTCGAGGATGAGGATGCGGCGACGCTGCCGGGCCGGATGCGGATGCAGACGCAGGCGGCGGTCGAGATGGCCGATGTCGCGCTGTTCATGATCGACGCGCGCGCCGGCATCACCCCGCTGGACGAGGAGATCGCCCGCTGGCTGCGCGCGTCGGGCGGCACGGTCGTGCTGGTCGCCAACAAGGCGGAAGGGCGCGCGGGCGAGAATGGCGTGCTCGAATCGCTGGCGCTGGGCTTTGGCGATCCGGTGCAGCTCTCCGCCGAACATGGCGAGGGCGTCGCCGACCTGTTCGACGCGCTGCGCCCCTATGTCGAGCGCGAGGACGAACCCGAACCCGAGGAGGAAGGCGAATTCGACCCCGAAACCGCCGTCCTGAAACTCGCCATCGTCGGTCGCCCCAATGCCGGCAAATCCACGCTCATCAACCGGTTTCTCGGGCAGGACCGCCTCATCACCGGGCCGGAGGCCGGCATCACCCGCGATTCGATCGCGGTCGACTGGAACTGGACCAACGCCGAAGGCCGCGTCCGCCCCGTCCGGCTGATCGACACCGCCGGCATGCGCAAGAAGGCGCGGGTGCAGGAAAAGCTCGAAAAGCTCTCGGTCGCCGACGCACTGCACGCGATCGATTTTGCCGAGGTCGTGGTGCTGCTGCTCGACGGCACCCGCGGCCTCGAGCTGCAGGACATCAAGATCGCCGACCGCGTGCTGCAGGAAGGGCGTGCACTGGTGATCGCGCTCAACAAATGGGACATCGCCGAACATGCCTCCTCGCTGTTCAACGGGGTGAAGGGCGCGCTGGACGAAGGGCTGGCGCAGGCGAAGGGCGTGCCGCTGCTCACCGTGTCCGCCGCGACCGGCAAGGGGCTGGACGTGCTGATGCAGGCCGCGTTCGAAACGCGCGAGGCGTGGGGCCGCCGCGTCTCGACCGGACAGCTCAACCGCTGGTTCGACCGCGCGCTGGAGGCCAACCCGCCGCCCGCGCCCGGCGGCAAGCGCATCAAGATGCGCTACATCACGCAGAACAAGACCCGCCCGCCCAGCTTCGTGCTGTTCGGTACCCGCGTCGACCAGTTGCCCGAAAGCTACAAGCGCTATCTGGTGAACGGCCTGCGCAAGGAATTCGGCTTCGGCGCGGTCCCGGTCCGCCTCAACCTGCGCGCCCCCAAAAACCCGTTCGACCATTCGAAGTGATCCGCATCGACGCCCGCGGCATGCGCTGCCCCTGGCCCGCCATCCGGCTGGCAAGGGCGCTGCGCGACGGGGCGGCGGTGGTGGAGATCGCAGCCGACGACCCGCGTGCGGCGGGCGAACTGGCCAGCGCGGTGGCGGTGGTTGGCGCCAGGCTGGCGGTGGTGGGTGAGGGCGTGTTCCGGGTGGAGCGTCAGGGCGGAGAAGCGTTCGCGCCGCGCAGGGACTGAGCTTTCCGAAAGGCCTGTATCGACGGGCCCGGCGGCTCGCTGGGACGAACCGTTCGACCCTCAGCCATTCCGGTTTGGGCCGCCGTCACGCGAACGATATCCTGCCAGTGGCGGATGTACGACGATCATCAGATCGGTTCCGAAACGCGGCTTTCCTACAGCACCCCCACCATGCCATGCTCCGCCCCGTTCCTTCTCACCGCCGAAACATCCCGACCCGAACGCATCCCAAGACCACATCCGCCACGAAACGCGCACGAGTGTGAACTTAGTGAACTTTGGAACGGCCTACGCCTTCGTCTCCCACGGTTTGTCCCGCAAATTCAAATGGGTAATCCCCCGAGCTTTCAACCTTGGCCCAAGGAAGCGATGGAAATACCAGTCCTTCGCCGCGAACGGCGTCGCGTGGTACAAGATCCGCTCGGCCAGCGTCCAGCGCACCCGCCGCCGGTCCGACCGTCGTGGTGACGGTTTTGCCCAGAAATCAAAGGGATAGACCACGCGTCCCAGCTTCGCGACGCGCTGCATAATCTCATGGTCGAGCAGGACATAGGGCCATAGTTGCTCGGAAAACCCGCCCGCCTTCACCAGCGCCGACGTTCGAAACGCTTGTCCATAACCACCGGTATGCGTCTGTTTCGACAGGATTTTCGTGACTATGCCGGCATAGAGGGCCCGCCGCAGCCGCTGCCCCGACGCATCGACCCCCAATGCCATCACCGCCACCGTGCGCGGATCGGCATCGAACGCGCGCTGCGCCTCGGCCAGATAGTGCGGGGGGTAATAGGTATCGGCATCGCCGAACGCGCTGAATTCGGTGGTCAGATGCGCCATTGCGGTTTCCAGCGCGTGGATCTTGCCCGGCCGCGCTTCGGACAGATGCACCACCTCCACCCCCGGCGCGGCGAAGTCCCGCGCGATCGCATCCGACCCGTCGGTCGAACCATTGTCGACCAGCACCAGCCGGAACGGCACGGTCTGCGCCGCCAGCGCGGCGAGCGTGGCGGGCAGGAAATCCGCTTCGTTGTAATAGGCGATGACGAAGGTCCAGCGCGTCACGCCGCCAGCTCCAGCAGCCGCCGGCATGCCGCCTCGGACGACCGGGGTCCGTGCGTCGCCACCGCATGCGCCCGCGCTGCCGTGCCCATCGCCGTGGTCGCCGCCGGATCGTGCAGCAGCGCCGCGACCTTCGCCCGGTAATCGGCATCGCGCACCAGCAGGCCGCAGCGCCGCGGGATCACGTCAGTCCCGATCCGGTCGTCGAACGCCGCGACCGGCAGGCCGCACGCCATCGCTTCCGGTATCGCGCGGGGGAAATAGTCGCGCCGCCCGGCATGGAAGAACAACCGCGCCTGCGCCAGCATGGCGGGCACCTGCGCATTGGGGACATGCCCCAGCCACGTGACCTGCGGAAAGCGCCGCTTCAGCGCCGCCGCCCGCGGCCCGTCGCCGATCACCGCCACCCGGTGCGTTTCGCCCAGCGCGGCGATCTCGTCGAATTTCTTGTACGGGGTCAGCCGGCTGGTCGCGATCACGTCGAACCGCTTCCCGGCCTCGATCGGTGCGAACCGGTCGGTATCGATCGTCTTGGGCAGCCGCTGCATCCGGCTGTCCGGCACCGGCCGCCGCCACACCCGCCAACCCGGCTGCATCAGCCTGGCCTCCTGCACCGCCGATTCGGGCAACACGAATGCCGCGCGCGGGACGATCCGGCTCCACCAGTCGCCGCCGATGATGACCGCGAAGCGTCGTTTGCCGGGTCGCAGCACCCGGTCGTACAGGTCGAACCCCGCGCCGCCATTGCTGCCGATCAGCACGAACAGCGTCGCCGGATCGGCCTTTGCGGCGACGATCATCGCGTCGCTCTTCTGGTCGCGGGTCCGGGCCTGCGGGTTCGACGGCGCGAACAGCCGGATGGGATAGGGGGCGATGCCGGGCAGCGCCGACACGGTGTCGAGCGGTTCGCGTGCCAGCCCCCACAGTTCGACCTCGGCACCCCATTCGGCAAGGATGCCCGGCATCCGCCGGTCGCGATTGTCCCAGCGCAGCCATTCGCCGATATCGGCAATCCCGTGATGGGTGGGATAGGTAAGGACGAACACGATCCGCATCCCCATCCGGCTACCAGCGCGGGCGCGGACGCGCCACCCATCTGTTTGGCGCCGCGAAACGCGTCTCGACGCCCTTCCAAACGCGCTCTAAGGCGCAGGTGATGAACTGGTCCGACGACGGCGCGCGGGTAAGCTGCGTGATGGTGACAGCGAACCGTGCCGCGCTGGCACGGCGCGCGGTCGGCTGCTTCCTCGCCCAACGCTGGGGCAACCGCGAACTGGTCGTCGTCGACGATGGCGAGCAGGACTACACCCCGCTGTTCGCCGGCATCCCCGCCGACCGGCTGATCTACGATCGCGTGGCGAAGACGCCCGAAACGACGCTGGGACGTCTGCGCAACCGCACGCTCGACCTCGCCCGCGGCGCCATCGTCGCGCAGTGGGACGACGACGACTGGTATCATCCCGACCGGCTGGCGCGGCAGATCGCGGTGCTCGACGCGGGCAGGGACGCCTGCGTCCTGCGCGGCACGCTGATGCATCTCGACGCGCCCGACTGGTTCGATCATCCCTATGTCGGCACGCTGGACCCCGGCGTGCCGGGCAGCATCGTCCACCGCGCCGATCCGTCCGCGCGCTACCCCGAAAAGCGTCGCGGCGAGGATACCGACTTCCTCGCCCACTGGCCGGCGGAGCGGATCGGCGTGCTCGACGCGCCCGGCCTGTTCGTCCGCGCCTTTCATGGCGCGAACACGTGGGAGCGGACCCATTTCGAACGGCGCGTACGCAATACGCCTGCCGCCGCGATCGAATATGCGCTGCGCCGGTTCCTGCCCGGCGGAGTATGGCGCCATTCGCGCTTCCGCCTCGATCCCGACACGCGGGCCGCGTTCGACGCCTTTGTGGCCGACTCGCGCCAGGCCGGGGTGTTCGCTTGACGCTGGCGACCCGCGCGCAGCGGCTGCACGACTGGTCGCAGACGCCGGCCGCCGCGTGGGCAGGCAAGGTGTTCCGCGCGCTGTTCTTCGTCGGCGTGCTGCTGTGGCTGGTGCTGAAGGTCCGCGCGATCGGGTGGAGCAACGTCGCCGCCGCGCTGCCGCGCACACCATGGTTCTACATCCTGTTCGTCGTGATGTTCATGGCGCTGCCGGTGTCGGAGGTCTGGATCTTCCGCCTGCTGCTCGGCCGCCCGATGCCGGGCAGCCTGCCGGTGTTCGTGCGCAAGCGCGTCTTCAACTCCGCGTTCGTCGGCTATTCCGGCGAACTCTATCTGTTCGTCTGGGCACGCCAGCGGCTGGGCATCGCGTCGAAGACGCTGCTGCTGGCGATCAAGGACAATGCGATCCTGTCGGCGCTGGCTTCGGCGACGATCACCTCGTGCCTGCTGGTCGTCTTCATGGCGACCGGGCGCGCCAGATGGATCGCCGACTGGCTGCATTCGGCGGGCGGGGTGATCCTCGCCGCGCTGCTGGTCGCCGCCTTCCTGACGCCGCTGCTGCTACGCCTGCGCAAGCGGATATTGTCGGTCCGCTGGGGAACCGCCGGTGCGGTGCTGGGCATCCATGTCGCGCGCATCCTGATCGTCGTGCTGCTACAGGCGACGCAATGGGCGGTGGTGCTGCCGGGCCAGCCGCTGGGCGTGTGGATCACGTTCCTGACGGTGCAGATGGTCATCAGCCGCCTGCCGATCGTGCCCAACCGCGACCTGTTGTTCCTGTCCGCCGCGCTGGAGATGAGCCATATCATCGAGGGCCCGCGCACGGCGATGGCCGGGTTGCTGCTGGCCGGCGGCGCGCTGACACAGGGGAGCAACCTGCTGTTCTTCCTGCTGACCAGCTTCGAGCGGCGACGCGGCACGCTGCCCGTCGCCGATCCCGATCCCGCCTTCGAGGCGGAGGTCGCCACGCCGGCGGTGCCGCCGGCGGGCGAGTAGAGGGCTGCGTTTCTGCCGCCGGGTCGGGCGCGGTTTGGCCGTGCCGTGTCCCGGTCAGGTCGCCGATGCGCGTGCGCAGATGAAGCGCGACAGTTCCTGTCGCAGCGGCAGGCCTTCGGTGGAGCGCAGCGGGCCGTCATGTGCCACGTTGGTCTCGACATGCGCCCGCGTGTCCGCGACGCCGACGACGTGGAACAGGTTGCGCGCGCAATCCACCTCGGTACGGGCATAGACGAAGCGGTCGCCGCGCTGCTGGCGCAGGATCGCGATGATCGTGTCGCCCGCCGTCCGCCGCTGGCGCAGCAGTTCGTAGCGTG
Organism: Sphingomonas hengshuiensis; assembly: GCA_003240755.1. Taxonomy (GTDB): domain Bacteria; phylum Pseudomonadota; class Alphaproteobacteria; order Sphingomonadales; family Sphingomonadaceae; genus Sphingomonas; species Sphingomonas hengshuiensis_A. Next base: position 8,853 of record QFNF01000051.1, on the reverse strand, counting down.
ACTGGGCGTCGGACGGCGTGGGTATCTCCACGCCTTCCAGCGGATAGCGCTCGATGCCGTTCCCCGCGACCTCGGTCTCGACCAGGTGACGCAGGTCGACCTTGTTGTTCAACGCCGCCTGCTGGTCGGGCGCGGTCGATGCACCGCACGCGGCCAGCAGCGTTCCGGCCAGCACGGCCACAGTCGATCGGATCATACGCAAATACCCTTGTTCCCGTGAGAGCTGCCGCCCCAGGAATGTTGCTACGCAGCAATATTGGAGCAGGCGGTACTCAGCGCGAACGCAGGGCACCCACCGCGGTCATGAAGGCTACCGCCCCCATGGCGAGCACGACACCGCCGACATCCTCCCAGCCGATCGCCAGCAGACGATCGAACCGATCGGAAAAGGGCAGGAGCGGGCGAAAGGTTTCGAAGGGAATGGTCATGGCGCGTTGCAACATAGTCACTGTAGGCCACATGAAAACAGCCAATCGGCCGGATTGGTCCGAGGACATTATATGTTACAGTCACGCAAGACGCCGGCCGGTCTTGGGAAACGGAACCGTCTTGCGCATGTCGGGCGGCCGCCATACACCGTCATTCCGTTTATCGATAATGGGTGGGGTTCCATGTTCCGTACTGTCGCGACCGTCCTGCTTGCATCCACGACCCTTGCCGGCACACCGGCCCTGGCGCAGGCACCTGCGCGTACCGCGCCGCCGGTAAAGGCCGCGCCGCTGTCGGCGCTGGTCGCGCCGGTGAACATCCCGTACGAGAAATTCACCCTCGCCAACGGGCTGACGGTCATCACCCATACCGATCGCAAGGCGCCGATCGTTGCGGTGTCGGTATGGTATGACGTCGGTTCGAAGCATGAGCCGCAGGGGAAGACCGGGTTTGCGCATCTGTTCGAGCATCTGATGTTCAACGGTTCGGAAAATGCGCCCGGCGATTTCTTCGATCCGTTGCGCTCGATCGGCGCGACCGACCTGAACGGCACCACCAGCTACGACCGCACCAATTATTTCGAAACGGTGCCGAAGCCCGCGCTCGACCGTGCGCTGTTCCTCGAATCGGATCGCATGGGCTATCTGCTCGGCGCGGTGACGCAGGGCGTGCTGGATGAACAGCGCGGCGTCGTGCAGAACGAAAAGCGGCAGGGCGACAACCAGCCCTATGGCCTTGTCCGCTACAAGATGACCGAGGGCATCTTCCCGGTCGGCCATCCCTATCGCCATTCGGTGATCGGTTCGATGGCCGATCTCGACGCCGCCAGCCTCGAGGACGTGAAGAACTGGTTCCGCGGCCATTACGGCCCGAACAACGCGGTGCTGGTGCTGGCCGGCGACATCGACGCGAAGGAAGCGCGCCCGCTGGTCGAGAAATATTTCGGCAAGATCGCGAAGGGGCCGGAATCGGTCCTGCCGAAGATCGAGGTGCCGACGCTGGCCGCCCCGGTGCGCGAGGTGATGAAGGACAATGTCGCCGCGACGATGATTATGAAGGTCTGGCCGGTGCCGGGGCTGAACGATCCCGATTCGCCGGCGCTGGACGTGGCGATGAGCGCGTTCGGCGGGCTCGCTTCGTCGCGGCTCGACAACGAGCTGGTCAAGAAGGACAAGCTGGCGGTGCAGGTGTCGGCCGGCGTCCAGTCGCTGGCGCAGGCGGGGATGCTGCTGGTCCGCGCGATCGTGCGGCCGGGCGTCGATGCAAGGGTCGTCGAGGCGAAGCTGGACCAGATGATCGCCGATTACCTGCGCACCGGCCCGACCGCCGACGAGGTTGCCCGCGTCGCGACGACCAGCGTGTCGGGCACGATCGCCGGCCTCGAATCGGTCGGCGGCTTCCGGGGCAAGGCGGTGACGCTGGCGTCGGGCGAGCTGTATTCGAACGATCCGGGCTTCTACAAGAAGGAGCTGAACGCGCTGGCGACGATGACGCCGGACCGCGCCCGCGCCGCCGCGCAGAAGTGGATGTCGCGCCCGGCCTATACGCTGATCGTCGAAAACGGCCCGCGCGAGGGATATGAGGAGGCGAAGGCGGTCGCGGCCGCTCCCGCCGCCCCGGCGGCGGCCGAAACGCCGTTCAAGGGCACGCGCGGCGCGATGCCGGGCGTCGCCGACACCGGCGCCGCGCTGCAATTCCCGCAGGTGACGCGCAGCCGCCTGTCGAACGGCATCGAACTGGTCTATGCCCAGCGGACCGCCGTCCCGGTGACGCAGGTGTCGATGGTGTTCGACGCCGGCACCGCCGCCGACGTCGCGGACAAGCTCGGCACCGCCGGCATGACGCTGTCGCTGATCGACGAAGGCACCACGACGCGCGATTCGATCGCGATGGCGGAGGCCAAGGAACGGCTCGGCATGCAGATGAGCGGCGGCAATTCCGCCGATGAGACCACGATCGGCTTCGGCGTGCCCAGCGCCAATCTGAACAGCGCGACGATGCTGTTCGCCGACGTGCTGCGCAATCCGGCGTTCGATGCGAACGAACTGGAGCGCGTGCGCGGACAGGTGCTGGCACAGATCGGGCAGCAGCGCACCAATCCGCAGGGGCTGGCCGACATGACGCTGCCGCCGCTGCTATATGGCGCCAGTTCGCCCTATGCGAAGCTGGCGGCGGGCGTGGGCGATCCCGCCGCGGTCGCGGCGCTCAAGCGCGACGACCTGATCGCATGGCGCGGCGCATGGCTGCGCCCGGACAAGGCGAAGGTCTTCGTCGTGTCCGATCGTCCGCTCGCCGAGGTGCAGCGGGCGCTGAACGCGGCGCTGGGCGACTGGCGCGCGACGGGGGCGGCGGGCACCAAAAGCTTCCCGGCGCAGCGCGCTACGACCACGCCGAAGATCGTGCTGGTCGACCGGCCCAATTCGCCGCAGTCGCTGATCGTCGCGGGGCAGATGACGCCGGTACAGGCCAAGTCGGATACGCTGGCGGCGACCACCGCCAATACCGTGCTCGGTTCCGGCTTCCTCAGCCGCATCAACATGGACCTGCGCGAGGCGAAGCACTGGTCCTATGGCGCGCGCGGCGGGTTCCAGTTGATGCAGAACGCGGTGCCCTATGTCATCAACGCGCCGGTGCAGGCCGACAAGACCGGCCCGGCCATCGCGTCGCTGCGCGAACAGATCAACGGGTTCCTCGGGCCGAACGGCGTCACCCCCGTCGAATTCCGCCGTTCGATCGATGGCGAGACGCGGCAGTTGGCCGGCACGTACGAAACCGCGGGCGCGGTGCTGGGCGCGATGCGCAGCAACGACTTCCTCGGCCGCCCGGACAATTATCAGGCGACCCTGCCGCAAAAATATCGGTCGCTGACCACGACCCAGCTTGACGCTGCGGCACGCGCGGCAATCGACCCCGATCGCTTCGTCTATGTGGTGGTCGGCGATGCCAGGGTCGTCCGTCCGCAGCTTGACGGACTGGGCCTGCCGGTGGAGGTGGTAGCGGCAACGCCGCCGACCGCCCCGGTCGCGGCGAAGTAAGGAGAGCGAACATGGCGAATGTCGATGGTAGCTGGAACACGATCACCAAGTCGCCGATGGGCGACCAGCAGGCGACGCTGACCGTCCGGAGCGATGGCGGCAGCTTCACCGGCACCTATTCCGGTGCGATGGGATCGACGGAGATCACGGACGGCAAGGTCGAAGGCGACAAGCTGAGCTGGAAGGTGTCGATCGTCGTGCCGATGCCGATGACGCTCGATTGCGAGGCGACCGTCGATGGCGACACCATTTCGGGTACGGTCGGCGCGGGTGCGTTCGGCAGCTTCCCGATGGCGGGATCGCGCGCCGGCTGATTGCCGGTGCCGCGACCGGAACGGCCCGTCCGCAGCAATGCGGGCGGGCCGTCCTGCGTCCGGGCCGGCGGGCAGTAGCGGCGGCGGCCGGGCGTCCGTGCGCTGCTACTGCGCCGTCCGTGTCGCCGCCTCGATCTCCGGCAGTGCTGCGGTGCGCGGCTCGTCCCCCGGTTCGGGCGCATAGCCGGTCAGCAGCCGCGCCCCGCGCCCATAGGTGAACCACGACCACGCCCAATGGACATATACCGACACCCGGCTGCGGAAATCGACCAGCAGCATCAGGTGGACCAGCGACCAGGCGAGCCACGCGACGAAGCCCTTGAGCTTCATTCCCGCAATCTCCGCCACCGCGCGCGATCGCCCGATCACCGCCATCGTGCCGTAGTCGCGGTAGCGGAATGCCGCCGGTGCCTCGCTGCCGGCGACGCGCGCCGCGATCAGCCGGCCGACGAACCCGCCCTGCTGCTTGGCGACCGGGGCAAGGCCGGGCAGGGCGCCGTCGTCGGTAGCGAAATTGGCCACGTCGCCGATCGCGAAGATATCGGGATGGCCGGGGATGGAGCAGTCGGGCCGTACCTTTACCGCGCCGTTCTTCGCCGCATCGGCCTGTAGCCACTGCGCCACCGGCCGCGCCTCGGTCCCCGCCGCCCATAGCACGACGGCGGCGTCGATCCGCTGTTCGCCGACGGTCAGCCCGCGCGCGTCGATCGCGCGAACCGCTTCGCCGGTCCGCACCTCGACGCCGAGCGATTCGAGCATGCCGCGCGCCGCGTCGGACAGCGGCGGGTCGAAGGCGGACAGGATGCGCTGGCCCATTTCGCACAGCACCACGCGGCTGCCGCGCGGATCGATCGAGGCGAAGTCGCGCGCCAGCGTCGTGCGCGCCATTTCGGCGATCGTCCCGGCCAGTTCGACGCCGGTCGGTCCGCCGCCGACCACCGCAAAGGTCAACAGCCGGCGTACCTCCGCCGGGTCGTCGCACTGCTCTGCCCGTTCGAACGCGCCCAGCAGCTTGGCGCGGATCGCCAGGGCGTCGTCGATCGATTTCAGCACGAACGCATGCTCGCGCCACGCATCGTTGCCGAAGAAACTGTACCCGGCGCCGGTCGCGAGGACCAGGAAATCGAACGGCAGGCGCCGCCCGTCGGCGAGGCACAACTCCTTCGCGGCGGCGTCCACGCCGCTCACCTCGGCCATCAGGATGCGGGTGTTCTTGTTGCGGCGCAGCAGGGCGCGATTGGCGGTCGCGATGTCGGCCGGCGACAGGGCGGCGCCCGCAACCTGGTACAGCAACGGCTGGAACAGATGGTGGTTGGTACGGTCGATCAGCGTGATATCCGCCTCGGTCCGTCGCAGCGCCTGCGCCGTGGCAATTCCGCCAAAGCCGGCGCCGACGATGATGATCCGGGGTCGCATCGCAGTTCCTCCTCCGATTCGGGGTACCAGTCGCATCCTACAACCGGCTGGCGCCCCGATTGTTGCGCTGCGGCGCCCTGCCACCGTGCTGTCTTTGCCACAATGTAACCACGGTCCGGGCGGGTTCGCCCCGGTTCGTTCATCGGGATGAAAGATACCGTTGCCGACATGCAACAGTATTCGATTTCATGACATCCGTGTTGCAATGCGATGCAACAACTTGCGCGATTTCAGGTTCAGAGGGGCCACGGACAAACCGGCGCGCGTTCGATGCCGGGACCGTAAACGCTGATGAGGTTTTGTATGCGTAAGCTTTTCACCGTCGCTGCCGCTGCCGCCGCGTTCGTGGCCGTTCCTGCGTTCGCGCAGGACGCCACCGTCGTGCAGGACGCACCGACCACCACCGAACCCGCCCCCGCCTTAACCGCGCCTGACGGCACCCGCGGGTTCGGGTTCGAGCCCTATGTCGCCATCATGGGCGGCTGGGAACAGTTCGATTCCGAAGTGACTGATGCCGGCATCCCGCTGGTCCCGCGCAACGACAAGCTGAACGGCGCCCTGGTCGAGGGCATCGTCGGTTTCAACGTGCCGCTGGGCCCCGTATTCGTCGGTGCCGAAGGCAGCGTGTCGAAGGGCGTGTCGGGCGACATCGATTGGGATTACGGCGCCGCCGGTCGTTTCGGCGTGCGTGCCGGCGACTCGGGCCTGATCTATGGCAAGGTCGGCTATCGCTGGGTCAATTTCGACCGGTTCGGCCGTGACAGCCGCGACTATCACGAAATGACCTACGGCGCCGGTTTCGAAGTCGGTCCGAAGGACATCGGCCTGGGCGGCATCACCGGCAACTCGGGCATCCGCCTGCGCGGTGAAGTGTCGACCTTCGGTTCGGCGCACAGCTTCCGTCCGATGCTGGGTCTGACGAGCCACTTCTAACTGTCGAACGGTTCGGGCGGGTCCGGCGTATCGGGACCCGCCCCGGTAAACGCGTATTCGAAAGGCTCCGGACGGGTTCGTCCGGGGCCTTTTGTCTTGGCGGGCGGGGGGGGTGGTCGCCGGGCGATACGTGTTGCTCCCGCTGCCCGGCCCCTATGAAAAAGGCCGCCGGGCGCGAACTCGGCGGCCTTTCGCTGTAGGATCGCGGTGCTGCGGCTATTGCTCGATCGTCACCCGGCCCTTGCGCCCGACCATGCCGCGTTCGGCCATCTCCTTGCGGAAGTCATGCTTCGCATCGGCCACCTCGCGACGATATTCCGCCCATGCGTCCTCGCGGTCGGCAGCGTCGTTCGCGCGCGCCAGATCGCTGCGCAGTTCCCGCTTCGCTTCGGACAGATCGGTCTTGTAGTCGAGATAATAGGGGTTGTAGTCCGAATAGACCGGCACCGTCCGCCGGTCTTTGGCCAGTGAAGGCGTCGCGATGACTGCAGTTGCGGCGGCAGCGATAAGCAATGTCGTGCGGTTCATGGGGATACTCCCTTTGCCTGAACTTGCCGCGGTACAACCCGTTCGTCGCCGGGTCGGTTCCTTCATCTGCGGTTCATCTATGCGGAGCGGCTCGGAGTTGGTCCGCGACCGGTTGCCAACTGCCGGTGCCGTGCCGATCTTTACCGGGAAAGGGGTCGGACATGGCCGGACGGGTGAAACGCAAGGCGGGACTGGCGTCGGCGGAAGCATTGGCGGCGCGGCCCGTCGTATCGCCGGACTGCGCCTTGTGCGGCCGGCCGATCGGCACGCAGGTCGAATGGCATCACCGCGTGCCCAGAAGCGAAGGCGGACGCGAGACGGTGCCGGTCCACCCCATCTGCCACCGGACCATCCATGCCAGCGCGACCAATGCCGAACTGGCCGGGCCGCTCGCCGATATCGAAGCGCTGCGTGCGCTGCCCGCGGTCGCCAGGTTCGTCGCATGGGTGGCGGACAAGCCCGCCGATTTCCGGGCGCCGGTGCGACGCGGGCGGTAGGGTTTCTTGACCTGGACCTCGCCCGTGCGAAGGCTGGGGCCTCCCGCGGCTAGAGCGGTTTTCGACCATGTTGCACCATCGTCATCGCCCTGCGGGCGACCGCTACGCGGCGGGCCGCTTTCAGTCCGTGGCGGCGTTGCTCGTCGGTCACGATGCTTTGGCATCGCGCCCTCCTCGCGCCTTGCCACGAACCGAAATCGCCACCGTGACGATGATCCAACCTGATCGAAAAACGCTCTAGGCGCGAGCTTCGACCAACCCCGTCGTCATCCCGGCGAAGGCCGGGATCCATATACGCCCCGCCAGCGACTCCGGCACGAACGGCAGCGCCTATGGATTCCCGCCTACGCGGGAATGTCGAGGGTTGCGTCCTGCTTCGGCTTCCGCCCACCCTCTGGACGGCACGAACCGCAGCCACATTTCGCGCTGTCCTACACGAACGACCGCCGCCATCATGCTGCGGGGTCGCCGCGATCCCTGCTCTTTGACACCGCCGATAGTAAGGTCACGCAACAATGTGCGAGTGTGAACTTAGTGAACTTTGGGCGGCGGGCACGGGCAAGGCCCGTGCCGTCGGACGGCGCTTTGGGCGCTGCCGGCCGGCCGCGCCTTGAGGCTTGGGGCAGCTATGCTGCCCCTTGCCCGGCGCTATTCCGCCGCCACGCCCCCGAACATGTCCCCCATGCCGCTGGCTTCCTCGTTGGCCGGCGCCACGGCCTTGGCCTTCTGGCGCTTGTCGAAGCCGTCCCAGACCTCGTTCCAGTTGCCGCGCGTCGCCGCCTTCGAATATTCGGTCGCGCGCTGTTCGAAGAAATTGGCGTGCTCGACGCCGTTCAGCAGCGGTGCCAGCCACGGCAGCGGATGTTCGTCGATCAGGTAGATCGGCTTCATCCCCAACTGCCCCAGCCGCCAGTCGGCGATGTAGCGGATATATTTCTTGATCTCCTTGGCGGTCATGCCGTGGACCGGCCCCATTTCAAAGGCGAGATCGATGAAATTGTCCTCCAGCCGCACCGTCGTCTGGCACATGTCGGCAATGTCGTCGCGCACGCTGCGCGTCATGCAGTCGCGTTCCTTGCAGAAGGCATGGAACAGCTTGATGATGCCTTCGCAATGCAGGCTTTCGTCGCGCACCGACCACGACACGATCTGCCCCATGCCCTTCATCTTGTTGAAGCGCGGGAAGTTCATCAGCATCGCGAACGACGCGAACAACTGCAACCCTTCGGTAAAGCCGCCGAACATCGCCAGCGTCTTGGCGATATCCTCGTCGGTATCGACCCCGAAATTCTGCAGATAGTCGTGCTTGTCCTTCATCTCGCTATATTCGAGGAAGGCGCCATATTCGCTCTCGGGCATGCCGATCGTGTCGAGCAGGTGGCTGTACGCCGCGATATGCACCGTCTCCATGTTGGAGAAGGCGGCGAGCATCATCTTGACCTCGGTCGGCTTGAAGATGCGGCCATATTTCTCGTGGTAGCAGTCCTGCACCTCGACGTCGGCCTGGGTGAAGAAGCGGAAGATCTGCGTCAGCAGGTTGCGCTCGTGCGGCGTCAGCTTCTGCGCCCAGTCGCGGCAATCCTCGCCCAGCGGCACCTCTTCGGGCATCCAGTGGATCTGCTGCTGGCGCTTCCAGAAATCGAACGCCCAGGGGTATTCGAACGGCTTGTACTGCTTGCGGGCTTCGGTGAGCGACATGGG
>QFNF01000050.1 GCA_003240755.1 Sphingomonas hengshuiensis | reverse complement strand
ACCGAAAATTTCCCGCAACACCCGCGCCCTCGTCAAAGACGACAAGCATCCCGAAGGCTAAGACCACCGCAAGGCGGCCTACCGGCCACGCTTACCTTCGCGAAGGTGCTCACACGCTCGCGCTCGGCTAGCCACCGGTCGACCTCGGCGCGACGATAGCGGACGTGCTTGGCCAGCTTGATGTAGGCAGGGCCCCCGCCCTGCGAGCGCAGGTTTGCCCAATAGGGTTCGGATAGCCCAGTATAAGCGGCGAGCTGCTTGGTGCTGATATATTCGGCTTCGGACATACGGATGCTCCGTCAGACGCACTGCGTCGATTGAGTTGATCCGCTCGTTTCGGCCGGGGCATCGCGCTCAACAGAGGGCCCGGCGCGGGATATCGGCGAGGTCCACGCGCTACAGAGTGTTAGTTAATCGGCTTCGTCGTTGTTCGCAAGCCCATCCTCCTCCTGTTCGTCATCGGACCAGCGTAGCAGACGGAAGTTGACCCGCTCGACCAGCTCGGCGTGCTTGGGATCACCATCGATGACGCCGTCCAGGTACTGGTTCCACAGGTCCAACGCGTCGCGCTTCTCCTCGTAGAACTCCCAATGCTGATAATGCCGGGCGACACGCGTCATGCCCTTCACGACGTGAGCCTGGATGAGGTCGATGATGTTCGACGCGACCTTCAGCGCCTGCAGCGCGGTGGAGAGCGTGCGGCGGATATCGTGGTTGGTCCAGTTATCCATCGCCTCGACATCGTCGGGATCGAGACCCTGCTCCTTCGCCGCCTTGTGGCGGGCGGCGAGCAGCAGCGTGTCCGCTCTGGTCTTCGCCTTGCTGAAGCCGCTGACGGGTCGATCACCGGTGGTGGTGAACAGAGGTCGGGCGGACTTGGTCAGCTTCACGCCATCAGGCGGCGCTATATCGGGCAGATGGTCGATGATCCGCATGGCTCGTGCATTGAGCGGCACCAGATGCTCGCGCTGGTGGCTGTCGTCCGCCTTCACCCGTTCTTCGGGTATCAACCACACCTTCTCCTTCTTGCGGATTTCGCCCCATTTCGCGTTGCTCACCTGCCGCAGGCGCTGACCGGTCGCGATCAGGAGCAGGATCAGGGGACCGAACGGATAGCCCATCGCCTCCGCGGCCTGCCACAGCTCGCGCAGCTCGTCGCCGTGCAGGACGCGCTTGCGGACCTTGTCCTTGCCCGGCGGCTCCATGTCGACCATCGGCGACTTCTCGATCTTGCCCTCCGACACTGCCCACCGGAACATGCGCCCGAGCGCCTTGTGCGCCTCGATCGCGGCGGACATGCTGCGCTTGGCGATCCGATCAAGTGACCATTTGATCGATTCGCGCTCAATCTTGTCGATGCGCGTGGCGTCGAGCTCGATGCCGGCATCCTTCAGTGCCCGCTCGGTCTTCTCCCAGCTGCGCGTCTGGCGCACCTTGGCATAGTCCTCGACGAAGGTTTCGCGGAAGGTCGCGAACACGAGGTCCAGATCGCGCGACATTTCGTTCAGTCGATCAAGCTGGGCTAGCCGCTGGTCCTCGCGCGACTGGCGCCGTTCTTCGAAGGGGTCGCCGCCGCGACGTACCTGGCGCAGGATCTCCGCGGCTTCCTCGCGCGCAGGACCAGGCTGCCACTCGGCCCCGTGATGGCCGATCGTCACGCGCCGTATCGGAGCGCCGCGGCCGCCGCACCGATACTGGACGATGTAGGATTTTACGCCGCCGCCGCGGGGACCAAGCGGGGTGACCATGAGGCCGAACGCGGGTAGGTCCGTGTCCCAGATCGTCAGGCGCTTGCCGGCTTCGGCCGCCACCCCGTCGACGAACTTCTTCGTGAGCTTCGCCTTCATCTGCGCCTCCAGTTTCAGGAAGGCAGATAAGCACGGGATAAGCACCGTGCAAACAAGATCAGCGGTGTTTGTATAACAATCGGCTGCCCCCATCCAGAAAAATAATTGATTTCGCACGTTTAAGGATGATTCAGGGGTTTTCCGGTAAGGTGGCGTACAACCTTGCCAAGGTTGGGGTCGAGGGTTCGAATCCCTTCGCCCGCTCCAGTTCTTCCAGATATGTCATCGGGTTAGAGCGGTCCTTCGGGGCCGCTTTCTGTTTTGCAGCTTTGCCGTTTTTAACGGGCGGGCGTGGGAAGCGGCGTGTGGCGCATGCACCGCCGGTCGCCGGCGGATGCGGTTGGCAACATTACCGGACCGCATGATGCGAGCGCGGGGCGTGGCGGTCGGTACCGCACTGCCGAGCGATAGCCGTGCGAACCTGACAGCCGAGGGCGTCTGGCAGGGCGAAGACCATCGTGCCGGTGCCGTGCTGCGATAGCCTTTGGGGCATGGCGCAGGCCATGGTATGTTATCGAAATTGCCTGGAGACATGTGGTGCCCAGGGACGGGATCGAACCGCCGACACTGCGATTTTCAGTCGCATGCTCTACCAACTGAGCTACCTGGGCACGCCCGGCTGTCCGGGAGAGCGGGCCTGTTAGCCGTGGGAATCGTGCCTGTCCAGCCCGGTTTCGACATTTTCGTCGGACGATGCCGCAGGCCCCGGAATGCGATAGCCTTCCCCCATCCAGTTCAGCATGTCGCGGTCGCGACAGCCGCGGCTGCAAAAGGGGCGATGGGCCGGATCGGTCGGGGCCGAACATAGCGGGCAGTGGTTACGGGAAGCGGGCCTGGACATGTCCGGCGGATATGGCGAGCGAGGCTTCCGCCCGCAAGGCGAGCGGCGCGCCGAGCGTATGTTCGACCGCCACGGTCCAGTCGGGACGGGCGGCGATCGCCGCGACGACGGCGGGATGCGCCGCCAGCGTGCGTTCGCCGCTGCCGCCGGTCCGCTGCGCCTGACGCAGCAGCGCGCGGGCGTGGGCGGGGGCATGGACGAACTGTTCGGGCAGCGACAGGCGGGTACGCCTGCGCACGATCTGGAGGAAGCCGAAGCCGTTGACCGCGGTGCGTTCGAACGGTTGCGGCAGGATGGCGTCGACCGCCTCGGCGGCGGCGATCCGGACGGCCTTGTCGCCCACGGTCGGCAGGTCGATGCCGATCGAACCGGCCAGGTCGAGCCGCGCGATCGCCTGTGCCGCAGCGCGCACGCCGGCCAGTGCCAGCGCGGCCGGGGCGAGGTCGCCGTCGATGTCGATCAGCGTCATGGCCGGCGTCAGCGCGATCGACAGCGCACCGCCGGGAAAGGCGACCTGTCCGGTGATCGCTTCCTCGATCAGCAGCGGCCAGCCGGCCTCGCCCAGCAGGTCGGGATCGAACGGGCCGAGGATGCGGGCGCCGGGCAGGTCGGCGAGGGAGGGGGCGTCGCGCGGCACCGCATCGGGCGCGGCGGGGCGGGCGCGGGCGCGCTTGGGCTTGCCGGGTTCGGGAGCGGCGGGGCGCGTGATCTCGACCAGCAGCGTCGCGCCTTCGGTCACGCCGTGCGGCAGCGGGTGGAGCAAAGCCTCGCCCCCGTCCCATGCCACGATGCCTTCGCCCCGGACGGGGATGCGGCGGACGAGGCGCGCCGTCAGGATCGCGCCGGCGCGCAGGGCGTCGTCGGGTTCGATCCGGGCTTCGACGATCGCGCCACCCTCGATCCGCGCGGCGCGGACTTCGCCGATGCCGCGCTCGACGATCCAGTCAGCCAAGCGGGACGCCGGCGGTTTCGAGCAGCGCGCGGGTGTCGAACAGCGGCAGGCCGATCACGCCCGAATGGCTGCCGGACAGGAAGCGGACGAACGCCTCGGCGCGGCCCTGGATCGCATAGCCTCCCGCCTTGCCCAGTCCTTCGCCGCACGCGACATAGGCGTCGATCTCACGCGCCTCCAGCCGTTTGAACGCGACGATGGTATCGGCGATACGGATGCGCGCCTGCCCGTCGGGCATCAGCACGCACACCGCCGACAGGCAGTGATGCCGGCGGCCGGAGAGCAGGCCGAGCAGCTCGCGCTGGATATCTTCGGTCGTGGCGGGGGGCAGGATGCGGCGGCCGAGCGCGATCGTCGTGTCGCCGGCCAGCACCACGGCGCCTTGCTGCGGCCCGATCGCGCGTGCCTTCGCCTCGGCAAGGCGAAGCGCATAGGGGCGCGGCAGTTCGCCCTTCCACGGGCTCTCGTCGATATCGGGTGCCTCGATCCGGTCGGGCACCGCGCCGATCCGCGCCAGCAGGTCGCGGCGGCGGGGCGAGGTCGAGGCGAGAATCAGGCGCATGACGGCAGGCAGGGGGCCGAAGGCGCGGTCATGCGGCCATCGCTTATTTGAAGCGGTAGGTGATGCGACCCTTGGTCAGGTCATAGGGGGTCAGTTCGACGAGGACTTCGTCGCCGACCAGCACGCGGATGCGGTTCTTGCGCATCTTGCCGGCGGTATGCCCCAGGATTTCATGATCGTTCTCGAGCCGGACGCGGAACATCGCGTTGGGCAGCAGTTCGACCACCTGGCCGCGCATTTCGAGAAGTTCTTCCTTCGCCAAACAGATACCTCGTGAAATTATGGCGCACCGGCAACCGGGCGGGTTCCCATAAGCGCTATGCCGAAAAAAGGAAAGCACCAACGACCGGACCCGTGACGCGCACGGCCGGTCGACGTTGTGATCGGGAGATAGGGCGCGGCGGCGGGGAGGGCAAGGGGCGGGGCGGAGCCGGGATTTCGCACGCCCCGCCCGGTACGGCACATGGCCCCTTCATCGAAGGTCCCCGCCGTTCGCGGCACGCGACCGGGGGCGCGCAACCGGACGGCGCTAGACGGTGCCACCCCCGGCAAGCGCGGCGAGCAGCAGCAGGGCGACGATGTTGGTGATCTTTATCATCGGGTTGACCGCCGGGCCGGCGGTATCCTTGTACGGATCGCCGACCGTGTCGCCGGTGACGGCGGCCTTGTGCGCCTCCGACCCCTTGCCGCCGTGATTGCCGTCCTCGATATATTTCTTGGCATTGTCCCATGCGCCGCCGCCGCTGGTCATCGAGATGGCGACGAACAGGCCGGAGACGATGACGCCGAGCAGCATCGCGCCGAGTGCGGCGAAACCCTGCGCCTGTCCGGCGACCCAGGTGACGATGTAATAGACCGCGACGGGCGACAATACGGGGAGCAGCGAGGGCACGATCATCTCGCGGATCGCGGCGCGGGTGACGATGTCGACGGTGCGGCCATATTGCGGGCGGCTGGTCCCCGCCATGATGCCGGGGTCGGCGGCGAACTGCGCACGGACATCCTCGACCACCGATCCCGCCGCCCGGCCGACCGCGGTCATGCCGAACGCGCCGAACAGATAGGGGAGCAGCGCGCCGAGCAGCAGCCCGACGATCACATACGGGTTGGACAGCGAGAAATCGACGGTCAGGTCGGGAAAGAACAGCTTCAGGTCGGTGGTGTACGCGCCGAACAGCACCAGCGCGGCGAGCGCGGCCGAACCGATCGCATAGCCCTTGGTCACTGCCTTGGTCGTGTTGCCCACCGCGTCGAGGGCGTCGGTGCGGTGGCGGACCTCGTCGGGCAGTTGCGCCATTTCCGCGATGCCGCCCGCATTGTCCGTGACCGGACCATAGGCGTCGAGCGCCACGACCATCCCGGCCAGCGCCAGAAGCGCGGTGGCGGCAAAGGCGACGCCGATGATGCCGGCAAGCTGGTAGGCGGCGACCACCGCGACGACGATCACCAATGTCGGCAGCGCGGTCGATTCGAGGCTGATGGCGAGGCCTTGGATGACGTTGGTGCCGTGGCCGGTGACGCTGGCGCGCGCGATCGACTTGACCGGGCGATAGGCGGTGCCGGTGTAATATTCGGTGATCCAGACCAGCGCGGCGGTGACGGCGAGGCCGATCATCATGCACCAGAACAGGTCCATGCCGGTGAAGCTCTGCCCCGCGACCGGCGCCTGTGCGCCGAGCGCGCCCTCGACGGTGAGCGTGTCGCCGCCGGGATCGAGGAAGCCGGCGCCGCCGATCACGGCGCCCAGATCGCCCAGCGCCCAACTGGCGGCGAAATAGATGGCCGGGACGGCAAGCAGCGCGGTGGTCCAGAACCCCTTGTACAGCGCGCCCATGATCGACTGGCCCTTGCCCAGCCGGACCATGTAGGTGCCAAGGATCGAGGTGACGATGCACACCCCGCCGACGACCAGCGGCAGCGCCATCAGCCGCAGCAGCTCGGCAGGCGGCGCCTGTACCAGCAGCGCGATCGACACCATGGTCAGGCCGATGGTGACGACATAGGTTTCGAACAGGTCGGCGGCCATGCCGGCGCAGTCGCCGACATTGTCCCCGACATTGTCGGCGATCACGGCGGGGTTGCGGGGGTCGTCCTCCGGGATCCCGGCCTCGACCTTGCCGACCAGGTCGGCGCCGACATCGGCCGCCTTGGTGAAGATGCCGCCGCCCAGCCGGGCGAAGATCGAGATCAGCGAGGCGCCGAAGGCGAGGGCGGTCAGCGCCTCGACGACCTCGCGGTCGCCCGGGCCATGCCCGTCGATCGCGACGAGGTACCAGAAGATGCCGGCGATCGCGAACAGGCCGAGGCCGGCGACGAGCATGCCGGTGATCGCGCCCGACCGGAACGCCATGGTGAGGCCACCCTGCAGCGACCCGCGCGCGGCCTCCGCCGTGCGGACGTTGGCGCGGACCGAAATCTCCATGCCGACATAGCCCGCGACGCCCGACAGCACCGCGCCGATGACGAAACCGACGGTCGACAGCGCGCCGAGGGTGGGAAACAGGATGATGGCGACGATGACGCCGACGATGGCGATGGTGCGGTACTGCCGGCCGAGATACGCCTTGGCCCCTTCCTGGATGGCGGCGGCGATGTCCTGCATCCGCGCGTCGCCCGCCGGCGCGCGCAGCACCTGCATGCTGGTGAGGATGCCGTAGAGTATGGCCAGCGCGGCGCATGCCATGGCCAGATAGACGATCGTCATCCGCAAACCCCTCCCTGCGTGGGGCCGCCCGGCTGTCCCGTCGGGTCGATGCCCCTGAAGGGCGGCAGCTTATGCGGATGGGCGGGGGGCGCAACCCTCTAAATCCTTCCCGGTCGGGGGAGGGTTCAGTGCTGGTAGCCGAGACGGGCCGGGAGGGGGACGGGGCGGTCCCGGTCGGTCAGGGTCAGGCCGTCGCCGGCCGCGAACATGCCGATGCGGGTGGCGGCGACCGGCGGCAGGGCGGCGCAGGCGAACAGCAGTTCATAATCGTCGCCCGCCGTGGCGGCGGTCAGCGCGTCGTGGCCGAACGCCGTCAGATCGTCCGACAGCGGCACCATCGCCAGGTCGATCGTCACCGCCAGCCCGCTTGCCGCCGCCATGCGGCGGGCGTCGATCAGCAGGCCGTCGGACACGTCCATCATCGCATGGACCATCGGCGCCAGCGCCCGTCCCTCCGCCAGCCGGGGGATCGGGCGGCGGTAGCGGGCGAGCAGTGCGGGCGGTCCGTCCGCCCCGCCCGCGATGGCGAGGCCGGCGCCGGCATCGCCGATCGTCCCCGTAACCCACAGCCCGTCGCCCGCCCGTGCGCCGTCGCGGCGGGGCGCGTGGGCGCCGCGGCCAAGCGCGGTCAGCGACAGGATGCGGGGGGCGCCGGCGGGCAGCTTCACCGTATCGCCGCCGAGCAGGGGGCAGGCGAAGGCGCGAAGGGCCTCGTCCAGCCCGGTCAGGAACGCGCGGTCCCAGGCGTCGTCGCCGATCGGATAGCCGAGCATCACCCCGACCGGCACCGCGCCCTTGGCGGCGAGGTCGGACAGGTTGGTCGCGACCAGTTTCCACGCGACGTCGGCGGGGGGATCGCCGGGCAGGAAATGGACGCCCGCGACGATCAGGTCCTTGGTCAGCACGAGGTCGCCGAGATGCGCGGCATCGTCGGTCAGGCCGTGCGCGCCGGCGTGCAGCGGCAGGGCGCGCAACGCGGTCAGGAAGTCGGCTTCGGTCATGCCGGGTCAGTTGCGTCGGACAGGACCCCCAAGTAAAGCCCGGCGTGCCCATGACCGACCCCATCATCATCGCCGTGCCCAAGGGGCGCATCCTCGACGAGGCCATGCCGCTGCTCGCCCGCGCCGGCATCGTGCCCGAGGCGGCGTTCAGCGACCCCGACAGCCGCGCGCTCCGGTTCCGCACCGACCGCCCCGAGATCGACCTGATCCGGGTGCGCGCGTTCGACGTCGCGACGTTCGTGGCGCATGGCGCGGCGCAACTGGGCATCGTCGGGTCGGACGTGCTGGCCGAGTTCGACTATTCGGAGCTGTACGCGCCGGTCGACCTGAAGATCGGGCATTGCCGCATCTCGGTCGCCGAGCCGGCGGGGATGGCCGAGGGCGACGATCCGCGCGGGTGGAGCCATGTCCGCATCGCCACCAAATATCCGTACACGACCCGGCGCCACTTCGCCGCGCGGGGGGTGCAGGCCGAATGCGTCAAGCTGAACGGGGCGATGGAGCTGGCCCCGGTGCTGGGCCTCGCGCCGCGCATCGTCGATCTGGTGTCGTCGGGGCGGACGCTGAAGGAGAACGGCCTCGTGGAAGTCGAAACCATCGCCGAGGTGACGTCGCGGCTGGTCGTCAATCGCGCGGCGTTCAAGACGCGCGGGGCCGTCGTGCCGCTGGTCGATGCGTTTCGCCGGGCGGTGGCGGCATGATCCGGCTGGACGCGGGCGCGGCGGGCTTTGCCGCCGACTTCGCCAGCCTGGTCGATGCGCGGCGCGAGGCGGACAGCGACGTGACGCGCGACGTGGCGGCGATCCTGCGCGCGGTGCGCGACGACGGCGACGCGGCGGTGCGGGCGTTTACCGAGCGGTTCGACGGGCATGATCCGGATGCGACCGGGTGGCGGATCGAGCTGGCGACGTGCCGGGCGGCGCTGGACGGGCTGGCGCCGGACCTGCGGCAGGCGCTGGAACTCGCCCATGACCGGATCGTCGCCTATCACGCGAAGCAGCGGCCCGAGGATCGCGACGAGGTCGACGACGCCGGCGTGCGGCTGGGCGCCCGGTGGAGCGCGGTCGCGGCGGCGGGGGTCTATGTGCCGGGCGGGCGGGCGGCCTATCCGTCGTCGGTGCTGATGAACGTGGTGCCGGCCAAGGTCGCGGGGGTCGGGCGGATCGTGATGGTGACGCCGACGCCGAAGGGCGAGGTCAATCCGCTGGTCCTTGCCGCCGCCGCGCTGGCCGGGGTGGACGAGGTGTGGCGGATCGGCGGGGCGCAGGCGGTGGCCGCGCTCGCCCATGGCACCGACCGGATCAGGCCGGTCGATGTCGTGACCGGGCCGGGCAATGCATGGGTCGCGGAGGCCAAGCGGCAGCTATACGGCGTGGTCGGCATCGACATGGTCGCGGGGCCGTCGGAGATCGTCGTCGTCGCCGACGGGCGGAACGATCCCGAATGGATCGCCGCCGACCTGCTGAGCCAGGCCGAGCATGACCCGACCAGCCAGTCGATCCTGTTCACCGACGATGCGGGCTTTGCCGATCGGGTGGCGCAGGCGGTCGATGCGCAGATCGCCGACCTTGCGACCGGACAGGTGGCGCGGGCGAGCTGGGACGCCAATGGCGCGATCGTGATCGTGCCGACGCTGGCCGATGCGATGCCGCTGGTCGACCGGCTGGCGCCCGAGCATCTGGAGCTGGCGGTCGGCGATCCCGAGCCGCTGTTCGCGATGGTGCGCAACGCCGGGTCGGTGTTCCTCGGGCGCCATACCCCGGAGGCGGTCGGCGATTATGTGGCGGGGCCGAACCATGTGCTGCCGACCGGGCGGCGGGCGCGCTTCGCATCGGGGCTGTCGGTGCTGGATTACATGAAGCGGACCAGCTTCCTGGGGCTGGACGCGGCGGCGCTGGCGAGGATCGGGCCGGCGGCGGTGACGCTGGCCGGGGCCGAGGGACTGCCGGCGCATGCGAAGTCGGTGGCGATCCGGCTGGACGCGCCGGGCCAGGCGTAGCGAAGGCGCGCCACGCCGTACGAGGTGCGACCGGCGGCACGGGCTTGCCCGTGGGTTGCGTCCTTCGCCGGCGGCGCGGCTGCCGCGCGCCTGCCCGGCCCGGACCGCTCCCTCGTCAGGGGGGGCGATTTCCGGCCAAAGTTCACTAAGTTCACACTCGTGCGCATTTTCACACGGCGCGCGCGCTTTCTGGCCGGGAGACCCCAGCCTGCGCCGGGAGGACGTCGGTAGCCAAAGTTCACAAAGGTCACACTCGCCACGCAATCGTGTAGCGGTCGGACCGTGCGCGGCCGGGGATCGGACGGTTCAAGGAGCTTGGGTCACATTGTCACGCGCGCGCGCGGTAGGAAAGCGCCCCCTCGACTTGTGCCGTCGACAGCGGCTATGGGGCGGCGCTTATGACCAGCAAGAATTCCCGCCCGCGCGGTGCCCGTCAGGCCCGCGCCGCCGCCCGGTTGGCCGCCGTCCAGGCGCTGTACCAGCATGAGATGGAAGCGACGCCCATTCCGGCACTGCTCCACGAATTCCACCAGCACCGGCTGGGCGCGACGATCGAGGAGGTCGAATATGCCGAGGCCGACGTCCATTTCTTCGACGATGTCGTCAGGGGCGTCGATGCGCGTCGCGAGGAGATCGACGCGCTGATTTCGACCAAGCTGTCGAGCGGATGGACGATCGACCGGCTGGACAAGCCGATGCGGCAGATTTTGCGTGCCGGGACCTATGAGCTGCTGGCGCGGGCGGACGTGCCGGTGGCGGCGGTCATCAGCGAGTATCTGGACGTCGCCGATGCGTTCTACGACCGGCGGGAAAAGGGGTTCGTGAACGGGTTGCTGGATTCGGTGGCCAAGGTGGTGCGGGGGTAATCGTCCCTGCCTTGCGCGGCGGGTTCATCGGGGCGCAGGGGCGGGCACGGGATGCGTCGCGATCCACCCCCTGATCGCCCGGTTCACCGCATCCGGTGCCTCCCACGGCACGAAATGCCCGGCGTCCACCTCGACCACGGTCAGGTCGGGCACATGCTGGCCGAGCCCCGACAGTTGTACCGGCAGCAGCGCCTGGTCCTGCATTCCCCACACCACCAGCGTCGGTTGCGTCACCGGCGGGAACGGGCCGTCGAGCCATGCCGGACGCCCGGGCGTTTCCCCGGGTGCGGGGACGATGATCGGCGAGGCCCGGTACCAGTTGAGCATCGCGGTCATCGCCCCCGGACTGGCCCATTCGGCGAGATACGCCGCCTTGTCCTCCCCCGCGATCGTACGGGTGACGAAGCGGGCGAAGCCGGTCGTGAAGAAGCGCTCCAGCCCGGCACCGACCAGCCCCCGGTCGAGCGACGTGTCGCGGAACCGGGTGACGTACTGGCTGGCGGCGCGCTGGTCGGGATCGTCGAACAGCGAGCGCTGGAAGACCAGCGGATGCGGCGCGTTGCAGATGACGAGGCGTTCGACGCGGTCGGGATGATGGAGCGCCGCCAGCCATGCGACCGCGCCGCCCCAGTCGTGACCGACCAGCGTGAAGCGCCCGATATCCAGCGCATCGGCAAGCGCGATCAGGTCGGCGACGATCCTGTCCGGTGCGTAATCCCCTACCGCCGGCGGCTTGTCCGAGGCGGCATAGCCGCGCTGGTCGGGGGCGACGACGAAATGGTCGCGGGCGAATTCGGGTAGCTGATGCCGCCATGTGCGGTGCGATTCGGGAAAGCCGTGGAGGAAGATCATCGCCGGCCGACCGGACGCGCCCGCCACCGCGACGTCGAGCGACACGCCGGTCGCGAGCGCGATGCGGGCGAGCGTGGTCACGATTGGCCGACCCCGCCGGGCATGTCGCGGATCGGGGCGAGTTGCCCGGCCGCCGCCATCAACCGGCGTCCAGTTCGGGGTAGTGGCGAAAGATGCCGTCGTCGTTGAACGGGATGCGGCGGTCACTGGCCAGATAGTCGGCGATGCCGGGCAGTGCTGCCACCGCGTCGTGGATCGCGATCAGCCGCGGCAGGTCGGGTTCGAGCGCGGCCATGCGACGGGGGAAGGCATGGCGCAGCCCCTCGACGATCTGGAACAGCGAGGTATCGACATAGGTCCAGCGATGATCGATCGCCCACGGCCCGGCATGTCCGCCGATCAGCAGTTCGAAATGGCGCAGGAATTTGGGCATGCGCCGGTCGCGGAACCCGGCGGCGGCGCGGGCCGCCTCGGCACGCTGGTCGTCATACCGGGCGCCGATATCGACCGGATGGTGGACGGCATGCACTTCGGCCACGAGGTCGGCGATGGTCAGTTGCCACTGGTTCGCCCAGATGCGGTCGCGGATGTTCGACAGGGCGAGGTCATGGCGTTCGCCCAGATATTGCAGGATGTTGGCGACCTGTGCGATGCGCAGGCCGTCCAGTTCGAGGAACGGCGGGGCGAAGGGCGCGCGCGGGGGCTCCTCCAGCCGGCGCCGCATCGCTTCCACCCCGTCTTCGCGGGCAGCGTCGCGATAGGCGATGCCGGCGCCCTCCATCGCGAGGCGGACGAACTCGCCGCGTCCCTGGATTGTCGGCCAATACCACAGATCATATGTCAATCGCGGTCTCCGGGGGCGCGGGCGCGGATCGCCAGCGCGTGAATGCGGGTCGCCAGCAGGTCGGCCAGCGCGCGGTTGACCAGCCGCTGGCGCCCGACGCGCGACTGGCCGGCAAACGCGTCGGCGACGATGTCGACCGAGAAATGGGTCTCGCCGGTGCCGTCGTCGCCCATATGGCCGGCATGGTGGTGGCTGTCGTTGGTGACGGTGAGCGCGCCTGGCGACAGCGCGTCGCGCAGGCGGGCGGCAATCAGGTCGGCAAGGGGCAGGTCGGTGCGGGGGGCGGTGGCGGTGTCGGTCATGCGCCCTATATAACGCGTTTTGCCAAAGGGAGTCGCGTGGCGCGCGAGAAGATCAGCAAAGACCGGCCCAATGCCCGTTTCCATGGCCGCGTGGAGGCGAACGGACGCCCGTGCGAAGTGCCGGGATGCGCGGATGCGGGCGAGTTTCGCGCGCCGCCGCTGGAAGGTGCGCCGCAGGGCGGCGAGCGGCCCAACGCCTATCGCTGGTTCTGCCTCGACCATATCCGGGCGTTCAATGCGGGGTATAACTATTTTGCCGGGATGACCGCCGAGGAAATCCATGACGCGCAGCGGCCCTATGCCGGATGGGAGCGCGAGACACGCGCCTTTGCCCGGGCGGGCGGCGATCCGGGGCCGGCATGGGCCGATTTCGCCGACCCGCTGGATGCGATCGGCGCGACGTTCCGGAACGTGCGCGAGGCGCGGGCCGAGCGGCAGGACGGGCGGCCGCTGAGCCCCGCCGACCGGTCGGCGCTGAAGGTCATGGGGCTGGCGGTCGATGTCGACCGCACGGGGCTGCGCAAGCGCTATTCGGAACTGGTGCGGCAATATCATCCCGACCGGAACGGCGGGGATCGCAGCCACGAAGCGGCGTTGCAGAAGGTGATCGCGGCCTATCAGCAGTTGAAGGGTGCGGCCGCCTTTGCGTGACGCGCGTCGCTGAACGCGCTGAACGCGCTGAACGGGGGCGGGGCAGCAGTTCGTACCGGATGACATCGCCGTGCCGGTTCACCCGCCCGCTCGCATCGCCTGGTCGAAGATCGGGGTGAAGCCGCCGTACAGCATGCGTCGGCCATCGAACGGCAGGTCGCGCCCCGCCATGCGCGGGTCGGCCATGATCGCCTGCCACCCGGCATCGCGCGCGTCCTTCGAGGGCCATTCGATCCACGAATAGCAGGCGGCTTCGCCCGGTTGCAGATCGACGGCGCGGGCATAATCGGTGTGCCTGCCCGGCGGCACATCGTCGCCCCAGCATTCGACCACGCGCACCGCGCCATGTTCGACGAACAGCCGGGCGGACAGGGCGGCGAAATCGGTATAGGCGGCGCGGGCGTCGATCGCGACCGGGGTCAGGCAGCCATCGACATAGCCGGTCGTACCGCCGCCGCGTTCGTCGACGATGGTCGCGAACCCGCCATGGATCATGCGTTTGCCGTCGAACGGCATGTCGAGTCCGGCGATGCGCGGATCGGCCATCATCGCCGCGCCTACCGCGTCGCGGGTCGCGCGGTCGGGATATTCGATCCAACTGAACAGCACGTCCTCCCCTTCGGCCAGCGCGACCGAGCGGGGGAAGTCGGTATGTTCGCCCGGCGGGACGTCGTCGGCCCAGCATTCGACCAGCCGGCCGGCGCCCAGATCGGCGAAGATCGCCGCCGCCGCTGCGACATGGGTTTCATAGGCGGCACGATTGGCGCGCGGCACGGGGGTCACGAAACCGTCGACATAGGTCATGCCTGTTCTCCTCTCGCAGCCCATCGGGCATAGCCGGCGGGCGGTTCGCCGGTGAACCCGGCCAGTTGCGCGGCCAGCGCGCGTGCAAAGGCGGGGCGGGCGGTGGCGCGTTCGACATAGGCGGTCAGGGTCGGATGCGCGGTCAGGATATCGCTGCCCTCCATGATCCGCAGTACCGCGACCATCATCAGATCGCCGATGCTGAAATCGCCGTAGAACCACGGCCGGTCGCCGAGCCGCGCGGCGACCTCGCCCAGCCGCTGGGCGATACGTGCCTCGATCGCGGGCAGGCGGGGTTTCGACCAGGGCTTGTCCCGTTCGAACAGGGTGGCGATGGCATGGTCCATGATCGGCGGCTCGACCGTGTTGAGCGCGGCGAACAGCCATTCGGTCGCGCGCGCCCCGCCCGCCGGATCGGATGGCAGCAGCACGCGATGGCGCTGCGCGACGTGCAGCACGATCGCCCCCGATTCGAACAGCGTCAGGTCGCCGTCCTGATAGGTCGGCACCTGTCCGAACGGCTGCAGCGCGCGGTGTCCGGGCGTCTTCTGTGCCCCCTGCGAGAGGTACCGGACGTCGTAGGGCTGGCCGGCCTCTTCCAGTATCCAGCGGACGCGCAGGTCGCGGACCTGGCCCCGGGCGAAATCCGGGACCCAGTCGAACGCGGTGATGACCGGGCGGGTCACGCGGCGACCCGTGCCGCACCGGCGACGGCCGGGTTCACGAACATCCTCTTCGGCATGGCACCCTCTCCCGGTCCCGGCGAATCATCATTTGCACTGCTTGCGCCTGCTGGTTACAGAAAACAACCATGGAGTTAGTAAAAGTAACTGAAGCAGCGAAGCGGCGCTATGACGATGCCTGCGGCGCGGCGCTGGGCATGGAGTATGTCGGGGAACGCTGGGCGCTGCTGCTGATACGCGAACTGCTGCTGGGGCCGCGCCGCTTCGGCGAGATCCGTGCCGGACTGCCGGGGATCAGCGCGAACATATTGACGCAGCGGCTGGCGGGGCTGGAATCGGCGGGGATCGTCGCGCGGCAGCGGTTGCCATCGCCCGCCAATGCGCAGGTCTATGCGCTGACGCCATGGGGCTACGAGGCCGAGCCGGTGGTGCTGGCGCTCGCCCGATGGGCGCTGCGGTCGCCGGCGCACGACCCCTCGCTGCCGTTTTCGGCGGTGTCGCTGATGCTGTCGCTGAAAATGCTGCTGGTGGGGGAACGCGCGGGGGACTGGCGGGCGACGGTCGCGTTCCGCCTTGGCGACGATCGATATGTCGCGGAACTGGCCGACGGGGCACTGGCGGTCCGGCGCGGGGTGGCCGGGGATGCCGCCGCGACATTGTCGGGCAGTCCGGGCGCGTTCCTGCCGGTCGTCTATGGCGGCATGCCGCTGGCCATGGCGGGGGCGATCGCGGTCGAGGGGAACCGGGCCATCGCCGAACGGTTCACGACGCTGTTCCAATTGCCGCCGAAGGTTGAGTAGGCGGTCCGCTTCGTCCTAAAGGACCGCTGGCGCTCCGGTGCGCCCACGCGAAAGGCCCGCATGACCACGACCGATTCCCCGCCCGAAGCCGGCACCACGACGATCCTGAGCGCGCCCGACCGGATGGTGAAGGTGCGCGAGCTGTTCGGCATCGACAGCGACATGGAAGTGCCGGCCTTCTCGGTCGCCGACGAACGCGTGCCCGACGCCGATCCGGCCTATGTGTTCGATCCGGACACGACGCTGGCGATCCTCGCGGGCTTCGCGCACAACCGGCGGGTGATGGTGCAGGGCTATCACGGCACCGGCAAGTCGACGCATATCGAACAGGTCGCGGCGCGGCTGAACTGGCCGTGCATCCGCATCAACCTCGACGCGCATATCAGCCGCATCGACCTGATCGGGCGCGACGCGATCGTG
>QFNF01000009.1 GCA_003240755.1 Sphingomonas hengshuiensis | reverse complement strand
GGGGACCGGTGAGAGGATGGTCGAAAACGTACGCTAAGCGTCCCGGCTTTGCTGGTGGAGGCGCAGCGGCCTGAACCGCTCGCGAGGTTTGTCGATCTCGCCCCAGAGATAGTCGCCGGTGAGGCCGATATGCTCCCAGCCCAGAGGGGCGACGTGGGCGAGCAGCTCGTCGGGCACGTCGACGCCGCTGCCGCGCAGATGACGGACAGCTCGGTCGAGATAGACGGTGTTCCAGAGCGTCATGGCCGCGGTGACGAGGGTCAGGCCGGAGGCGCGATGGCGCTGGTTCTCGAAGGTGCGGTCGCGCAGTTCGCCGAGGCGGTTGAAGAAGATGGCGCGGGCGAGCGCGTTGCGGGCCTCGCCCTTGTTGAGAATGCTGCCGGTGCGACGACGCTGGTCGGGATCATCGAACCAGTCGAGCATGAACAGGGTGCGTTCGATCCGACCTATCTCCCGCAGCGCGCGGGCGACCGAGTTCTGACGCGGGAAGCCCGCCAGCTTGCGGAGCATGACCGAGGCGCTCACCGTGCCGGCGCGGATCGAGGCGGCAAGGCGCAGGGTTTCGTCCCAGTTCTCCTCGATCGCGCGGATCTTGACCGGACCGGCGACGAGCGGGCGCAGCGTCGGCCACGAGTCGAGCGGCGACAGGCTGTAGAGCCGGCGCTCGTTGAGGTCGCGGATGCGGGGCGCGAAGCGGAAGCCGAGCAGATGGCACAGGCCGAAGACATGATCGACCGCGCCGGCGGTATCGGTCGCATGTTCGCGGATGACCAGCTCGCTTTCATGGTCGAGCAGGCCGTCGAGGACATGCGCGGCCTCGCCGGCATTGGCGGCGATGACCTTGGTGTGGAACGGCGTGAAGCGGTCGGTGACGTGGGTGTAGAACAGCACGCCTGGTTCGGTGCCATAGCGGGCGTTGTGATCGGCGCGGGCCTCGCCCTGACCACCGGCACGAAAGAACTGCCCGTCCGACGACGATGTATCGCCCGGTCCCCAGACCGCCGCGAGCGGATGCGCGGTATGGCAATCGACGATCGCCGCCAGCGCCGACAGATAGGTTTCGTCGCGCACATGCCATTCCGCCGTCCAGCGCAGGCGAGACAACGTCAGCCCGCGCGAGCTTTCGGCCATGCGGCCCAGGCCGAGGTTGGTCGCATCGGCGAGGATCGCACCCATCAGCGCGGACTGGTCGGAGGCGGGGGCGCCGCTGCGCGCATGGACGAAACGGTCGGCGAATCCCGACCATGCGGCGACCTCGACCAGCAGATCGGTGATTCGGACGCGCGGCAGCATCGCGTAGAGCCGGGCCTTTAGCGCATCGGCATCGTCGGACGGGGATCGCCGGATCGACGATATGAGCAACTGCCCGCGTTCGATCGTCACATCGACCAGCTCGCCCGCTGCGGCTGCGCGCTCCACCTCCGTCATGCGCCGGGCCAACAGGGTGCGGCGTTCCTCGTACCATTTGGAAAAGTCGGTCGGCACAACCAGGCGCAGATCGCCGCTCGCGCGCATCGCTTCGAAGGCGGGCATGGGCAGCTGATAGTCGTCGAGCGTGCGATAGGCGCGGCTGCCGTCCACCCAGATGCTGCCCGAGCCGAGCCGCTCGCGCAGGTGGGCGATCACTGCGATCTCATAGGCGCGCCGGTCTATCGTCCCTTCCGCCGGCTGCACGACCTTGCGCCAGCGCGGCTTGATGAAGCTGGTCGGCACTCGCTTCGGCAGGACCGATCGACCGTCGCGGTACATCGTGCGCAGCACCTCGATCGCGCCGAGCAGCGGATCAGCCAACCGCGCGGTGCGGAAGGTGAAAGCGGCGAGAAACGTCGGGGCGAAACGCCGCACGGCGGGATAGCGTTCGACCACTTCTTCCAGCCCGTCATCGGCCGAGCGCGTCAGATCCTCGGCAAAGCGGATGCTGCGTTCGAGCTGATCCCAGCCCATCTTCGCGTCGATCGCGCGGAAGGCATCGCGCCCGCTCGCACGAGCATCTACCAGCAGGCGACCGAGCCGGGCATGGAAACGCGCGGTGTCCTTCAGCATCCGTGCCTGGCCGAGCAGCCGATCGGAGCGGGTGCGGTCGGCACGGCGGAACAGCGCGCCCACCATCTTCTCCACCATGACCAGCGCGGCGTCGGTCAACGTCGCTTCCATCTCGATCACGGAAGCTACGAGCATGGCGAGCCGGCGCGGACGTTCGAGACGCCGCAGGTGCTGGGCGGTGACGATGCCGGCGGTCCGCGCAATGACGGCATAGCGAGCAGCATGGATACGTCGTGCTCGATCAGCCGCGATCCCGATGCCGCGCACGGTGTCGAGCCGTTCGACGATTCCCTTCAGGTTCGCGGCCGATGGTGCTTCCGGCCATTCGCGTATCCATCCTAGCCGGGTGCGCCCATCATCGTCGGAGGCGATCATGTGTTCGAGTGCGGCTTCCTGTTCGGTCGAACAGTCGCGGATCAGATTGGAATGGGCCGCCTTGCGCGCCCGTGTCCGCACGATGAGGGCGAGCCGTTCCAGCGTCGATGTCGCCGGCAGTACGATCCGGTCCGCCCGCAAGCGATCGACCATGCCTGTGACGATCGTCTCACCTCTATCAGTCGAAGCGGCAATCTCCGATCCCAGCGCCAGCATCGCCCGTACATCCACCCGCGCGAAGGCGCGCAGACCGAGCAGAGCTTCGATCTCGGCCCGGTGTTCGCGCAATGTCGTGGGGCGCGTGGCATAGCCGGTGAAGTCGTCGGCTACGCACCCGATCTGATCGGCGAGCAGCGCGAGCATGGCGGCGGGCACCGCATCCCCCGTCAGTAGCCTGCGACCGGGATGACGCAGGTAGCAAAGCTGCACCGCATAGCCGAGCCGGTTCGCCCCGCGCCGACGTCGCGCCACCTGTGCCAGATCGTCGGGACCGAGCGTATAGAGCCGTTCGATCGTCGCGCGATCGGCAGGCGGGTCGAAGATCACAGCACGCTGCGCGGGCGACAGGATGGTCTTGGTCGGCATCGGCTTCCTGTTCGTCACGAAACAGGAAAGCGTACCCGTTCATGGAGCATAGACCAGAAGACGGGTTATGTGACATTATCGCGATTGATCGACGGGCAATGCCGCTCCGTCACGTGAACGGACGTATATGTGACAACGCAGATCGGTTACGCGCGGGTGTCCAAGGCGGACGGCAGCCAGGTCCACGACCTGCAGCACGACGCGCTGGTCGCGGCCGGCGTCGATCCCGAGCATATCTATGAGGATGCCGCATCGGGCCGGCTCGACAAGCGACCGGGACTGGACGCCTGCCTGAAGGCGCTGCGCCGCGACGACACGCTGGTCATCTGGAAACTCGATCGGCTCGGCCGCGATTTGCGCCACCTCGTCAATACGGTTGGTGATCTGACGAAGCGTGGCATCGGGTTGAAGGTGCTGGCGGGCGAAGGCGCGTCGATTGACACAACCACCGCCAACGGTCGGCTGATCTTCGCGATTTTCGCCGGCCTCGCCGAGTTCGAGCGAGAACTGATCGTCGAGCGCACGCGCGCCGGTCTGGAGTCCGCTCGGGCACGCGGTCGGCACGGCGGGCGTCCGTTCAAGATGACGCCGGCCAAACTGCGTCTCGCCCAGGCCGCGATGGGCAAACCGGAAACCAAGGTCGCGGAGCTATGCGCCGAACTCGGCGTGACGCGCCAAACACTCTACCGACACGTCACGCCGAAGGGCGAGATCAGGCCCGATGGTGAAAAGCTGTTGGCGCGAGGGCGCCGATAGCAGTCGGCTGAAGCTGCTCAGGTTCAGAGCGACGATGCCGTAACGTAGGTTCCTACCGCAATCACGACGGCGGCAAAGCCACGTTCGAGCAGCCCCTTACGGGTGCCGAGAACCTTGCCCAATGCAATACCGCCGATCGTTCCAGCGACGCCGCCCACGACCAGCATCGCGGTCACGCTCCAGTCGACCAGCCCCGACAGGGCGTAGGACAAGGCGGTGGTCAACCCCAGCGCGCTGACGACGACCAGCGACGTGCCGATCGCGAAGGGCAGCGGCATCGCGGTCGCGAGGATCAGCCCCGGCACGATCAGGAAGCCGCCCCCGATCCCGAAGAAGCCGGCGGCAAGCCCGACGCCCAGCCCGATCGGAACCAAGCGCGGCAGCAGCGTCGAGGCGCTATCGCGGGTCAGTCGCACGTCCGGCGCTTCCGCCGTGCGGCGCTTGCGCAACATCGACAAACCGACGCCAATCATCAGAAGCCCGAACAGGACAAGCAGTCGCTTGCCGTCGAACGCCTTGCCCAACTCCGCCCCCAGCGCCGCGCCGATCATTCCGGAGACGGCGAAGACACTGGCGCACCGCCATTTCACGCGGCCCGCTCGCGCATGGCCGACCAGGCTGGCAAGCGCATTGACGGTGACGGCGACAGCGGCCGTCCCGATCGCAGCGTGCGGTGATCCGACGCCGACAACATAGATCAGGAGTGGCACGGCGAGGATCGACCCGCCTCCGCCGACAAGGCCGAGGATCAGGCCAATCACGCCGCCCGATGCAAGCGCGGCAAGGGTGGCAGCGGTGTCCACGATCGCCTCAGGCTGTCGCGCGCCGGTTCCAGGGCATGACGCGCAGCAGGTTGGCCATGCCGCACCACCCCGTCACGCCCGCGAACATCAGCCCCGCCCCGACGAACGCCGACAGCCCGAAGAAGCCGGGAGCGACGAACGTGCCGAGCAGAACGCCGATCAGCACCAGCCCACCGGCGGTAATCTGCACCTGCCGCATGATTTCCAACGGCTGCGACCGATCGGCGACGGTGGGCTGTCCTGCCTGCCGCCACGCATCGATGCCGCCGCCCAGGATATAGGCCGGCGCGCCACCCGCTGCCGCGCCGAGCTGCGCCGCATTGGCGGCGGTGCGCATCCCGGACTTGCAGTGAAAGACGACCGGACGATCGTCGCGCGGGAGATCGCCGATCCGGTCGAGCGGCACGTTCATCGCGCCGGGAATGCGTTCGCGCGCATGCTCGTCGGCACCGCGAATGTCGATCAGGCGCGCACCGGCATCGATCGCGGCACGGGTATCGTCGGGAGAAAGGGTCGCGAGCGTCATCGCATCAATCCTTGCAGTAGAGCTGGTAGAGAGTGCCGAGCAGCGTTTCGACGCGGGCATCCGCGATGGCGTACCAGAGCGTCTGGCTCTCCCGCCGGTAGGTGACGAGACCCTCGTCGCGCATCCTGGCCAGGTGCTGCGAGCAGGCCGACTGCGACAAGCCGACATCACGGGCCAGATCGCCGACCGTCATCTCGCCATGCTCGACCAGCTTGCACAGCAGCATCAGCCGGCGAGCATTGCCGATCGCCTTCAGCGTGTCGGCGACCTGCCCGGCCTTCGCCTCGAATGTCGCCAGGTCCATCGGCGGTTTGAGCATCATCGCCACTCCATTAGGTGTTGCTTATGTAGCACCAGCTAATATATTAGCAAGCGCTAACGGAGAAAATCATGACTCAGCCCCTCATCGAGGCGTTTTTCGACGAGCCGACCAATACGATTAGCTACCTCGTCGGCGATCCCGCGACACGGACTGCGGCGGTGATCGATCCAGTCCTCGACTTCGACATGGCGAGCGGCGTCGCCGACACGCGCTCGGCCGAGCGGATCGTCGCCTTCGCCCGCGAGCAGGACTGGCGGATCGCGATGGTGCTGGAGACGCACGCTCATGCCGATCATCTGTCGGCCGCACCCTTCATCAAGGCGCATACAGGCGCATGGATCGGGATCGGCGCGCATATCCGCGACGTGCAGAAAATCTTCCGCCCCGTGTTCGCGATGGATGATCTGAAAACGGACGGCTCGGACTTCGACCGCCTGTTCGAGAATGGCGACCAGTTCGCGATCGGGGCGCTGGCGGTCGAGGTGCTGCATGTCCCCGGCCACACCCCGGCCGACGTGACCTATCTGATCGGCGATGCGGCGTTCGTCGGGGATACGCTGTTCATGCCCGACTATGGCACCGCCCGCGCCGACTTCCCGGGCGGGGATGCGCGGACGCTCTATCGCTCGATCCGCCGGCTATTGGCGCTGCCCGACGAGACGCGACTGTTCCTCTGCCACGACTACAAGGCACCGGGTCGCGACGACTATCGCTGGGAGACGACGGTGGGCGAGCAGCGACGGTCGAGCGTCCACGTCCATGACGGTGTGAATGAGGACGACTTCGTCGCCATGCGCGAGCAGCGTGACGCCGGGCTATCCGTGCCCAAGCTCCTGCTGCCCTCGATCCAGGTCAACATCCGCGCGGGCCATTTCGATCAGGCGGAGGCGAACGGTGTCACCTACTTGCGTATTCCGGTAAAATGGAAAGCCGGCCATCCGTGATGTCATACGATCGCTGACACGGCTTTGTGCTTAGCGTACGTTTTCGACCATCCTCTCACCGGTCCCCAAGATCGCGCTCGGCATCCTCGCGCTGGTCCTTTTCTGCGTCGTCGCCTTCCTGTTCCGCCCGATGGCCTCGCCGCCCGGACCCGCCCCGGCGCAGGAACAGCCGCTCGACGTGGCGGTGATCGGCGGCGGGGTGATGAGCGTCACGCTCGCCACCTATCTGCAGGAGCTGGAGCCCAACTGGCGCGTCGCGATGTTCGAACGCCTGGGCGGCGTGGCCGAGGAAAGCTCCAACGGGTGGAACAATGCCGGCACCGGCCATTCGGGCTTTGCCGAGCTGAACTACACGCCCGAAAGGGCCGACGGGACGATCGACACGACCAAGGCGGTGCAGACCGCCGAACAGTTCGAGGTCGCCCGCCAGTTCTGGGCGCATGAAGTCAGGACCGGGCGCCTGGGCGCGCCGAACGGCTTCATCAACCCGACCCCGCATATGAGCCTCGTCTGGGGCGACGCGAATATCGACTATCTGCGCCGTCGCCAGGCGGCACTGGTCCGCAACCCGCTGTTCTACGGCATGGAATATACCCGCGATCCGGCGAAGATCCGCGCCTGGGCGCCGCTGGTGATGGAGGGCCGCGACCCGAACCAGAAGGTCGCCGCGACCTATATGCCGATCGGGACCGACGTGAACTGGGGCGTCATCACCCGCCAGCTTGCCACCGCATTGACGAAGAACCCCAATTTCAGCCTGCAACTGCGCCACGAGGTCCGCGGCATCCGCCGCGGCGCCGACGGCATCTGGAACGTGACGGTCCGCAACCTCGCCGACAATACAGACCGGACGGTGCGCGCGCGCTTCGTGTTCATCGGCGCCGGCGGCGCGGCGCTGAAGCTGTTGCAGATGTCGGGCATTCCCGAGGCGAGGGAGTATGGCGGCTTCCCGGTCGGCGGCCAGTTCCTCGCCTTCGAGAACCCGGCGATCACCGCGCGCCACGACGTGAAGGTCTATGGCAAGGCGGAGGCCGGTTCGCCGCCGATGTCGGTGCCGCATCTCGACGCGCGCAAGCTCGACGGCAAGTCGGTGATCCTGTTCGGCCCCTTCGCGCTGCAGAGCACCAAGTTCCTGAAGAACGGGTCGTGGCAGGACCTGTTCAACAGCGTGTACAAGAGCAATGTCGGGCCGATGATGGCGGTCGGCGCGGAAAATGCCGAGCTGGTCAAGTATCTGGTCAGCCAGGCGATGCTGACCGACAAGGACCGCCAGGCCGAGCTGGTGAAATATTTCCCGAACGCCCGGCGTGGCGACTGGAAGCTCGTCACCGCCGGACAGCGGGTGCAGATCATCAAGCGCGACCCGGAAAAGGGCCCGGTGCTGCAGTTCGGGACCGAGATCGTGACCGACCGGCAGGGGACGATCGCCGCATTGCTGGGCGCGTCGCCCGGTGCCTCGACCTCGCCCGCGATCATGCTGGAGGTGCTGAAAAAGGCGTTCCCGCAGCGCTTCGCCAGCATCTGGACGCCGAAGATCGAGGGGATGATCCCGTCCTATGGCCGCACGCTCAACGACGATCCGGCCCTCACCAACCAGATACGGCGGATGACCGGCGAGACGCTGAACCTGCCGTTCATCGAGGTGCCGGCCGATGTCCGCGCCGTCCCGGCGGGGGCGCCGGCCCCGGCCGCGACCCAGCCCGGCCGCAGCCTGAACCGCGAACAGCAGGCGCTGTGAACGGCGCGGGGGCCGGGCTGGAGCACGATATCATCGGAGAAACCGTTCGTCCTGAGTAGCCATTGAGCTTGTCGAAATGGCGTATCGAAGGACCGCCAGGGGTGCTTCGATAATGATCGGCTGAACCATGCCCCGCATGGTTCAGGATCGTCCGGGGGACGATCCGACCCGATCATCCTCGACAAGCTCAGTCCCTACTCAGCACGAACGGTTTCTCCGATACTATCGTGCGCCAACTCCCCCTCAGTGCGGCACCACGCCCAGCTCGACCCCGGTCCTGTCGTGCAGCGCGAAGCGGTCGACCAGATCGGCGCTCGCCCGGTTATAGCCGATGACGGTAATGGTCGCGCCCTGCTGGCGTAGCCGCACGACGATCTTGTCGAGCGCGTCGACGCCGGAAATGTCCCAGAAATGCGCCGCGCCGACATCGATCGTCACCGGCACCGCGCCTTCGGGCGCAAAGCCGCGGCGGAAGCGGTCGACCGAGGCGAAGAAGATCTGCCCGGTGACGCGGTAGGTCACGCCGCCATCGTCGGCGATCCGTTCGACCGCGAACATCCGCTGGACCTTTCCGGCGAAGAACACGCCCGACAGCAGCACCCCGGCCAGTACGCCGAGCGACAGGTCGCGCGTCGCGACGACCACCGCCACCGTCACCAGCATCACGATCGACGATGTCGGCGGATGGCGCCCGAGGTTGCGCAGCGAGTTCCAACTGAAGGTGCCGATCGACACCATTATCATCACCGCGACCAGCGCCGGCATCGGCACCCGCCCGACCCATGGGCCGAGGACGGCAAGCAGGAACAGCAGGAACGCGCCGGCGACGAAGGTCGACAGCCGCCCGCGCCCGCCCGAGGTGACGTTGATGACCGACTGGCCGATCATCGCGCAGCCGCCCATGCCGCCGAACAGCGCGGCGACGATGTTGGCGCCGCCCTGCCCCGCGCATTCCCGGGCCTTGTCGCTGTCGCTGTCGGTCATGTCGTCGACGATCTGCGCGGTCAGCAGCGATTCGAGCAGGCCGACGGCGGCCATGGTCAGCGCGGTGGGCAGGATGATCGTCAGCGTCTCCAGCGTCAGCGGCACCTGCGGCCACGCGAAGCCCGGCAGCCCTTCGGGCAGCCGCCCCATGTCGCCCACCGTGTTGACCGGCAGGTCCAGCGCGATGCTGATCGCGCTCAGCACGACGATCGCGACCAGCGGCGACGGGACCGCGCGCGTCACGCGCGGCAACAGGTAGATGATGGCGAGGCCCCCGGCGATCAGTGCATGGGCATGCCAGCGCACCCCGACGAGCTGCGGCAGTTGCGCCATGAAGATCAGGATGGCGAGCGCGTTGACGAAACCGGTGATGACCGAGCGCGACACGAACTGCATCACCCGGTCGAGCCGCAGCAGCCCGGCGGCGATCTGGATCACCCCCATCAGGATCGTCGCGGCAAACAGATAGTCGACGCCGTGCTCGCGCACCAGCGGGCCGACCAGCACGGCGACGGCGGCGGTCGCGGCGGAGATCATGCCGGGCCGCCCGCCCAGAAACGCGATCGTCATCGCGATCGCGACCGAGGCATAGAGGCCGACGCGCGGGTCGACCCCGGCGATGATCGAAAAGCCGATCGCCTCGGGGATCAGCGCGAGGGCGACGACGATCCCGGCGAGGATGTCGCGCCGGATCTGCACGGGTCCGCCGAACCACTGGCGGCGGCAGGTTGTGAACAGGTTCATGGGAATTCCACATCGGGCCGCATGGCGCATCCTCCGGGCGCTTGTTCGGTAGCATGCGGGGATGTTGTCCGGCGGATCGGCGGCCGGAATAGCCACCCGGAATTGCACCGGGTCCAGGGCGAATGCGGCGCGTGTAGCCGGGGAGACGGGCGGAGGGCAAGGCCGCATCGCACACCCGGATCGCACGCCCGGCCGCATCCCCCTGTTATTTCGCACCGATTCCGCGAACCGGGCAACTTCACCCCGCGCCGGGACGTTGAGGCACGAACCCTTCTCCCGAGGACTCCCCCATGACCGACACCAAGCTCCGCAACGCCGGTAACGGCGGCGAAACCCATCAGGTGACGGATGCCGATCATCCGGTGCTGACCACCAACCACGGCACGCCCGTCAGCGACAACCAGAACCAGTTGAAGGCGGGCGCGCGCGGCCCCGTGCTGATCGAGGACGAAGTCTTCCGCGAGAAGATGAACCATTTCGACCATGAGCGCATTCCGGAGCGGATCGTCCATGCCCGCGGCTCGGCGGCGCATGGCTATTTCGAATGTACCGACAGCCTGGCGGACATCACCGTGGCCGACCTGTTCCAGAAGAAGGGGCAGCGGACCGAGGTGTTCACCCGCTTCTCGACCGTCGCGGGCGGCGCCGGATCGATCGACACGCCGCGCGACGTGCGCGGCTTCGCGGTGAAGTTCTACACGCGCGAGGGCAACTGGGACCTGGTCGGCAACAACATCCCGGTGTTCTTCATCCAGGACGCGATCAAGTTCCCCGACCTGATCCACGCCGCCAAGATGGAGGCCGATCGCGGCTATCCGCAGGCGGCGACCGCGCACGACACCTTCTGGGACTTCATCTCGCTGATGCCGGAATCGACCCACATGATTATGTGGGCGATGTCGGACCGCACGCTGCCGCGCACCTTTGCGAACATGGAGGGGTTCGGCGTCCACACCTTCCGCTTCGTGAACAAGGAAGGCAGGTCGACCTTCGTCAAGTTCCATTGGAAGCCCAAGGCGGGCCTCGCCTCGACCATCTGGGACGAAACGGTCAAGATCGCCGGCGCCGACCCCGATTTCCAGCGCCGCGACCTGTTCGAACGGATCGACCGCGGCGATTTCCCGGAATGGGAGCTGGGCGTGCAGTTGTTCGACGAGGAATTCGCCAACGCGCTGCCCTATGACGTGCTCGACGCGACCAAGATCATCCCCGAGGAAGTGCTGCCGGTGCGGATCGTCGGGCGGATGGTGCTCGACCGCTATCCCGACAATTTCTTCGCCGAAACCGAACAGGCGGCGTTCGTGCCGAGCCATGTCGTGCCGGGCATCGGCTTTTCGAACGACCCGCTGCTGCAGGGCCGGCTGTTCAGCTATACCGACACCCAGCTCTCGCGTCTGGGCTCGGTCAATTTCCACCAGCTACCGATCAATGCCGCCAGGGGTCGCGCGGAAGCCGCCGGGTGTCCATTCCTGAACCAGCAGCGCGACGGCCACATGCAGATGGCCGTCCCCAAGGGCCGCGCCAATTACGAGCCGAACAGCCTGGCG
Source organism: Sphingomonas hengshuiensis (assembly GCA_003240755.1). Taxonomy (GTDB): domain Bacteria; phylum Pseudomonadota; class Alphaproteobacteria; order Sphingomonadales; family Sphingomonadaceae; genus Sphingomonas; species Sphingomonas hengshuiensis_A. Next base: position 71,843 of record QFNF01000009.1, on the reverse strand, counting down.
AAGGCCGGCGAGGAAGCCGGCGCGCGCGAGGACCCGGACAAGGGCTACAAGACCTTTCCGTCCGAGGAACAGGGCCAGAAGCTGCGCATCCGCCCGGAAAGCTTCGCCGACCATTACAGCCAGGCGCGGCTGTTCTTCCGCTCGATGGACCCGGCGGAACAGGCGCACATCGCCTCGGCCTTCGTGTTCGAACTGTCGAAGGTCGGGATCGAGCATGTCCGCACCGCGATGCTCGCCAACCTCCGCAACGTCGACGAGGAGCTCGCCACCCGCGTCGCCGACGGCCTTGCCATGGACCTGCCCAAGGCGTCGCCGACGGCGGCACCGGTGCTCGACATGGACCCCTCGCCCGCGCTGCGCATCATTCGCGGGCCGCTGGAAAAGCATACGCTCGAGGGGCGCAATGTCGGCATCCTGATCGCCGATGGCAGCGATGCCGGCGAGTTGAAGACGCTCAAGGACGCGATCAAGGCGGCGGGCGGCAACGCGATGACCATCGCGCCCAAGGTCGGCAAGGTGCCCTTGTCCGACGGATCGACCATCGCCGCCGATGCGCAACTGTTCGGCCAGCCTTCGGTCACGGTCGATGCCTGCGCGGTAATCCTGTCGGCCGAAGCCACGGCCAAGCTGACGAAGGAAGGCGCGGCTGTCCAATGGGTGATGGATGCGTTCGGGCATCTGAAGGCGATCGGCCATAACGCCGACGCCAAGCCGCTGCTCGACAAGGCTGGCGTCGAGCCGGACGAGGGCGTCACCGATCTTGCCGGGTTCGTCGAGGCGGCCAAGCAACGCTACTGGGACCGCGAACCCAAGGTACGCACGCTGGCGTGATATTTCGCCCGTTGATGGGAAATTTCGAAAGTATTCGATTCCCGCAAAGGCCGGACTTTGTCTTGCGTTGTTTCCCGATAATCGTGCACCGGGGAAACAGGTCGGGATCGTAACACTGGACTTTGTTAAATAATGTTTCGCTTCGTCGATAGCGCCTCGACTTGATCTGAACGGGAAGGCAATGAGCCCCTTCACCGAAGGAGACCATCATGATTGCCAAATTCATCACCGCAGTAGCGGCTACCACGCTAGTCGCAGCTCCGGCCATGGCTGCTCCGGCAAACCCGGCAGCCAAGCTCTCGGTCGCGCAGCCGGTGCGTGCTTCGGCTTCGACCGACAAGTCGAACAAGCTTGCCGGTCCCGGCATTGTTGCGGCGGCGATCGGTGCGGGTATCGCCGCGATCGGCATCATCGCCATCGTGAAGAGCGACGAATCGCCCGACAGCAACTGATCGGACGGGCGTCGGCGTCGCAGGGGACCGACCGGTTCCCCGCGACGCAACGCAACGAGCGGTCGTGCGCAGCAGCGCGCGGCCGCTTTTTCGTGTCGACCGTCGCGCCGGAAGCCTGTCCGCCCCTCGAACCCGGCAGGCGCCGGAACGGGGCGGCGCCCCGGCACAACCCGGCCTGCACGCTTTGCACGAAGCCAATCGCGCTGCTGTCGGTTTCCCTCCCGAACCTATTCCGGGAGGACCCCCATGCAGATCGCCGACCTCATCACCGATACGCTGGTTTCCGCCGGGGTCGAGCGCATCTGGGGCGTGACCGGCGACAGCCTGAACGCGATCAACGACAGCCTGCGCCGGTCGGGCAAGATCGACTGGATGCATGTCCGGCACGAAGAGGTCGCCGCCTTTTCCGCCGGGGCGGAGGCGGCGGCCACGGGCAAGCTGGCGGTCTGTGCGGGGAGCTGTGGCCCCGGCAACCTGCACCTCATCAACGGGCTGTTCGATTGCCAGCGCAACCGCGTGCCCGTGCTCGCCATCGCTGCGCATATCCCGTCGAGCGAGATCGGCCTCAACTATTTCCAAGAAACCCACCCGACCGAGCTGTTCCGCGAATGCAGCCATTTCTGCGAGATGGCGCAGACCCCCGGGCAACTGCCCGAACTGCTCCACCGCGCCCTGCGCACCGCGATCGGGCAGCAGGGCGTGGCGGTGCTGGTGATCCCGGGCGACGTCGCGCTCGGGCAAGCGCCGAAGGGCACGCGCGCCGACTTCGCCGCCCCCCTGCCCCCGCGCATCGTGCCGCAGCGGCAAGAGATCGAGCGACTGGCCGGACTGCTGAACGGGTCGCAGGCGGTGACGCTGCTGTGCGGCGCGGGGGTCGCGGGCGCGCATGACGAAGTGGTCGCGCTGGCGGCGAAGCTCAAGGCGCCGATCGTCCATGCCTATCGCGGCAAGGAATGGATCGAATGGGACAATCCGTACGACGTCGGCATGACCGGGCTGATCGGCTTTTCATCGGGCTATCACGCGATGATGGAGTGCGACACGCTGCTGATGCTCGGCACCGATTTTCCCTATCGCAACTTCTATCCCGACAGCGCGAAGGTGGCACAGGTCGATCGCGACCCCTCGGCGCTCGGGCGGCGGGTGCAGATCGATATCGGCATCGTCGGCGACGTGGCCGAAGCGACAGCGGCGCTCGCCCCGCTGATCGCGCCGGGCCGGGACGATGCGTTCCTGACCAGGGCGCGCGACCATTATGCCAAGGCGCGCAAGGGGCTGGACGACCTCGCCACCCCGCGCGACGGCGACAAGCCGCTCCACCCGCAATATGTCGCGCGGGTGATCGATGCGGTCGCGGCGGAGGATGCGGTGTTCACGGTCGACGTCGGCACCCCGGCGGTCTGGGCGGCGCGCTACCTGACGATGAACGGCCGGCGGCGGCTGATCGGATCGTTCAACCACGGGTCGATGGCGAACGCGATGCCGCAGGCGCTGGGCGTGCAGGCGGCGTTTCCGGAGCGGCAGGTCGTGTCGCTGTCGGGCGATGGCGGCCTCACCATGCTGATGGGCGACATGCTGACCGCGGTGCAGATGGGGCTGCCGATCAAGATCGTCGTGTTCAACAATTCGACGCTGGGTTTCGTCGAGCTGGAGCAGAAGGCGGCGGGCTATGTCGACACCAATGTCGCGCTGACAAACCCCGATTTCGGCGCGATCGCGGCGCAGATGGGCTTTTTCGGCGCCCGCGTGACGCGGTCGGACGAACTGGAAGCGACCTTGCGCGCGGCGCTCGCCCATGACGGCCCGGCGCTGGTCGATGTCGTGACCGAGACGCTGGAACTGGCCATGCCGCCCAGGATCAAGGCGGAACAGGTGAAGGGCTTCAGCCTCTACACCCTGCGCGCGATCATGAGCGGGCGCGGCGACGAGGTGATCGAGCTGGCGAAGGCGAACCTGTTGCGGTGAGCGGGCGTCCCCTCCCCCGGACGAGGGAGGGGCTGAACGTCACAGCCCGACCCGTGCCGTCACCAGCACCGATCGCGGCGCGCCGGGCATGTTGAGCAGCGGCGAGCTGCCATGGCCCGACACGATGTAGCGGCGGTCGAACAGGTTGTAGCCGTTGACCTGTACCCTGACCGCCGGTGCGACATCGACCCAGGCGAGCGCGTCGGCGGTGACATAGCCCGGCAGCGTGGTGGTGTTGGCCGGATCGGCCCAGCGGTCGCCGACATAATTGCCGCCGCCGCCCAGCCCGAAACGCCCGAAATCGCGCACCAGCGACACATTGGCCTGATGCGTCGGCGTCAGCGTCGCGCCGCGCCCGATCAGCGCCGGCGTGGCCGAGGCGACGACCTTTGCATCCAGATAGGCATAGCCCGCGACCGCGCGCCAGCCATCAAGGTCGAGCTGCCCCGACAGTTCGATTCCCCGCGTGCGCTGCGTCCCGATCGGCAGCACGCGCTGCGTGACCGGATCGGTGCCCTTGATCCCCGTCCGTTTCAGGATGAACCCCGCCGCCTGCAGCCCGAGCCGGCCGCCCAGCAGCGTATATTTCGCGCCGACCTCACGATTGACGGTTTCTTCGGGCGCGATGTCGGCATTGGTCGCGGCAAGGCCGAACTGTTCGGCCGAAGGCTGGAAGCTGCGGCTCCACGACGCGTAATAGGATTGCGCGTCGTCGGGCTGGAAGACGAGGCCGGCGCGCGGGCTCCAGTTGCGGTCGGTGCGCGCGAAATCGCCTTGTCCGGGCAGGCGCTGGTCGGTGCGCTGGCGATAGATGTCGTGGCGCAGGCCGAGCAGCGCCTTGAACCCGTGGCCGATGTCGATCAGGTCCTGGACATAGACGCCGGTGGTGTCGAGCCGGTTGCGCTGGTTCGCCGACAGCGCGGTGAACGCGGCATTGTTCACCACCGGGTTGACCGGATCGGTCAGCGACGTGACCGCGACGACGCGCGTGGCGATGGTCAGCGCGTCCTTTACCTGCCGCGATAGCTCGACGCCGTACAGGATGCTGTGGCCCATGCCCGCGATCGTCGCGCGCTGGGTCAGTTCGGTCTGGTTCGACCAGCCATCCTCGGTGCGGTCGATGCCGCCATGGCTGAGCGTAACGGTGCGCTGCGCGGCGTTGACCGCGCTCGGCAGCGTGTTGCGGCGGTGGAGCGTATAGACATAGTGGCGAAAGCCGTTGCGCAGCGACAGGCTGTCCGAGAAACGGTGGAGCAGGGTCGCGCCCTGCCCCAGCACCTCGGACCGGACGGCGTCGGCGCTGCGGGCGTTGGCCGCGCCGTAATAGGTCTTCGGATCGACCGCGACCGGGCGGCCGTTCACCGCCGGGATGCCGAAATCGTTGACCCGCCGGTCGGTCAGATAATCGGCCTGTACCAGCAGCGACGTCGCCTTGCCCCGCCCGAAGAGGAAGGACGGGGCGATCGCGGTGCGGCGCAGCAGCCCCTGTTCGCGAAAGCTGTCGCTGTCCTGATAGGCGCCGGTGACGCGCACGCCGACGCCGCCATCCACCCGCGCCACGTCGAATTCGCCGCGGACATTGCCGAACGACCCGCCGGTGATCGCAGCGGCGGTCACATCGCCATCGGGCCGCTTGGTCACGCGGTTGATGAGCCCGCCCGACGATCCGCGCCCGTACAGCACCGCCGCCGGGCCCTTCACCACCTCGATCCGTTCGACGTTCGACAGGTCGCGGAAATACAGGCCGTCGTCGCGAAAGCCGTCGACATACTGGTCGGCGATGGCGGAAAATCCCCGGATCGTCACCTGGTCGCGCTGTCCGTCCCCCGACGAAAAGCCGATGCCGGCGACGTTCTTGAGCGCATCCTGCACCGACAGCGCACGCTGGTCGCGCAGCACCTCCGCCCCCACCACCGCCACCGATTGCGGCAGATCGCGCAACGGTGCCGGCGTCTTGGCGATGGCGCTGTCCTGGGGGACATAGCCGCTGTCATGGGCGGCACCGGTGACGACGATTTCCTGCTGATCGACATCGGGCGCGACCGGCGCAGCACCGGGAGCCGCCACGGCAAGCGCCGCGACGACCAGAGAAACGGACATGAGAACCCCCACCAGCAAATGATGATGAGAGTCGTTATCATTAGCTATCGAGAGAAGCAAGCGGAGGCGTAACGATCCTCCGCCCGTCGCGATATCGACGGGCCGATCCGGGATGCGCGCCGGATCGACCCGCCGCCTCAGCGCGCGACCGGCACCTCGGCAATGTTCCACCCGCGCAGCGTCACGGCCGGATCGGCAGCGACGGTGGCGGGATAGCGGAGGGTGATCGTTCGTTTTTCGCCTGGGAGGAGCGAAATGTAATTGTCGCTGTAGAAGGCGGGCAGGATGCGTTTCCCGTCGGGGCCGGTCAGCGTCAGTTTGGCATTGAGCGCCGGCACCCGGCCGTCATTGGCGAGGTCGACCGTGACCATGCGGTCGCTGCCGTCGATCGCCGGCGCGGTCATGCGCGCGGTGAGCGTCGCCGGGGCGAGGGCGTTCAGCGCCTGGTAGGAAGCGGCATCGCGCCCGCGCCAGTAGAAATTGTCGGACACCGCCTTGCCCGCGGCGTCGGTCAGCGTGAGGCGGACCAGCACGACGGGGTGCGCCGCATACAGCGGGTCGAGCGGCACGGCGGCCAGCGGCGTCGCGCGGTTGGCGAGCGCGTCGACGCGCTGCGTCCGCGTGAACAGTTCGGCATTGTCGAGGCCGACGACCCGCACGCTGGCGGTCAGCCCCTTCGCATCGGCCTGCGTCGTGTTCAGCACGACCAGTTCGTTGCCGGGCAGGTTGAGCTGGACATGGATCGGCTCGGCGGCCTTCTTGGCCCCGTAATAGGCGGCGTGGGTGTCATAGTCCCACGAATAGATCTGCCACGCGTTCGACGGCCATGCCGGATGCGTCATCCACAACAGCCGGCCGCTGTTCTTCGTCCACAGATGGCCGAGGAACCCCTCGTACATCGCCTTGTGCGTCTCGAGGTTCATCATCTGCGCCTTGCGCTCGAAATCGGCGAAGTCCTTGCCCGGTCCGAACATCGTCGCCAGCGTCTGTATGAACGTCCTGGTGTCGCCGTTCCCGGCGAAATGCCAGTCGTGATAGGCGAGCACGTCGCCCAGCGGCCAGCGATCGGCCGGCGGCACATAGGCCGCGATCGATTCGGCGGTCGACAGCGACGGCGTCCCCGTCTCGACCGAGAAACCGGTGGCGAGATCGGTGAAATAGCCCTCCGGCGCGCGGTAGTTGTACGGCCCCGACCCCTGCAGGTTCACGACGTTTGACGATCCGGTGAACCAGCGCGTGCCGTCCAGTTCGAACACGGCATCGTCCAGCCCCTCGTTCAGCGCGGGCGTGGGCACGCCTTCGTTGCGGCCGAACCACAGGATGATCGACGGGTGGTTGCGATAGCGCGCGATGGTGTCGCGCGCATTGGCGAGGAACAGCGACGCATCGTCGGGCTCGATCTGGAAATTCTGGGTCGATTGCCAGAAATCGTTCAGGACCATCATGCCGTTCTCATCGGCAAGGTCGTAGAATTCCTCCTCGGTATTGGTGCCCATCCAGTTGCGGATGACGTTCATGTGCGCCTCGCGCTGGAGGCGGAAGAACGGGGCGAGCCAGGCATAGCTGACCCGCTTCATCGCGTCGTCCATGCCCCAGTTGCCGCCGCGCGCGGCGATCCTCACGCCGTTGACGCGGATGGTCAGGTGCGGTTCGGGCAGCGTTTCCGCGATCGGCGTCACCGCCCGCGACCTTTCCCCCGCCGGGGTCAGCGATTCCGCCCATCCGGTCGGCGTCTGCTTGATCGCGGCGTGGCGCACGTCGATCAGCTTCTGCCCGGCAAGCCCGCCATCGGTGGTCTGGACGTTGACGCGGCGCAACGAACCCGCCGCGTCGAACAGCGACAGGTCGTAGCTGACCTCGCGGATGCCGAAGCGGCCCGCCTTGCTGTCCGACACGCCGTTCGCGTCGCTGACCTGATAGGTCGCATGATAGAGATGCGGGTCGCCATAGCCGTTGGGCCACCACAGTTTCGGGTTGACGATGTGCAACGCGGGGAAGTCGGCGGGGGTGAAGCGCACCTCGCTGCGCCCGGCGGGCGCGGTCACGGTCCGTTCGACCGCAACCCCTTCGAACGCGACCTTCACCGTGACCTGCGTCGCGGGGCCGCTGTTGTCGATCGGCACGGTCACATGCACGTCGGCAGTGTCGGTGCGCGGCAGCGGCAGGTCGGTGACGACCTGCGGATCGAGGATGCGGACGGCGCCATGCGCCACCAGCTCGACCGGCCGCCACAGCCCGGTGTTGCGGTCGCGGATGCCGGGAATCCAGTCCCACCCCTCGGTCGCGACGAAGGTCGGGCCGTCGATCGCCAGTTGCCCGCCATTTTCGCCGACGCCGCCCGCGACCGACTGTTCGTGCGGGATGCCCGGGTGCGGCGGCGGCGATACCTTTACCGCGACGACGTTCTCGCCCGCCTGCGGCACGAAATCGAACTGGCCGCGGATGAACGCGCCGCGCGTGGTGCCGAGCTTCGCACCATTGGCCCAGATGTCGGCGGCATAGTTGATGCCGCCGAACACGATCGTCAGCTTCCTGCCCGCCGCTTCGGCCGGCACGGTGAAGCGGGTGCGGTACCAGTAATCCTGCCGCGCCAGCTTTTCGGGGATCTTCAGGTTGTTGAGGCCGTAATAGGGATCGGGATAGACGCCGCGATCGACCAGCGTCTGGAGCACCGTGCCCGGCACCGTCGCCGCGCGCCATTCGCCCCCGGGATTGCCCGGCCGCGACAGCGCCGCACCGTCGCCCGCCACGTCGGGGGCGGCGGCAAGCTGCCAGCCATTGATCTGCCACCGCCCCGGCGCGGTCGGTTGCAGCGCGGGCGCGTTGGGCAGCGGTCTGGCGACGGGCGCGCTATAGGCATCGCCCTTCGACTGCGGCAGGGTCCATGCGTCCTGCTGCTGGGTCAGGCCGATATTGGCCTGTTTCTGGAACGGCCACGACACGCCGACTTCCCAGAGCTGGACATGGGCGAAGTCGGGGCGCGGCATCGCGGCGATGGCGGCGGCCGACAGCGCGCGGTCGTGCAGCGTGACGCCGACCAGCGTGCCGCCGAAATGGGGCCGGCCCGGCACCGCGCGCGCGACGTGCAGCATGCCGCCGGTGGCGCTGGAACGCGCCGCGCCGGTGGCGACGCGGCGACCATCGACATACAGGGTGGCGCGGCTGCCGTCCGACACGACCGCCACCGGCGTCCAGCGGCCGGGCGCGATCGCCGGGCCGGCCAGCGTCGCCGCGCCGTCGGTGAACGTCAGCCGCCCGTCGTCCAGCGCGACGACCCGCGCATCGCCCAGCGCCACCAGCGGCACGACCCCCGCCTGCCGTGCATCGCCCCTTACCCACAACGTCATGCTGTAGGGCGCGTTCGCCTGCGTCACCGTGCCCGCCACCGGGCGTTCGATGCCGATGCCGCCGGTCAGGAAGCTGGCATTGTACGGCCCGCCGTTCGCGGGCACCTGTGCCGCCGCCAGCGTCGCCCAGCCCGTCCCCGCCAGCAGCGCCGCCATGGCAGCGATCCTCATGCGCGCGATGTTCATGCAAAGGTCCTTTTCATCAGGCAAGGGGCCGGTCGCGATGCGATCACGGCCATGGATTGCGGAAGGATGCCGGGCCGAGGGGGACGATCCGTTCATCCACCCGCCACCCGCGCGAGGAAGGCGCCATGCGGTTCGGCAAGGGCCAGCGTCCCGGCAATGGCGTCGCGCATCCGCGCGAAGCTGTCGGCCAGCGCATCGTCGGCAATGGCGTCGGCCAGCGGCGAATGGCGGGCGGGCAGGTCGCCGAACCCGGCATAGAGGCTCAGCCAGCTCGGGTCGTGGAACGTATCCCATTCGTTGCGCACGAATTCGCCCCCCGAACGCCACGCATCCAGCTTGATCCGCAGCGATTCGGGCGGTTCGACCGCGCGGATCGCCCGCCAGAACGGTTCGTCGCGACCGTTGGCGAGGTAATGGAGGAACAGGAAGTCGCGCAGTCGTTCGAATTCCAGCACCGATTGCCGGTTATAGGTGGCGGCGAGGCGCGGGTCGCAGTCCCGGTCGGGGAACAGCGCGACGAAGCGTTCCAGCCCCGACTGGATCAGCGAGATGCTGGTCGATTCCAGCGGTTCGAGAAAGCCCGAGGCAAGGCCCAGCCCGACGACATTGCCGCTCCAGAAGCGTTCGCGGTGGCCGGTCGTGAAGCGCAGCCGGTTGGGATCGGCCAGCGGCGCGCCCTCGAGGCTGGCGAGCAGGGCGGTTTCGGCATCGCCGTCCGACTGGAAATCGCTGCAATAGACCGATCCGTTGCCGATGCGGCGGCGCAGGGGGATGCGCCATTGCCAGCCCGCCGCCCGCGCCGTGGCGACGGTATAGGGGACGGGATCGCCCGGCGCCGCGCGGCACGGGATCGCCACCGCGCGGTCGCACGGCAGCCAGTGCCGCCAGTCGACATAGGGCACGTCCAGCGCCCCGCCCAGCAACAGGCTGCGAAACCCCGACGCGTCGATCCACAGGTCGCCGGCGATGCCGCGTCCGTCGGCGAGCGTCACCCCGGTCACATGGCCCCGCACGGGATCGGTCGCCACATGGTCGATCCGTCCGTCGACATGCGTCACCCGGTTGGCGAGCGCCAGGCGGCGCAGCATGGCGGCAAACGCCGCCGCGTCGAAATGCAGCGCGAAGTCGAACACGCCCAGGTCGTTGGCGGGCCGATCGGCCGGCGGCAGGAACAGCCCGCGCCGGGCAAGCTGCGTCGCGAGGCAGTAATCGGACAGCGGCCCCGCCCGCCCGGCGGCGTGGAGCTTCAGCCAGTAATGGTGGAACGCGACGCCGCCCGCGCCGACGCCGTACAGGCCGAAGGGGTGGAAGAAGCGGTGCCCCGCGCCCCCCCAGCCATCGAAGCGGATGCCGTATTTGATCGTGCCGCCGGTGTCGCGCAGCACGTCGGGTTCGCCCAGTTCGACCGCGGACAGGAAATCGCGGATCGCGGGCACCGTCGCCTCGCCCACGCCGACCGTGCCGATCGCCGCGCTGTCGACGACGGTGATCGACAGGTCGAGATGGGTCAGCCGCCGCGCGAGATAGGTCGCGGCCATCCACCCGGCGGTGCCGCCGCCGACGATGACGATCGAGCGGACCGGTTCGTGTGGCATGGTTTCCCCTGTTCGCCCGTATCGCCCGTATCGCCCGTGTCGTACCCCGGCGCGGGCCGGAGTGCGACACGGGTCGCCGCCCGGCGGAACATGGCGACATGTCGACACCTCGACACGTCGCCACCCCGATCAGAACTTCGCGCGGACCCCGGCGATGAAGCGGCGTTCGTAGATGTTCTCGTTGAACACCTGGTCCTGCCACGTCAGGTAATAGCGTTCGGTTTCCCCGGTCAGGTTCGATGCCTGGCCATAGATGCTGAACTGCGGCGTCACGTCGTAGCTGATCGACGCATCGAGATAATGGGTCGGTTCCTGATACTGGGCGAGGCCCTGGATGCCGCCATAGTTGGACGAGGCGAGCCGTTTCGAGCGGAAATTATAGGCGACGCGCGTCTGCAGCCCGTATTTCTCGAACCACAGCGCCGCGTTGACCTGATGCTTCGAATTGTCCTGGAACGGCATCCTGTTGCCCGCCAGATCGATCTGCCCCGCATCGCCCAGCGACAGCGTGTAGTTGGCATCGACGCCGAACCCGCCGAGGAAGCCGTTCACGCCGTAATCGGCGAGCGACTGGCGTGCCGACGCCTCGATCCCCTTGAGCGTGCCGCCTTCGCCCTGCGCTAGCGTGTTGGTGACGACCGGGCGGCGGATCACGCCGTCATTGTCGGGGATGTCGTTGCGGATCTCGGTCGTGGTCGTGATGAAGCTGTCGACCGAGATGTAGAAGGCGCCGAGTGCCACCAGGCTGGAGCGGCCGGTATAATATTCCAGGCTCGCCTCGGCATTGGTCGCGCGCCACGGGTTCAGGTTCGGGTTGCCGCGCGAATCGGCGGTCCGCGCCTCGAACCGGGCCGGGTTGACCTGGGTGTTGATCGCATAGTTGACGTTCAGGCCGCCGCCCCATTGCAGGAAGTCGAGGACCGTCATCGTCTTGGAAAAGGCGGCGCGCGCGCGCAGCTTGTCGGTCACGTCGAACGCGATGTTGAACGCGGGCAGGAAGTCGGTGAACTCCCGCTTCGTCACGACATCGCCGGCATCGACCCCCGACACGCCGTAGGGCTGCGGCGCGCCGACGATGTTCTGGCGCACGTTCAGGCGGGTATTGACCACCTGCAACCCGCCATTGGCGCGGAACGGCAGCCCGAACAGCTCGCCCTCGCCCGACACCTGGCCATAGCCCGAGATCTGGCGGACGTTGACGGTGAAGCTGTCGGCCGGGTTCACCAGATTCTGGCTGCCGGGGTAGAATTTGTTCTGCCACGCCTCGCTGTCGTCCATCGCGCGCGGGTCGAGCGCGTAGAGCGCCGGCGCACCGCCGGCGGGCAGCGCATATTGCTTGATGAGGCCGGCAAAGACCGGGTCGTTGGCCTGGCGGGTATAGCCCGCGGTATAGGCATTGCCCTGCGCATCGAGCACCGCGCACTTGCCGTCGTTCAGGTTGACGTCGAACGCCTTCCACTTGACTAGGCAGCCGCCCGCCGGGTTGGCGGGATTGTCGCGGTTGCCGGCATAGAAGGGCGAGACACGGTCGAAGGTGAACTGGTCGACGCTGCGTTCGCCATAGCGGCCGCCGAACGCCAGCTTCACGCCATTGTCGGCGGTATATTCGCCATCGGCGCGCACCGCCCACAGGTCGCCGTCCTGATACTGGTTGCCCTCCGAGGAAATCGTCTTGAGCCCGTAGCGCGACGGATCGGACGCCTGTGCGAGGAAGGCGGGCGAGAAGCCGAACACGGGCGCGCCGCTCGAATAGTCGACGGTCGCGGTCTGGCTGTAGATCTGGTAGCCGGTCGGATTGAACTGGCGGTCGCCGCCGATCGATGCCGGATAGTTGCCGACGCCGTTATAGGCCCATTGCGTGCCGTTGGTCAGGCTGAACTGGGTATAGGCCTGGTCGCGCTTGCGCGATGCCTTGCCGTAGATGCCGCGGATCGTGCCCTTGAACCGGTCGCTGGGCTGCCAGTCGAGCTGGAGATTGTAGTTCTGCGATTCGCTGACGGTGCGGAAGGTTTCCGAATAGCTGTCGAAGCTGGGCAGGCTGTAGGTATATTCCTGCACCGTGTTGACGTTGTAGCCGTTCACGACCGCGCCGGTGTCGCGCGACCTGGTCGGCAGGAACGGCGACGACAGCCAGTCGACATTCTGGAACTGGAACCCGGCGGTGCGGTCATATTGCGTCTGGCGGGTGTAGAAGCCGTCGGCGGTCAGTTTCAGCGCGTCGTTGATCTCGAACTGCAGCGAGGCGTTGGCGCCGAAGCGTTCGCGGTTGGTGATGCGGTTCCACGCGGTATGCGACTGCGGCGTGATGAAGGCGTCGTTGGCGTCGCCATCGCCGTTCACGTCGTACCCGATGATCGCACCGGCGGCATTGCGCACCGGGCGGCCCCGGCTGACGCCGTTGTTGCCGGTGGCGAACGCGCCCTGGTTGGTCGCGCTGCCGCCTTCGTTGTTCAGCGCGACGCCGTAATCCTGAAGCCCGCGAAAGCTGTTGGCGAGCGTCAGGTCGCTGTACGCCGCCGATACCAGCACGCCGAACCGGTCGCCATGATAGGCGATCAGGCCGTTGGCCGACGGGCTCCACTTCTCGGTCCGGTCGCCATATTGCCCCTCGGCGGCGGCGGACAGGGTCAGTCCCTGCTTCAGGTCCATCGGCCGGCGGGTCAGCAGGTCGACCGTGCCCGACAGGCCGGCCTGTTGCAGCGATGCGGTCGGCGACTTGAACACCGTCGCGCCCGAAAAGAGCTGCGAGGGAATGTCGGTGAAGTTCGGCTGTACCGTCGTCACCGAATTGGCGCCGAGGAACTGTTCGCCGTTCATCAGCGTCGTGACCTGCGGCAGGCCGCGGATGTTGACCGCGCCGCCCTCGCCCGCCTCGCGGCGGATCTGGACGCCGGGGATGCGTTGCAGCGAATCGGAAATGGTGACGTCGGGCAGCTTGCCGATGTCCTGCGCGCTGATCGCCTCGACCACGCTGGCGGCGTTGCGCTTGATCTCGACCGAACGCGCCTGCGACGCGCGGATGCCGGTGACGACGATCTCGACGCCGGTGCCATCGACCTGTTCGGGGGCGGCAACCCCGTCGGCGGGGGTCGCGGGGGCGGCGGCGGCGTTGCCGGTTGCGGTCTGCGCCAGTGCCGGCGCGGCAAGCCCCGCCATGGAAACCGCACCCAGCAGCATCGAACGGACGATCGACGGCGAACCGTAACGCATAGAAACCTCCCCCATGTCGCGGGGGCAGACATGATGTCCCCGCTGCTATTTAGGAAAATCAATATTAAATAAGGTCCGGCGTTGTCAAACGCTGAATTGCGCGGGTTTCGGCGTTCTGCCTGGGCGGCGACCCGTCCGCCGCCCAGGGCGATCGGGACGGCGATGGCGGCCTCGACAGCTTGACCTGTCGGCATGTCGACACGTAGAAGCGCCGACATGCCGACAATCGCCATCATTTCGCAAAAGGGCGGCGCGGGAAAGACGACGCTCGCGCTGCACCTCGCCGCCGCGGCACAGGCGTCGGGCCGGGTCGCGCTGGTCGTCGATACCGATCCGCAGGCGACCGCCAGCCAATGGGCGGCATGGCGCGGCGATGCGCCGCCCGAGGTGATCGACAGCCCCCCGCCCCGCCTCGCCGCCAAGATCGCGGCGGCCAGGGAGCAGGGCGCGGAGGTGATCGTGATCGACACCCCGCCGCACGCCGACAGCGCGGCGCGCGCCGCCGTCGAGGCGGCCGACCTGGTGCTGATCCCGTGCCGGCCCAGCGCCTTCGACCTGTCGGCGATCCAGACGAGCGCCAAGCTGGTGCAGTTGCTGCGCCGCCCGGCATTCGTCGTGTTCACCGCCGGGCCGCCCAACGCGCCGCGCATCTATCAGGAAGCGGGCGAGCTGGTCGACAGCTTCGGCACGCCGCCCTGCCCCGTGCTGCTGCCCGATCGTGCCGCCTATCGCCATGCCAGTGCCGAGGGGCGCACCGTCATGGAAAGCGAACCCGGCGGCAAGGCCGCCGAGGAGGTTCGCGAACTCTACAAGTGGACATGTCGACAGCTCGACATGCCGGCCCCCCGTTTCCGGAAAGTCACGCCATGAGCCGCAAGCCGTCCTTCGCCAACCTGCGCGACCGCACCCCCGCCCCCGCCCCCGTCGCGGCCAGGCCGGCGGTGGCGGCGGCCGATCCGGTCGAGGCCAGGGGTCCGGCGAGCCGGCAGGGCCGCAAGCAGATCGCCGGCTTCTTCACGCCCGACATGTCGCTGGCGATGCACATGCTCGCCCGGCGACAGGACCGCAGCCTGCAGGCGCTGATGGCCGAGGCGTTCAACGACGTGCTGCGCAAATATGGCGAGAGCCCGATCGGCGATTGACCTGTCGACAGGCCGACCTGTCGACCTGTCGACAGATCGTGCGGCGAACCGGTGCTGCGGGGCGACAGGGGACCGCTCCCGGCCCGGGACGCTGCCATACGGGATGGACAAGCCGGACGCAGATTGCAAAAAACCGACATGGATTCTTCCCGCGAACTTCTTGCCTACGCCATCATCGGTCTTGTCCTCCTGCTCGTCGTTCCGGCGCTGGGGGTCATGCTGCACCGTCGCAAGCGTCGTCGGCTGCGCCAGCGCGGGATCAAGCGGTACGGCCACTGACGTCACGGGTCGCGGGATCGACCTGTCCCCCCACCCGACGATAGCCGCCGACATATCGTGCCGGCGGCATACGATATGCGAGGGGGAGGGCGGCGGTCGCACGGCCGATACCATGTTCGACAGGTCGGATTGTCGACATGGCGACAGGCGGTGGATCCGGCCGGCGCGCGCGGAGGCCGGTCAGCGGTTGCGACGCCATCGGCGTCCGATGAGCGGATGGCCGGAATCCTATGCCAAGGGTCCGCCGTTACCGTGTCATTCCGTCCGGGCCGGGATCGATCAGGGCGCATGGATCGCGCGATGGGTCAGGTGACGCCGCTTGACGCCGATGGAGCCGGACAGGCGCTCCGTCACACGAACGGACGTTTGCGGAGCGTCCCGTTTCTCCATCCTCAGCGGATCATTTCGGGAAAACCCATTCGGGAACGGCTTTCGGGAAAGCCGGTCAGCCGCGACGTACGCGATCGGAGCATACTCCCCGGCTGTCCCGCCAAGGTTCGTATTTGGGAAGGGCGTGATGTCGCTTTTGCTTAATTGCGATTATCCGTGCAGCAGGTAGATTGTTGCCACCAAACAATCAGGGTGGAGGGGTGAGCATGTGCGACCATCAGCCTGACCGCGATGCGTGGTTCGCGTACTCGCGTCATGCAGGAAAGGTTTCCGCCTATCCCGTGAGCATCAAGGGCTGGCTTGCTTTAATAGGTTGTATCTTGCTTACCTTGCTTGTTGGTTGGGCCATATCGGGTTGGGCCAATGCTGTTCACCCAATCTTCGGCTATTTCGCGTTAGCTGCTGTGATCGTGGCGGGAGTGCTGCTTACAATCTGGCTATCTATCGCAAAAGGCACGGCGGTCTAGGGGCTGCGCGCTCGATAGGTAAGCGACGTAAATCCGCTTTCCCCTATCTCGAACATTCCCAGTTTTCGATCCCAATCGGGACGGTCGCTGGGCTTGGCATATGGTTCGGACCGGACCCCCTGTCGTGCGACCAGTGCCGGGCGTGATACCATACATGTCGACATGTCAGATCGTCGGCACGGTGATCCGGAACATCGTCTCTCCACCGTCGAGCAGCACCAAATCGCCGCCATGGCCGCGCGCGATGCGGCGGGCGAGGGTCAGGCCGATGCCGGAGCCGGTCGGCTTGGTCGTATGGAAGGGGCGGAATACGCGGGCGCGGTCGCCCGAGCCGATGCCGGTGCCGGTGTCGCGGACCGTGACCGTCAGCCGGTCGGTGACGGCGATCGACAGCGCGACGCGGGGCGGGGCGGGGGCGGCGAGCGCGGCCTCGGCGCCGTTCTGCAGCAGCGCCCACAGCGCCTGCACCATCTGGCCGCGGTCGATCGTCGCCACCCCCTGCGCCTCGACCGACAGCGCGACCTGCCCGCCGAAGCGCCCCCTGAACAGCCGGGCGAGATCGTCGGCCAGTTCCTCCAAGGCGACCGGCACCACCACCGGATCGGGCAGGCGGGCCAGTTCGCGATAGGCGCGGGCAAAACCCTCCAGCCCCTCGACCCGGCGGGCGAGGGTGGCGAGGATGTCGCCGAGCATCGCGTCGCCTTGGGCGGCGGCCAGTAGCGCGCTGTCGGCCAGCGACACGATCGGCGACAGGCCGTTGAGCAGCTCATGGCCGAGAATGTCGATCATCTCGTCCTGCGCGCGCTCCTGCGCGGCATGTTCCTCGGCCGCGATGTCGATCAGCGCAGCGAGGCGCACGCCGTCGCCCAAAGCAACCGCATCGATCCGCCAGCGCCGCCCGGCATGGCGCAGATGCGCCGCCGCCGGATCGGCGAGCGCGCCCGGCGGGGCGGGGATGCGGTCGTCGGCGACGAACAGCGCGCGGGCGGCACGGTTGATCGCGTGGACGTCGCCGCCTTCGATGCGCAGCAGCGGGACCGGCACATGGTCGAGCAGCGCGGCGATCGGCCAGTCCCGCCGGGTGGGGAGCGACGGGGCGGGGGGCGGCACGCGTCGCGCCGCGATCCAGCACCCCAGCGCGATCGTCCAGACGACGATGCCGGCGGCGCCGAGCAGCGATCCCCACATGCCCGCCCGCCACGCCGCGACCAGCGCCGCGCCGCCGGCGGTGAGGGTGATGCCCGAGGCGAGGGTGGCGAGCGCGCGGCGGTGGCGCAGGGTCAGCATGGGCGCTGCATCCCGCAGCGCGCCCGTACCCCGGCGGAGGCCGGGGCGACGCCGGTGGCGGGAGCGACGCGCCCGCCCATCCTACAGCCCATGGCGCGCCATGCGGCGGTAGAGCGCGCCCCGGCTGAGGCCCAGCGCGGTGGCGGCATGCGACACATTGTGGTGGTGTTCGCGCAGCGCCGCCTCGATCACCGCGCGTTCATTGCCGTCGAGGTCGAAGCGGGCCGCCGGTTCGGCGACCGGCGCCACGGACACGGGGGCGAGCAGCGCGGCATCGATCGTGTCGCCGTCGCCGAGCAGCACCGCGCGTTCGACCGCGACCGCGAGGCCGCGCACCTCGTCGGCCCAGGGGCCGGACAGGATGCGCGCCTCTGCCGCCATGGTGAAGGCCGGGACCGGACGGGCGTGGCGCGCCGCCGCTTGTCGCGCGAAATGGCGCGCGAGCAGCAGTGCGTCGCCGTCGCGCGCGGCCAGCGGCGGCACCGCGATCTCGACCGTGGCGATGCGCCGGGCGAGGGCGGGGGCGATCGCGCCGGCGCTGTCGGCGATGGCGATGCAGCGGGTGCCGGGACCGATCCGGGCGAGCAGGCGGCCCTGCGCGACCTCGCCCAACCGGTCGGGATGGCGCAGCAGCAGCGCCGGCGCGTGCGCGTCGATCCCGTCCCATGCCATGTCGTCGCGCAGGTCGATCGCCGGCAGCGCCAGCGCGGCATGCGGCGAGGCGGCGTGGAGCGCGGCGGCGGTCAGGCCGCGCCCCGACCCGCCCGGCCCGGTGACGACCACCCCGGCGCCGGTCGGGCCGATCCGGCGGATCAGCGCGCGCAGCCGCCCGATCGCGGCGCTGTCGCCCAGCAGCCGCGCCGGTTCGAGCGGGGCAGAGCTGGCGGCGGACACGGTGGCGGGGAGGGCGCGCGGCGTGGCGGCCGAGGCGATGCGCGCCAGCAGGTCGGCGTTGCGCCATGGTTTCATGATGAAGTCGCGTGCGCCCGCGCGCATCGCCGCCACCGCGATGCGCACGCCGCTATGCGCGGTGATGACCACCACCGCCGCCGCCGGATCGTCGGACAGGATGCGTGTCAGCAGCGCCAGCCCCTCCGCCCCGTCGGTGCGGCCCGGCGCATAGTTCATGTCGAGCAGGATCACGTCATAGCGTGCGCCGGCAAGGCGGGAGAGCGCCTCCTCCGGACCCGTGGCGGCGTCGATCCGGTGCCCGGCCAGTCGCACCGCCAGCGCGATCGATTCGGCGATGCTGGCATTGTCGTCGATCAGCAGCACCGACAGGCCGCTTGACGCCCCGCCCGACTGTCCATTTCCGGACAGGCTGTCCGATCCCGGACGGTCGCCCGGTGGCCATTCGGTGGAACAGGATGAATTTACAGGCACTTAGGATTTTCCGCCGCGATCGGTGACACTGTGTCCCATGATGACCGAAGCGACACCGGGCGCAAGCACCGCCGGCACCGCCCCCGGCGCACCGGCCGGCGCGGCGATGGACCGGCGCATCGCCCGGCCGGCGCGGGGCTGGTGGCGGCGGCGCGCGACATGGATCGTAGCGGCGGCGATCGTCATCAGCGTCGCGCTGTGGCGTTTCCTGCCCGCTGCCGGATCGACCGATATCGCCGCGAGCGCGATCGAGACGGGCGAGGTGGTGCAGGGTGCGTTCGACGATTACCTGCCGGTGCGCGCGACGGTCGCGCCGCGGCTGACGACGCTGGTCGGGGTGCTGTCGGGCGGGCAGGTCGACGCGCTGCTGGTGCAGGACGGGGCGATGGTCGCCGCCGGCCAACCGCTCGCCACGCTGGCCAATCCCGAACTGCGGTTGGAGGTGCTGACGCGCGAGGCGGCGATCGCCAGCCAGTTGGGCGCGATCGCCGGCGAAGGGCTGGGGATCGAGCGCAGCCGGCTCGACCGGTCGGCACAGGTGGCGCAGGCCGAATATGATCTGGTCAAGGCGCGCCGCGACCTCGCCATCCGCCAGCAACTGTTCGACAAGGGCATCGTGTCCGAGGCGGGGGTCGCGGGCTATCGCGCCGAGGCGGAGTATCAGGCCCGCCGCCTCGCCCAGCTACGCAGCGGTGCCGGGACCGAGGCGCGGATCACCGCGACGCAGGGGGCACGGCTCGCCGATACGCAGGCGCGGCTGTCGGGCAACCTCGCGGCGGTGCGCGGCGGGCTGTCGGCGCTGACGATCCGCGCGCCCGCCGCCGGGCGGCTGACCAATTTCACGCTGCAACCGGGCCAGACGCTGAAGCCCGGCGACCCGGCGGGACAGGTCGACAGCGAGGGGTCGTGGAAGCTGGAGGCCGATGTCGACGAATATTATCTCGGCCGCGTCGCCGTCGGGCAGAAGGCGAGGGCCGACGGCAGGGCGCTGACCGTGTCGAAGGTATTGCCGGCGGTGAAGGACGGGCGGTTCCGGGTCGAACTCTCGTTCGATGGCGGTGCCGGCCCGCTCGCCCACCCGGCGGGGGAGCGGGCCGGCACCGCCCCCGCGCAAGCGGCAAGGACGCCCAGCCTCAATCGCGGGCAGACGCTCGACATCCGCATTACGCTGGGCGCCGCGTCGAAGGCGGTGGTCGCGCCGGTCGGCGGGTGGCTGGCGGCGGACAATGGCGCGTTCGCCTTCGTCCTCGATGCCGATGGCGCCCATGCGACGCGCCGCCCGGTCAGGGTCGGCCGCCGCAACCCGCAAGTCGTCGAGATCCTGTCGGGCCTGAACCCCGGCGACCGCATCGTCACCACCAACCTGTCGTCCGTGAAGGGCGACACGATCAACATCGACTAGGCAGCATCCGATAGGGGAATCCATGATCCGGCTAGAGAATATCCAGCGCCGCTATGTCTCCGACGAGGTGGAGACGACCGCGCTGGCCGATATCAACCTGCACGTCGAACCCGGCGAGTTCGTCGCGATCATGGGGCCGTCGGGTTGCGGCAAGTCGACGCTGCTCAACACGCTGGGCACCGTCGACCGCCCGACCGGGGGCCGATACCTGTTCGGCGGGCGCGATCTGGCGGCGCTGGGCGAGAGCGACCTGGCGAAGTTCCGGGGATCGACGCTGGGCTTCGTGTTCCAGAGCTTCAACCTGATCGACGAGCTGACCATCGCGGAGAATGTGGCGCTGGGCCTTGCCTATCGCGGCGATGCCGGCGCCAGCAGCGGAGGGCGCAAGGGCCGGGTGGCGGCGGCGATGGACAAGGTCGGCATCGCGCACCGCGCGCGCCATTTCCCGCACCAGTTGTCGGGCGGCCAGCAGCAGCGCGCCGCCATCGCCCGCGCGATCGTCGGCGATCCGAAACTGATCCTGGCCGACGAACCGACCGGCAATCTCGATACCGCCAATGGCGAGCAGGTGATGAACATCCTGATGGGGCTGAACGCCGAAGGGGCGACGATCGTGATGGTCACGCACTCGCCCGCCCATGCCGACATGGCGAAGCGCCGCATCGACATGCTGGATGGGCGGATCGTCGCCAATGCGATGCGGGCGATGTGATGCGCCGGCGTGCCCAACCCACGACGTACCCCCGCGCAGGCGGGGGGGGGGGCAGAGCCCCAGGGACCGCCGGTTCCTGCCGCCCTGGATCCCCGCCTGCGCGGGGATACGGTTGGGGGACGGGCGATGTGGGTCCCTCCCAAACCGTTCGTGCTCAGTGGCTACTCAGGACGAACGGCTTTCCAAGATTTCGATCCGTCCGACTTCCTTTCCCATCCGGAGACACCCCATGAAACTTCTCCCCCTCGCCCTGTTCGCCACGCTCCTTCCGGCCCCCGCCATGGCGCAGGCGGCGCGCAGCTTCGCCGCTGCCGGGTTCGATCGCATCGCGCTGCGCGGATGCGACAATGTCGTCGTCACGCCGGGCGCGGGCTTTGCGGTGCGCGCGCAGGGAGCGGCAGGATCGCTGGCGGCGATCGGGGTCGCGGTGCGCGGGGGGGTGCTGACCATCACCCGCGCACCGGGCAGTTGCGACAGCCGCGCGGGCACGCCCGCCGCGACGATCGCCATCACCCTGCCGGCGCTGCGCGCGCTGGAGGCATCGGGCACCGGATCGGTCCGTACCGGGCGGATCGCGGGGCCGGCGTTCGAGGCGCGACTGGGCGGCACCGGCGACCTGACGATCGCCGGGCTGCAGGCGCAGCGGGTGATGATCGACCGCGCGGGCACCGGCACCGCGACGCTGCACGGGGTGCGGGCCGGGCGGCTGTCGCTGGCGCTGGGCGGGACCGGGCGCATCGTCGCCGACGGCCATGCCGATGCGCTGGCGATCACCGCCGGCGGGACGGGACATGTCGACACCTCGACACTCACCACCGGCGGCCTGTCGGTCCGGGCGAGCGGCACCGGGTCGGTCCGCGCGCAGGCCGGCGGACCGGCGGCGGTCGATGCCAGCGGCATCGCGCGCGTCACCGTGACCGGCCGGGCGCAATGCGCCGTGAACCGCAGCGGCCTTGCCCGCGTCACCTGCGGCTGATCCGGGAGTTCCGCCCATGCACCGTTTCGCGCTGCTGTCGCTCTATCGCTCGCTGGTCCGCCACAGGCTCCACGCCGCGCTCAACATCGGGGGGCTGGCGGTCGGGATCGCGGTGTTCCTGATCCTCGGCCTCTATGTCCGGTTCGAGACGGGGTATGAGACATGGCTGCCCGATCACGACAAGACCTATGTCGTGCAGACGGTGTGGTCGCTGCCCGACAGCCCGGTGAACGGCGCCTATCCCTATACGATGGGGGAATTGCTCAACCAGATGCAGCAGGATTTCCCGGGCCTGGTCGGTACGCGCGTCAATGGCGGCGAGCGGGGCGGCACCGTGATCGTCGACGGGCGTGCCACGACCGAGAATGTGGCGCAGGTCGATGCCGCGTTCCTTTCGGTGCTGCGGCTGCCGCTGGTCGCGGGGAATGCCGCGACCGCGCTGGCGGAGCCGGGCAGCGTCGCGATCGACGAGACGACGGCGCGCAAATATTTCGGCGACCGCGATCCGATCGGGCAGAAGCTGGTGGTGGCGGTGTATCGCGCCGATCCCTATCGCGTGACCGCGGTGTTCCGCGACCTGCCGGCGAACAGCGACCTGAAACTGTCGGTGCTGGTCCCCCTGCCGCGCCTGTCGCCGTCGGAGAACTGGTCGCATTGGGGCAGCACGTCGGTGATGACCTATCTGCGGTTCGACACGCCCGCCGCCGCCCGCGCGTTCGGGGACAGGCTGACCGCCTTCGTGGACCGGCGCGGCACCGAACTGGCCGTGCCGGGCGGCAGGCCATCGGATATGCAGCAACTGGCATTGCTGCCGATCGCCGACCTGCATTTCGCACCCCAGGGACAGAATAGCGACAGCACCCGGCTGACCGTCGTCACGCTGGGGCTGGTCGGGGTGTTCACATTGCTGATCGCGGTGGTCAATTACGTGAACCTCGCCACGGCGCGCGCCGGGCTGCGCGCCCGCGAAGTGGCGATGCGCAAGGTGCTGGGCGCCGACCGGGCCACGCTGGTGCGCCAGTTCCTGGGGGAAGCGGTGCTGACCGTCGCCATCGCTGCCCTGGGCGGACTGATCCTCGCCGAACTGGGGCTGCCGCTGGTCAATGCGGCGGGCGGATTGTCGCTCACCATTCCCTATGCGGTCGTCGTCCCGGCGCTGGCGCTGCTGGCGGTCGTCGTCGGCGTGCTGGCGGGGGTGTATCCCGCGATCCTGCTGTCGCGCTTTCCCGCCGCCGCGGTGCTGGCCTCGGCCCGCTCGCCCGGCGGCGGGCGGGCAGGGACGCGGGTGCGCGAGGCGCTGGTGATCGGGCAGTTCGGCCTCGCCATCGCCTTCCTGATCGGGACGGCGGTGCTGCTGGCGCAGACGCGCCATGTCCGCGCCAGCGACCTGGGGTTCCAGCGCGACGGGTTGCTGGTCGTGCGCTCGATGGCGGATTCGTTGGTACCGCGCGACCGCAAGGCGGCGCTGGTCAGCGCGATAGCCGCGCTGCCGCAGGTGCGCAGCGTGACCATGTCCAACGCGGCCATCGGCGGCAGCGGCGAAAACAACAGCGACAACGTGCCGCTGCCCGGCGTTCCCGGAACCGGCCCGTCGCTCAACTGGGTGGCGATCGGGCCGCACTTCTTCGCGACGCATGGCGCGCGGTTGGTCGCCGGACGCTGGTTCGACGATGCGCACGGGGCCGACAATGCCGACGAACGGGATCTGGCAAAGGGGATCAACATCGTCGTCAACCGCCGCGCGCTGTCGTCGCTGCGCATCGCATCACCGCAGGCGGCGATCGGCCACACCGTCGGCGGCGAACGGCCGCGTACGATCATCGGGGTGATCGACGACCTGCGCTTCGCCTCGCCGCGCAGCCCCAATACGCCGACCTATTATGTCAACTACCGGCGGGGAGAGGCTATCCGCACCTCGGTAGCCACCATCCGCTTCACCGGCGACCCGCGCCGTGCGAATGCGGCGGTGCGGGCCCTGTGGCAGCGCATGGTGCCCCAGGTGCCCTATGACGGCGAGACCGCCGACGACCGGCTCGCCGACTTCTACAAGGCCGACGACCGCGCCACCCGCCTGTTCGCGATCGGCGCGGGCCTCGCCGTGCTGATCGGCTGCGTCGGGCTATGGGGCCTCGCCTCGTTCAACACCCAGCGCCGGACGCGCGAGATCGGCATCCGCAAGACGCTGGGCGCGTCGTCGGGGGACATCGTCAGGCTGCTGGTCGGGCAGTTCCTGCGCCCCGTGCTGCTCGCCAACCTCGTCGCGTGGCCGCTGGCCTATGTCGCGATGCGGACCTGGCTGGCAGGGTTCGAGGATGCGGTGCCGCTGTCGCCGCTGTTCTTCGTAGGCGCGAGCGTGGTCGCGGTCGCGGTCGCGGTGCTGACCGTGCTGGGCCAGTCGCTGCGCGCGAGCCGCGCCGCACCGGCATGGGCGCTGCGGCACGATTGAGGGGGCGGGGGGCAACCCCCGCTTCCCTGTCAGTGGCGGACGTTCGTGACGGTGATCGCAACCTCCGCCCGCGCCAGCGCCGCGTCGGTCGTGTAGAGTTCGGCCCCCAACTCGATCGCCAGCGCGAGGCAGGCCCGATCGCCGAGCGACAGTCCCAGGGCCCGTGTGGACGGGCGCAGATCGCCGATCGTCATCGCCTGTGACGCCGACAGCGGTCGGACGTCGAGATGCAGGCCGCCCAGCGCTTCCTGCACTTCCGCAAGCGCAAGGCCACGCTCGCGCAGCTTCGATACGACTTCGCCCAAATTGGTCGCGCCGATCACGGATCTGGTAAGGTCGGTCGCGACCCTATCCGCGCCGCTTTCGTCGTTCAGCAGACAGAGCAGGGCGGATGCATCGAGTACGATCCGGTTACTCACGTTCCGCCTCGGCACGGCGGTCGGCAATCAGTTCATCGGCTAGGCCGACGCCTTCGGGTACGTAGCGGCGCAGTATCGCCCTGGCGTGTTCGATAGCCTTGGCGATCGATCTGACCCGCAGTTCACCGTGATCGATATCTACCATCACGGTATCGCCGGCATTGATTCCCAATTCACGACGCATCGCTGCGGGTATTACCAGCTTGCCTCCCTCGACAATACGAACCCTTTGCGCCTCCATTGGACCAAATCCCTTTCCAGTGCCATTCGCGATAATGGGTATCATATCGGCAGACAGGTGTCATCGTTCTGGCAATACGTAAGATACGGCTATACCCAGATCGCACATCGCCGATGGAACGCGATCACTGTTCGATCAGGGTCGATCGCGGCGATATCGGACAGGTGCCGCAACGGGTCTAGAGCGTGATCGGACAGAAGCGGTCCGCCGGTGCTCCGCCCGTCACCCCGTCAGCCGCAATCGTTCCGCGGTCCGGGCGGGCAGGGGGCCGGGGCGGCCGAGCAGATAGCCCTGTGCCTCGTCGCAGCCCTGTTCGCGCAGGAAGTCGAGCTGGCCGGGCGTCTCCACCCCTTCGGCGAGAACGGGAATGTCGAGGCTCTCGCCCAGCGCCAGCACCGCGCGGATGATCGCCGCCGATTGCGGGCCGCCGTTCAGTTCGGACATGAACGACCGGTCGAGCTTGATCTTGTCGAACGGAAAGGACCGCAGCGTCGAGAGCGACGAATAGCCGGTGCCGAAATCGTCCATCGCGATCGACACGCCGATCGCCTTCAACTGGCGCAGGACATGGATGGTGCGCACCGGGTCGGTAATCATCGCCGTCTCGGTGATCTCCAGCTCGAGCCGCGCCGGCGGCAGCCCGGTTTCGAGCAGCACCTGCTGCACTAGGCGGGGCAGGTCGACATGGCCAAGCTGCACCGGCGACAGGTTGACCGCGATGCGGTGCGGCACGGGCCACGCGGCGGCGGTGGCGCAGGCGGTGCGCAGCACCCATTCGCCGATGGTCAGGATCAGTCCCGACTGTTCCGCCAGCGGGATGAATGTCGCGGGCGACACGCTGCTGCCATCGGCCCGGGTCCAGCGCAGCAGCGCCTCATAGCCGGTGACGTCGCCGGTCCCGACCGATTCCTGCACCTGCCAGTGCAGCGACAATTCGCCATGGTCGATCGCGGCGCGCAGTTCCTTCACCATCCGCCGGCGCAGCCGCACCGTCTTGTCCATCTCCTCTTCATAGAAACAGGCATCGGTCGCGATCGACCCCTTGGCGCGGTACATCGCCAGGTCGGCATTGTTGATGAGCGTCGACAGCTCGGTCGCGTCGCGCGGCCACAGCGCCACGCCGATGCTCATGCCGCAACTGGCCTCGACCCCCTCCTGTTCCAGCAGGACCGGGGCGGTGATCGCATCGCGCAGCCGGTCGATCAGCCGGGCGGCATCGTCGGGTCCGGCGACCGGCACCGCCGCGACGAATTCGTCGCCGCCCAGGCGCGCGATGAATTCGCCGGGCAGCAGCGCCGCCCGCATCCGCCCGGCGATCCGCGTCAGCAACTGGTCGCCCGCGGCATGGCCGTGCATGTCGTTCACCTCCTTGAACCGGTCGAGGTCGATCGACAGGAGGGCGACGGCGCGGTGCGGGCTGTCGGGCGCGGTCTGGCGCGTCATCCATTCGAGGAACGAGGTGCGGTTGGGCAGGCCGGTCAGGCTGTCGTTGCGCGCCAGATGGGCGATGCGGCGTTCCTGGGCGATGCGCGCGCGCAGGTCGCGGATCGAATAGATGGTCTGCGGACGGGAGCGGCGGCGATCGACGCGCACCGCGACCTCGATCGGGATGTCGCCATCGGCGGCGGTCAGCGTCAACTGGGCGAGCCGGTCGGGCCGGGCGGCGGCGAGGTCGGCGATCCAGCGCGTCAGCCTCTGCCCGATCACCGCCGCATCGTCACCGATCAGCGTGGCGAAGGCGGCGTTGGCGGCGGTGACGACATCGTCCTGGACGATGACCATGCCATCGACATTGCCCTCCAGCAGCTCGGTCAGCCGCCGGCGGGTGTCGGCGCGCGCCTGCGCATCGAGGATATAGGTGGCAAGGCCGGTGCCGATGACCAGCATGCCGACGCCGGCCACCGCGATCGCCATCACGATCGTCGCGGCGCTCGACCCGACATGGCCCGCCGCCGGCGCGAACGGCACGATGGTCAGCGCCGACATGCCGGTGAAATGGAGCAGCACGATGCTGGCGACCATCAGGGCGGTCGCCCACCAATGGCCCGAACACCGCCCGCGTCCCTGTGCCCGGTCGAACGCGAGCGCGCCCGGCACCACCGCGAACAGCGCCGACACCACGACGTCGCCCGGCGACCAGCGCGCGATGCCGTCGACGACGAACGCCTGCATGCCCGTATAGTGCATGACGGCGACCGCGACCCCGAACAGCGCGCCGCCCAGCGCCGCCGACAGGCGCCAGCGGCGCGTGGCGACATGCAGCGCGGCGGCGCTGCCGAGGATGGCGAGCAGCAGCGACAGGCCGGTGAGCCGCGGTTCGTAGGCGACCTCGACACCGGGTTGATAGGCGATCATCGCGATGAAATGGGTGCACCAGATCGTGGCGCCCGTCGCCGCCCCGCTCAGGAACACCCATGCGATGCGCGTGCCGCGTTCGGCATCGCGGATGCGGCCCAGCAGGCGGATGGTAATCATCGACCCGACGAGGCAGAACCACGCGGCGAGGCCGACGAGCGGCAGATTGTGATCCTGCAGGCAGGACAGGAAACGCATGCAAGGGACTCCGTTCGTCCCACCGGTACCATCGCGTTTCCAAAGGAAACCTTATCGGGCGGCGACGATGATATCGTCCGGTACGTCCGGGTACGCAGCGCGAATGTCGCGGAACATTTTTCCGGCATGCGTGCCGCACCGCAACACGCATCTGCCCCGCTTGCCCGCAGGGGGCTTGTTGCGGGCCCGTTCCAGCGGCTAGGCGGGATGCTGCGCGGCAGCGGGCCGGGCGGACGAGGGACGTACCATGAAAATCGCGGTTTTTGGCCTCGGCTATGTCGGCATGTCGAACGCGGTGCTGCTGGCGCAGCATAACGAAGTCGTCGCCGTCGATATTTCGCAAGAGCGTGTCGCGCTGGTCAACGATCGCAAGTCGCCGATCATCGATGCCGAGCTGGAACGCTTCCTCGTCGAACGCACGCTGGACCTGACCGCGACGACCGATGCCGCCGCCGCGCTGACCGGCGCGGATTACGTCATCGTCGCGACGCCGACCAATTACGATGTCGAAACCGACAAGTTCAACACCGGTTCGGTCGAGGCGGTCATCGCGCTGGCGCTCGACCATGCCCCGCAGGCGACCGTCGTCATCAAGTCGACGATTCCCGTGGGCTTCGTCGACGATGTCCGTGCCCGCCTGTCCGCGCCGCAGGTGGTGTTCAGCCCCGAATTCCTGCGCGAGGGCCGGGCGCTGTACGACAATCTCCACCCGTCGCGGATCATCGTGGGCGAACGGTCGGACCGGGCGCGGATCTTTGCCGACCTGCTGCTGCAGGGGGCCGAGAAGCAGGACGTGGCCGTGCTGTTCACCGACACGCGCGAGGCGGAGGCGATCAAGCTGTTCGCCAACACCTATCTCGCGATGCGGGTCGCCTTCTTCAACGAACTCGACAGCTATGCCATCGCCGGGGGCATGGACACGCGGCAGATCATCGAGGGCGTCGGCCTCGATCCGCGGGTCGGCATGCACTATAACAACCCCAGCTTCGGCTATGGCGGCTATTGCCTGCCCAAGGATACCAAGCAGCTCCTCGCCAATTATTCCGAGGTGCCACAGAACCTGATCCGCGCGATCGTCGATGCCAACCGCACGCGGAAAGACTTCCTGGCCGACCAGATCATCGCGCGCCGCCCGAAGCGGGTCGGCGTCTATCGCCTGACGATGAAGGCGGGGTCGGACAATTTCCGCCAGTCGTCGATCCAGGGGATCATGAAGCGGGTGAAGGCCAAGGGGATCGAGGTCGTGGTGTACGAACCTTCGCTCCACGAGGACCATTTCTTCGGGTCGCGGGTGATCCGCGACCTCGACGCGTTCAAGGCCGCGTGCGACGTCGTCATCGCCAACCGCGCCGCGCCCGAACTGGGCGACATCGGCAATCGGTTGTTTACGCGCGATATTTTCGGGTCGGACTGAGGCGGCGCTCCAAAGTTCACTAAGTTCACACTCGTGCGCGGTTTGCGCACCGTGCGGTCCCGGGCCTGTTCCGGCGCGGGGCAGGCGGGGGCGGACGGGTGGCGCAACGACAGTGGCGGGGCGGCGGCGTGTAGGAAAGCGTCAAGGTGTCGATTGTTCGCCCGGATATAATGGCATATATTGCCATTCTGTCCGGGAGGCGACCGATGGTGTCGATGAACATATCCCTGCCCGACCCGATGCGGGCCTTTGTGCAGCGCCGGATCGATGCGGGAGGCTATGCCAGCGCGAGCGATTATGTGCGCGACCTGATCCGTCGGGACCAGGCGGAGGACGCGGATGTAGACGCGTGGTTGCAGGCGCTCGACCAGTCGATCGAGCAGGGACTGGCCGATGCCGATGCCGGGCGGGTCCGCGACCTCGATGCTGTGTGTGACGACCTGATCGCAATGCTGGAGCAAGGGACCGGCAAGGAAGCCGGATGAGGGTCGTCCTGACGCCGCAGGCGCAGGCCGACCTCAGGCGCATCGCGCTATGGATCGCGAACGACAATCCGCGCCGTGCCATCAGTTTCGTCGATGAACTGCGCCATGCCGCGCAGGCGCTTGCCGGCCTGCCGCATGGTTATCCCCTCATTCCCCGGTACGAACGGCAGGGAATCCGCCGCCGGTCGTATCGGCGCTATGTCATCCTCTATGCCGTTCGCATCGACCGCATAATCGTGCTGCGCTTTCTCGAACCCGGGCGCGACCTCGACCGGGCATTGGGATTGCGCTGACCGATCTCCAGTGTCTGCCTGTCGACAGGTAGACATGTCGCCTTTCCCGCCCGTCCTCGCGCATCGACCCGCGCCTTGTGCCGGGCAGCGCCGTACCGCCGATCCTGCGCTGCACGAACAGCGCTGATCGGGAGGCGCCGGCCATCATCACGTGTGCCGCAAATCCCGTAACTATCGGCGAAAATGCCCTTTCGTAAAAGTGTAACCGTCTTTCCGCGCGACTGTAACCTTGGTTTCCTAGCAGGCCGGTCGACGTCGACGGCCAAATCTGGCGCAGTCGCAGCGAGGTCGTACCGACCGGCAATGGCCGGGGGGCGGTCGTCTGCCATGTAATGGGGAAGTCGAAATCATGACGATGTTTCCGCGTGCCCGACGGGCGCGCCTGTCGGGCTGTGCGTCCGTTTTGCTGTCGGTCGCAGGACCGGCGTTCGCGGCCGACCCGGCCCCGCGCGACGAAACGGACGCGTCCGACCCGCAAAGCGACATCATCGTCACCGCCGAACGTGCCGCCGCCACGCGCAAGGAACAGGCGCCCGTCGTGGTCGACAGCATCGTCTATGACGATGTCGAGACGATCGCGGCCGACGGCAACATCGCCGAACAGTTGCGGCTGCTGCCCGGCATCAGCACCGTCGACGAGGGCGACGCCCCGCGTTTCGTGACGATCCGCGGCATCTCACCTGATCTGAACCAGACGACGATCGACGGCATCACGTTGGCGTCGATCGGCAATGATGGGGAAGGGTCGCGGATGATCAACCTGCAGATCATCCCGTCGGAGGTCTCGCAGCGTACCGAAGTCTTCAAGACCTTCACCGCCGAACAGGACGGCGCCGCGATCGGCGGCATCGTCAACATCGTGACGCGCAGCCCGCTCGACCTCAAGCGCCGGTACGCGATGCTCGACGGCTATGGCAGCTACCAGTCGTTCCGCGGTCCCGACGGGCGCAACACGATCGGCGGCAGCGCGCAGCATTGGGGCGGCGGCGCCAAGGGCGTCTTCGCCGACCGTTTCGGCCCGGACGGCCAGTTCGGCATCCTGCTGTCCGCCCGGTACCAGAGCCGGACGCGCAATTCGGCCAAATGGTGGCAGCCGGCCAAGAACTATTTCAACGAGAGCGGCCGCCCGCTTCCCGGACCGGAAGCGGAAGGGTGGGACGGCCGCGCCGTGCCCGCCGACCACAGCTATGGCAGCTACACCAACCGGCTGCGCACCGCGGGCAGCAGCGCCAAGCTGGAATGGCAGGCGAACGACCGCATCCGCGCCTCGCTGCTCGGCTTCGGCTATCGTCTGTGGGAATCCTCGACGATGAACAAGAATGATTTCTACACGCGCGCCACGGTCATCGGGCGCACGCCGACCGGCGGCCGGTCGCAGGTCAACAGCATCTATTCGCGCTATCGCTACGACACGTGGGACAAGAAGACGTTCGGCGGCATCGGGACGATCGACTGGCGCGGCGACACGTCGCGCCTCGGCGTCCGGGGCGGCTATACGCGCGCGATCTATGACAATGTCCAGCCCTATGTCGGCGTGCGGACCTATCCGCCGCGCCTGTTCCTCGACTGGGAGGACGGCAGCGACGCGACCGGCGGCATTCCGCGCGTCACCGGGCTGAGCGATCCCGCCGCGCCCTTCGCGTCGGTCTACCGGCTGAGCACCGCGAACATCACCGAGCGTTCCGCACGGCAGGGGCTGGCCGACCTGCGCGTCGATTACGCCTGGAACACCGAGGCGGACGACCGCGGTTTCGGCGTCGCGACCGGCGTCGAGTTCCGCCGCCTCGACCTGTCGCGCGACCTCGACGTCACCACCTATCGCCTCGGACGGGTGATGACCGACTATATGGTCGATCCGGGCTATGTCCCGGTCGGGTCGATCACCGCCTTTCCCTGGGTGGATTACCGGCGGGCG
Organism: Sphingomonas hengshuiensis; assembly: GCA_003240755.1. Classification (GTDB taxonomy): domain Bacteria; phylum Pseudomonadota; class Alphaproteobacteria; order Sphingomonadales; family Sphingomonadaceae; genus Sphingomonas; species Sphingomonas hengshuiensis_A. The sequence goes on along the minus strand of QFNF01000009.1, from coordinate 40,353 downwards.
CAGGACACGCTGTGGCCGCAACTGACGCTGGACGCCGGCCGGACCGAATATCAGGCGCGGGCAAGCGACTATCGCTATGTCGAACGGCTGTGGACGCCCTATGTCTCGGTCCATCATGCGACCGACCGGACGCGGTTGGTCGCGGGGCTGCGCTACGACGATATCGGTTTCTCCGCGTTTCAGCCGGTCATCCGCGACGGGGTGGTGCAGCCGGGGCAGACGCGCGCGCAGGGGGGCTATGCCTATCTCCTGCCCTCGTTCGCGGCGGACCATGACCTGGGCGGCGGGACGAAGCTGCGCTTCGCCTATAGCCGCACGCTCGGCCGGCCGACGCCGGGCGACATCGCCCAGCCCGAAACAGTGACCTGCGGCGAGGACGACCAGGAAGCGGGCGGTCCGGAATGTTCGGTCCGGCGCGGCAATCCCGGCCTGCGGCCGCGGCGGTCCGACAATCTCGACGTCGGTGCCGAATATTATTTCGGCAAGCAGGGCGTGATCGGCATCGCCGCCTTCGCCAAGTGGATCAAGGACGACATCTTCGTCCTGCGATCGCTCGAGCAGATCGACGACACGCTCTTTGCCGTGCGCCAACCGATGAACGCCGACAGTTCGCGGCTCTACGGGGTCGAATTCCAGATCGCCGAGCGCGACGTCGACATTCTGGGCCGCAAGGTCGATCCGTTCTTCAACGTCACGCTGCTCGACGGGCAGATGCGCGTGGTCGGGGAAGATACGGGCACGCGCACCGTCGACCGGCTGATGTACCAGCCCGATGTGACGGCCGCCGCGGGCGCGACCGTCCGCCTGCCCGAGATTGCCGGCGCGATCCGCGGCACCGTGTCGCATCGCTCCAGCTCGCTGACCGCGCTGGGCGCGGCGCCGAAGGACGATGGCGGCCGCGCCGGGCTGACCGTCGTCAATGCCGCCCTGTGGCACAAGGTGCTGCCGCACGTCACCTTCAAGTACGAGATCAACAACCTGTTCGACGACCAGCCCAAGTTCCTGGTCGGCAACCGGCTGCAATATGTCAGCGAGATCGACAATTACGGCCGTTCGGCCTTTTTCCACATCGTCCTCAACTGACCCTTGCGAAGGACCGGCCCATGACCGTGATCGACCGGCGCCACCTGCTCGCCGCCTTTCCGATGCTGTGGATGGCGGCGCGCGCGGGGGCGCTGCCGCCGGAGCCGCGCAACCTGATCGACGCGCCGGGATTTTCGGACACGCCGTTCACGCTCGGCGTCGCTTCGGGCGATCCCGATGCCGGGGGGTTCGTCGCGTGGACGCGGATCGTACCCGAACCGGCACAGCCCGATGGCGGCATGGTCGCCGCCCCGGTGCGGGTCGGATGGGAAGTCGCGCGCGATCCCGATTTCCGCCAGATCGTGCGCCATGGCGATGCCATCGCCCATCCCGAACTGGCGCATTCGGTCCATGTCGAGGTCGTCGGCCTCGATCCGGCGCGCCCCTATTGGTATCGCTTCACCTGCGGCGGCCATCGCAGCCCGGCCGGACGCAGCGCCACCTTGCCGCTGGCGGCGGCGCGGCTCGACCGGCTGCGCTTCGCCGTCGCCGGCTGCCAGCATTATGAGGAAGGCCTCTATACCGCGTGGCGCCGCATCGCCGACGAGCCGATCGATTTCGTCTTTCATTATGGCGACTATATCTATGAAGGCGCCGATCGCGGACCCGCCCCGCGCCGGGTCGGCGGCCGGGTGATGACGCCGATCCGCCGCCATACCCATGGCGAGATCCAGTCGATCACCGATTACCGGCTGCGCTATGCGCTGTACAAGGCCGATCCCGACCTGCAGGCCGCGCATGCCGCCGCGCCGTGGTTCGTCAGCTTTGACGACCATGAGGTCGACAACAACTGGGCGGGCGACCGCGACCAGGACGGCACGCCGCCCGAACTGTTCCTGATGCGGCGCGCGATGGCGATGCAGGCCTATTACGAGCATATGCCGCTGCGCCGGCGATCGATGCCGGTCGCCGGAAGCATGCGCATGTATCGCGACGCGCGCTTCGGCGACCTGATGCACGGCTTCTTCCTCGACACCCGCCAATATCGTTCCGACCAGGCCTATGGCGATAGCGACGTGGCGCAGGGGCCGGACGTCTATTCCCCCGACCGCACCATGCTGGGCGATGCCCAGGAAGGCTGGCTGTTCGACGGCCTGGCGCGGTCGAGCGCGCGCTGGAACCTCGTCGCGCAACAGGTGCGGTTGATGAACATGCTCTATACCAAACCCGGCCAGGACGTGCCGGTCGCGTCGATGGACCAGTGGTCGGGCTATATGCACAGCCAGCGCCGCCTGCTGGGGCATATCGCCGATCATTGCCCGGGCAATGTGATGACGGTCAGCGGCGATGCGCACCGCCATTATGCCGGCGACCTGGTCCATGACCAGCGCGGCACGATCGTCTCCAGCGAGTTCCTCGCCACGTCGATCACCTCGGGCGCCGACGGCGTCGGGGACGACGATGCCTTTACCCGTTCGGCGAAGGCGCATACCTCCGCACTGATGGCGATGACCGACCGGCGCGGCTATGTGCTGTGCGACGTCGGCCGCGACAGCTTTCGCGGCGACCTCAAGATCCTAGATACCGTCGCGGTGCCGGACGGTCGCCTGTCGACCTATGCCAGTTTCGTGTCCGAGCGCGGCAAGCCGGGGCTCCACCGGGCATAGGCGCAGACAGCTACCCCGTACCCCCGCCAGCGCGGGGGTACGGCAGGCATCTAGAACGACGCCGACACCGTCACGCCGTAGGTCCGCGGGTCGCCGGGCTGGCCGACGATCAGGCCGGTATTGCCCGACTGGGTGGCGAGCAGTTCGTAATAGTTCCGGTCGAAGGCGTTGCGCAGCCACAGGAACGCGTTCCACCCGGCATCGGCGCGGTAGCCCAGGCGGAAGTTCGAGATGCCGTAGCCGTCGATGTACGTATAGGCCGAGGGCGACGGGTTGGACGAGAAGCGCGAGCGGTAGCTGCCGTCATAGCCCAGATAGGCATTGCCGTCGGTGGTGCCGATCCGCGCCGGCAGGGCATATTCGGCGCCATAGCTGAACGCCCATTTCGAGATGCCGGGCAGCCTTTGCCCCGACACGTCGCACGCGGTCGGGCTGATGCCGCCCGGCGTGCCCGGCGCGCTGGGGCTCTGCCCCGCCGCCGCCGCGCTGCCGCCCGACAATTCGGGCGGGCAGGGGGCATCGACGAAGCGGACGTACTTCGCATCGGTATAGGCGGCGTTGGCGTAGAGGTTCAGCCGCTCGGTCGGGCGGAAGGCGGTGTCGAGCTCGACGCCGCGCGTGCGCACCGCCTCCGCATTCGCCAGATAGCCGCGCAGCACGCCGAGCTGCCCGTTGGTGACGGTCGCCTGATAATCGCCGATATCGGTCCAGAAGGCGGCGAGGTTGGCGGTGATCCGCCGGTCGAGCCACTGGGTCTTGAGGCCCAGTTCATAATGGTTGACCCGTTCGGGCTTCACCTGTGCGGCGGCGAGGATCGGGTTGTTGTTCGCATCGAGCGGCAGGCCCGACAGGTTGATGCCCCCCGATTTGTAGCTGCGCGCATAGGTGGCATAGCCATGGACGTCGCGCGCGAAGTCATAGGCGATGGTCACGTCGCCCGACACGTTCCAGTCGTCGAAATCGGGACGGTAGCTTTGCGGGGCCAGCACGCCGCACCGGTCGCGCGTCACGCTGCTGGCGGCCTGCGACGCCGCCGCACAGTTGAGCAGGGCGCCGGTGCCGGTGGTGACGACCGAGACGTAATCCCCCGATTTCTTGTCGTAATTGACGCGCACGCCCGGCGCGATCGACAGCGCGTCGGTCAGGTGCCATGTCAGCTTGCCGAACACCGCCGCGCTGGTGTTCGAGAAACCGATGGTGTTGCGCGCGGTCAGCCCGTTCAGCACCGCCGGGTTGCACGCATTGGTCGTGGGGGTGGCGCAGCCATTGGCGCCGAAGGGCGGGGTGCCGGGGTTGAGCAGGAAGCGCGACGCCGCCGGCCCCTGGACCTGCAACCCCTGGGTATCGATCGTCTGGTGGAAATAGAACAGCCCGGCGACGTAATCGACCGCGCGGCGGCCGTTCGACGCGATGCGCAGTTCCTGGCTCCACTGGCGCTGCTGCGACGGATTGGCCGACACGGTGGTGATCGGCAGGCCGATGAAGTCGCGGTCGTTCGACGGGTCCCAGTCCCAGAAACGCCACGCGCTGACCGAGGTCAGCGTCGCCGCCCCCAGATCGAGGTTGGCGACCAGCGACACGCCGCCCAGTTCCTGTCGCGCGCGCAAGGGGGTGTCGAGGTCGGTCAGCCGGTCGAACGCATCGGTCGAGGGCGGGGCATAGCCGAATGCGGCGGCAAGCGCGGCATATTGGCGGCCGGGCGGGCGCTGCGTCGTGCCGGTGCGCACATAGATCTGGGCGCAGCAATCGGGGTTCTGGTGGTTGTAGTCGCCGTACAGCGTCACATCGAGGTTCGCCGCCGGCTTCCACAGCAACTGCCCGCGCACGCTCTGATTGTCCTGCGCATTGGCATAACCGCCGAGCGCGGTGTTGCGGATCGTGCCGCGCCGCGACGTGACCGAGGCGGAGATGCGCGCCGCCAGCGTGTCGCCGACGATCGGGCCGGACGCCGACGCCTTGGCCTGGACGAAGTCGTAATTGCCGGTGGTGAGTTCGACGCGCGCTTCGGGGGTGAAGCTGGGCCGGCGCGTGGCGATGTTGATCGCGCCCGCCGTCGTGTTCTTGCCGTACAGGGTCCCTTGCGGCCCGCGCAGGATCTCGATGCGTTCGGTGTCGGTGAAGTCGAACGTGGCCGATGCGATGCGGCTGTAATAGACCCCGTCGACATAGATGCCGACGCCCTGTTCGATGCCGTCGTTGGTCAGGCCGAACGGCGCGCCCAGGCCGCGGATATTGGCGGCGGAATTGCGCGGGTTGGTCGAATAGAATTGCAGCGTCGGCTGTAGCTGGGTCAGGCGGCTGACATTGTACGCACCGGTATCGGCCAGCGTCGTGCCGCCGATCACCGACATGGCGATCGGCACCTGCTGCACCGTTTCGGCGCGGCGCCGCGCGGTGACGACGATCTCGCCACCGCTTTGCGCAGGGGCGAGGCGGCCGGTGTCGGTGCGGGGTTCCCCGGGCGTCTGCGGGTCGGCAGGGGCGCTCTGCACGGGCGCGACCGGTTCGGGCGCGGTCGGAGCGGCGACCTGCGCCAGGATCAGCGCCAACGACAATGCCATGCGTAATCTCCCTGTCTTTGATGGGAGAATGACGCAGGCCGGTATGTCCATCAAGTGCGTAGGGATTTAGGGGGCGGGTAGTTTTGCTTGGGGGCGGCGGAGGCTGTCGGGATCAGGGCATAGGCCACGCCGATCCGCCGCACCGCGCCCGCCCGGCGACGCAGCAGCGCGCGGACATAGGCGCGCGCGGCGGCTTCGTCGGCAAAGGCGCGCACCCGCCTCTGCCCGCCGCTGCCGATCCGGCCCCATTGCGTCTCGATCAGCAGCATGCCGAACAGGTCGCGGCACGCCACCACCCGCCAGCGCCGCGCGATGCCGCGAGCGGAATCGCGGGCGGTCAGCTCGATGGGGGCGAACGGGAGGTTCATGGGTGGGACTATCGCGCGGAGGGGGCGCGTGTCTCATGGATTATGTGACTCAGCGGGGCGGGTTTGAGCGGGTGGGTGAAGCAGCAGGGGCGGGTTCTTGACGGACGCTTCTCGACAGGCTCGAAGCTGCTCGAACCGAACGGGGTGTTTGGGGGGGGGGGGCGGGGGCCAGCGTAACCGGGTGCGACGCCTGCCGCCCCCGCCTGCGCGGGGGTACGTTGCGCATACGGTCGGGGCGTCAGCGCCCCTTGAGCGCCGCCGCCTCGCCCGCCGCATCCAGCGGATCGCCCGCCGCCATCGCCTGCGCCTGTGCCAGCACCGCCGCCATCGGCGATCCGGCCTGGGCATAGGCGGTGGTCGTCGCCTCGGCGCCGCCCTGCAGCGCCTGTACCCGCCACGGGCCCTTGTCGCCCGCGCAGGCGATGCCGCCGGTGGTGCCGGTCTCGAACGTCCGGCACAGCGCGCCGGCGCGGTCGCGGAAGGTGATGCCGATCTTCACCGATGCCTGTGCCCCCTGCGTCGAAGCCAATTGCGTGTCGAGCGCGCGGGCGAGCTTCCCTTGTGCGACCGCGGTGCCGCCTTCGAACCCCAGATCGCTGCCCGACCGCGGCACCATCTGTCCCAGCAACAGCCCGGCGACGAGGCTGGCGGCGATCGCACCCCACCAGCGCTGCGGCTTGGGGGCAGGTTTGGCGGCCGGGAAGGCGACGACATTGTCCCGCGCGAACAGCGCCGCAACCCCCGCCGGCATCGGTTGCGCGTCGAGGCCCGCGAAACTGCCGCGCAGCCGGGCGGTCAGCGCCCGGTGGCGCTCGACCTCGGCCGCCAGCGCCGGATCGTCGGCGATCGCGCGTTCGACGCGCTTGGCGCTCAGCGGGTCGAGTTCGCCATCGGCATAAGCGGCGAGCGTTTCGGGATCGATCGTCATGCCGCTTCTCCCAGTGCCGCCAGCAACGCCTCGCGCCCGCGCACGAGGCGCGAGGTGAGCGTGCCGATCGGGATGTCGAGGATGTCGGCGGCTTCGCGATACGCAAAGCCCTCCACCATCACCAGCGCGATCACCTCGCGCTGTTCGGGGGGCAGCGTGCCCATCGCCCGGCCGATATTGTGCATTTCCACCGCCACTTCCTGTTCCCCATGCCGCCCGACGCCGTCGCCTTCCTCCGGCGACACGAAGGTTTCGCGCCGCCGGCTCTGTGCCCGGACCGTGTCGATCCACAGGTTGCGCAGGATGCGGATCGCCCATGCATCCAGCCTGGTGCCCGGTTGCCACTGGTCGGCCCTTGTCAGCGCGCGCTCGACCGCCGCCTGCAACAGATCGTCGGCATCGGCCGGGTTGCGGGCGAGCGCTTGGGCAACACGCCGCAACCGGGGCAGATGCGTCAGCAATTCGTCGTCGAAGCGCAACGGCGTCCTTTCGGGCTTCGGGGATGAAACGGATGGCCTCGCCCGTTTCATCCGGCATGACGGGACAAAATCCTAGAGGCGATCGGATACGGTTTTCGCGCGGCGTCCGGAAAGGGAAGGAAGTGATGGTTTCACGCGAAGGCGCAAAGGACGCGGAGGGGTATGCTTGCCGCCAGCGCGGCCCCTTCCTACCAGCCCTGCGATGGCAGGATGTCGCTGCCGGAAGCCCGACACCTTCGCGCCCTTCGCGCGAACCGATCCCTCTTTCCGCCATCCGCTATTTCGGCCTACGCGTTGATGGGTATCCGGTTCGTTCCGGTCGTCGTTCAGGCGAAGGCCGTGATATCCTTGGCGCGGTGTGGGACAAGCGCCGCTGCCCCAGCCTTCGCCGAGGCGACGGGACGGTGGGGGCGGACATGACGGGTGAGGTGCGATGAAGGGATCGACATTCCTGCGATGCGTGGCGCTGGCGCTGGTCCTGCCGACGGCGGCGTCGGCGCAGTTGCTGCCACCGGTCCCGCAGCTGCCGCAGCTGCCCAACCGGGTCGGAGAGGCGGTGGGCGGCATCCGCGGGGCGCTGCCGCTCGATGCCGCGTCGGCGGACGCGTGGCAGCTGGTGCGGCAATCGGTCGAGCGTGCCCACGACCTCGCGCGGCGCTTTCCCGACCGGATCGAGCTGGACCGCGACGACAATCCGGTGCGCGCGGGGGAGGTGACGCTGGCCGATCCCGATCCGGCGGTGCTGGAATTGGTGCAGCGTGCCGGCTTTTCGGTGATCGAGAGCGAGCGGTATGAGGATCTGGGCATCGGTTTCGCCCGGTTGCGCGCGCCCGCCGGGCTGTCGGCGGTGGAGGCGACGCGGCGGCTCGGCCGGATCGTCGGGGGGGACCGGGTGACGCTCGACCCGTTGTATAGCGCGAGTGGGGCGCCGGTCGCCACGCTCGACAAAACTCTGTCGATGGCCCGGACGGTCTCCTACTCCACCCTTACCCCGGCGGAGGCCGGGGGCCAGTTGGGGGGCGGCGGCAATCTATCGGAAAGCCTTCCCAGCTGTACCCCGGCCTTCGCCGGGGTACGGTTAGGGGGCGGGGTAGGACTGGCCCCCGGCGCCGCACCCAGGCGGATCGGCATCATCGACGGCGGCGTCGCGGCGGGAACGCCGGGCCTTGCCGCGCAACAGGGCTTTGCCAGTGGCGCACCGCGCGCCAGCGATCACGGCATGGCGATCGCGTCGCTGCTGACCGGCGGCGGGATCAGGGCCAGTGCGCCGGGCGCGGCGCTGCACGTCGCCGATGTCTATGGCAGCGATCCGGCGGGCGGCAGCGCCAGCGCGCTCGCCCGCGCCCTCGCATGGATGGTGCAGGGCAAGGTGCCGGTGGTGGTGATGAGCCTCGCCGGGCCGGACAATGCGCTGCTCGGCCGCTTCGTCGCGGCGGCGCGGGCGCGAGGGACCATGGTGGTCGCGGCGGTCGGCAATGAAGGCCCCGCCGCGCCGCCGGCCTATCCCGCCAGCTATCCACAGGCGATCGCCGTCACCGGGGTCGACGCGCGCGGGCGGGTGCTGGTCGAGGCGGGGCGCGCCCGCCACCTCGACTATGCCGCGCCGGGGGCCGACATGCTGGCGCTGAACGCCGCCGGACAGGCGCGGAGCGTGCGCGGCACGTCGTTCGCCGCGGCGCTGGTCGCCGCGCGGCTGTCGGCGGCGTGGAGCGGCGATGCGGCGGCGGCGCTCAAGGTGCTCGACCGCGAGGCGAAGGGGGCGGGGGCGCGCACCGGGCGCGGCGTGCTGTGCGGGGCGTGTCGGACGGCGGCGCGGTAGGGAAAGATCGGTTTCGGAGGCAGTTTGCCCGACCGCCTCTTCGTTTGCTTCGTTGGGAACAGTATACGTTTCGGTGAGGAAACGGGGGAATGACTATGAAGTTCTGGATGGGCGCGCTGGCCTTGATCGCGTCGGGCACCGCGCAGGCGCAGGCGCAGGCGCAGGCCGCGACCTGCGAACTGCATATCTGGCCGACCGAAAATTATACCGGGGTGCAGGTGGGCGGCTTCGCACTGATGGGCGGGGCGCTGGGCGGGTTGCTCAACCATCTGGCGACCAAGGACAAGGTCGCGACGGTGACGGACCTGATGCACGACTATCTTCCGCCCGATGCGCAGGTCGATGCGCTGCGCGGCGCGGATGTCGCGGGCGCACTCGGCCTGACCGGCTATACGATCGTCGTCGAACCGGCGGTGCCGTCGGACGCGGCGGCAAAGGGCGATCCGGCGGTCAAGGCAGCGCTGCACATGATGGACGCGAAACTGCGCAAGGGCGAGCGGCTGAGCGGAGCCACCACGCCCTGCTATGCCGAACTGGTCGGCGGCGACCTGCTCTATGCCAGGAAGCCGATGTGGGGCACCAACCTGTTCGCCAAATGGACCTTTCGCGACTTTGGCCGTGACGGCGGGGCGAAGCCGCGCAGCTCCCTGGACAGGTGAAGAACCCGCTGACGGTGTTCCCCGCGAAAACGCCCGACCAGGCCGACGCGGCCAGGGCCGATCTGCGCGACGCCTATGCCAAGGGGTTCGCGGAATATGTCGCGAAGAAGGTGCGCGGGGCGTCGGCGGTGACGGCGGCGCGGTAGGGGGTGTCGCCTGCCACATCGTCACCCCGGACCTGTTCCGGGGTCCACCGCGCCGCAAACGACGTCGATAGCACCTTTTGCTCCGTCGATGTCTCCAGGGCGGTGCATGTCGATCCGCTCTGATGTCGCAGGCTCCCGACCGGCGCTGCGTCGGTTCCCGGCCTCGCCCCCTTCACCCGGCACGGCAGCGCGATATACGCGGCTGCGGATTGGCATGCAGCCGGTTCGACGATCACATCCGGGCCACCGGTCCCGACCTGCCGGAAACCTTCCTGGAAAAAAATCGCACCCGCCGGGATTAAATCGAAAACGGCACCCGTTCTCCTTCACGAAGCGCCTCTCGCGGCGCACGAACAGAGGAGAACAGCCATGAAGACCATGTTCCTGATGGGTGCGGCCCTTGCAGCCGCGATTGCCAGCCCCGCCTCGGCGCAGCTGTTGGGTGGCGGCGGTGGCGGGCTGACCGGTGGGCTGGACGGCAGCCTCAGCGGTGGCGTGGGCGGTACGGTCGGCGGCACCTTCGACCGCGGCCTCAGCCCGACCCTCGAGCGGGTCCGCGACCGTGCCGACACCACCGTCCGCACCGCGCGTCGCGGCGGCGGTGAGGTGACCACCGAACGCCAGGTCGACCACCGCAGCGGTCGGGTGCGCGGCGGCGGCTCGGCCCGGGGTGACGACGGACTCGACGGCACCGCACAGGCGCTGGGCGGTACGCTCGGTGGATCGGGCAGCGGGTCGGGCAACGCCAATGGCAGCGTCGATGCGCAGCTGATCGGCACCGATGCGGTTCGCGACACTGCCGGTGCGGCCCGCGACCGGGTCCGTGACGGCGTCACCACCACCCGCGACCGCGCGGCCGGCGCAGTCGGCAATGTCCGCGACCGGGCGCAGGGAGCCGTCGGCAATGCCCGTGATCGCGCCCAGGGCGCGGTCGGGTCGGTCCGCGACAGCGCTGGCGACCTGACCAGTGCGGCATCGGGCAGCGGCTCGGGCGCGGCGAACGGCGCGATCGGCAACGGATCGGCCTCGGGCAGCGGATCGGGCGAAGGCGCCCTGTCGCTGATGGGCAGCGGCGCCAGTCTCCCCGCGCTCGACCCCGGCAGCACCGTCCGCGACGCCAAGGGCGAAGTGATCGGCCGCGTCCAGTCGATCCGCCGGGGCGCCGGCGGCCGGGTGGAATCGGTAACGATGGCGGTCGGCAAGCGCGTCGCAACCCTCCCCGCCGACAACTTCAGCGTCCAGGGCGACGTGCTGGTGTCGGCGATGGGCGAAGGCCAGGTAAAGCGCGCGGCGAAGGACCAGGCGGAGTAAGCGCTCCGGCCTGACGAAGGACGCCGGTCACGGGAGGGAGCCTGTGGCCGGCTTTCGTCGGATGCCTAATGCACCATTGCGAGTGGGCGGTGCAAATACGGATTGTACCCGCTTCCCCGACCCGCCGTGGGAGCAAGGTGCGCGGCTGCTGCCGACCGACGTGCGTCGACGTGTCGGGACGGCTTTTCGGATCGGCTATCCATCAGCAGTATCGGGTTCACCGCTGCGTTTGTGATGCCAGACGCCGCTATCACCCTCGCCGGTGGCGGTCATCTGGTTGTCATGAGGTCGCCCCTGATACCTCACGATTGTGCGACCTGAAGTTTCCGAAAGTGCCAAATGTCGTTTAGCGTCTCGAGCGGCAGTGCTTCGGAATTGGCATTGCCCGCCACCATGTAAAGCTCGCCGTTGAACACGTACCCCGTCGCTGCATGCCGGGAGAGATATGGCTGCGCCGCCGGAAGCAACGTCCAGGCCACGCCGTCATCGCTGACCCACGTATCGTTGAAGTTGCGTGGCGCCATGCTGCGGGGGTTGAACCCGCCCATTAAGTAGAACCGGCCATCGTGCTCGATCATCACTGGCCAGGGTCGGGGCAGCATCGGTAGGGCCGCCGAAACCTGCTCCCACGACACCCCGCCATCGGTCGACTTCCACATGTCGCCAAGCGTCGTTAGGCCCGGGTAGTTGTTTTCCGGCGGGACATTGGAAACCTTGCGCTGCCCTCCGTATATATACAGGTCGCCCTTGAACTCCGCGACTGCCGGAATGTCGCGCGAACCCCACTCTGCCACATAAATCCGGTTCCAGCTGTTGGCTGTGGGATCATATTCCCACACCCCCTCATTCGCCTCGACTGGGACATTCCCGGTGCTGTGGAACGCCAGCAGCTTGCCGCGATGTACGATGACCGGCGCATCGCCCGACAGGATGCCCCAAGGGAGGGTGCCGAGAATCTCGGTCCAGGTCAGACCGCCATCGTCCGATTCATACATCTTGGTACGAAACGCATAGATCGTCGTCCCTAGAACGGCCATGTGGCTATAGACTTCATAGCCGGGGTTTGCGTTGACCAGTGAGTAGTTGATGCCGTCGTCGCTGCTCCAGATGTCCTTCGGGTACACGCCGTTGATGCGGTAGCCATTAGCGATGTACTGTTTGCCGCCGAGGCTGAACGTGCGTGCGCTGTCGCGGTCGGAAAAGGCGGCGTGTTTGATGATCCGCTGCCAGGTGATCTCACCGGCAGGATAAGGAGGACCGCCGGTCAGTACGGACAAGGCGGAATCCGGTAGCGCGAAGGGCAGGACGACGATCCGCTTCACGATGCCGCCGAGCCGCGCGAGCGTGCTGAGCGGTGATCCGCCGACCATGATCCGCGTGAGTACCGCAGGTGTCCGCACGTCCCACAGCCAAAGCCCCGGCACGCCATTACGCATCAGGCGCGTGTCATCCGGTGACAGGCGCAACGCAATACGCTGGGTCTCGCCTTCGCCCATCACCTGATCCAGTCGCGTGACACCACGGATGTCGCCACCGGATTGAATAACGGCACCGATGCCGCCGATGTCATCGTTGACGACCGTTACATTCTCGATCGCGCCGGTATCGGCGAACGCCGTGAACGCGACACGGCGCCCTGGCATGGTGCCGGTACCGCCGCCGATGAGCGCGACGTCGATCACGATCGTCATCTCGCCCAGAGCAAGACCAGTCAACAGCAGCGTATCCTGCTGGCGGGTGGCGGTGGTCGCAGCGGTGGGAACATAGCTGGTCGGAACGGTCCCGCGTTCCAGTTGCGCGCCCCATGCCAGAAACGTCGTCGCAGCCGACGATCCGGCACCGCCGCGCAGGGCAATTTCGACCTGCGCCGTGGCACCGAGTGCCGTCTCACGCCGACCGATCCGCTGCCATTCGCCGTTGAACGCATGGACCATGTAGCCGCTACCGCCGACATGACGCAGCAGGATTTTCTCGCCGACCTCGCCCTTGACGAACAGCGACCCCCAAAATGCCTGCCCGGGGACGGTCTGCACATCCTGCTGAAGCTGCGAACGGTCCGAGAGTGTCGAGCCAGTGCCGAGGCCGAGCGAAATGCGGTCGGCTGTCATTGATCCGTCCGGTGCAGTCGCGACGTTCGATTGCACCACGGGCAGCACGCCAGTGCCGGTGGCTATCCTGTCCCATACCGCATTTCCAAATTCGGCGGAGTAACGCACCAGATTCGTCGCCGGCGGCTCCACGACCAACCCCTGCCCGGGGAGCAGGCGTGGAGTGCCGGTATCGAAGTTTCGGACGACCCGATCGTCGATCTGGAAGGTAGCGGTGCTGTCGCGGGTGAATGGTACGGCGTTCAGGCCCGCGATCGTGGCGTTCTTGTCATGGCCGTCACGGAAATATCCGGTGACGAAATCCATCTCGATACCGCGCGCGCCGAATTCGAGCGCCAACAGGGGGTCGGTAACGCCGAACAGCGCGGCGCGGTCCTCGGTCGCAAGGCGCGTGCGGACATCATCGGCAGCCGTCGTCGCGCGTTCGACCAGGTCGCCCAGAAGGTCTCCGCCGTCGAATATCACGGTTGCACGGCTTTCCTGACCGATCGTCAGTGTCACACCGGACGATGCCGGATCGGCCGAATTATGGGTATAGGCGTAGCTTTGGGCGCGATCCGCGGGGGCGGCATCGCTGTTCAGAGCATGCGCCAGTACGAACACGCGCCCCTCCAACCGGGTCATGCCATCGATCGCCAATATCCAGCGCAGGGCATCCGGCGTACCGCTCTCGCCCGCATCGGGCAGTGCCTGGCGTGCGGCCTTGCCGATCCCGATACGAATCTCGGTTTGCCAGGTGCCAGCGGATTCACGGACTGCAGCGACGTACAGCCCTTGTTCCGCAGGATCGGTGACCTTTGCCAGATCGATCAGTGCGAGGCCGGACGTATCGTGTTCCGGCCTAATTTCCGCGCGCAGGTCGGCGTTGCGCAGATCGGGGCCGATGATGCGCAGGACGAAATCATACGCCTCATCGCTGCGCCAGATGGAAAGGTCGAGGCGGGCCGTGGTAGCCATCTGGCAATCTCCGATGGGATCAGGTGAAACACCACCATCGCACCCTGTTCGGAAAACTATCCAACATATCAATAAGTATACAATAATATGTCGGGTGCACCAATATGGCTGCGCACCTTGCACGCAATGGCCCTTACCTGAAGCGTGCCCGTTGAAAATGCCGCTATATGGAGTTTCTTACGGCCCACTAATTCACTATTGCGCTGCTATGGCTCCTCCGCGTTCGGCCTTACGGTCGCCTTTCCGACCCGATATCTCGCTCGTACTGATGATAGCGATGTTTGCGTTGCTGTGGGTGATGGGCGGGGCGTCCCGGGCCGAAACCTTGGGACAGGTTTTCGTTCGCGCGGGAAGCTGGCTACTCCTGGTGTTCGCGATCCTGTTGGGGCCGCGGCCGGCAATGGCCGGTGTCCGACCGGTCATGGCATTGTTATGCGCAGCTATCGCGTTGCCGTTGTTGCAGCTTGTGCCGTTGCCGCCGGCATGGTGGCAAGCGCTGCCAGGTCGCGATATCCTGGTGATACCGGGAGAGCCTGTCACGTGGCGTCCCTGGACGATGACGCCCGGTGCCACGCGCAATGCACTGGCATCGCTGATCGTGCCTGCGACGATGCTGGTCTTGTTGACGCAGGCCAGCGAGCGAACCCGTTCGTGGTTGCCCAATATGCTGTTGGTCATGATCGCAGCCGCCGTGTTCCTGGGATTGCTGCAATTCTCCGGGGCCGGATTCAACAGTCCGTTCCTGAACGACACGCCTGGTCAAGTCAGTGCGATCTTTGCCAATCGCAACCATCTGGCCCTGTTTGTCGCACTTGGTTGTCTTGTCGCGCCCGTCTGGGCATTTCTCGATCACAAGGCGTTGAAATGGCGTGGCCCTGTGGCGGCTGCGTTGGTTCTGCTATTCGTTCTGACCATTCTTGCCACCGGATCCCGTAGCGGGATGTTCGTTGGCGCGCTGGCGCTGGCATTGGCACTGACGTTGATCGGTCGTGCGCTGCGCCGCCGGTTTGCCCACCTGCCGGCATGGGTGTTGCCGACGCTCATCGTGGTGGCAGCAATTGTTTTGGCCGGGTTCGTCTGGTTGAGCTTTACCGCCGAGCGTGCTGACTCGATCGATCGCCTGCTGGATGTCGAAACCGGGACCGACATGCGGCGCCGGGCGCTGCCGGTCGTGATGTCGATGATCCAGACCTATATGCCGTTCGGATCGGGCATGGGGGGGTTCGATCCGGTTTTCCGTATTCACGAGCCTGGAAACCTGCTGAAATTCACTTATTTCAATCAAGCGCATAACGACTTTCTGGGCGTTGCGCTCGATGGCGGCTTACCCGGAATGCTGCTGCTGGCGGCAGCAATCCTATGGTGGCTGTTTGCCAGCATTCGTGTCGTAAGGGTCGCCCCGAATACGGAGGTGATACTCGCCCGGCTCGGTTCGGCGATCATCTTCCTGATCCTGGTGGCCAGCCTTACCGATTATCCGGCGCGTACACCCACGATCATGGCAGTTCTCGTTCTTGCAGCCTTCTGGTTGGCCCGTGGAGCAAAAGTGGCAATGCACGCTGCTTTACCGCGGCGGGTCATAGACCTATAGGGCGCACGGTTCTCTTTTTTCGCGGATATTCAACGCGCATGCGCATCTCCGTTCCCATTATATGCCTGGCTTTCGCGGTTGCCGGCTGTGGTTCGCCCGAACCTATCCGCTCGACCGGGAGCTTGACCGTGATCGAAGGGAGCGGCGAATTGCCGCCGCCGAACCGGAACGATCTTACTGCCGCAGATCGCCCGGCCCTGATCGGTCCGCTGGATACGATCGAAGTCGACGTGTTCGGAATACCCGATCTGGGACGTGAGATGCAGGTCGATGCAAGCGGCCGGATCGCGATGCCGCTGGCCGGTACGATCGACGCGCGGGGCAAGACCGCCTCGGAACTCGGTGGTCTGATCGAGGCGGCGCTACGCGCGCGTTATGTCCGCAACCCCCAGGTGACGGTGAACATCAAGAGTTCGGTCAGTCAGGTCGTGACAATCGATGGCCAGGTCGTGGAACCCGGCCTCTATCCCGTGACCAATCAGATGACGTTGATGCGGGTCATCGCCTCCGCCAAGGGGCTGTCCGAATTTGCGAAGCAGGATGACGTCGTCATCCTGCGCACGGTCGGCACGCAGCGCCTTGCCGGGCTTTATAACATCGCTGCCATTCGGCGGGGGGCGTATAATGACCCGCCCGTCTACGCCAACGATGTGATCGTTGTCGGCGATTCTCCGCAGCGTCGCCTGTTCCGCGATTTCGTTTCCGTGACGCCGCTTCTGGCTGCGCCTCTCATCGCCGTGCTGCAGTAAGGTCTGAAGCAATGAACCTTGTCAGCACCACGCCCCGGATCGGCATGCATTCGACCCCGATGTTCGACCCGAACCAGGCAACCACCGGCGATTCCATGCCGATTATCCGGCAGTATCTGCGTATCGCGATGCGCTGGCGCTATGTCATTCTGGGCGTGGCCGCGACGTGCCTCGTCCTTGGGCTGATCGCCACATTGTTGATGACGCCGAAATATACCGCGACGTCCACAATCGAAATCTCGCGTGAATCGAGTCAGGTTACCAATTTCCAGGGTGTCGAGCGCGAAACCAGCATTGCCGATCAGGAATTTTACCAGACGCAATACGGCCTGCTGCGCTCCCGCACGCTTGCCGAACGGGTTGCGAACCAGCTGCGCCTGATCGACGACCGGGCATTTTTCGAACGGTTCGGCGTCAATCAGGATGATCCGGCATTCCGTGAAATAAACGGACGTTACGCAGCCGCCGGACGCGCAACGCGCCAGCGGATCGCAGGTGAGGTTCTGCTGAAGTATGTCGGTATTGCACCGACGCGACTTTCACGCCTCGTTGAAATCAACTTCACCAGCCCGGATGCGGAATTTTCCGCACGGGTCGCGAATGTCTGGGCGGAAAATTTCATCCAGACCAATCTCGAGCGCAAGGTTCAGGCGACGTCCTATGGTCGCAACCTGCTGCAGCGCGAACTGGGCCAGGCCAAGGAACGGCTCGATGAATCGCAGCGTCAGCTAGTCGGCTATGCCGAGCAGCAGCGCATCATCAACCTGCCCAGCCAGGGCAGCGGCGATAACAAGACCGCGGAGCGTTCGATCGTTGCCGACGAGCTTGCCGCATTGAGCGCAACGCTCAGTCAGGCGACGGCCGACCGGATTCAGGCGGAATCGCGGTTTCGCGAGGGTGGCCGTTCCGGTGCGTCCAGCGAAGCGTTGCGGAACCAGGCGATCAACAATCTGCGTCAACGCCGTGCCGAACTGGCAGCGGAATACCAGCGTCTGATGGTGCAGTTTGAACCTGAATATCCGCAGGCGCGCGCGCTCAAGTCGCAGATCGATCAGCTCGACCGCTCGATTGCTCGCGAGGAAGGGCGCGTATCGGGTTCGGTCGAGGCCGATTACCGTCAGGCTGCCGACCGTGAAAATGCGCTCCGTGATCGCGTCGAAAAGTTGAAGTCGAGCTATCTCGACGTGCGGCGGCGCAGCATCCAGTACAATATCTACCAGCAGGAGGTAGATACCAACCGCGCGCTCTATGACGGTTTGCTGCAGCGCTTCAAGGAAATCGGCGTTGCGGGCGGGGTCGGCGTCAACAACATCGCCATCGTCGATACCGCCGATGTCCCGCAAGTTCCGTCCAGCCCGCGCCTACTGATCAATCTGGTCGTCTCTCTCCTGACCGGTTTGGTGCTGGGTGCTGCAATCGCCTTTGCGCTGGAACAGATGGACGAAGCGATTGCCGATCCGGGTGAGGTTCAGCGGCGCCTTGGGCTGCCGCTGCTCGGCTCGGTACCAAAGGTCAAGGATGTCGAGCCGCGCGAGGCACTGCTGGACCGCAAGTCGGACCTCGTCGATGCGTATCTGGCCATTCAGACCAGTCTCGGCTTCACCACCGAACATGGTGTGCCACGCTCGCTTGCAGTCACCTCGACCCGGCCGGCCGAAGGGAAGTCGACCACGGCCCTGGCCATCGCTACGATGCTGGCACGTGTGCAGCGGCGGGTCATCCTGATCGATGGTGACATGCGCTCACCGTCGATCCACCATCTTGGTGGTGTCGGCCATGACCATGGCCTCAGCAACTTCCTGGCCGGCGAAGACAATATCGATGCGCTGACCTTCCAGATGCGCGACCTTGGCTTCACCGCCATGTCGGCCGGGCCGATCCCGCCCAATGCCGCCGAATTGCTGACCGGAAACCGGCTGCAGATATTGATCGAACGCCTGCTCGACCATTACGACCATGTCGTGATCGACAGTCCGCCGGTGATGGGGCTTGCCGATGCGCCGCTGATCGCAAGCCGCGTCGAAGGCGTAGTTTACGCGGTGGAATCGCATGGCATCCGATCGAGCCTGGTGAAGACGGCGCTTCAGCGTTTGCTTGCGGCAAATGCGCATATTCTTGGCGGTGTTCTCACCAAGTTCGAAGCGCGCAAGGCCCATTATGGCTATGGCTATGAATATGGTTATGGCTATGGACGGGAAAAGGCGGACGCCAACCGTTGACGAAGCGACAGTCCGGTCAGGCACGGTTGCGCAAGACTGCGCCGCGTGAATGGGTGTTGCGTGGCGCACTGGCATCGCTTGCGCTGGTGCTGGGCTATGTTTCGACCACGCAGACGTTCGCCGTTGCCATTAGCAAGGCAAATCCCGAACGCGCCCATATGATGGACCCGTCGGATGGCCGGATCGCTGCGCAACTGGCTCAGCGGCTATCCGTAAACGATGCCGATGCGGCAGAGCGCCCGCGAGCGAACATGCTGGCGCATCGCGCGCTGCGCGATGAACCCCTGGCTGCATCTGCAGTCACCGTGCTCGGGCTTGCGGCGCAATTGAAGGGCGACAGCGCGGCAGCAAGGCGATTGTTCGACCATTCCGATCGGCTGTCGCGGCGCGAGCTGCCAGCGCGGTTGTGGATGATCGAGGATGCGGTGCAACGCAACGACGTTCCCGGCGCCATTCGAAATTACGACATCGCACTACGCACGTCGCGCGAAGCACCCGAACTGCTTTTCCCCATCCTGTCGGAAGCAATTGCCGATCCGGTGATCGCGCGTGCGCTGATATCGACCTATGCGATGCAGCCGCCCTGGGGCGATGCGTTCATATACCATCTGTCTGGCCAGAAGAGTAACCCAAGGACCAGCGCGGCCTTCCTGCAAATGCTCGGTGCCCGTGGGATAGCCGTGCCGGACGTTGCCAAGGCGGGTGTCGTCAATGCCCTTGTCGCCAAGGGAGCGTTTGACGAAGCCTGGTCCTATTACCGGACGTTCCGCGCGGGGGTCGATCGACGTCGGTCACGTGATCCGAACTTTCTGGCCGAGTTCAAGGCGCCTACCGAGTTCGACTGGATTCCGGTCATGAACGATACGGGCATTACCGCTACGATCCAGCGCACCGCACAGGGCGGCGTGTTCGATTTTTCTGTGCCTTCGACGGTTGGCGGTATCGTACTTCAGCAGTTGCAATGGCTTCCGCAAGGTCAGTATCGCCTGGAGGGTAGCAGTTCCGGGCTTGCCGTAGCCCAGAGCGATCAGCCTTACTGGATATTGACGTGTTCGGACGGTCGCGAGATCGGTCGCGTCAACCTGCCCAATTCCGCCGAGAAGAATGGAAATTTCGGAGGCAATTTCAACGTCGACGCAAATTGCCGATCCCAGATGCTGCGCCTTGTCGTGCGGCCGGCGACAGAGATGCAGGGCGTGTCGGGACAGATAAGCCGGGTTATCCTGCATCCCGTCGAAGAAAATCGCTGACGATCGAAGCGATCGCCTGTTGCATGGTTCGCAGGCATATGGACAACCCATCTGGGCGAACGCACGTTCATCGGCCGTCGATAAACGGGTCGGGATGATGGACAACGGTGCCACCACGACCCTTTCGGTCCTGCGCACCCGCTAGGCGGGCGCCGTCAAGCCATCCTGTATCGGCCCGGGTTCCGCCTCCATCGCTCGCGTCACGCACGAGCCTAGTTCCGGCTCCCCGCCAAGGCGCAGCTTGCTGCGACGGTCCAGCACGTCTTCGGCGGTGCAGGCCCATTCATGTGCCTGCATCCAGCGCAACTCGCGCTCCGTAAGTCCATTGCCTAGATCTGCGCCCATATCCTCGATGTCATCGACATCTGCCAGCAGGTCGAGAAGGCGTGTGCCATAGGCATGGATCATACGCATCAGTCTCGCTTCTCCGAGAAATGCGAAGCGCGCGTGCATGTCTCTGCTAAAACCGTCGATGCTCGCCATGTCGCCGCCGGGGAAGGGGCGGTCACGGGTGACGATGCGCGGAGCAAATCCCAGTTCTGGTCCCAGTTTCTCCATCACCTTTTCAGCCAGATGGCGTGCGGTCGTGATCTTACCACCGAACACGCTGAGGAGAACAGGGGCGGATCGGTCCAGTTCCAGCACGAAGTCGCGGGTGACTCCGCTCGCTTCCGCAATTCCATCGTCATATAGTGGGCGAATGCCGGACCAGCTGTCGACGACGTCCGTCGGAGTTATATGGGTCTTGAAATATGTATTGACCGCATTGCACAAATACGCGGTTTCCTGTGTATCGATCTGTGCGTCACCGGGGTCACGAACGGCAATATCCGTCGTTCCGATTTGGGTGTAATCATTCAACCATGGGATGGAAAATATGATGCGCCGGTCAGGCAACTGGAAGATATAGGCATGATCACCGTCATATAGTTTGGGAACGACTATATGACTGCCTTTGACAAGGCGGACATTGGACTTTTTGTTCAATCCAAGCCGTTGTATCGCGTCGGTAACCCACGGGCCTGCAGTGTTGACGATGGCGCGTGCTGCGATACTCTGTCCATCGGACAGTTGCACCTGCCATAGTCCGTCCTGGCGACGCGCGCTTTCCATCGTCGTCCGGGTGCGGATTTCGGCGCCATTCTCGGCTGCATCCACGGCATTGGCCAAGGTGAGCCGGGCATCGTCGACGAACGCATCCCAATATACGAAACCGCGGACGTCGCCTTTCAGCGGCGTGCGGTACATCGTGTCCGAGGCCCGCAGCCCCCGTGACCCCGGGAGCTTCGTGCCCCAGGCGAGCGCATCATATAGATACAGTCCGGCCCGCACGAGCCACCATGGCCGAATTCCGGGCGAATGGGGAAGTATGAATGGCATGGGCCGGATGAGGTGAGGCGCGGCACGTATCAGGCGCTCTCGCTCGGCCAGCGCTTCCCGAACCAGTCCGAATTCCCGATGTTCAAGATAACGGAGGCCGCCGTGGATCAGCTTGGTCGAGGCGGCTGAGGTATGGCTTGCCAGATCGTCACGTTCGACGAGGAGTACGTCGAGTCCGTGCAGCGCGGCCTCGCGTGCGACCGCACAGCCATTAATGCCGCCACCGATAATAAGGATGTCGCGTATCATGGTGAGGCCTATAGCGGACGACGCGGAGGTTTCGAGATATTACATGTCATGGATAGGCGTGCTGCTCTAATTTTCATTACGAGCATCGGCCGGCCTTGTTTGGATAGGCGCTTTGGCGTGGCGTCTTTTCGGGGCATTCAACAAGGGCATGCGGAACCGAGGTGCTACTTTAAGGCTCGACAATCGCCCTTCCCAACCAGTATTGCGCCGGTCAATTCATGGCCGTTGCCATTGGAGGATCGGGGCTGCTTACAGGCCGCATTGAGGATAGGCGATTAATTGCCGTCTCAGTGGGGCACGAAGGCAAGAATTATTTGTAACGGAACGCGGTTGGCGACTTACTGGGGCCGCCGTTGTCCCGATTATACATCTGGTGTAAGCGACTTTCTGATGACCCGCGCAAGCATTTCTCGACAGAGCCATTGGCAAAGACTGCGCTGGCAGGTGGTATGGGGGTTGGTCGCGGCAATCGCTCCGCTGACAATGCGCTTTCTCATTGTTGGGCCGTCCGCACTGGAAAAAGGGCTTACCTCTTCGGTCAATGCGTTTTGGTGTAGTGTCATTGCGGTATTCATCGGCATTATGCTTATTCGCAATGTCGGCAGGTATCCTGGTGTTGAAAAGGCATCAGCAATCATTCCGAGCTTTTCTGTGTCTTTTGGATTGATTGTTGTAGCGTTGTTGATGCTGCGCCTGGATTACAGTAGATGGGTTCTTGCTGGGGGTTATGTCAGCGCAATATTCATTTTCCATTTGGGTTACGCGCAGATTTTTAGCCGTAAGCGGTTCAAGATCGGCGTGGTTCCTCTTGGGGACGGAGTGCAGGCGCTGATGGCCATACCGGGCATCGAATGGGTGTTGATCGAAGCGCCGGATACGATGCTCGACCATGTGCAGGCTATCGCTGTCGACCTGCGGATCGATCTTCCTGATGTGTGGGACAAGCGGATCGCCGATTTCGCGCTAACCGACATTCCTGTCTACCACAGCAAGCATCTGATTGAATCGCTGACAGGGCGCGTTGAGCTCGAGCATCTGTCCGAGACGAGCTATGGTACGCTCTCGCCCCCTGAGGCGTACATGCTGCCCAAGCATGTCGTGGATCGGTTGATGGCCCTCGTGGTGCTAATCCTGCTCACTCCGGTGCTGCTGGCTGTCGCGGTCTTGATCCGTTTAGATTCTCCGGGACCATCAATTTTCCGGCAACAGCGGATCGGATTTCGCGGCATTCCCTTCACTGTCTATAAATTCCGCACGATGCGTACGCGTGTAGTCGATAGCGCAGGTGCGCGAGATGATGCCATCACCCGCTCCAACGACGATCGTATCACCCGCTTGGGTCGCTTTTTGCGGCGCAGTCGCATCGACGAATTGCCGCAGATCATCAATATCCTGCAAGGGAAGATGAGCTGGATCGGTCCCCGGCCTGAGGCTGCTGTTCTATCCAAATGGTATGAGGACGAAATTCCGTTCTATCGATATCGCCATGTCGTTCGTCCAGGTATTACCGGATGGGCGCAGGTAATGCAAGGGCATGTTGCTGATGTGAGCGAGGTTCGCAGTAAGCTTTACTACGACTTTTACTACATCAAGAATTTTTCTTTGTGGATAGATAGTCTGATTGTATTTCGCACCATGGTAACAATGATGACTGGATTTGGTGCAAAATAACGGTGCCAAAAAAATATTTGAGGTGTTATGAGAAAGTCGGAGCTGATCAAGAAATTTCAGGGCCAGGAAGCGACAATCGGCATCGTTGGCCTCGGTTACGTCGGCTTGCCATTAGCGTTGCGCTTTTCGGAAGTCGGTTATCCGGTGCTCGGCTTCGATATCCATGCGGGCAAGGTCGCACGCCTGAACGCTGGCGAAACGCTGATCGAGCATATTCCTTCGTCGGCAATTGCATCGGCCAACGCGCGTGGGTTCAGTGCCACGACCGACTTTTCCCGGATCGGGGAAGCGGACGCGCTGATCCTGTGCGTGCCGACGCCGCTGACCAAGCATCGGGAGCCTGATCTTTCCTTCGTCCTCGACACGCTCGCTTCGTTGCTGCCGTATCTGCGCCCCGGTCAGGTCGTCTCGCTGGAAAGCACCACCTATCCCGGTACGACCGATGAGGAACTGGGACCGCGGATTGAAAAGCAGGGCCTGGTCTTGGGCCAGGACATCTTCCTCGTTTATTCGCCCGAGCGCGAAGATCCGGGCAATCCGAATTTCACCACCAATACGATCCCCAAGATCGTTGGTGGGCGCACGCCGGCATGCCTCGAGGTCGGTCTGGCGCTGTATGGGCAGGTGATCGACCAGCTGGTTCCGGTCAGTTCGACGCGGGCTGCGGAGCTTACCAAGCTGCTCGAAAACATTCACCGGGCGGTCAACATCGGTCTGGTCAACGAAATGAAGATCGTTGCCGACAAGCTCGACATCGACATTCACGAAGTGATCGCAGCGGCAGCGACCAAGCCGTTCGGTTTCACGGCCTATCAGCCTGGGCCTGGCCTTGGCGGGCACTGTATCCCGATCGACCCCTTTTATCTGACGTGGAAGGCACGCGAATACGGCGTCCATACCCGTTTCATCGAACTGGCCGGCGAAGTGAATTCGGCAATGCCCGATTATGTGATGATGAAGCTTGCAGGGGCACTCAACGATCGGTGCAAGTCGATCAAGGGCAGCAAGGTTCTGGTCCTCGGCATCGCCTACAAGAAGAATGTCGATGACATGCGGGAATCGCCGTCGGTGATCCTGATGGAAAAGCTGCGCGATGCGGGCGCCGAAGTAAGCTATTCCGATCCCCATGTGCCTGTGTTTCCCGAAACGCGCGAACATCATTTCGACCTGTCGAGCGTTACCCTGACGGCGGACAATGTCGCCGATTTCGACTGTATCCTTCTGGCGACCGATCACGACCGTTTCGATTATGGCGTCATCGCGAAGGCTGCGCTCGTTATCGACAGCCGCGGGCGCATTCCTGCGGCAGCCAATGTGGTAAAGGCCTGATCCCATGCCCGTTTCGACCCCCGTCACCGGCCGGAAGGTCCGCTTCGCGCTTGTCGGATGCGGCCGTATCGCCAAAAACCATCTCGGTGCGCTGGTAAGCCATGCGGATGATGCCGAACTCGTCGACGTCTGCGATATCGATCCCGCCGCGCTCGCGGCGGCAGTGCAGGAAACCGGTGCTATCGGCCACCTGTCGCTCGATGCGATGCTGGCAGCTACTACCGCCGACGCGGTTATCGTGACGACACCCAGCGGGTTGCACCCGAACCAGACGATCGCGATCGCCCGCAGCGGTCGCCATGTCGTGTCGGAAAAGCCGATGGCGACCCGCTGGTCGGACGGCCTGCGGATGGTGCGCGAATGCGACGAAGCCGGCGTTCAGCTGTTCGTCGTCAAGCAGAACCGCCGCAATGCGACGCTGCAGATGTTGAAGCGTGCGATCGAAGCGGGCCGGTTCGGCCGCATCAACCTGGTGGCCCTCAACGTCTTCTGGACGCGGCCGCAGGAATATTACGATGCGGCCAAGTGGCGTGGCACGTGGGAGTTCGACGGTGGCGCGCTGATGAACCAGGCGAGCCATTATATCGATCTGCTGAGCTGGCTGATCGGTCCGGTCGAAAGCGTCCAGGCCTATTCGGCGACGCTGGAGCGCAAGATCGAGGCGGAAGATACGGCGGTCGCCAGCTTGCGGTGGCGTTCGGGTGCCCTTGGAACCCTGGGCGTCACGATGCTGACCTACCCTAAGAATCTCGAAGGCAGCATCACCATCCTTGGTGAAAAGGGAACGGCACGGATCGGCGGCGTCGCGGTCAACGAGGTGCAGGAGTGGCAGTTCGCCGAACCGCATCCCGACGACGAGGCTATCGGCCAGGCCAGCTACCAGACGACTTCGGTCTATGGGTTCGGACATCCGCTATATTATCGCAATGTCATCGACGTGCTGCGCGGCGAGGCGGAGCCGGAAACCGACGGACGTTCCGGCCTGAAGTCGCTCGAACTGCTGACCGCGATCTACCGTGCGGCGCGGGACGGTGTGCGCGTGCCGTTGCCGCTGGAGCGGGCCGAGTGACCATTCACGAAACCGCGATCGTTGATGCCGGTGCCACGATCGGTGAGGGAACCCGCATCTGGCACTGGGCGCATATCTGTTCCGGTGCGCGTATCGGGGCGGGCTGCTCGCTTGGGCAGAATGTGTTCGTCGCCAATGACGTGGTGATCGGCGACAATGTGAAGGTTCAGAACAACGTTTCGGTCTATGATGCGGTAACACTGGAAGACGATGTGTTCTGCGGACCCAGCATGGTGTTCACCAACGTCTACAATCCGCGATCCGCCATCGCGCGCAAGGACGAGTATCGTCCGACGCTGGTGAGGCGCGGCACGACGCTGGGCGCCAACTGCACGATCGTTTGTGGCGTGACGATCGGTGAATATGCGTTCGTCGGTGCCGGCAGCGTCGTGAACCGCGACGTCGTTCCCTATGCCTTGATGGTCGGCGTTCCTGCCCGCCAGGTCGGTTGGATGAGCGCCCATGGAGAGCGTCTGCCGCTTCCCGTAAGTGGTGAGGGTGAAGCGGCTTGCCCTCACAGTGGAACTGTCTATCGGCTAACGGGGCAATCGCTCCATCGAGTAGAAGACTGACAATGCAGTTTAACGACCTTGGCGTGCAGATGGCACGGATACGCTCGACCGTGGATGCGGGTATCGCGCGCGTGCTGGACCATGGGAAATTCATCCTCGGTCCCGAAGTGGAGCAGCTGGAAGCCGAGCTGGCCACCTTTGTCGGGGTGCCCCACTGCATTTCCTGCGCCAATGGCACCGATGCCCTGCAGATCGCGATGATGGCGCTCGATATCGAGCATGGCGATGAAGTCATCACGCCGGGTTTCACCTATATCGCTACTGCAGAGGCTGCTGCCGTACTGGGCGCCCGGCCGGTTTATGTCGATATCGACCCGATCACCTATAATCTCGACCCAAGCCTGATCGAAGCGGCAATCACGTCACGCACAAAGGCGATCGTAGCCGTTTCGCTCTATGGGCAATGCGCCGATTTCGATGCGATCAATATGGTCGCCGAGCGTCATGGCATTCCCGTCATCGAGGATGCGGCGCAGAGCTTTGGCGCTTCCTATAAGGGGCGGAAGTCCGGCGCGCTCACGACGATCGCCACGACCAGTTTCTTTCCGTCGAAGCCCTTGGGCTGCTATGGTGACGGTGGAGCGCTGTTCACTTCGGATGCCGATCTCGCCCATCGGTTGCGCAGTATCGCCCGGCATGGCCAGGAGGGCCGTTACAACCATGTCCGTGTGGGCATGAACAGCCGCCTAGATACGGTGCAGGCGGCCATCCTACTGGCCAAGATGTCGATATTCCCTGAGGAAGTCGTCCTTCGGCAGGCGGTGGCGGATGAATATGCGCGTGCGTTCGCGCGCGTCGGACTGGACATCGCGCCGACTGTCATCGACGGCAACGAAAGTGTCTGGGCCCAATATACCGTGCGTGTCCCCAATCGCGCCTCGGTACAGGCAGCGTTTGCGGCAGCCGGTATCCCGACCGTTGTGCACTATCCGGCGCCTCTTAACCGTCAGCCGGCGGTTGCCGATCTTTATGCCGTTCTGCCCGTAGGCGATCTGGCAGCGAGCGAAGTGTTGAGCTTGCCAATGCATCCGTATCTGCAACCGGAACAACAGGAGCGTATCGCTGCGGTTTTGGCGGATGCGCTGCAACCTCTCGCCACTGCGTAAAGTGTTCGTGTCACAATCCGGTTCATGCGTCGGTCCTGGCAACCTGCCACGGATACGTTGATCTGCTGCATGGCTAAAACTGCGACGTTCTGGAAGAACACCATGTCCGTGTTGAGCGGCACCATGGTTGCTCAGGCGATCCCGCTTGTCGGGACGTTGATCATGGCGCGTATCTACACGCCTGCCGATTTCGGCGGTTTTGCATCGTGGCTGGCGATCGTTACGGTAGCGGCAGTCGCGCTCACCGCCCGGTTCGAATCCAGTCTAGCCGTCGTTGCCGATGGCGAAGCGCGTGAAACTGCCTTTTTTGCCACGGTAACGACTGCCGCCCTGCTCTCGGTCCTGGCAACCATAGTGTTGGCATTGGCAGTCCTATGCTTCCCGATGGTACTGGGCAGCATGTCGGCCGTACAAGCGGTCATCTTGATCCCGGCGGCATTGGCGTATGCGTTAGGGCAATCCTGGGAATCCTTCGCGGCTGCCGAGGGTGCTTATCGCCGACTGTCGATTTTACGGATTGTGCAAGCGTCGATCATTCTGCTGATACAGGTGGGCATCGGTCTGTTCCGTCCGTCGGCGGAGGCGCTTTCGCTGGCCTTCACGTTCGGTGCAGCGTTGACGCTCATCCTTTCATCGCGTCTTTTTCCGCTGCACTTGCCGCCCCATGGGATGCGGCGGACAATGCTGACGAGTTTCTGGAAGCGTCAGCGCCGGTTTCCGATGTTCGCATTGCCGGCCGATACGATCAATACATTCTCGGCGCAGTTGCCCGTCCTCATCGTCGCCAGTCGGTTCGGTGCCGACTATGCCGGCTATCTGGCGATGACCATCCGGCTTCTGGGTGCGCCGGTAACGCTGCTCGGGCGATCGGTGCTCGACGTGTTCAAACGCTATGCCTCCGAAAGCTATCGTGAGCGCGGGCATTGCCGCGATGAGTATCTTCAGACGCTTCGGACGCTGACGATCGGCGCGATCGTCTTTTGCGGCGTCATGCTCTTGGTCGGACAGACTGCATTTGCGCTTCTGCTGGGTGAGAAATGGCGCATGGCGGGCGTCATCGCCATCTGGATGCTGCCGCTTTATAGTTTGCGGTTCATCGCCAGCCCGCTCAGCTACACCTTTTATATCGTCGACAAGCAGCATGTGGACCTTGGATGGCAGATCGGGTTGCTGGGTATGACGGTGGCGACATTGACGGCCTTTGGATCGGCCGATCTTGCCCTCAAAGGCTATGCTTACGGATACAGTGCTTTGTATCTGGTCTATATCTACCTTTCGTATCGGTGCAGCCTCGGCGTGCGGCCGGTCCGTGCGACGTGACTCTGGAGAGCCGATGAAAAAGAGCGTCATCTCGATTGTGGACTATGGCCAGGGAAACCTGGGGTCGATCCGCAACATGCTGCATTTTCTGGGATTTGACTCTCAGATCACATCGGATGTCCAAGCCATTGCAACGGCCGAAAAGCTGATCCTGCCTGGTGTCGGTGCGTTCGATACTGCCATGCGCGAGCTGGAAAAGCGCAACCTGCCGGACACGCTCCATCGCCGGGTGGTGGAAGACAAGGTGCCGATACTAGGGATTTGTCTGGGCGCGCAGCTCATGACCCGCGGCAGCGAAGAAGGCGAACGCGCCGGGCTGGGATGGTTCGATGCGGAAACCGTAAGGTTCGATTTCGGGAAGGATGATCGCAAGCTTCCCATACCGAATATCGGATGGCGCCCGGTCAAGGCGCATGGCGACAGTGATCTGATGCAGGGCTGGCACGATCCTGCCAAATTCTACTTCGTCCACTCCTACTATATGCGGAGCAACGATCCGTCGAATATCGCCTTCACCTCGTCATATGGCCATGATTTCGTGGCCGGTATGCAATGCGACAATATATATAGCGCACAATTCCACCCCGAGAAAAGCCACAAATTCGGCATGCATTTGATGCGGAGTTTCGCGAATGTATGAAAATCAGCCGCGTATCATCCCAACTTTGCTGATGCGGGACGAGGGATTATACAAGACGCGCCGGTTTCGTGACGGAAACTATGTCGGCGATCCGATCAACACGATCCGCATCTTCAACCAGAAGGAAGTCGACGAGCTGATATTGCTCGACATCGGGGCCGCGCGCCAGCCAAAGGCTGTCGATCTGGGCTATCTGCGCGAAATTGCTTCGGAATGCTTCATGCCGCTAAGCTATGGGGGCGGCATCCGCGATGCCGACACGGCGCAGAAGATTTTGTCGACCGGTGTCGAGCGGGTAATCGTCAATACCGGTGCGCATGAACAGCGGGATCTTGTACCGACACTGACCCGCGAATTCGGGTCGTCGTCGATCATCGGATCGATCGACGTTGCCCGGGAAGGAAATGGCGCCGCTGTCTTCGTCGCGGGTGGCCGCCGGCGCGTGGAAGGTGATCCGATCGATCATTGTCGCCGGCTCGAGGATATGGGTGTCGGCGAGATCATGGTGAACGCCATCGATCGGGATGGCGAACTGTGCGGTTACGACATCGACCTGATCGAACGGGTATGCGCCAGTGTTTCGGTCCCTATCATTGCCTGTGGTGGCGCGCGATCGCCCGACGATTTTCGTGCGGCTCGCGCCGCCGGCGCTCAGGCGATGGCCGCCGGGGCGATGTTCGTTTTCCGTGGCAAGCACCGTGCGGTACTGATCCAGTATACCAGTGCCGATCATGTTTTCGGAGTAGCCTAAGTGGTTTCCTATCAAATCTGCCGCCGATGCGTGATGGATTCCTCGATGCCCGGCACCACGTTCGACGCGGCCGGGATTTGCAACAATTGCCGGGATTTCGACGCTGCCGCGCCCGTCACCTGGTTTCCGAACGAGGAGGGCCAGCGCCGGCTCGAGGTGATGGTCGACACGATCAAGCGGCGGGGTGAGGGACAGGAATATGACTGTATCTTCGGCCTCTCGGGCGGTGTCGACAGTTCCTATCTCGCGCTCAAATTGAAAGAATGGGGCCTGCGTCCGCTGGTCGTCCATGTCGATGCGGGATGGAATACTGAACTCGCTGTTCAGAATATCCAGGCGGTTCTGGATTATTGCGGCTTCGATCTGTGTACCGAGGTCGTCAATTGGAAGACCATGAAAGATCTTCAGGCTGCCTATTTTCGGAGCGGAGTTTTCAACCAGGACGTACCGCAAGACCATGTCTTCATGGCAACGCTGTTCCATTACGCCAAAAAATTCAAGATCAAGTCGATCATCAGCGGTCATAACTTCGCAACGGAATCGGTTCCGATGCGGTGGCAGCATAATGCGATGGATCGCATGAATCTGAAATCGATCCATAGGAAACACGGAAAGCGGAAGCTGGCCGGTTATAGAACTATATCCTTCGTCGATTATTATTTCACTATTCCAGTAATCGACAAGATAAAGTTTTATCGCCCGTTAAACCTGATGCCTTATGACAAAGAAAAAGCTATCGAGGAATTGGAGACGGTAGGCTGGAAGCGATATGCACGGAAGCATGGTGAGTCCGAATTCACCAAATTCTTCCAAGATTACTATCTTCCGGTGAAATTCGGTATCGATAAGCGGCGCACGCATCTCTCCGGCATCATCATGTCTGGAATGTTGACGCGCGACGCCGCCTTGGCGCTGCTGCAGCAGCCCACCTTTGACGAGGATGGGGTGCATCGGGATATCGAGTATTTCTGCAAGAAGATCGGCGTGGATAAGTCCGAGTTCGACCATATCATGGAGCGCCCGGCACACCGGCACGAAGACTATGCCACATGGAAGCCGCTAATGGCTTCGCTCAGTTGGATGAAGCGGATTATCCGGGTTTCCCCGCTGGGCTGACGAACAGACCGACGCCACGATGGGCGGAAAGGCAAGTTAAATGAAGATCGTAACAATCGTTGGTGCGCGGCCGCAGTTCGTCAAGGCGGCTGTTGTTTCACGTGCGCTTGCTGAAGTCGGGCACGTCAGCGAGGTCATCGTCCATACCGGGCAGCATTACGACCCGAACATGTCCGCGGTATTTTTCGAAGAGCTGAGCATTCCGAACCCGCAATATCACCTTGGGATCGGGGGCGGATCGCACGGGGCAATGACCGGGCGTCAGCTCGAGGCGATCGAGCAGGTGCTCATCACCGAGAAGCCGGACTGGCTCCTTGTCTACGGCGATACGAACTCCACGCTTGCAGGCGCACTTGCCGCAGCGAAGATGCATATCCCGGTTGCGCATGTCGAAGCGGGTCTGCGCTCGTTCAACCGCCGCATGCCCGAAGAGATTAATCGGATTCTGACCGATCACGTCGCGTCTCTCCTGCTCACACCGTCGAAAAGTGCGGATGCCAATCTGGCGAATGAAGGCGTTGCAACGGAACGGATATTGAACGTCGGCGACGTCATGTTCGATGCGACCCTATTTTATGGCCCGCAAGCAAAGGCGCCGGCGGATGTCCCGAGCGGCGAGTTCCTGTTGGTGACCATCCATCGTGCCGAAAATACCGACAATCCGGAACGGCTGCGCGGCATTCTGAACGGCTTGGCGGCTGCCGGCAGGGATGTGGTCCTGCCGCTCCATCCCCGAACCCGCGCAAAGCTGAACAACATCGGCCTTGCCCTGCCCGCGAAAATCCACGCGATCGATCCGGTAGGCTATCTGGAGATGCTGTGGCTCGAAGCGCGTTGCGCTGCGATCGTTACGGATTCGGGCGGTGTGCAGAAAGAAGCTTATTTCCATGACAAGCGATGCGTGACGGTGCGGGACGAAACGGAATGGGTTGAGCTGGTTGATATCGGCGTCAACGAGATCGTCGGTGTCGACCCGGCGCGCATTGCTGCGGCAATCGAAAGAGCGTTGCAGCCCATCAATGCCGATCGCACGATCTATGGTTCGGGTGATGCCGGTCGCAAGATCGTCGCGGCTCTGACGTCCGCACGTTGAACCGGGAAGCGACCTGATCGCATGGCGACCTATCATGTCTATAAGACCGATTGCCTCGGTGCGTCGCGCGTTATGCTCCAGTCTGACTGGGAGGGGCGGCGTTCGGGCTTCGTCCATCTCCGTCGGTCAAGTCGCCCGGCAGGGGCGCAGCCAGAGTTGCCATACGGGTTGAAAAGTATCCTGCAGCTGTTCCGGGCGGCGTCACGGCAACGGCCTTTATGCTTGGTATTCCATGCGCAGTCGTCGCTACCGCTGTTGTTTGCCGCCTATCTCCTGCGGGGAATGTATGGCGTCAGTCAGTATGTGACATTCGTCTACGACATTCACGACCTGCATGCGCATGAGCCCTACCGCTCCGCTTTCGAGCGGCTGCGCTACGGGATGCTGCGTTACTATCCGCTTCGATGGCTTGAGCGTTGGGCGGTGTCGCGTCGCTCGATCCGTCTTATGACAGTGTCTGACGGCCTCGCCCGGACGGTTGCAATATGGTATGGTTGTGTTGCGCCGGTCGTCGTTCACAGTGCCATGCAGCCCAGGCGTTCGGCAGGTGAACTCAGTGCCATGAAGCGGCGAGCCAATGCGCTGTTGTTTTTCGGAACCGCAGAGCGGCTACCCTTCGAACTGATCGATAATATCGGGAATGCCGGGCTTGAACTGCATCTTTACGGCAGGTTCGATGGCCGTACTGGCCTGGAGCAGAAAATAGGACGCCCTATTCCGAACCACGTCAAGGTGTTCGGCGAATATTCTCCTGCCGACTTGGATTTCTTGGGCGAATATAATTATCTGCTGATATACAAGCCAGATGACCTGCGAGAGAATTTCATATTCTCCCTGCCTAATAAGTTTTTTCAAGGTATCGGCTATGGTTTGTCCCTGATACTATCGCCGAATTTTGAAGAGATGGCACAGGTGGCGAGTTCGGTTCCGGGTGGATCGATATCGCTGCATGATAGCGGTGAACTATCGGTTAGAATGTCGGATCTCGATATATTGCGAGATGACCGATATTGGTCGGGTGTTGTTCAGTTGGGATATACGCTTCATGACGAATCTCGCGACCGCTATCTGTCTTTGACGTCCGTTGAAGCAAAATAATACAATATTTGTTTTTAGAAGGGCGAGAGTGATCTGCAATGGAGATTGATGCTGTAAAGGCAATAATCCTGTTTTTTCAGGTTGTTGTCCTTGCCTTTGTCGCCCTGAAGGTAGCAAATGGGCAGCAGCAAAGACTGCTTTTGCTTGGCCTGCTTGGCGGTTTCTTCGTATATAGCTCGATCGGCACGACCTACCAGGACGTTCCGACCTATCTTCTCTGGGCCGGATTTGGGCTTTCGCTCGCGATGATTGCCGGCTTTGCTGGCGGCAAGGTTGTCTTTGCCGGGGTGGGCACGATCGTTGGCCAGAAAAGCCAGCGGGTGTTCGAAGGGATGAACGAGCAACGTTACGCATTCTATGTTATCGCACTCGTCATCCTGACCAAGATATTTAAGCTGGTATATCCTGAATTCCGCCTGGATTTGTTGCTCTCGCCGCCTGCTCCCAATATCGCGGTATGGTTCGGTGCAAGGTTCACGGACAATGCTTCTGCCTTGCAGAAGATCGTCAATTATATAGATATTTTAAGTACGCCGTTCTTTTACATTGCCCTGTATGTCATGCGGCGCAAACTTTTGCTACTTACCGGCATATTGTTCACCATTCGGTATATAGAATATGTCGACGCAGCATATATTGCTCGCGGTACGGTAATATCCGACCTGCTTATCCTGTTCCTCGCTGTCTGGAACGAACGGCCGAAGCTTCGGGCGCCGATGCTGGTCACGGCGTTTGCCGCCATGCCGATTGCGCTGTACCTGCTCGCGGAATATTCCGCGGTACGCATGGGCGCAATGTACCGCGGCGACGGTGTATTCGGGGGCGCCCTTGACACGATCACCGAAGAAACAACTTTCCTGTTGCAAGGCGGTCTTGCGGTAATCGACAGCAGGCAAACAATTAACATGTCGAGCTATCTGTTGTGGATTGCAACGTTGCCGATCCCTGATTTTATCAAGGGATCGCTACCGGTTGCACTAGTCAACTATGAAATATCGACATTGATTATTGGTAAGCGTCCGGGCGACTATGGATTTACAGTCGTGCTGACTGGCCTTATCACAGAGAGTTATTATATCTTTGGGCCGAAGCTGTTCTGGCTGCACGGCATCATATGCGGTTTCATTGTCGGCGCTTTGGCCAGGATCGTAGAAAGCTCGAGATTTTATCAGATCCTTGCCATCTATCTCGCCGTCGTTTTCTTGCATAACCTGAATCGGGGTGGCATCGCCTCGACGCTGCCTGAAATAACGAATGGTTTCCTAGCCTTCTATCTGTTCCTGTTCTTCATTCCTGCCGCACGTGATGCGCCCAGCGGAGTGGCGGCATGACGATTCCGGGAAGCGCGAGGGCGCCGGTTCGCCCCCACAAACCGAAAATTCTGGTTTTCGTCGGTGGATACCTGCCCGGCTATCGCTTCGGCGGGCCGTTGCAGAGCATCGCCAATCTCGTCGATCGACTGGGGGATGAGTTCGATTTCCGTATCGTGACCGCCGATCGGGACCTTGGATCCACGGCACCCTACCCGGATATCGTGCCGCAACAATGGCATCCCGTCGGCCAGGCGCAAGTTCTGTATCTAGCGCCAGCGGAAAGGCGTCTTGCTGTCATCAGTCGCATCCTGCGGGAGACGCCGCATCACGCATTGTATCTCAACAGCTTCTTCAATCCGCACTTCTCCACGCTGCCCCTTGTTGCGCGTCGAATGGGGCGATCCCCCTTGACGGCACGGGTAATCCTGGCCCCGCGTGGGGAGTTTGCGCCGGGCGCCCTACAGATAAAACAGTCCAAAAAACGGGTATTCTTGGCGATAAGCCGGCTCGTTGCGCTGCATCGAAACCTTATCTGGCAAGCATCGACCCAGCGCGAGGCCGACGATATTCGGCGCGCGACCGGCCCTGGAAACATTGTCTGTGCGACGGATTTGCCGCGCCAGCCCGCACCGCTGCTGGCGCGCCGCCCACGAGCGGCCGGTGAGCCGCTTCGGATCGTGTTTCTTTCCCGCATATCGCCGATGAAGAACCTTCTTTACGCGCTTGAGGCTCTGGCGGAGGTAAAGGCGCCTGTCGTTTTCACCATTCACGGCCCTCGGGAAGATGAAGGATATTGGCAGGATTGCGCTGCCGTCATCGCCAGGATGCCGTCCAATATCGAAATCGTCGAGGGTGGCCCGGTGGAGCCGGCGGATGTCGTGCCGGCACTTGCGCAGCACGATCTCTTCTTTCTTCCGACCCAAGGAGAGAATTACGGGCATGTCATCGGCGAAGCGTTGGAAGCGGGTTTGCGGATACTGATTTCCGACCGCACGCCATGGCGTGGGCTGGCTGCGGAGGATGTCGGCGACGACCTTCCTCTCGGAGCGCGTTCCGCCTTCGTGCAAGCGATCGAGCAGGCGGCGGCTCGACGCGACAGGATCGAAGCGGCCGAACGATCCTATGCGTTTCTTGCCAAGGCGTTCGACGTTGCGGATACCCTGGAAGCAAATCGCATGTTGCTGGCCTCCGCCTTGCCGCGGGATGTAGGCTAAGGCGAAGCTGCCGTGCCGGCCATGCTGGAAAGAACAGCGATGGCCGCAGGGAAGTGCCTTGCCTGAAATTGCGATAATTGCCACAGGGGCCTCAGGCTGCCTGACGGAAGAGACGCATGTTCGACAACAAGACCCTGCTTATTACGGGTGGTACTGGATCTTTCGGGAATGCCGTATTGCGGCGCTTTCTCAATTCCGGGCTGAACGAAATCCGCATTTTCAGCCGGGACGAAAAGAAGCAGGACGATATGCGCAAGCGCTACAACAGCGCTCGCATCAAGTTCTACCTGGGCGATGTGCGGGATGAGCGCAGTGTCGGGCCTGCCATGCGGGGGGTCGACTATGTCTTCCATGCTGCCGCGCTGAAGCAGGTTCCGTCATGCGAGTTTTATCCGATGCAGGCGGTCCGCACCAACGTGCTGGGAACCGAGAACGTGCTGTCGGCAGCGATCGCTGCCGGCGTAGAACGTGTCGTATGCCTTTCGACCGACAAGGCGGTCTATCCTATCAACGCCATGGGCATCAGCAAGGCGATGATGGAAAAGGTCATGGTCGCTTCCTCGCGTAACCTCGAGGGAACCGGCACGACTATTTGCGGTACGCGATACGGCAACGTTATGGCCTCGCGTGGATCCGTCATTCCACTGTTCGTCGAGCAAATCCTGGCCGGTCGCCCGGTGACCGTCACCGATGGTGCCATGACGCGCTTCATGATGACCCTTGATGATGCAGTCGAACTGGTGCTGTTTGCATTCAGCAACGGCAATAACGGCGATATTTTTGTCCAAAAATCGCCTGCAGCGACGATCGACACGTTGGTCGCGGCGATCAAGGACCTGCTCGGGTGTCCCGAGCACGAGGTACGTTCGATCGGTACCCGGCATGGCGAAAAGCTGTTCGAGAGCCTGTTGAGCCGTGAGGAACGTGCGGTCGCCCATGACATGGATCAGTATTTTCGGGTGCCGCCCGATGGCCGAGACCTCAACTACGACAAGTTTTTCGATCAGGGGGAAGACCGGCTGAGCCAAGGCGAGGAATATAACTCGCACAACACGCATCGTCTGGATGTGGAGGGGATGAAGGCATTGTTATTGAAACTCCCGCTGATCCATCGCGTGGTGAAGGGCGAATCGATTTCCGAAGACGCTTACGCATGAGGGATCGGGGCGGAAAAGTCCGTCGAACGTCGGTGGATCGGGTGATGGACATAGACTGATGGTATCGTGATGCGAAGCCGTCGTCCTAGGCAACCGCTCCATATCCTGGTCGTCAGCCATTGTTTTGACCCGGAGCCGTTCCGTATCAATCAGGTCGTGGCGGACCTGGTTGCGGCGGGTGCGCGGCCGACGGTGTTGACAGGCCAGCCCAATTATCCCGACGGGCAAGTATATCCCGGTTATCGTGCAGCCGGATGCGGTATCGAACGGCATCGCGATGGTTATGACATTGCGCGCGTTCCGGTCGTGCCGCGCGGCAATGGACGGGCTGTCCGGCTGATCCTGAACTATCTTTCTTTCATCCTCAGCGGGATCATCCTGGGAAGCTGGCTTCTGCGCCGGCGGCGGTTCGATGCGGTGTTCGTCTATGCGACGTCGCCCGTTATCCAAGGCTATGTCGGCCTTTGGTTCGGGATGGTTAAACGCGCCAAAACCGTCCAATGGATACAGGATCTCTGGCCTGAAGCGCTTTCCGCCACGGGGTTCGTTCGCAGCCGGTGGCTGCTGGAGCCGGTTCGCAAGGTGGTTTCGCTGATGTACCGCTCGTCGGACCTCGTGCTGGGACAATCGCATGCCTTTGTCCGGCATCTCTCTCGGCAGGCAGGGCGCACCCCGGTCGAGTTCTTCCCAAACCCGGGCGAGCATCCCCCTGCGATCGATGGCGCGGTACCTGCACCACGGCTTGGTCCGGGCTTTCATGTCGTCTTTGGCGGCAATCTGGGCAAGGCGCAGGCGATGCCGAGTGTAATCGCCGCAGCCGATCTGTTACGCCAGGATACGGACATCCAGATCCATCTGTTTGGTTCCGGTGCCATGCGTGGTTGGATTGAGGAAGAGATTGCCTGTCGTGGACTGATGAACGTGAAACTTGGGGGGCGGATGCCGTCCCAGACAATGCCGGCTATCTATGCACAGGCGAATGTGCTGCTTCTAACGCTCGTCGATGACCCGCTGATCGCCCAGACCGTGCCGAGCAAGCTCCAATCCTATCTTGCCGCGGGCATACCGATCCTGGTTGCAGTGAATGGTGAAGCAGCCGACATCGTAAAGCGTTCGGGTTCAGGTATTACCTGTCCACCCGATGATCCTGCTGCCCTGGCAGCCGCAATCACCGAGATGAAGGGCATGTCGGCTGCGGAGCGGACGGAGATGGGAGTGTCGGCTTGTCGCTTCTTCGCCGAGCACTACGATCCCGGTCGGTTGTCGCGCCAGCTTCTGGCACTGATGTAATCCCGCTGTTTTGGCGGCCTGAAGGGGAATGATAACGTGAAGATCGTGGTGCTGGGCGCGACCGGCATGCTCGGCAACGCCGTTGTGCGCGTGATGGCCGAGAATGCGGAACATGACGTAGTCGGCCTGTCCCGGTCGCCGGGGGCCGCCCGCTTCTTTCCAGAAGCCACGTGCGCTACGTTCGCTGCGGGCTTCGACGCGGAGAGCGATCAGAGTCTGCTCAGGTTGTTCGATTGCCATCGACCCGATATCGTCATCAATTGCGTGGGGCTGGTCAAGCAACTGGCGTCTGCGGATCAGGTCCTCGATGCGGTGCCGATCAATGCCCTGTTGCCGCACCGTTTGGCGCAGCTGTCCCGCTTAAGCGGGGCAAGGTTCGTGCACATCAGTACGGATTGCGTCTTCAACGGCAAACGCGGCAACTATGCCGAACACGACCAGCCTGATGCCCTCGACCTGTATGGCACCAGCAAGCGGTGGGGCGAAGTGGTCGATCAGGAGGATGCGATCACCCTGCGTACTTCGATCATCGGTCACGAACTCACTACGGCACACAGCCTGCTCGGATGGTTCCTGGCACAAGCGGGGCCGGTGCGCGGATTTTCTCGCGCGATCTTCTCCGGGCTTCCAACGGCCGAACTAGCCCGGGTCATCCGGGACTTCGTGCTGCCGCGTCCCGACCTTCACGGCCTGTATCACGTTTCCGCCGAACCCATCGACAAGCTGACGCTATTGAAATTGTTCGCTGCAGAATATGGTCACGCCGTCGAGATCGTTCCCGACGATAAATTGGTGATCGACCGATCGCTGGATTCGACGCGGTTTCGCGAAGCAACCGGATATGCCCCCCCGGGATGGCCTGATCTGGTCACTGCGATGCGGCGCTTTGGATAAACCTTCCCGAAAGGACTGTGTTTCATGTTGCGCGTAATGACGATCGTCGGCACTCGGCCTGAGCTGATCCGGCTTTCCCTCACGATCAAGAAGCTCGATCAGTTCTGCGATCATACGCTCGTCCATACCGGCCAGAACTATGATTTCGAACTGAACCAGATATTTTTCGACGATCTGGGTATCCGGGCGCCCGACATCTATCTCGATGCGGCGGGCCAGACCGCAGCGGAGACGATCGGTAAGGTCATTATCGCCGCGGATCGGGTATTTGCCGAACAGAAGCCGGATGCGCTGTTGATATTGGGGGATACGAATAGCGCGCTGGCCGCCATTCCTGCCAAACGACGGCGTATTCCCATCTTCCACATGGAGGCGGGCAATCGCTGCTTCGACCAGCGGGTTCCCGAGGAAATCAACCGGGTCATCGTCGACCATATCGCCGACATGAACCTGACCTACAGCGATATCGCCCGTGAAATGCTTCTTCGTGAGGGAATCGCTCCCGATCGTGTCGTCAAGACGGGAAGCCCGATGCTGGAAATCCTCCAGCATTTTCGGCCGCAGATCGATGATTCCGATGTTCTGGCGCGGTTGGGCCTTTCGGAAAATGCGTACTATGTCGTCAGTGCGCATCGCGAAGAAAACGTGGATTCCGACCGGAACTTCACGCGGCTTGCCGGCATACTCGATCGTCTGGCCGACCGGCACGGGATGCCGGTCTTGGTCTCGACGCACCCCAGGACGCGCAAGCGTATCGAATCCCTGGGACGAGAGTTCCACCCGAATGTGCAACTGATGAAGCCGCTCGGCTTTCACGATTATGTGCGCCTGCAACAATCCGCACGCGCGGTTCTTTCGGACAGTGGCACGATCACCGAAGAGTCGTCGATCCTGAATTTCCCGGCGCTCAACATCCGCGAGGCGCATGAGCGGCCCGAAGGCATGGAAGAGGCCGCGGTCATGCTGACCGGTCTGGATCCCGAACGGGTGGAACAGGGACTCGCCATTCTTTCCGAGCAGGGTCGTGGCGATCATCGCACGCTCAGGCTTGTCGGCGATTACGCGATCCCGAATGTTTCGGACAAGGTGGTTCGGCTGATCGTCAGCTATACGGATTACGTCCGTCGCACAGTATGGCGGCAGTATGATTGAGTAGTGCGCCATGCGCTACCCCCGACGCATAGAGGATTGGAGACGCGGCATACCTTCATTGGTATGCCGCGTTTTTAGAAACAGGGATCTATCGCCTGAAGATC
>QFNF01000008.1 GCA_003240755.1 Sphingomonas hengshuiensis | reverse complement strand
GTGGTCACGCTCAACTACCTGCCCGCCGCGACCGAGGCGCGGATCGTGCTGGCCAAGTCGGGCGAATATGACAAGGTCGGCGGCAAGGAGACGGTCGAGAAGATGGTGCGCGTCGCCGACATGACGCGGCGCGGCTTCGTCAACGGCGACATCTCGACCGTCATGTCGCCGCGCACGGTCATCACCTGGGCACAGAACGCGCTGATCTTCGGCGATGTCGGCTTTGCGTTCCGCCTGTCGTTCCTGAACAAGTGCGACGAGGCGGAACGGGCGCTGGTTGCGGAATATTACCAGCGGGTGTTCGCGAAGGACCTGCCCGAAAGCGTGGTGGCCAAGGCATAGCGCTTCTCCGCCGTCCGGCGCGAGTTTCGTTGACTCAGGTGTCAGCAAGGCCCATCCTTTGCGCATGGCACACCAGCATCCGCTTGCCGTCGCGCCCGGCGACATCGACCATATGGGGCACGTCAACAATGCCGTGTACCTGTCATGGGTGCAGGACGCGGTCGTCGCCTATTGGGAGCGGGTCGCGCCGGCCGATGCGGTCGCCAAGCACCTGTGGGTCGCGTTGAAGCACGAGATCACCTATCGCCGGCCCGCCTTCCTCGACGATACGATCGTCGCGACGGTGGTGGCCGAGCGGGTGGAGGGGGTGCGCGCCTATTTCTCGACGCTGATCCGGCGCGGCGAAGAGGTGCTGGCCGAGGTGCAGAGCACATGGTGCTCGCTCGATTCGATCACCCGGCGGCCCGCGCGACTGGCCCGCGACGTGGTGCATCGCTTCCTGCCCGAATAACGATTTCGGTTCTTGCAATTGCGCTAAATACTTGTGCAGTTGCGATGTTGCACTGCACAAGCGCATATCTTCGGCAACGAACGACGCCCGAGCGTCGGCCCCTCGCCACCGGAGAACAGACCATGCGCAGCCTTGCCACCGCCGCCGCCTTTCGCGTTGCCCTCGTCGCTGCGGGCATTCTGATCCCGACGCTCGCCTCGGCCAACGAGCTGGAGCGTGACGGGTACAAGTTCAACTATACCCGCAGCGTCACCGACAAGGGCGATACCGTGCTCGCCGGGACCGTCACCAGCAGCGGCGAAGCGTTCCGCCTGGTCGTGCGCGACCGCACCGTGAGCGGCGATGTCGGGGGTCGCCCGGTCCGCTTCCGCATCGCCAAGCCGCTGGGTGGTCCGGCGCAGGTCGCCAGCCGCTAAGGCACACCGGCTCCCTATCGGCACTGGCGCCCGTCCCCGGGAGGGGGCGGGCGTTCGTGCGTTCGAAGGTCCGCCGGCGGGTGGGAACGGGTCGACGCGAGGGCGCCGACGGAATGCGCCGCGGGCACGCGCCCTGCTATTGCGGTGCCATCCCGGCATAATCGATCCGCCACAGCCGGAGCGGCGATCCCTTGGGCAACGCGACCGGGGCCAGCCATGCCGGCACCTTGCCATGCGCCAGCAAGTCGTAGAAGCCGCCGGGCGAGCGGGCGCGGTAGTTGGTCGTTTCCGCCATGTTGGGACAGGTCAGCAGATAGCTCGCCCCATGCCGCCGGGCGATCCTGCGGAAATTCTCCGGGTCGCCCATGAAGGCATGGTGCACGTCGAGGATCGCGTCGCCATTGCGGTGATAGGGACCGGTGATCCCGTCATGATGCGTCGCGACGATCAGGCGGGGGCCGAGATCGACATGGGTGAACATCACCGCCGCCGGAATGCGGTTCAGCGCCCGCAGCGCGGGCAGGCTGGCGCAGCGTGACCCGGCGCGCAGCACCGTCCGGGTGCGGTTGTCGGGCGGATCGATGCGCAGCTTCTGCACGACGAAGCCGACCGCCATGCTGGAGAGGATCAGGACGGCGGCGACGGTGCCGAGGATGCGCACCACCCGGCTCCTGCGGCTGAGCAGCCATGGCAGCACGACCCATGCCAGCGCGACCGCGCCCGGCACCGCCAGCAATTGCGCCGCAGGGCCGGAGCGGATCTGCCAGAACAGCATCGCCACCGCAAAGGCGGTGAACAGCGTGATCGCCGCCCATGGCACGATGGTCGGCCCCCGCCGCGCCCGCCACGTCGCGAAGAAGGTGCCGAGCAGCCCGATGATCGGTCCGGTGATGATCGGCAGGATCGTGCGCCACGGCATCGCATAGAGCGGCTTGGCCTCGCGCACATTGTTCAGCCAAATGCGGGCCAGTTCGTCCGACACGCCTTCGGGCCGGCCGAGGCATTGCGGGAACAGCGCGGCGAACGCGCCGGCCAGCGCGCCGCCGGCGACGAGCGCGAGGATCAGGCGGACGATGCGGCCGGCCGGCGCGATCCGTGCCAGCAGCACCAGCAGCGCACCGCCCGCGACCACCGCCGACAGCCATACCGGGGTCAGCGCGTCGCAGCGCATCGCGTAATTGGCGCGGGAGGCGAAGGCGACGAAGCCGATCGCGCTCGCCCCGGCCAGCGTCGCGCCGTAAACGGTCAGCCGCCGCGCCTCCGCCCGGTCCCATACCCAGCGCAACGCCACGATCGCGCCGGCCATCGCGCAATAGGGCAGCAGTTCGAGGCCGATGGTCAGCGAAAAGGCCGACGACAGGCCGACGACCATCCCGCCGCGCGCCTGTTTCGGATCGGCGAGGCCCGCAACGGTCCAGGCGAGGCAGGCGAGCTGCCACCCGTGATGGTCGATGCGTTCGGGCATGAACATCAGCAGCGTCGACGAACAGCCGAACAGGAACAGGATCGCCAGCGGCCATGCCAGCGGCGCGACCAGCCGCCGCACCGTCACCGCCAGCGCCGCCATCGCGACACCCATCGGCAGCAACGGCGCGATCCCGACCGCGAGGCGTTCGGCCCAGACCGGCCCGGCAAGGGGCTTGAGCAGCAGGATCAGCCCCGCGATCGGCAGGTCGACCAGCCGCGACCAGTGGATGTCCAGCCCGCCCGGCGGGTTCAGCCGGTACTGGCGCAGATCGTACCAGCCCTGACCGCCCAGCCACGCGCGGACCTGCATCAGGCGCATATTGTCGTCGGTGTCCGACAGCGCGAGCCAGTGTACCGCGTTCCACCGGTCCCACAGGAACCATGCGGCGATCGCGATCCAGGCGAGGAACAGCCCGCGACGCCAGTGGCGGTCGAGCGGATGCGGGTGGACAGGCATGTCGGTCAAAATCGCTTCCCCCGCGCCCTTGCGCATTCTACGGCGGCAGTTCTGTCATGGTGGCAGTGGCCAAGCGCTGTATCGGATGGCGCGCAAAGGACAAGGGTGGCACGCGGGTGATCGCGCGGATCGAACGGCTGATGGCGGACGGGGTGCTGGGGCAGTTGATCCGCTTCGGCATCGTCGGCGGCCTGTCGACGGTGATCTATTCGGCCGTCTATCTGCCGCTGGTCTATCATGTCGTGCCGACCGGCTATGCGTTCGCGGCGGTCGTGCCGGCGTTCGTCGTCGCGGCGGCGTTTGGCTGGGTGGCGCATGGCCGATGGAGCTTCCAGGGGCATGGCAGCCGGACCGGGGGTGCCGAACAGCCGGTCAGGTTCGTGCTGGTGCAGGGGTTCGGCATGGTGCTGAACGCGATCTTCACCTTCGGCATGGTCGATATCGCCGGATTGCCCGACTGGGCGCCGCTGGTCCCGGCCGTGCTGGTCACGCCCTTCGCCACCTTCGCGCTC
Organism: Sphingomonas hengshuiensis; assembly: GCA_003240755.1. Classification (GTDB taxonomy): domain Bacteria; phylum Pseudomonadota; class Alphaproteobacteria; order Sphingomonadales; family Sphingomonadaceae; genus Sphingomonas; species Sphingomonas hengshuiensis_A. Next base: position 79,770 of record QFNF01000008.1, on the reverse strand, counting down.
AATCGATCATGGGTATTCGGATAAGATGGACCGCATCGTTTACGACCGCATGGCGGCGCACGACTCGACGCATTGGTGGTATCGCGCACGGCGCGAGATCCTTGCCGACTATGTCGAGCGCTATGCCGGGTTGCGCCCGGGCGCGCGCATCCTCGAAATCGGGTGCGGCACGGGCCACAACCTGCCGATGCTGGGCGCGTTCGGCGAGGTCGACGCGATCGAGATCGATCCGGCGGCACGCGCGATCGCCAGCGAACGGCTGGGCAAGCCGGTCGGCACCGCGCCGCTGCCGACGCTGGCCGGCGTGACCGGACAGTATGACTTGATCGCGGTGCTCGACGTGGTCGAGCATATCGAGGACGACGTCGCCACGTTCCGCGGCATGGCCGACCGGCTGGCACCCGGCGGCAAGATCCTCGTCACCGTACCCGCGCACCAGTGGATGTGGAGCGCGCACGACGTGGTGAACCACCATCACCGCCGCTATTCGAAGGCGACGCTGGCCAGGGCGATCGCCGATGCCGGGCTCACCCACAACGGGCTGCGCTATTTCAACTCGCTGCTGTTCCCCGCCGCCGTCGCGGCGCGGGTGGCGGGCAAGCTGACCGGCAAGGACGACAGCGACGATTCGCCCCCGCCCAGGCCGCTGAACGCGGCGTTCGAGGCGATCTTCCGGCTGGAGCGGCATCTGCTGGGTCGCCTGCCGATGCCGCCGGGACTGTCGATCGTCACGCTGGTGACGAAACAGGGCGACGGTCCGGCACCTACCCCCGCCTGAACCATTTCAGCTTCGGCCCCGCCGATTGCAGCACGCCGCGGCGGAACAGGCGGGCGCCGATGCCGATCGTGATCGCGACCCACAGCAACTGCCACGCGATCGCGGCGATGTGCGGCCAGATGTCGGCGCTGGTCGCGGCGTGGCCGGCCATGGCGAAGGGCGAGCTGAACGGGAACAGTTCGGCGGCGGTCGCGATCCACGTGCCCGGGCGGCCGACCGCCGCCAGCGCGAAGCCGAACATCGCCATCTGGAAGATGGTGATCGGCAGCGACAGCATCTGGATCTCGCGCGGGGTCGTCGCCTGCGCGCCGACGGTCAGGAACACCGATCCCAGCAGCATGTATGCCAGCGTGAAATACAGGATGTAGAGCAGCGCGAAGGCGGGGAAGCCGAGCGCCGGGGCGATGCCCGACAGGGCGGTGGCGAAATCGTCCGGCAGCAGCGCGGTGATGTTGATCCCGACCGCCGCCCAGAAGGCGAGGAACAGGATCGCCACCCCGAACATGCCGATCAGCTTGCCAAGGAACACCGATTCGAGCGGGACGGCGGCGGCCAGCACCTCGATCACCTTGTTCGAGCGTTCCTCCGCCATGGTGCCGACCGCCTGTCCCGCCAGCATCAGCGTGACGACGAACAGCGACACGACGGCAAAGGTCGCGGCCGCGCTCTTGCCGCCCAGCGACGTGCTGTCGCGCGCGACGCGGGTGAAGGTCGGCTGCGACAGCGGCGCGGCGCCCAGCCCGGCACGGCGGTCACGCACCGCCTGTTCGGCCAGCGCCGCCATATAGCGGGCGGTGGTCGATACCGGATTGGCATGGATCAACTGCGGCCGGTCGAGCGGGCCATAGAGAACCGCGGGCACGTCGATATCGGGATCGGACAGCAGCGCGCGCGCCTGTACCGCCGGGTCGCCGGTCGGAGCGACGGTGGCGAGCGGCGGCAGGCCGCGCTCGCGCGCGATCGCCGGGCGGATCAGCGCGTCGGCGGCACGCAGCCGCGCGGCATCCTGCGAGGAAGCGATGGCGTAGAGCTTTTCCTTGCCTTCGGCCCCCTGACCGACGGTCATCGCGCCGAGGCTGCCCATCGCGCCGAACCCGGCGAACAGGAGCGGGGCGAGCAGGAACACCAGGAACATCGGCGTCATCACCGTCGCGATGAAATCGCGCCGCGCGATGGTCAGCGTCTGGCGGACCAGCCTGGCGGTACCGTTCATGCCGGCTGCTCCTGCGCGGCTTCGCCGACGATGCGCACAAAGGCATCGTGCAACCCGGGGCGTTCGATCGACAGTCCGTAAATGCCGTAGCCCGCGTCGATCAGTCGCACCAAAATCCCCTCTATCCCTTCGGGTGGCAGGGTGAAGCGCCATCCGCCGCGATCCTCCTGCGCATCGGCGGGCAGCAGCGCCGCGATACCCGGCGCGGGATGGTGCGGCACATAATGCGCCTTCATCGGCAGCAGCGCGCGGGCATCGTCCACCGTCCCCTCGAACCGGCGCCTGCCCCGCGCGATGACGCACAGCCGGTCGCACAGCCGCTCGGCATGGGCCATGACATGGGTCGAGAACAGGATGGTGGCGCCGCGGTCGCGCTCGCCGCGGATCAGCGCCTCCAGCCGTTCCTGGTTGACGGGATCCAGCCCGGAAAAGGGTTCGTCGAGGACGAGGAAGTCGGGGCGGTGGACCACGCTGCCCAGCAACTGGACGAACTGCGCCATGCCCTTGGACAGCTTGCGGATCTTGGCATCGACCGCGTGGCCGAGCCCGGCCTGTTCGAGCATCGCCGCCGCCCGTTTGCGCCCGGTCGACCAGTCGAGCCCGCGCAGCGCGCCCATGAATGCGATCGCCTCGCGCGCCTTCATGCCGGGATAGAGGCCGCGCTCCTCGGGCAGATAGCCGATCCGGTCCGATGCCTCGCGCGGGGCGGCATGGCCGAGCAGGGTGCGGGTACCCTCGTCGGGTTCGATGATGCCGAGCAGCATGCGCAGCGTCGTCGTCTTGCCCGCGCCGTTGGGGCCGAGCACGCCGTACACCGCGCCGGTCGGCACGGCGAGGTCGATGCCGTCGACGACGCGGCGGTCGCCGAACCGCTTGACCAGTCCGGTCGCACGCAAGGCCAAATGATCGTCCAGCAACCGAAATCCCCTCACAACGACGCTCTTTAGCGTACGCGTTGAAAAGCGTAGCGGGGGGATGTGATCCAAGACAAGGGCTCCCCCGGCGATATTGTCGCGCGGATTCGCGCCATGGCGGCCGAATGCGGGTTCGTCGCGTGCGGCATCGCCCGCGCCGACGCCGCGCCGCGCACCGCGCAGCGGCTGCGCCAGTGGCTGGACGAGGGGCGGCACGGGTCGATGATCTGGATGGAGGAACGCGCCCATCAGCGCGGGTCGCCCGCCGCGCTGTGGAGCGAGGTGAAGAGCATCATCGCGCTCGGCATGAGCTATGCCCCCGCCGGCGACCCGCTGGCGCTGGAGGGCGTGGGCGATCGCGGGCGCATCTCGGTCTATGCGCAGGGCGGCGATTATCACGATGTGGTCAAGAAGGCGCTGAAGGCGCTGGGCCGCTGGCTGGCGCAGGAGGCGGGCTGCGACCTGAAGGTGTTCGTCGATACCGCGCCGGTGATGGAAAAGCCGCTGAGCGAAGCGGCGGGGCTGGGGTGGCAGGGCAAGCATACCAACCTGGTCAGCCGTGCCCATGGTAGCTGGCTGTTCCTCGGCGCGATCTACACCACGCTCGACCTGCCCCCCGATCGGCCGGGGCGCGATAGCTGCGGATCGTGCGATGCGTGCCAGCGGGCGTGCCCGACCGATGCCTTCCCGCAGCCCTATCGGCTGGATGCGCGGCGCTGCATCTCGTACCTGACGATCGAGCATGCCGGGCCGATCCCGGTCGAACTGCGCGCGGGGATCGGCAACCGCATCTATGGCTGCGACGATTGCCTCGCGGTGTGCCCGTGGAACAAGTTTGCCGAGGTCGCCGCCGCGAACCGCGCGTTCGCGGCGCGGGCGGAGTTTGCCGCCCCGCGCCTCGCCGATCTGATCGCGCTCGACGACGCCAGCTTTCGCGCGGTGTTCCGCGGGTCGCCGATCAAGCGGATCGGGCGCAACCGCATGGTCCGCAACGCGCTGATCGCAGCGGGGAACAGCGGTGATCCGGCGCTGGTGGAGCCGGTGCGCGCGGCATGTGGCGACGGCGATGCGGTGGTGGCGGAGGCGGCGGCCTGGGCATTGGCGCAGCTCAATCCGGCGCTGACGCTACTCCCAGCCAGTTGACGGCAAGTTTGCGCGTATCTGCGCCGAGTTGATGGTCATAGGCCTGCCATGCCCCGACAACGGCGATCGTCCATAACAGGCTGAATAAAGATCCTACGAGAAAATATTCGGCAAACACGCGCTGGTCCATTTCCTTGATCCGCGCGACGGTTTTGAGCGCGATCACGAAAGCGAACACTTCCCAGCTACCACTCAATATCCCGATGGCAAGGATCAGCCGTTCCAGCGTGCCGATCCACCGGCCGGCGGTATGTTCGACCGGCGGCGCGGTCGCTACCGCGTCACGAAGCCCGGTCAGGTCGAAAATGGCGCGGCAGAGGATATTGCCGGTATGGGTGAGTAGGAACAGCGCACAGCCGGTATAGGCAATGAAATGCAGGGTCATTCCCATTCCGACAGTCCATGCTCCGCATCCAACGCATTCATTGCGAGCTCCAGCACCGTCCAATGCTGGCTGTACAAGTCGAAGTTGCCTGCGGATCGGACCTTGTAGATATTATGGACCGATACGCCGTTCGTTTCAGCGATCGCAGCGGCAGTCTGACCATGTATCGACGCAATCGCATAACGGCGCTGTGTTTCCGTCCAGTTCCGTTCGATCATGGTAAGCGACGCTCCGACCGATTCCAGCAATGCTTCCATCACACTATCGTCGGGCAAGGCGAAGCGATAAAGGTTATTGGATCGTTTCTGGTTTAGCTTTGCGCGCGTATCGGCAAGCCCGTGCCCCATCATGTTCCAGGCACGCTCGGTATTCAGTGCGGTATCCAATCGCACGATCCCGATCGCGAAGCGGCATTCGATGCGCTGTTCAAGAAGGTCGAGCCTGATGTCGCGTGCAGTGCGCGCCGCCATGGTCAGCGAGCCGAATATTCCCTGGAACTCATCGCCGAGGGTGATCGTCAGGGGAGAGGCTGGCCGGGCGATATCATTGGCGCGGTCGATCGCAGCGTTGAAATGCTGATGCATATGCAGCGCCGCGCCGTCGCGTTCGCTGCTGACGAGATCACCCATCAGTGCCGCAAAGGAGTTCTCTTCCATACGCAGAGATTAAATTAACCCGAAAAAGGGGTCAACGGCATTATTGGCCCATTAATGGGTTAATATGTCCCAGTGGCCCGGAAATGGGTGTATCGCCATATCATCGTCTTGTTCGGTGTAATACCCGGACCTCCTTTATCAATGGGGAGTACGGCTGGCGTGGCGAGGGCCACCCGCCATCCGGCTTTTCCTGTCGCGCGGCTTGCGGTAACGCCACGCCCCATGATCCGTCCCGCGCTGTCCGTCGTCGTCCCCTGCTATAACGAGGCCGCGTGCCTCGACGTGCTGCATGCCCGTATCTCGGCGGCGGCGAAGGCGGTGGTCGGCGACGATCACGAGATCGTGCTGGTCAACGACGGGTCGCGCGACCAGAGCTGGGCGGTGATGGAGCGGCTGGCCGCCGCCGACCCGCGGCTGGTGGCGATCAACCTGTCGCGCAACCATGGGCACCAACTGGCGCTGACCGCCGGGCTCGACCTGTGCGCGGGCGAGCGTATCCTCATCATCGACGCCGACCTGCAGGACCCGCCCGAACTGCTCGGCGACATGATCGGGGTGATGGAGGCCGAGAGCGCCGACGTCGTCTATGCCGTGCGGCGCAAGCGCGAGGGCGAGACGTTCTTCAAGAAGCTGACCGCCGCCGGCTTCTACCGCGTGCTCGACCGGGTGACGGATACGCCGATCCCGCTCGACACCGGCGATTTCCGGTTGATGAGCCGGCGGGCGCTCGACGCGTTGCTGTCGCTCCCGGAACAGGCGCGCTTCATTCGCGGGATGGTGGCGTGGGTCGGGTTCCGGCAGGTGCCGTTCCCCTATGACCGCGACGAACGGCTGGCGGGCGAGAGCAAATATCCGCTGGGCAAGATGATCCGCTTTGCGCTTGACGCGGTGACGGGCTTCTCGACCGCGCCGCTCAGGCTGGCCAGCCATATGGGGCTGGTGCTGACCGGGCTGTCGCTGCTGCTGTTCGCCTATATCGCGATCGGCTGGCTGTCGGGCAGCGCGGTGCAGGGGTGGACGTCGACGATGCTGGTCGTCGTGTTCCTCGGCGCGGTGCAGATGTTCGTGCTGGGGATGATCGGCGAGTATCTCGGGCGGCTGTACGTCGAATCGAAGCGCCGGCCGCTGTATCTGGTGGCGGACGTCGCCGGGCCGGTGAAGGGGCGGGCGAGCCTGGGGTATCGCGCGGGGGATCGCGGTGACGTGACCGTAGCGCCGGTGTTGCCCGACCAGGGCTGAACGCTGGTCGCTCCCGCGCGGGCGGGCGTCGATGAAGGCTGGCAACGGATTTCCGCCTGCGCGGCAATGACGGCGGGGCGGGGGTCAATCGTCGACCGGATGGTTCCCGCCGGCCTCGCCCAGCAGCCACGACCGGATGGCGCTCGCCAGATTGGGCGGGTCGTCGCCTTCGATCCGCACGGCATCGATCGCCGCCACCAGCGCCGACAAGGGCAGCGACCGCCGCGCCGCCGCCGCCTCCAGCGCCGTCCAGAACCCCGGTTCCAGACTGATCGAGGTCGCGTGGCCGGCGATGGTGATCGACCGCTTCACCGGGCCGCGAAAGCCGCCGGGCGGGGCGAGCGGCTTCATTCGCTGTCGAACAGCGACGCCAACTGCTCGATCATCGTGCCGGCCAACTGCTCGGCATCCATGATCGTCACGGCGCGGCTGTACCAGCGCGTCACGTCGTGGCCGATGCCGATCGCGACCAGTTCGACCGGCGAGCGGCCCTCGATCCACGCGATCACCTGTCGCAGGTGCCGTTCCAGATAGCTGCCCGAATTGACCGACAGCGTCGAATCATCGACCGGCGCGCCGTCGGAGATGACCATCAGCACCTTGCGATCCTCGGGCCGCGCGATCAGCCGGCCATGCGCCCATAACAGCGCCTCGCCGTCGATATTCTCCTTCAGCAGCCCTTCGCGCATCATCAGCCCGAGCGACTGCTTGGCGCGCCGCCACGGTTCGTCGGCCTGTTTATAGACGATGTGGCGAATGTCGTTGAGGCGGCCGGGCTGGGGCGGGCGACCGGCGGCGAGCCATGATTCGCGGCTCTGCCCCCCCTTCCACGCGCGGGTGGTGAAGCCGAGGATCTCGACCTTCACCCCGACGCGTTCCAGCGTGCGGGCGAGGATGTCGGCACTGATCGCGGCGATGCCGATCGGGCGGCCGCGCATCGACCCGGAATTGTCGATCAGCAGCGTGACGACGGTGTCGCGAAACTCGGTATCGCGCTCGATCTTGTAGCTGAGCGACTGCGCCGGATTGATGACGACCCGCGCCAGCCGCGCGGCGTCGAGCATCCCTTCTTCCTGGTCGAAATCCCAGGAACGCGACTGCTGCGCCATCAGCCGGCGCTGCAGCCGGTTGGCCAGCTTCGTCACCACCCCCTGCAACTGCACCAGTTGCTGGTCGAGATAGGCGCGCAGCCGTTCGAGCTCGTCGGCGTCGCACAATTCGGTCGCGGCGATCACCTCGTCGAACTTCGTCGTGAAGGCGCGATATTCGAACTGCGCGTTCAGGTCGGCGAACGGCCGGTTGGGGCGGACCGGCATCATGCCGCCCTCGTCCTCGCCATCGGCCATGTCGTCGCCCTCGGCGTCGTTGTCCTCGGACAGGTCGTCGCTCTGCCCGTCGGACCGGTCGTCGCTGCGATCCTCGCCGCGCGCCTCGACCTGCCCCTCACCGCCCTGCTGCTCGCCTTCGTCCTCGCCGTCGTCCTGCGGGGGCTGTTCGTCGTCGCCCTCGGCATCGTCGCCGCCGTCATCGGCCTGTTCGGGCTCGACCTGGCCCTCGATCAGCTCGAGGTCCTCGAGGATGCGGGTGATGTTGCGTCCGAACGCCGCCTGGTCGCCGACCAGCCCGGCCAGGGCGTCGAGCTGCGCCCCCGCCCGCTCCTCGATCCAGTCGGACACCAACGCCATCGCCGGCACCGCAGCGGCCGGCGGCAGGCGCCCGGTCAGCCGTTCGCGCACCATCAACTGGACGGCGGTCGACAGCGGCACCTCGGCCCGGCTGCGCGCCCGCGTGATCGGGTCGGACCGCATCCTGAGCGCCAGCGCATGGTCGAGATTGTCGGCGATCCCGTCATAGCCCGCCGACCCCAGCGCATCGACCCGCGCCTGTTCGACCGCATCGAACACCGCGCGCGCCACCGCCTCGCCGGGCGCGGTGCGGGCGTGGAGCGCCCCGTCATGGTGCCGCAGTCTCAGCGCGAAGCCGTCCGCCAGTCCGCGCGCCTCGGCCACCTGGTCGGCGGGCAGCGCGCGGGCGGGCATCGGCACCTTGATATGCTTGCCCGAGGCGACGGGCGCATCGGCGGTGAAGGCCAGCTCGACCTCCGGCTCCTGCGCGATCGCGCGCGAGGTGCCGCGCAAGACGTCACGAAACCGGTCGAGCGGGGAATCCTGTGCCATGCGGCCTGCTTTGGGGATTGGCCGGCGTCAGGGCAAGGGGGGAGCCTGTCGCCGGGGGGCGCTAGACCCGCTCCGCCTTGTTCACCGCATCCGCCGCCCGCAACCCGGCCAGCAATTTCATGAGATGCGCCGCGTCGCGCACCTCGACATCGATCGTGTTCGTATGGAACGTCGTGTCGCGGTCATCCAGCCGCAGCCCGAGGATGTTGGCCTTGTGCCCGCCGATCACCGTCGCGACGGCACCCAGCGCGCCGGGTTCGTTCTTGAGCGTCACCGCGATGCGGGCGGTGGCGCCTTCGGCATTGTCGCCCCAGGTCAGGTCGATCCAGTGGTGCGGGTCGATCGCCTCGATGGTGGGGCACCCGATCTCGTGCACCTCGAACCGGCCGGCGCCGCGGCGGATGCCGATGATGCGGTCGCCCGGCACCGGGTGGCAGCAGGTGGCGAGGTCGTAGCCGACACCGGCGGTCAGCCCCTTGATCTCGATCGGCGCGCGCTGGGCCGGGATCGGTTCGGCCTTCGGGTCGGCGATGGCGCCCGGCATCACCGCCTCCATCACCGCTTCCTCGGACAGCTTGCCGCGCGCCAGCCCTTCGAACAGCGTCGCCTCGTCGGCGATCTTCAGCCGCTTGAGCCCTTCGGCCAGCGCGTCGCTGCCCGGCGGGACGGGCAGGCGGGCGATCAGTTCCTGGTACAGCTTGGTGCCGAGCGCCACCGTCTCGTCGCGTTCGCGCAGGCGGATATAGCGGCGGATCGCGGCGCGCGCCTTGCCGGTGATGGCGAAGTTCAGCCAGTTGGCCTGCGGATGCTGCGCCTTCGAGCGCAGGATCTGCACCTGGTCGCCGTTCTTGAGTTCGGTGCGCAGGGGAACGACGCCGCCATTGACCTTCGCGCCCACCGCCTGATCGCCCAGATCGGTATGCACCGCATAGGCGAAGTCGATCGGCGTGGCGCCCTTGGGCAACTGGTGCAGCTCGCCTTTGGGGGTGAAGGCGAAGATGCGGTCGGCATACATCGCCATGCGGGTATGTTCGAGCAGTTCCTCCGGGCTTTCGGCATTGTCGAGGATCTCGACAAGGTCGCGGATCCAGCGGACCTGCGTGTCGGGACGCACCGCATCCTGCTTGTAGGCCCAGTGCGCGGCAAGGCCGAACTCGGCCTGCGCATGCATCTCGCGGGTGCGGATCTGCACCTCGATCCGCATGTTCTCGGCATGGATGACGCTGGTGTGGAGCGAACGGTATCCGTTGCGCTTGGGCGTCGAGATATAGTCCTTGAACCGCCCCGGCACCATCGGCCAGCGCCGATGGATGATGCCGAGCGCCCGGTAGCATTCCTCCTCGCTGTCGACGATCGCGCGGAACGCGACGATGTCGGACAGTTGTTCGAGGCTGACATGCCGTTCCGACATCTTGCGCCAGATCGAATAGGGATGCTTGCGCCGGCCCGACACTTCCGCCGCGATGCCGTGGCGGTCGAGCATCGCCTTCAGGTCGCCGCCGATCTTGGCCACACGGTCGCCGCCGCCTTCCTCGAGCTGTTCGAGGCGGCGGGTGATCGATTCATACGCTTCGGGTTCGATCTCGCGAAATGCCAGCGTCTGCATTTCGTTCATGAACTCGTACATGCCGATCCGCTCGGCCAGCGGGGCATAGATGTCCATCGTCTCGCGCGCGATCCGCTTGCGCTTCTCGGGCTTGGCGATGTGGTGGAGCGTGCGCATGTTGTGCAGCCGGTCGGCCAGCTTCACCAGCAGCACGCGAATGTCGTCGGACATCGCCAGCAGGAACTTGCGCAGATTCTCGGCGGCGCGCTCGTTCTCGGTCTGCGCCTCGATCTTGCTGAGCTTCGTCACCCCCTCGACCAGCCGGGCGACATTCTCGCCGAACTTGGCCTGGATTTCCTCGTGCGTGGCGACGGTATCCTCGACCGTGTCGTGCAGGATCGCGGTCGCGATCGTCTCGTCGTCGAGGTGCAGGTCGGTCAGGATGCCGGCCACCTCGATCGGGTGGCTGAAATAGGGGTCGCCGGACGCGCGCTTCTGGCTGCCATGCGCATGCATCGAGAACACATAGGCGCGGTTCAGCAGCGCCTCGTCCGCATCGGGGTCATAGGTCTTGACCCGCTCCACCAATTCATACTGCCGCAGCATGGAATCTAGATGGGGCGGGCCGGTGCCGCATTGCAACCGTTTTTGTCGGCTCAGGCGCCCCTGGCGCGGACATTGCACTTTGCAAGCTGTTCGGGAGCAAAGGCTTCGCCATTGGCGGTGAAGGCGGTCAGCGTGCCCAGTTCCTGCGCGGCGAGCTGGCACATGGTCAGGTAGCTGCCCTCGGCACGCGGCGTAACGCAGCGGTCGCCGGCGCACTTCCACATCGTGTCGCGGGTCCGGATGCTCGCCACGGCCGGCGCGGTCGCGGGGGTGGCGGTGAAGCCGCGCGACTGTGCCGCGGCGCCAAAGGAACATGCCATCGCCGCGGTGGCGAACAGGGCGAGCAGCTTCATGGGGAACGACTCCTGCAAGGGGACATGGAATTGTTGTCCGCTAATAGCCATCGATATAAGTTGCAAATAGAAATGTTTGCTGCGGCGCACTATTTCCCTTGGGCGCGCGGTTGCGCTACACCGGCGGCAATGACGACGACGCTACGAGAGCCCCTGCGCGAACTGGCCAGTCGCTGCAGCCTGCCCGCCGCACTGGAGGCGATGGGCGAACGCTGGTCGTTCCTGATCCTGCGCGGGTCGTTCAATGGCCTCAGCCATTTCGAGGAGTTCCAGTCGGAACTGGGCATCGCGCGCAACATTCTCGCCAACCGGCTGTCGCGGCTGGTCGGGCATGGCATCCTCGAACGGCGCGCGGTCGAGGCGGACCGGCGCAAGATCGACTATCGGCTGACCGAAAAGGGGTATGCCCTGCTGCCGACGATGGTCGCGCTGCGCCAATGGGGGGAGCGGTGGGAAACCGGCGTGCCGGCCAGCCCGATCCTGGTCGATACGCGCGATCGCCGTCCGGTCCAGCCGGTGGCGGTGCTCAGCCACGACGGGCGGCCGCTGGGCAAGGGCGACCTGGTGTGGGCGCTGGAGGAGGACGTCGCGCGCGATTGATGCGCGACCGGCGGCGGCAGGTGCCGCATCCGGCGGGTCGTCCGGTTTCCCGGCGACCTCGTCAGGCCGCGGGCAGCGCCCCGGTATCCGGTTCGGCCGCCGCTGCGGGACGATGGCCCCAGCGTATCAGCGACCACGCCCGTTCGTGGAAATAGAACAGCAGGATCTTGGTGACGACCTCGGTCCCCGCGATCGCCCCGGCCAGCCTGGCCGATCCGGAAAACAGCATGCCCAGCACGAAGGTGTCGATCGACCCGACGGTACGCCACGACACCGCCTTCACGAAGCTGCGCGGATGGCTTTCGAGACCCTTGAACACGAACATCGCATCGACTCCGCCCCTGCGGGATGCCGGGCGGCGCAGGCGTGCGACATGCCGGGCATCCTGCGTAGCGAAATTAACTGCGGGTCGATCAAGCCGCGCTTGTCACAGCAGGCGGATCAGCATCAACAGCAGCCCGAGCATCGACCCGATCCATACGAGGCTGCGCAGATACGGCACGCCGAACAGGTAGAGCGGGTGATAGACGATGCGCGCGGCGAACCACAGCATCGCGCCGGTCGCGCCCAGCCCGCCGGTGCGGCCGCTGACCGCCAGTGCCAGCGCCAGCGCGATGAACGCGGGATAGGTTTCCCTGAAATTGTCCAGCGCGCGCCGGGCGCGGCCGGCCAGCACGCCTGTCGGCTGCCGATCCCCGTCACGCGGCCCGGCATTCCACCCGATGCCCAGTTCGCGCGTCGCCAACTGTCCCTGCAGCATGATCGCGCCGACCAGCAGCACGACCGACCAGCCGAGCAGGGTGAGTTCAAGCGGGAGAACGGTCATCGGCGGGGTTCCTGGCGATCGGCGGACGATGTCAAAGCGCGGTCACGAGCGCGACGGTTCCCAGCACCACGCCGGGAAAATTGGCGATGGCGATCGGCCAGTCGCGCGGCGTGCGGGCCAGGCCGTACAGCGTCCACAGGCTGCAATTCACGATCGTCGCCAGCGGTTGCACCACCGAGCCCGGCTGGCCGGACAGGTTGAGGCGGATCTGATCGACATAGGACAGGTACATGGCGATGGCGGTGATCGTCGCCACCCAGCCGAGGAGGGGAACGAAGCGTGGTTCGGATCGGACGGTCATGGTGCGACAACGCCCGGCCGTCCGATCCGATGCAATCGAATGCGGCCGTTACCCGGCGTTGCGGCCGGCGGGCGTGTTCACCCCCATCGACTGGAGATATTTCTTCACGTTGCGCGCCGCCTGGCGCAGCCGCTGTTCGTTCTCGACCATGGCGATCCGGACATAGCCCTCGCCATTCTCGCCATAGCCGACGCCCGGTGCCACCGCGACCTTCGCCTCGGTCAGCAACTGCTTGGCGAATTCGAGCGACCCCAGATGCGCGAGCGCGGGCGGCAGCGGGGCCCAGGCGAACATCGACGCGCGGGGCGAGGGTATGTCCCATCCGGCCCGGCCGAAGCTTTCGACCAGCACGTCGCGGCGCTTGTGATAGAGCTGGCGGTTCTTTTCGACAATGTCCTGCGGGCCGTTCAATGCCGCGCACGCCGCGGCCTGGATCGGGGTGAAGGCGCCATAGTCGAGATACGACTTCACCCGGGTCATCGCCGCGATCAGCTTCTTGTTGCCGACCCCGAACCCCATCCGCCAGCCGGCCATCGAATAGGTCTTGCTGAGCGAGGTGAACTCGATCGCCACGTCCTTCGCGCCCCTCACCTGCAGGATCGACGGCGTCGGGCAGCCGTCATAATACAGCTCGGAATAGGCGAGGTCGGAGATGATCCACAGCCCATGGTCCTTCGCGAACGCCACGACGCGTTCGTAGAAGGCGAGGTCGACCACTTCGGCGGTCGGGTTCGACGGATAGCCCATCACCAGCACGCTGGGGCGCGGCACGGTGAACGCCATCGCGCGCTCGAGGCTCTCGAAATAATGCTCGTCGGGCGTGGTCGGCACCGCGCGGATCGTGGCCCCGGCGATGATGAACCCGAACATGTGGATCGGGTAGCTGGGATTGGGCGCGAGGATGACGTCGCCCGGCGCGGTGATCGCGGTTGCCAGGCTGGCCAGCCCCTCCTTCGACCCCATCGTCACCACGACCTCGCTGTCGGGATCGATCTCGACCCCGAAGCGGCGCCCGTAATAATTCGCCTGCGCCTTGCGCAGCCCGGGAATGCCGCGCGACTGCGAATAGCCGTGCGCCGACGGCTTCTTCGCCACCTCGACCAGCTTGTCGATGACATGGGCCGGCGGGGGCAGGTCGGGATTGCCCATGCCAAGGTCGATGATGTCCTCGCCACCGGCACGCGCCGCCGCCCGCATCGCGTTCACTTCGGCGATGACATAGGGGGGCAGGCGCTTCATGCGGTAGAATTCGTCGGACATTCTCGTTCCTTTCGTCATCGCCCTTACGCTAGGAAGCAACTAACGGGTAGGCCCGCACGCCGACCGGGAGAGGAAAATGACCAACGAGTCGAACGCGCCGTCCGCCGCGCCCATTTCGCTGGAGGAGCTGCAGCACTGGACGCAGATGCTGGGCCGGGCGCAGCAGTTGCTGATGGAACAGGGCATCGACCTGCTGGAGCGGGCGCCGACGCTGCCCGATCCGACGGGCCTGTTGCAGGCGCAGGCCGATTTCTGGACCGACACGATGAAGCTGTGGCAGCGCTTCCTCGATCCGGCGGGCGCGGCGCCCGCCGACGAATCGCCCGAACGCGCGCGCGACAAGCGGTTCAAGGCGCGGCAATGGCATGACGACCCGCTGTTCGCCTTCATCCGCCAGAGCTATTTCCTCGTCGCCGACCACATGCTCAAGGGCGTCGATGCGCTCGACAATGTCGATCCCCGGCAGAAGGAGCAGATCCGCTTCGCCACGCGCGGGCTGATCGACGCGCTGAGCCCGACCAATTTCGCCGCGACCAACCCGCTGGTGGTCGAAAAGATCATCGAGACGCGCGGCGAGAACCTGCTGAACGGTCTGCAGAACATGCTGACCGACATGGCCAGGGGCCAGATGACGCAGAGCGACTCCGCCGCGTTCGAGCTGGGCCGCAACATCGCCACGACCCCGGGCAAGGTCATCAAACGCACGCCGCTGTACGAACTGATCCAGTATTCGCCGACGACGCAGGCGGTCGGCAGTATCCCGCTGCTGATCTTCCCGCCATGGATCAACCGTTTCTACATCCTCGACCTGACGCCGGAAAAGAGCTTCATCCGGTGGGCGGTGGAGCAGGGGCTCACCGTCTTCGTCGTCTCGTGGAAATCGGCCGATGCGACGATGAAGGACGTGACGTGGGACGATTATGTCGTCCGTGGCCAGATCGACGCGATCGATACCGTGCGCGACGTGCTGGGCGTCGAATCGGTCCATGCCATTGGCTATTGCGTGGCGGGCACGACGCTCGCCGCGACGCTGGCGCTGCTGGCCGCGCGGGGGCAGGCGGCCAGGGTCGCCACCGCCACCTTCTTCACGGCCCAGGTCGATTTCGCCGATGCCGGCGAACTCTCGCTGTTCGTCGACGACGAACAACTGAACCTGATCCGACAGATCGGGCAGGACGGCTATCTCGACGGGCGCTACATGGCGGCGACGTTCAACCTGCTGCGCGGGCGCGACCTGATCTGGAACTATGTCACCAACAACTATCTGCTCGGCAACGATTATGCGCCGTTCGACCTGCTCCACTGGAACGCCGATGTCACCAACCTGCCGGCGAACTGGCATCTCGGCTATCTGACCGACCTCTATCGCGACAACCGGCTGGTGCAGGCCGGGTCGATGACCGTCGACGGCGTGCCGATCGACCTGTCGACCGTGAAAACCCCCGCCTATGTCCAGGCCGGGCGCGAGGATCATATCGCCCCGGCGGAAAGCGTGTGGAAGATCACCGATCATTTCACCGGCCCGCTGCGCTTCGTGCTTGCCGGTTCGGGCCATATCGCCGGGGTCGTCAACCCGCCCTCGGCCGGCAAATATCAATATTGGACCAATGACGCCCCCGCCGAATCGCTGGCGGCGTTCGTCGCCGGCGCGCGCGAGACCGGGGGGAGCTGGTGGCCCGACTGGCGGCGCTGGATCGCATCGTTCGACGGCGCCACCGTACCCGCGGCCGGCGCGCGCGTGCCGGGGGAGGGGGGCGCACCCGCGCTGTGCGATGCACCCGGCGAGTATGTGCAAACGCGCTAACTGCATGTAAAAACGTGCAGCATATTTATGCTGCGATGCACAAAAACGGTCTTGAAACTGTCAAGTCCTTGCTCTATTTGGTGCGTCGCAGCAGCACTAGATGGAGGATGTCGAGTGGCCATGAGAGGTCCGAAGACCGGCGCGCGCAAGCCCGCCAGTTCCCGTTCCACCCGCCCGGTCGCGACCCCCCCGGTCGAGGCTGCCGCGAAGCCGGTCCTGCCGGCCGTCGCCGATCCGGCGGAGGCGGAGGTTCCGCCCGTACCGTTCGTCGCCGAGCCGAAGGCGCAGTCGAACGACCTGCCGTTCAAGGCCGAACTACCCGCCGCCATGCCCGCCATCGTCGCGGAACCGGTGGCCAAGGCCGCACAGGCCGTTGTCGAAACCGCGGAAAACGCGGTCGAAGAAACCACCGCGGCGGTCGAGACCGTCACCGCGCAAGTTGAGGAAAAGACCATGGACGTGACGAACGAAGCGACCGCCACCACCCAGAACGCCGCCAACAAGGCGCAGGCGGTGATGGCCGACATGAACGAGAAGGCCAAGGCCGCCATGGAAAAGGGCGCCAAGGGCTTCGAGGAAATGAACGAAATGGCCAAGGGCAATGTCGAGGCGATGGTCGAGGCCAGCCGCATCGCCGCCAAGGGCCTCGAAACGCTCGGCCAGGAAATGGCCGAATATGGCCGCAAGTCGTTCGAGCACGCGACCGCGACCGCCAAGACGCTGGCATCGGTCAAGTCGCCGACCGAGTTCATGAAGCTCCAGTCGGACTTCGTGCGCCAGTCGTTCGACTCGTTCGTCGCCGAAGCGTCGAAGACCACCGAGATGATGATCAAGCTGGCCGGCGACGCCGCGCAGCCGATCAGCAACCGCGTCGCGGTCGCCGCCGACAAGGTGAAGACCGTCGCATAAGCGACCGGTTCATCCGATCGAATGGAAAGGGCGATCGCGCGAGCGGTCGCCCTTTTTGCATGGCGGATGCTTTTTGCGGGGGCGTCGGCCTCGACCGGTGCCGCACCCCCTTGCCCTGTCCCCCGGCAATGCCATATTTTGCGGCGACATGTCTCGACAGCCCTGCATCCCGATGGCCGGTGACGACCGCGACCATGACGACGACCGCTCGACCGGTCTCGGCGTCGCCACCCAGACCCGCGTCAAGAAGCCCACGCCGTACCGCGTGCTGATGCTCAACGACGATTATACGCCGATGGAATTCGTCGTCCTGTGCCTGCAACGCTTCTTCCGCATGAGCATGGAGGAAGCGACGCGGGTGATGCTGCACGTCCACCAGCGCGGCGTCGGGGTGTGCGGTGTGTTCACCTACGAGGTCGCCGAGACGAAGGTCAGCCAGGTGATGGACTTCGCCCGCCAGAACCAGCACCCGCTGCAATGCACGCTGGAGAAGGCTTGACGGCCCGGCGCCGCTGACATCCTGTACGTCCCATCCGGGGGCAGGCGCAGGCGGGTGCAGGGGGGGTGTCGCATGCCTTCACATCTCGGTTGCCGTTCGACCGCCCCGTTCGGTTGCACCGCCTGCTGCAACCTCTAGAACCGGGTTATGCAGATCGCGATCCTCACCTTCGACGGGTTCAACGAACTTGATTCGTTCATCGCGGCGGGCATCCTCAACCGGATGCGGCCGCAGGGGTGGCATGCCCATATCACCGCACCGACCGACGAAGTGACGTCGATGAACGGCGTGACCGTGCGCCGCCAGCGACCGATCGCGTTCGCGCGGGATGCCGACGCCGTGCTGATCGGCAGCGGTATCCGTACGCGGGAAATCGCCGCCGACGCCACCTTGCTGGCGGAACTCGACCTCGATCCGGCACGCCAGTTGATCGGTGCGCAATGTTCGGGAACGCTGCTGCTGGCGAAGCTCGGGCTGATCGGCGACCTGCCGGCGTGCACCGACCTGACGACGAAGCCGTGGGTGATCGAGGCCGGCGTCGATGTGATCGACGCGCCGTTCGTGGCGCATGGCAATGTCGCAACGGCGGGCGGTTGCCTTGCGTCGCAATATCTCGCGGCGTGGATGATCGCGCGTGGCGGATCGCTGGCCGATGCGGAGGCGGCGGTCCACTATGTCGCACCGGTGGGGGAGAAGGCGGCCTGTGTCGAACGCGCGATGGGCGTGATCGCACCGTTCGTCGCGGCACAGGCGGCAGCAGCGGCCTGATCGCGGCGGCGCCCTCTTGCACGCCCTCGCGCAACCACTACAAGCTGCCCCATGGATCGCATCGTCATTCGCGGCGGCAATCGCCTGTCGGGCCGCATCGTCATTTCCGGGGCCAAGAACGCCGCGCTCACGCTGCTGCCCTGCGCGCTGCTGACCGAAGAGCCGCTGACGCTGCGCAACCTGCCGCGGCTTGCCGATGTCGACAGCTTCGGCCACCTGCTCAACCAGTTCGGCGTGTCGACCACGGTCGAGGGGTCGCACCCGTCCGAATTCGGCCGCGTCATGACGATGCGCGGGCAGCGGCTGACCTCGACCGTCGCCCCCTATGACATCGTGCGCAAGATGCGCGCGTCGATCCTCGTGCTCGGCCCGCTGGTGGCGCGGGCGGGCGAGGCGACGGTGTCGCTGCCGGGCGGCTGCGCGATCGGCAACCGCCCGATCGACCTGCATCTCAAGGCGCTGGAGGCGCTGGGCGCGGAGATCGAGCTGGCGGCGGGCTATGTGAAGGCGACCGCGCCCGGCGGGCGCCTGCCCGGTGGCCGCTACCGCTTCCCGGTCGTCTCGGTCGGCGCGACCGAGAATGCGGTGATGGCGGCGGTGCTGGCCAGGGGCACCAGCGTCCTTGAAAACGCCGCGCGCGAGCCGGAGATCGTCGACCTGTGCCGCTGCCTCGTCGCGATGGGCGCGGTCATCGACGGCATCGGCAGCGACACGCTGACCATCGAGGGGCGCGACCGGCTGCATGGCGCGACCTATGCCGTGATGCCCGACCGGATCGAGGCGGGCAGCTATGCGTGCGCCGCCGCGATCACCGGCGGCGCGGTCGAACTGGCGAACGTCGTGCCCGGCGACATGCGCGCGACGATCGACGCGCTGGTCGAGGCCGGCGTCGCGGTGCGCGAGGAAGCGGCCTCGCTGTTCGTCGAGGCGGGTGGCGACATCCGCCCGGTCAACCTGTCGACCGCGCCCTATCCGGGCTTCGCCACCGACATGCAGGCGCAGTTCATGGCGTTGCTGACCCGCGCCGACGGCGCCAGCGTGCTGACCGAGACGATCTTCGAGAACCGGTACATGCATGTTCCTGAACTCGCGCGGATGGGGGCCGACATCACCGTCACCGGGCGTTCGGCGGTGGTGCGCGGCGTCGCCGGCCTGATCGGCGCGCCGGTGATGGCGACCGACCTGCGCGCATCGATGAGCCTCATCATCGCCGGACTGGCGGCACAGGGCGAGACATCGGTCAGCCGCGTCTATCATCTCGACCGCGGCTATGAGCGGCTGGAGGAAAAGCTGCAGGCGGTCGGCGCCGATATCGAACGGCTCGGCGACGGGTGAACGCTGGCTTGAACCGCGGTTAATTGTCGGACTATATCAGTCCCGACGGACCGGACGCTGCGGGAACGGCCCGGTTGCCACGGGAGGGTGACGATGCACAGGGCGGTTTGGGCCGGCGCGATGGTCGCGGCGATGGCGCTGACGGGCGCGCAGGCGGGTGCGGCGACGGCCCGGCGGGCGAGCTTCGGCACGCTGCCCGACGGCACCGCGATCGAAGCGGTGACGCTGACCGGCGGCAATGGCGTCAGCGCGCGGATCATGACGCTGGGCGCCACGCTGCAGGCGTTCAACGCGCCCGATCGCGACGGCAGGATCGCCGACGTGACGCTCGGCCATGACGATGCCGCCAGCTATGTCACCCATCCCAATTACTGGGGCCAGACGATCGGCCGCTACGCCAACCGCATCGCCGGCGGCACGTTCACGCTGGACGGCAGATCCTATCGACTGACCCGCAACGACAAGGCCAATTCGCTCCACGGCGGCACGGTCGGGTTCGATCGGCGCGTGTGGCGGATCGTGTCGGTGACGGACGGCCCGACCGCGTCGGTGACGATGGCGCTCGACAGCCCGGACGGCGATCAGGGCTATCCCGCCAGGCTCGCCGTCACCGTCACCTATGCGCTGGACGACACGGGCGCGCTGACGATCGATTTCGATGCGAGGAGCGATGCGCCGACCATCGTCAACCTGACCAACCACGCGCTGTTCGACCTGGGCGGCGAAGGGAGCGGGGGCGGCACGATGCACCATCGGCTGACGATCCCGGCCAGCCAGTACACTCCGGTCGACGACGCGCTGATCCCGACCGGCGAGCGTCGCGCGGTCCGGGGTACGGTGTTCGATTTCACCCGCGGGCGGATCGTGGGGCAGGATGTGCGCGACGGCCGCGATGCGCAGATCGTCGCCGGACGCGGCTACGACCATAATTTCATCCTCGACGCCGGCATCACGCGCCAGCCGAAGCTTGCCGCCCGCCTCGAAGACCCGGTGTCGGGCCGCGTCCTCGAGGTGTTGACGACCGAGCCGGGCGTCCAGTTCTACTCGGGCAATTTCCTCGACGGCACGCTGATCGGGAAGCGCGGCCATGTGTACCGCATGGGCGATGGCATCGCGCTCGAGCCACAGAAATTCCCCGACACCCCCAACCAGCCCGCGTTCGGATCGGCGCGGGTCGAACCGGGCAGGCCATATCACCACCGCATGGTGTACCGCCTGTCGGTCGCGCGGTAGGATGGCGGGAACTGCCGCGAACCGGTGCGTCGTCATTCCCGCATGGGGCGCGCCGGGGATAGCGACGAACCGCGCGTCCCCCGTCAATGCGCGTGGGTCAGGGCGCACTCGTCGCCGGTTTCGACCTGCACCGTCGCATGGCCGATCCCGAAATCATGTTCGAGCCTGCCCGACAATTCGGTAAGGAACCCGTCGCCCGGATGCCCCGCCGGCAT
The DNA here is from genome assembly GCA_003240755.1 of Sphingomonas hengshuiensis. Lineage (GTDB taxonomy): Bacteria > Pseudomonadota > Alphaproteobacteria > Sphingomonadales > Sphingomonadaceae > Sphingomonas > Sphingomonas hengshuiensis_A. The sequence continues at coordinate 59,010 of QFNF01000008.1, read as the reverse complement.
CACCAGATGCGCGGTCAGCGCGGTTTCGGTCGTGCTCATAGGCCAGATATGCAGGTCGTGGACCCGCGCGACGCCCTCCTGCGCGGCCAGCAGCGCCTCCACCGCCTGCGCATCGATCCCGCGCGGCACCGCCTGCAACGCCAGCAGCAGCGATTCGCTGAGCAGCCCCCAGGTGCCGACGAGGATGATGACCACCACGACTAGGCTGACGACCGGGTCGATCCACGCCGCCCCGGTCCACAGGATCAGCAGCCCGGCGATCACCACGCCCGCCGACACCGCGGCATCGGCCGCCATGTGGAGATAGGCGCCGCGAATGTTGACGTCGCCATGCCGCCCGCGCGCGAACAGCAGCGCGGTCGCCAGGTTCACGCCGATTCCGGCCAGCGCCACCCACACCACCGGCCAGCCGTCGATCGGTCGCGGATCGCCCAGCCGCTGGACCGTCTCCAGCAGGATCGCGCCCACCGCCATCAACAGCACCAGCGCATTGGCCAGCGCCGCGAGGATGGTCGACGCGCCCAGCCCATAGGTGAAGCGCCGCGTCGCCGGCCGCCGGGCCAGTTCCACGCCGCCCCACGCGATCAGCAACCCCAGCACGTCCGACAGGTTATGGCCGGCATCGGCCAGCAGCGCGACCGAATCGAACCAGAACCCGGCACCGCCCTCGACGATGACGAACGCGATGTTCAGCAGCGTACCGATGGCGAAGGCGCGCCCGAAATCGGCCGGCGCATGGGAATGCCCATGTCCGTGGTGATGGTCATGTCCGTGATGATGTCCGCCCATGCGCCGCCTTGTGGCAGGCGGCGCATGGGCTGGCCAGCGGGTTCGGCGCGCCTTCGTACCATCGATGGAGGGCGCGGCGCGGATGTGCTGGCGGTGATCGGCGGCAAACGACCTTAACGACCGGCCGTTTCGGATCGAAACCGCGCCTCGCGCGCTGACCGGGCGATCCTCGCGACGATCTTTGCAACAAGGCGGCATTGTAGGGACCATGGAGACGGACGACATCTCGGCGCGCATCCTGATCGTCGACGACGATCCGGCGGTGCACGAATCCTACCGCGTGTCGTTCCGGCCGGCACCGGACGCCGATGCGCTGGCCGATCTTGCCGCCGAACTGTTCGCCGGGATGGACGGCCGGGATACCGATCGGACCGAATTGACGCTGACCCATGTCCATCAGGGGGAGGAGGCGGTCGCGGCGGTGGAACGCGCGGTGGCGGACGATGCGCGGTTTGCCGTCGCCTTCATCGACGTGCGGATGCCGCCGGGGATCGACGGGCGCGAGACCGCGCGGCGTATCCGCGCGGCCGATCCCGATATCCAGATCGTGATCGTCACCGGCTATTCCGACTTTTCCCCGGCAGAGATCGCGCGGGTCGCCGGTCCGCCCGACCGGCTGTTCTACATCGCCAAGCCCTTCGCTGCCGAAGAGGTGCTGCAGATCGCCACCGCGCTGTCGCATCGCTGGCATGCCGACCGCGCGCTGGCCGCGACCCGCGCCGCGCTCGCCGTCAAGATCGACGAGCTGGAGGAACAGGCGCGCGAACTGGCGGCGAACGAGAGCAGGGCGATCCGCCTCGCCAATCGCGACCCGCTGACGGGCGCACCCAACCGCCTCGCCTTTCTGCGTATCCTGTCGGAACATGCCCGGCGGCCCGGCGCCTTTGCGATGGCGATGATCGATCTCGACCGGTTCAAGCTCGTCAACGACACGCTCGGCCATCTGGTCGGCGACGAACTGATCCGCATCATGTGTACCATCCTGATGGAACAGGTCGGCGAGGACGGGTTCGTCGCGCGGCTGGGCGGGGATGAATTCGGCGTGCTGATGGCCGCGGAAAGCGCCGACGACGCGGTGATGCGCTGCGAACGGCTGGTGCGGGCATGCTCGGCCGATCTGCAGGTGTTCGGCCACCCGATCCATGGCGCCGCGTCGTGCGGGGTGATGATGGTCGCCGCCGATGGCGGGCGTGATCCGGTGGACGTCATGCGCCGCGCCGACCTCGCGCTCAACGAGGCCAAGCGGCAGGGGCGCGGGGTCGTGCGGCTGTTCGACGACAGCATGGACGAATCGATCCGGTTCCGCCGCCGGGTCGAACAGGGGCTGACCCGTGCCATCGCACAGCGTGAACTGGCGCTGCTGTACCAGCCGATCGTGGCGCGCGACACGCTGGACGTGGTCGGGTTCGAAGGGTTGCTGCGGTGGTACAGCGCCGAACACGGCGCGATCGGCCCGGCGACCTTCATTCCGATCGCCGAGGAATCGAACCTGATCCACGACCTTGGCGAATGGGTGCTGGACGAGGCGCTGGCGATGGTGGCGGCATGGCCGGGCCAGTATGTCTCGGTCAATTTCTCGCCGCGGCAGTTCCGCCGGCCGAGCTTTGTCGGCTATCTGGTCGAAAAGGTGCAGCGTGCCGGGGTCGCCCCCGGCCGGTTGCAGATCGAGATCACCGAAACCGCCATCTTCGACGATGCCGAACATGCCGCCGACACGCTCTATCGCCTGCGCCAGATGGGCTTTCGTATCGCGCTCGACGATTTCGGCACCGGCTATTCCTCGCTCTACAATATCCGCAAGTTCGCGCTGGATTGCCTGAAGATCGACCGCAGCTTCATCGACGGCATGGGGCGTGAACGCGAAAGCGCCGCCATCGTCCATTCGATCATCCACCTCGCCCGGGCGCTGCGGCTGGAGGTGGTGGCCGAGGGGGTCGAAACCGAACAGCAGGTACAGGCGCTGCGGCTGGCGGGCTGCTCGCATCTGCAGGGCTATTATTTCGCGCGGCCGATCGACGGCGCGGCCGCGACGGCGATGGCGTGTGGCGGGCAGGCGCCGGACCGGACCGCGCACGACCCCGGCGCATGACGGCGCGGCGGCACGGCGCGACGCTCGCCGCCACGGTGACGCGGGCGGTGGCATGGCCGGGCGCGGTGATGCTGCTGGCGATCGGCGCATTGCTGTTCACCCTCGACGGCGCCCGCCTGTGGTGGTGGCCGGCGGGGGGCGGGTTGCTGGTGGCGCTGCTGGTGGTGTTGCACCGGGCGGTGGCGCGGCTGGTGTCCGGCCCGCTGCGGCAGATCGAGCGGCAACTGGACGAACCGTCGCGGTCGCTCGCGCGCGATCGCCGCGACGAGATGGGCGATCTTGTCGCGGCGCTGAACCGGGTGCTTGCCGGCCAGCAGGAGCGCGCGGCGCAGCGCGAGGTGCAATCCTTTCGCCTCGGTCGCGTGGAAAGCCGCACGGGGCTGGTCCACAATGTCCGCAACGCGCTGTCGCCGATCAGCGCGATCCTGTCGCACGGCCTTGCCCAGCCGCCGGTCGCCGAGCGCGAGACGATCGAGCGCGCCATCGGCGAACTGGCGGGCGAGGACGTGCCGCCGGAGCGTCGCGCCAGGCTCGCCGCCTATGTCATGGCGGTGATCGCGGCGGCGGAACGGGCGCGGGGCGAACGGCTGGCCCGGTTGGAAACCGGGCGCACCGCGCTTGCCAATGTGCTGGAGATTGTCGGCCAGCCGCATGACGGCGCGGCAGAGCCGTCGATGATCGAACGCTGCGACGTGACCGACCTGATCGCGCGCAACGGCGCGATCGCGCGCTATGGCGACGGGCAATCGATCGCGGTGGCGTTTCCGGCGCAGCCCGCCTGGGTCCGCGCCAACCGCGTGATCCTGGGTCAGGTGATCGGCAACCTCTTCCGCAACGCCGGAGAGGCGATCGCCGCCCGCCCGCACGCTGCGGGCCGGATCGACGTGACGGTGGCGCGCGGGGCGAAGGCGGTGACGGTGGTCATCGCGGACGATGGCGAGGGCTTCGATCCCGTCGCCGCGCCGATGCTGTTCCAGCGCGGCTATTCGACCAGGCGGGGGCAGTCGGGCGGGCTGGGGCTGCACTGGTCGGCGAACTGGATGGCGGCGATGGGTGGCAGCCTGCGTCTCGAAAGCGACGGTCCGGGCCGTGGTGCCCGCGCCATCCTGACGCTGCCCACCGCCTAGCGGTTGATGAGCGGCAGGATCCGCGCCGCATCCTCCCGCCGACAGATCAGCAGGTCGGGCAGCCAGGTGTCGTGACAATTGTACCGGAGCGGCGCGCCGTCGATCCGCGACGCGTGCAGCCCGGCGGCGAGCGCGACCGCGACGGGCGCACAGCTATCCCATTCATACTGCCCGCCGGCATGGAGATAGATGTCGGCCTCGCCGCGGACTATCGCCATCGCCTTGGCCCCGGCCGACCCCATCGGGATCAGCTCGGCATCGATCGCCTCCGCCACCGCCAGCGCCTGTGGGGCGGGGCGGGTGCGGCTGACGACCATGCGCGGGCGCGGCGGCGGCGGCGGCACGATCGGCGCCGGACTGCTCGACAGCACGATGCCCAGCGCCGGCAACGCCACCGCCCCCGCCGTCGCACGACCGCCGACCGCCAGCCCGATATGCACGGCCCAGTCGCTGCGCCCCTCGGCATATTCGCGCGTCCCGTCCAACGGGTCGACGATCCACGTCTGCGCCGCTGCGCAGCGCGCCTTGTCGTCGGCCGATTCCTCCGACAGCACGGACGCGTCGGGCCGTTCGGTCCGCAGCCGTCCGAGGATCAGCGCATTGGCTTCCCGATCGGCACGATCGCCCAGCGCCTTGCCGGTTTCGCACCCCTCGGCCCGGATCGCCAGCAACAGCTTCCCCGCCTCGGCTGCGATCGCGGTAGCGAGCAGCGCGTCGTCGGTCACAACACCGGCGCCCAGATGCCGAGCACATGTTCGACGATGCGTTCGGCGGCGGCCTCCGGCGTCTCGCGCGTCGTATCGACATGGATTTCGGGTGCGATCGGCGGTTCGTACGGGCTGTCGATGCCCGTGAAGTTCGCCAGCGCCCCGCTGCGTGCCTTGGCATACAGCCCCTTCACGTCGCGGGCTTCGGCGACGGCCAGCGGCGTGTCGACGAACACCTCGACGAACTCGCCCGCCGGCAGCATCGATCGCGCCAGATCGCGCTCGGCGCGGAACGGCGAGATGAACGCGGTCAGCACGATGAGGCCGGCATCGGCCATCAGCCGGGCAACCTCGCCCACGCGTCGCACATTCTCGACCCGGTCGGCGTCGGTGAAGCCAAGATCGCGGTTCAAGCCGTGGCGGACATTGTCACCGTCGAGCAGGAAGCTGTGCTTGCCCAGCGCATGCAGCTTCTTCTCGACCAGATTGGCGATGGTCGACTTGCCCGACCCCGACAGGCCGGTGAACCACAGCACGCGCGGACTCTGGCTCTTCTGCGCGGCATGCGCTTCGCGGGTGATGTCGATCGACTGCCAATGCACGTTCTGGCTGCGGCGCAGGCAGAATTCGATCATGCCGGCCGCTACGGTGGCGTTGGTGATCTTGTCGATGAGGATGAACCCGCCAAGGTCGCGATTGTCGGCATAGGGTTCGAAGGCGATGCCGCGATCGGTGAAGACGTCGGCGACGCCGATGTCGTTCAGCGACAGCGTCTTCACCGACAGTTCGGCCAGCGTGTTGACGTCGATGGCGTGGCGCGGGCTCTGCACCGTGGCGGAAACGGTGGCCGCCCCGGTCTTCAGCCAATAGGCGCGGCCGGGCAGCAGCGGTTCACCGTCCATCCACACGATCGTCGCGCGGAACTGGTCGGCAACCTGCGGTGGGGCATCGGCCGCCACGATCACGTCGCCGCGCGAGCAGTCGATCTCGTCGGCCAGCGTCAGCGTCACCGACTGGCCCGCCACCGCCTGCTCGAGGTCGCCGTCCATCGTCACGATCCGCGCGACACTGCTGGTTTTGCCCGAGGGCAGCACCCGTACCGCATCGCCCGGGCGGATGGTGCCGCTCGCGATCCGTCCCGCAAAGCCCCGGAAGTCGAGGTCGGGGCGGTTGACCCATTGCACCGGCAGGCGGAACGTGCGGGCGGCGGCGGCCTCGCCGTCCAGCTCGACGCTTTCCAGATGCGAGATCAGCGCCGGACCGTCGTACCACGGCATGTTCGCCGACGGCGCGGCGATATTGTCGCCCCGGAACCCCGACAGCGGGATCGCGGTGAAGCCGGCGATACCGATCGAGTCGGCGAACGCGGCATAGTCGGCGACGATGCGGTCGAACGTCGCCTGGTCGTACCCGACCAGATCCATCTTGTTCACCGCCAGCACGATATGCCGGATGCCGATCAGGTGCGCCAGGTAGCTGTGCCGCCGCGTCTGCGTCAGCACGCCCTTGCGCGCGTCGATCAGGATCACGGCAAGATCGGCGGTCGAGGCGCCAGTCACCATGTTGCGGGTATATTGTTCGTGGCCCGGCGTATCCGCGACGATGAACTTGCGTTTCTCGGTCGCGAAGAAGCGATAGGCGACGTCGATGGTGATACCCTGTTCCCGCTCGGCAGCGAGGCCGTCGACCAGCAGTGCGAAGTCGATGTCCTGCCCCTGCGTGCCGACCCGCTTCGAATCGCTTTCCAGTGCCGCCAGTTGATCCTCGAAGATCATCTTGGAATCGTACAGCAACCGTCCGATCAGCGTCGATTTGCCGTCATCGACCGATCCGCAGGTGATGAAGCGCAGCAGCGACTTGGTCTGATGCTGCGCCAGATAGGCGTCGATATCGGCCGCGATCAGCGCATCGGGCGTATAGGCGGGGGCGGTCGCCATCAGAAATAGCCCTCCTGCTTCTTCTTTTCCATGCTGGCCGATCCCGCGTCGCGATCGATGGCGCGACCCTGCCGTTCGGAGGTGGTCGTCAGCAGCATTTCCTGGATGACGTCCGACAGCGTCGCCGCCTCGCTCTCGACCGCGCCGGTCAGTGGGTAGCAGCCCAGCGTGCGGAAGCGGATCGAACGGTCGACCGGCATTTCACCGGGCAACAGGCGGAAGCGGTCGTCATCGACCATCAGCAGCATGCCGTCGCGCTCGACGGTCGGTCGGGTCGCGGCGAAATAGAGCGGGACGATCTCGATCTGCTCCCGCAGGATATACTGCCAGATGTCGAGCTCGGTCCAGTTGGACAGCGGAAAGACGCGGATCGATTCGCCCCGGGCCTTGCGCGCGTTGTAGAGGTGCCACAATTCGGGGCGCTGCGCCTTCGGATCCCAGCGATGGTTGGCCGAGCGGAAGGAGAAGACGCGCTCTTTCGCCCGGCTCTTCTCCTCGTCGCGGCGCGCACCGCCGAACGCGGCGTCGAAGCCGTGATGATCCAGCGCCTGCTTCAACCCCTCGGTCTTCCACAGATCGGTATGCAGGCTGCCATGGTCGAACGGGTTGATGCCGCGCGCCATTGCTTCCGGATTGTGATGGACCAGCAATTCCATCCCCGCGTCCCGCGCCGCCCGGTCGCGCAGGTCGTACATCGCGCGGAATTTCCACGTCGTGTCGACATGCAACAGGGGGAAGGGGGGCGGGGCGGGAAAGAACGCCTTCCTTGCAAGGTGCAGCATCACCGCCGAATCCTTGCCGACCGAATAGAGCATGACGGGTCGTTCGGCCTCCGCCACCACTTCGCGCAGGATGTGGATGCTCTCGGCTTCGAGGCGTTCGAGATGGGTGAGGCGATCGGTCGCTATGTTGGTCATTACCCGATCGCAGGTAGTGACCGCAGGGGCCGCGACAAAACAACTATTCCTGCGGGGAGGCGCCAGTTCAGCTTTCGAGGCAGTGGCAGCCTATTGTCCGCAACCTGCGGCGGTGGGGAGAAGTGCCTGGATCAGACCGGTGCACCGGCGCGATCCAGGCACAGTTCCGTTTCAAATCGGACGAAGATCGTCGCCGTAGGTGTCACGGAACAGAGCGAAAAACGCCTGCATATTCTTTCTCCCAGGTTGCGCCGGAGCGCGGCATCTCCTTAACGGAAAATTAACCTTGTGCCAACGAGATTCACGGCGAACGCTCGGGCGTAACGGTCCATAGCGTTAACCAACGCTTTGGAGTTTCCGGCCTAACAGGGATGCGCCATGCCCCGCATCCGATCGGATCACGCCCCGCCTGCCGGGAATGCGAGTCGCCAGCGTCCCAGCCGGTCGGTGCGGTCGACGATCGACCGGCGGGGGCTGCGCCGGGAATTGCCACGCTACCGGTTCGTCCTGTTGTGCGAACTGGAAGCGTTCGCGGCGCTGCGTCGCGCGGTGGGCGTTGCGCGCGCCCGCTTGCTCATCGGGGATGTGGCGGCGCGCATCATCGCCGCCATCCCCGATCTGCGGGTCTCGGCGGCCGGACCGAACCTGCTCGAGCTCGGATTCGATTGCGGATCTTCGGCCACGGGATCGGCGATCCTCGACGCGATACGCGCGGCAATGGCGAAGCCGTTCGACCTCGACGGCGAACCCCATCGATTGTCGTTGCGAATCGGCGCTATCGGAGCGCCGGCCGCCGATGCCGACGACGTACCGATGATCGAGGCAGCGGAGCAGGCGCTGGCCGATGCGCGCCAGATCCAGGCCGACGTGCTGCGCGACCTGGTCGATCCGGCGGCAGGCGACGATCCGATCCAGTTGATGCACGAGCTGCCCGGTGCCATCGCCGACGGGCAGATCTTCCTGCAATATCAGCCCAAGGTCCGGGTGCGGCAGCAACGGGTGGTAAGCGCCGAGGCGCTGGTGCGGTGGCGCCATCCGCAGCGCGGGCTCATCCTGCCGGGGGCGTTCATCGAGGCGGCCGAGCGATCGAACATCATCGGTGCGCTGACACTATGGATCATCCGCCGGGCGATCGCCGACCAACGCACCCTTGCCGCGCAAGGATATGACATTCCGATCTTCATCAACATATCGGGCGTGTTGCTGTCCGATGGCGGCTTCGTTCGGGACGCCTGCGCGCTGGTCGCGGCCGGCGGCGCCAAGATCGGGTTCGAGATCACCGAGACCGCGGTCATCCGCGATCCCGAAAGCGCGATCGCCAACCTGCGCGCCTTTGCCGATATCGGTGTGCCGCTGGCGATCGACGATTATGGGGCAGGGCTGTCGTCGCTCGCCTATCTCAAGCGCCTGCCCGCCAGCGAACTGAAGATCGACAAGCTGTTCGTCACCCAGTTGACCAGCAGCAACCGCGATCCGCTGATCGTCCGCTCGACGATCGATCTTGCCCATGCGCTCGACATGGAAGTGACCGCCGAAGGGGTCGAAACCCCCGCGGCGCTGGCGTTGCTGGGCGTGATGGGGTGCGACATGGTGCAAGGCTTCCTCATCAGCCGCCCTGTCGAGTTCGCGGCGTTCCAGACGTTCCTTGCCGAGGATCGCCACCTTGCCGCGATGGTCAGTCCACGAATGAGCTTCCTGCGCAACGAAGGCCAATGGAAGACCGCGTGACGGTTACGCGGCGTTAACCGCGCGGGCCGTACGAAGGGGGATGATCGCGCGGCGCGCCAGCCTTTTCCTCGTTATTGCCCTCGCGTTTGCCGGTGGCGTTGTTCCCGCGTTCGCGCAATCAAAGGCCCTTGAGCAGCGTTTCGAAGCAGCGCGCGTCAGACTCGTCGCGCAACCGCTACTTGGATTACAAGAGGCCCAGGCGCTCGAACGGGCCGCAACGGCTGCCGATGGACCGAATTCACGGCTGACTGCCGCCAGCTTATGGCTGCAAGGCGAAGCCAACATCCGCCTCGGCAATTCCTCCGATGCAAGTCGGCAGATTGCCGCCGCATTGGATATCGTCCAACGATCCTATCCCCGGATTGCGTTGCGTGGGGATATCCTTCGAACGCGGGGCGATATTGCGTCGGACAAGGGTAATGCTGCTGCAGCACTGTCCGATTATCAGTCGGCCTATCACGTCTATCGCGAAACGAATGACCGTCGCGGACAGGCGATGGCGCTGCTCAGCATCGGTGTATTGTATCGTCAGGCCGCCGATTATGAGGCGGCGCTACGGTATTACGGGCAGGCGATCGATGCGTACGGCCTCGATCCGGTACTTTCGGTTTCGCTGCTGAACAATCGCGGCAATGTGCTGACCGAGACGGGTCAGTACGCCAAGGCGCTGGTCGACTTGCAACGAGCCAAAATCCTTGCGTCGACGATGGACAATCCCGTCTTCTCCGCGCGTATTCTAGGGAACATCGCGCGGGCGGAGCGGGGTGCCGGACGCCTGGACGATGCCTGGCGATCAGTTTCGCGGGCGATTGCCTTTGCGACGGAAGCCGACGCCCAAGTAGTAATCAAGCCGTTGAAAACCCTCGCTGCGCGGATTGCCATCGATCGCGGAAACGAGGCGACAGCGTTGCGCCTGATGGATGACGCGTTTCACGGGGTCGATCCGAAGACCACGTCGCTAGCCGCCATCGACAATCATCGCAACGCCTATGCCGTCTATGCCGCTGCGGGCGAAACCGCGAAGGCGCTGGCGCATCTGGAGGCGCTCGACCGGCTGAACGAGCAGGCGACGCAACTGACGACCTCGACGAAAACCGCGCTGATGTCGGCACGGTTCGATTTCCAGAACCAGGAACTGCGCATCGCGCGCCTGAAGCAGGAGGAGCTGCGCCGCAACATCGCGTTCGAACGGGCGCGCGCGCGCTATCAGCGCATCCTGTTCGGGAGCATTGCCGCAGCAGTTTTCGTGCTGGTCGCCCTGCTGGTCGTCGGGGTCGTGACGCTGCGACGCAGCCGCGATGCCGTGCGCCGCGCCAATGTCGATCTGGCCGCGACCAACGCGGCGCTGGAAAAGGCGTTGAAGGCAAAGGGCGATTTCCTCGCGACCACCAGCCATGAGATCCGCACGCCGCTGAACGGCATCCTCGGCATGGCGCAGGTGATGTTGCGCGACGACCGGCTGACACCGGACATGCGCGACCGGCTCGATATCGTTCACGACGCGGGCATGGCGATGCGGGCGCTGGTCGACGACATTCTCGACGTCGCGAAGATGCAATCGGGCAATCTGTGCGTCGAACGGGTGCCGACCGATCTGGTCGCCACCGTCGAGGAGGCGGCCCGGCCGTGGCGGCGACAGGCGCAGGACCGCGGGCTTGGCTTCACGCTCGCCATGGGCGACGTGCCGCGCTGGATCGAGGGGGATCCGGCGCGGCTGCGCCAGATCCTGTGCAACCTGCTGTCGAACGCACTGAAATTCACGCCGGCGGGCACGATCGGCATGACGGTGGCCGTCGCGGGCGACCGGCTCCGCATCGCGGTGTCGGACAGCGGCATCGGCATCGCGCCCGACCGGCTGGAGGATGTGTTCGAATCGTTCCAGCAGGCGGACAACAGCACGACCCGGCGCTTCGGCGGGACCGGGCTGGGGCTGACGATCTGTCGCAACCTCGCGCGCGCCATGGGCGGCGACATCACCATCGTCAGCACGGCGGGACAGGGTTCGACCTTCACGCTCGACCTGCCGCTGGTGCTGGCGGCGGGTGAGGCGATCGAATCGGGAGAGCCGGCAAGCGGCGGGCGTCTGCTGATCCTCGAACGCAATCCGATCGCCCGCGGGATGATGCGGACGCTGTTCGCCCCCAGGGTCGGGAAGATCGATTTCGTCGACGACGCCGCGGCATTGACGGCGATGCTTGACCGCGACGATGTGTGCGCCGTCCTTGTCGACATGGCGTCGCTGACCGGATCGTCCGGCGATCCGCAGCATATGCTGGCCGATCTGGCGAGCACGATCGCGCGACGCGCCGTGCCGATGGTTGTCATGCTGCGGCCCGACGACCGGGTCGATGTCGATGGGGACAGGCTGACGTTGCTGCGCAAACCTGTTATAGCCACGCAATTGATCGATGCGCTGTTCGCCGTCGATGGTGGAAACGGGCAGCCAGCGCCACTTGTGTCCCATGCGGCATAGCGCGATAGCGGATCGCAATATGAGCAGCTTTGATACCAACCTGGCCGCTCAGGCCTGCCGGTCGTGAGGATCCTGTTCGTCGAGGACGACGCGATGAATCGCCGGGTCGTTCGCGACATGCTCGATGTCGCCGGCGCGGTCATGGTCGAGGCGGATCTGGCCGAGGCGGGATTGCAGCGGATCGACGAGGAAACGTTCGACCTGATGCTGCTCGACCTGCGCATGCCGGGGATGGACGGGTTCGAGGTCATCCGGCGGGTGCGGGAGCGCACCGATGCCAAGCGCGACCTGCCGATCATCGTCGTCACCGCCGATACCGCGATCGACCTGACGGAGCGCTGCATCGCGATGGGTGCCGACGAAGTCCTGTTCAAACCGGTGGCGATGGATGCGTTGTTCGATGCGATCGGCCGCATCCTCGCCCGCCGCAGCGGCGGCGACCTGCTGTTCTGACCTTCGCCGTGGCCGGCGGTTGCGCCGGCACGGCACTCCTGATAGGGGAAGGTGTCACGCTGCGGCCCTGCTTCAGCGAACCCTATGCTATTGCGATTGAAGATACCCGGAGTTTTACGGCCTCATGCAGATCATCGTCCGTGACAATAATGTCGATCAGGCCCTGCGCGCGCTCAAGAAGAAGCTGCAGCGCGAGGGCGTGTATCGCGAGATGAAGCTGCGCCGTCATTACGAAAAGCCTTCGGAGAAGCGCGCCCGCGAGCGTGCCGCCGCCGTTCGTCGCGCCCGCAAGCTGGAGCGCAAGCGGGTGGAGCGCGACAGCGCGCGGTAAGGCGGTTTGCCTGTTGATGCCCTGCCGGCGCATGATCGGCAGGGTTGTTGGTCCCAAGCGATGCGGCGCGAATGATGCGTCATAAGGGGTTTCGATGTCGGTCACTGCCGTTCCGCTGCGTCCCGTAAAACGCCGCCATGTCGTGTGGATCTGGGTGGGAGTCATCCTCGCACTGCTGCTCGCGGTCGGCTTCGCCTGGGCCGGCACGCGCAGCGGCGTGGATGCGTTCCTGTCCGGCAACGCATCGCGGCCGGGCGTGGTGACAACCGCCAGCGGCCTGCAATATGAAGTGCTTGCCAAGGGCAGCGGCCCGACGCCGACCGATGCCGACGTCACGCTCATCAACTATGTCGGCAAGCTGCCGGACGGCACGACCTTCGATCAGAGCCAGCGCCCGACGCCGATGTCGCCGAAGGGTGTCGTTCCCGGCTTTGGCGAGGCGTTGAAGCTGATGCCGAAGGGCTCGCGCTATCGTTTCTGGCTGAAGCCGGAACTGGGCTATGGCGGGCCGCGTCCCGCCGGCGCTCCGCCGATGCCGCCGGAAATGGAAAAACTGTCGAAGCAGGTACTGGTGTTCGACGTCGAGATGGTCGACTTCATCCCGGAAACCGTGCTCCAGCAGCTTCAGATGCAGCAGATGATGCAGCAACAGGGTGGTGGTGGCCTGCCGCAGGGCGCGATGCCGCCGGCGGGGGCGGTACCGCCGCCTGCCGTGCGCTGACGCGACCGAAACATGGGACAGGGCGGCGTCGGGCATTCCCGGCGCCGTTTTCGTCGGTGCGGCATCGCTTCGCCCGCTGCGTTCATGCTATTCGCGCGGCATGTCGTTCGTTTTCCTGCCCCGCATCCCGTCCGTCCGACCCCATGGGTACCGCAGGTGCCGCATCCTGACGATCATCGGCGCGTGCGTGACGATCGGTGCAGCACCTGCCCCCGCGCCCATGCCGCCCGCCGATGTCGCGGCACTGGAAGCATTGCGCGCAGCCGACCTGCGGCTCGGCGCGATCGGGTATCGGCTGGCCACGGCGAACGCGCCGCTGTGCACCGACCTGGCACCGGTCCCCGGCATGATCGTCCATGCGATCGATCAATATGCCGTCGAGGAACAGGCCACGGCGCGCAAGGCGTTCGGCTTCGCGACAGGGGTTGCGGTCGAGGCGGTCGTGCCGGGCAGCGCCGCGGCACGCGCGGGCGTGCGCGCCAACGATTCGATCGTCAGCGTCAACGGGCGTCCGGTGCCCGTGGCGAGTGGTGGTGGGCATCTGACCACGCGCGACGCTTTCGTGGCCCTGATCGATTCGCAGCCGGCCGATCGCCCGCTGCGCGTGGTGCTGCGCGGTGCCGGACCCGATCGGGCAGTCGCCATCGATGCTTCGCCCGGTTGTCGCACCCTGTTCGAACTGAAGGTCGGGTCGTCGTTCGATGCCGTGGCGGATGGCCGGCTGGTGCAGATTTCCAGCCAGTTCCTGGATCGCTTCGCCGACCCGCAACTGGCGGTGGTCGTCGCGCACGAGCTGTCGCACAATATCCTGCGCCATCACGCCCGGCTGGAAGCAGCGAAGGTCAGTCGCGGCGTGTTTCGCGAACTGGGGCGCAACGGACGCATCTTCCGTTCGACCGAGGATGATGCCGACCGGCTTGGCGTGCATCTGCTGCGCAACGCAGGCTGGGATCCGACGCTGGCAGTCGCCTTCTGGAAGGGGCCGGGGTCACGGATCGACGGCGGCATCTTCTACAGCCGGACCCATTCGTCGGCGGGCAAACGGGCGGAACTGATCGCGGCGGAGATCGCCGCGCTGCCGCCCGGCGCGCCGATCCCCTATCGGCCGCCCGTGCTCGCGACACGGAACCAGCCGCTCGGATAGGGCGACACGGCGCCATGTATCGTCGCCATGCATCGCATATCCCGGCGTTCTCGCGCTGGAACTAGGTGAAAATTAACGGGTTTCCGGCAAGGCATCCCTGCGGTCACTATCGGTCCGTTATCCGGAACGGGTGGTCGTGGGCGGGATGATTCGGCTTGCAGGTCGCTTGTTGCTGTGCAAAAGGCGGCTTGACGTAGAGTTTTACAAGGGAGTGTAGAAATGGGTTTTGCCAAGAAGATGCTGATCGCGGCTTCGGCCGTGTCGATGACCGTTGCTCCGACGATCGCCAACGCTGCGAACGCTTCGAAGCTGTCGGTTGCCCGTGCGTCGGCTCCGGCCGCCAAGGGTGAGAAGCTGGCCGGCGGCGGCGTGATCGTCGCCATCCTGGCGGCTGCTGCCGTCGTTGCGGGCATCGTTGTCGTCGCCGACTCGGACAGCGACTCGGACAGCAACTGATCGTCCGCGCGGGCGACCGCGCACCGATTGGTAAAAAGGGCGCTCCGTTCGGGGCGCCCTTTTTCGTTCGGGTTGCTCGATCCGTCGGAATACGCGGGCCTGCGCGGCCAGCGGGCAGCCGGGGGATCGTGCGAGGTGCGACTGGACCCGGGAGTGGATCCCGCCATGGTGCGGCGAGCGTCAGCCGACGCCGATGCCGGCCCCTTCGGGTAGCGCCGTGGCCAGAAAACGCCGTACGTCGTCATGCAGCACCAGCGCGGTCAGCCGCCCGCTGCGATAGGCGCCGGTATCGATCCCGATCCGGTTCGCCCGCACATCCGGTTCGGTGGTCACGGTATGGCCGTGGACGACGAAGCGCTCGAACCGCCCGGCATGGTCGAGGAACGGCGCCCGTATCCAGCGCAGGTCCGACGCCTTCTGCGCCTCCAGCGCCACGCCAGGACGGATGCCCGCATGCACCATGACATAATCGCCGAGGACAAGCTGATCGGGCAGCGCGCGCAGGAAATCGAGATGTGCGGCCGGGACATGGTCGCGCACCAGTTGGGCGACGCCCTTGAGATCGGCCTGTTCATAGGCCGCCTCGTCCACGCCGTAGCTCAGCAATGTTTCCCGGCCGCCGGCCCGGGCGAAGATGCCCAGTGCCTGGCGCGCGCCATCGGCGGCATGAAGCAGCAATTCCTCATGGTTGCCGCACAGGCAGGTCACGTCCTCGCTGGCCGCGCAGAGCGTCATCACCCGTTCGACGACGTCGCGCGACCGCGGCCCGCGATCGATCAGGTCGCCCAGGAACACCAGCTTCACCCGGCGGTCGCCACGATCGGGATCGGCGTCGATCCGGGCCAGCAAATCCTCGAGGCAATCCAGCCGCCCATGCACGTCGCCGATCGCATAGACGATCTGGCCCTCGGGAACACGGGGAGCGGGAATGGCGGGTTTGCGAAGAAATCGGGAAAAAACCATGATGTGCACCGGCCTCTAGGCGAAAGGGGATGCACGATCAATGAACCGCGCGGGGTGAACCAGGACACCGGTGCCGGCGTTGGGCGTCATCACGAGGGCGGTTTGCCAATCGACCGGCAGCGCTCTATTGCAGCGCAGCAATTTCAGGATGAAAGCGATGACGATCAAGAAGGTTCGCAAGGCAGTCTTTCCGGTCGCCGGCCTCGGCACGCGGTTCCTTCCCGCGACCAAGTCGATGCCCAAGGAGATGCTGACCGTCGTCGACAAGCCGCTGATCCAATATGCGGTCGAAGAGGCGCTGGAAGCCGGGATCGAACAGATCATCTTCGTCACCGGCCGGGGCAAGGGCGCGCTGGAGGACCATTTCGACGTTTCCTACGAACTGGAAGCGACGATGAAGGCACGCGGCAAGTCGATGGCGCTGATCGAGGGGATACGTCAGAAGCCGGGCAGCCCGGTCTATGTCCGCCAGCAGGAGCCGCTGGGCCTCGGCCATGCCGTGTGGTGCGCGCGCGAGATCGTCGGCGACGAACCGTTCGCGGTACTGCTGCCCGACGAACTGATGGTCGGCGGGTTCCTGCGCCAGATGGTCGATGCCTATGAGCAGGTCGGCGGCAACGTGATCGGCGCGCTCGAAGTGCCCGACAGCGAAACCGACAAATACGGCATCATCTCCCCCGGCAAGCAGGACGGTCGCCTGACCGAAGTCACCGCGCTGGTCGAAAAGCCCAAGGGCAAGGCGCCGTCGAACCTGATGATTCCCGGCCGCTACATCCTGCAGCCCGAGGTGATGCAGATTCTCGACTCGCAGGAGCCGGGGGCGGGCGGAGAGATCCAGTTGACCGATGCGATGGCCAAGCTGATCGGGAACCAGCCGTTTCATGGCTTCACCTTCGATGGCAAGCGCTACGACTGCGGCGACAAGGCCGGGTGGGTGCAGGCGAATATCGCGCTGGCGCTGGCGCGGGCCGATATCGGGCCGGCGGTACGCGCGTTCGCCGAGGAAGCGCTGGCGAACGGTTGAGCGATCGGGGCGGGGGCCATGGCCTCCGCCCGTCGGTCACAGCGTGACGAGGCGGTCGTCCGACAGCGTCGCGAGCAGGTCGATCATCCCGCCGGCGGCGACGTCCGCCCGGGTGGCCGACACGCCGGCAAGCGCGAGGCCGGTCTGGCACGCGATCAGTTCGACGCCGCTATCGCTCGCGACGGCACGCAGCTCGGCGAGGTCCGGCAACCCGGCGGGGGCCGATCCGGTCGCGGTCAGCAACGTCACCGCCTGCTCGTGCAGATAGACCCGCGTCCGCCCGCCGAGCGCGGCGGCGGCACAGGCCATGGTCAGCGCCGCGCGGAACCGGTCGGGGTCGGGACCGGCGACGACGATCGTCAGCCCGCGCATCGACAGCCCGGATCCCTGGGTAGCGCCAGTGTGCGGAAGCGGAAACCGAGCAGGTCGGCGATCAACACCCGCCCGGCCGGATCGTCGCCGAAGCCGATGATCGCGCGCATCGCCTCCAGCGCGGCCATGCTGCCGACGATTCCGGTCAGCGCGCCCAGCACGCCCTGGTCCGCACAGCTCGCATCGGCGCGGTCGGGATCGTCGCCGACGAAGCAGCGATAGCAGGGAAGGTCCGGCTCCCACCCGCGGAACACACCCAACTGGCCTTCGAACCGCCCGACCGCCGCCGACACCAGCGGAACATGCGCCGCCAGCGCGGCATCGGCGACGGCCAGCCGAGTCGCGAAGTTGTCGCAGCCATCGACCACGACATCGGCACCGGCGAGCAGACCGGCGGCATTGCCGGCATCGATGCGCACTGCATGGGGTTCGACGGTGACGAACGGATTGATCCGCGCCAGCGCCGCCGCGATCGCCACGACTTTCGGCGTCCCGATATCGGCATCGGCGAACAGCGTCTGGCGTTGCAGGTTGCTGGCATCGACGCGGTCGTCGTCGATCACCGCCAGCGTGCCGACCCCCGCCGCCGCGAGATATTGCAGGGCAGGCGATCCGACGCCGCCCGCGCCGATCACGACGACGCGCGCCGCCTTCAGCGCGGCCTGTCCCGCGCCCCCGACTTCATGCAGGACGAGGTGGCGGGCATAGCGGTCGAGCTCGGCGTCGGAAAACGTCATGCGACCCAGTCGAACAGCAACACCGCGCGATACCAGCTACCGGCGTTGACGAAGCGCGGGACGAGGTTGCCGCGCGCATAGCTGACCACCAGCCCGGCGGCATATTGTTCGACCGTCGGGCAACGGATCGCGCGGGGGATCGTGGCGCGCACGACATGGTCGTCGCCGATCAGCACCGCGACATCCACGCGCAATTGCGCATTGCCGGCGACCGGGATCGGTTGTGGACAGCCCGTCCGCTTCATTTCGGCCAGGACGAAGGCGGTCATCTGCGGCGTCGGGCGCGGCGTGCGGCGGTAGGGGAGCGGCGGCAACGCCTCCCAGTCGATCGGCGAGCGGATGGCGGGTGCCGCCGGCGTGTCCGCGGGCGGGACCACCGGCGCCGCCTGCACCAGTTGCAGGGCGAGGCCGAGCAGGGCGGCCCCGGTCATCGCCCGGTCGACCCGAACCCGCCGGTGCCGCGGGCGGTGTCATCCAGCACATCGACCTCGTCCAGCGTCGCGCGCAGCACCGGGGCGGGCACGAGCTGCGCGATCCGCTCGCCGCGCGCGACGCGGAACGGTTCCTGGCCGAGATTGGCGAGGATCACCTTCACCTCCCCGCGATAGTCGCTGTCGATCGTACCGGGGGTGTTGAGACAGGTGATGCCGTGCCTCAGCGCCAGTCCCGAGCGTGGGCGGACCTGCACCTCGTAACCATCGGGGATCGCCATGGCGAAGCCGGTGGCGACGGCATGGCGCGCGCCGGGGGGCAGGTCGACGTCCTCGGCGGCAACCACGTCCATCCCCGCCGCGCCGGCGGTGGCATAGGCGGGCAGCGGAAGGCCGGCACCATGGGGCAGGCGCAGCAGACGCAGCGCGATCACGGCATCACCTTCGCATTCTGCTGCGGCGCCGTCACGGGAACGGCCGACATGCGGCGCACCGCGTCGATCAGGTCGGGGCTGCCGAGCAGGTCGTGGCCCCGGCCCGGCAGCACGCGGTAATCGGTGGCGATGCCGCGCAGCGCCAGCGCCTCGGCATAGGCGCGCGAGAAGCGCTGCGGCGTGTCGGTATCGTTCGACCCGACCAGCAGTGCGACGCGCGTCGCGGGCGCCACGCCGCCGACCGTCATCAGCGGGTCGAAGCTGGCGACGGGGGTGGCGAAGCTGCCATGCCCCTGCCTTGCGCGATATTTACGCCACTCGGGCAGCATGCACGGGCATCCCGCCAGCACGACGCCGTCGACCAGCCCCGGACGGATGCCGGTCAGCGCCGCCGCCATCGCCGCGCCGCCCGATTGCCCGACCAGGATGGTGCGCGCCCGCGGATAGCGCGCGCGCCACTGCACGATGGTGTCGGCCACCGCCGCGATCCGTTCGGCGGTATAGCTGTCGCCGCCGATCCCGCCGCGCATCCCCGGCGAGCTGTTGCCTGCCGCGTCGCGATAGCCGGGCCGCAGCAGCGCCACCGCGCGGGCATTCGGGATGGCATCGGCGATGGCGTGGGTCGCATCGGCGAATGCGGCGGGCACGTCGCCATCGCTGTCACCGTGCAGCACCAGCACCAGCGTCCGCACGTCGCGCGTCGCATTGGGGCCGAAGCTTTGCGCCGACAATGCCGGCGAGGATGGTCCATGCGTCGCGCAGCCGGCCGCCGCGAGCAGGAACAGGGGGCTAAGCCAGCGCATCGGCGATCCGATCGGCAAGGCGGGCGGCGACATCCCCCTTGGGCGCGTCCGCCCACGGCTCGATCCCGTCGGCGGTGACGAGGTGTACGGCGTTGCGGTCGCCGCCCATGACGTCACCCGACACGTCGTTGGCGACGATCCAGTCGGCATTCTTGGCAATCCGTTTGGCGGTGGCATGGGTCAGCACGTCGTCGGTTTCCGCCGCGAAGCCCACCAGCAGGCGCGGGCGGCGTGGGGATCGGCCGAGCATCGCGAGGATGTCGGGATTGGGTTGCAGCGTCAGCACCGGCGGCCCGTCGCCCTTCTTGAGCTTGGACGGAGCCGTCTCGACATGCCAGTCGGCGACCGCGGCGACCATCACCGCCGCATCGGCGGGCAGCGCCTGTGCGACGGCATTGGCCATGTCGCGCGCCGATTCGACGTCGACGCGCGCGACTCCCGCCGGAGTCGGCAGTGTCACCGGGCCGGCGACCAGCGTCACGCTGGCCCCGCGCGCGGCACAGGCGGCGGCGATCGCGAACCCCTGTTTGCCCGACGAGCGGTTGGCGAGGTAGCGGACCGGATCGATCGGTTCGTGCGTCGGTCCGGCGGTGACGAGGATGCGGCGTCCGGCCAGCGACTGCGGCGCGGCCGGCGCGGTCATCGCCTCGATCATGGCGACGATCGCGGCCGGTTCGGGCAGGCGGCCGGGACCGAACTCGCCGCATGCCATCGCGCCTGCGTCGGGCTCCATCACGCTCACGCCGTCGCGGCGCAGCGTCGCGACGTTGCGCGCGGTCGCGGCATGCTGCCACATGCGGACGTTCATCGCCGGGACCGCCAGCACCGGCTTGTCCGTGGCGAGCAGCAGCGTGGTGGCGAGGTCGTCGGCGACGCCCGCCGCCATGCGCGCCATCAGGTCGGCGGTGGCCGGCGCGACGACGACCAGATCGGCCTGGCGGCTGAGCTGGATATGGCCCATCTCCGCCTCGTCCTTCAAATCCCACAGGCTAGTATGGACCGGTTGTTCACTGAGCGCCGCCAGCGTCATCGGCGTCACGAACTGCGCGCCGCCATCGGTCAGGACGCAGCGGACGCTGTGCCCGGCCCCGCGGAGCAGGCGGATCAGCTCGCACGCCTTGTACGCGGCGATGCCTCCACCGACGATCAGCAATATGCGTGTCATCGCGTGATCCTGTGCACCCGAACGCGCCGTCTGTCGAGCAACGTCCGCGCCAGGTCGCGCACGGCATCGGGCAGGAACGCCAAACCGACCAGGCCGGCCGGGGCGGCGGCCAATACCCAGTAGAAGGTGTCGGTCCGTGCGAACAGCGCGATCGCCGCCGCGTAACCGCCGAACACCAGCGCCGCGCGCAGACCCAGCGGCCCCGGCGCCGCCACCCATCCGATCAGCGCCAGCATGGCCAGCGGCGCACCCAGCCACCATGGCAGCAGCGTCAGCGCGGTCGATCGCGCCATGGCGGAGGCGAACAGCCCCGGCCCGTGCAGCCCGCTCCATCCCGGCGATACGGCATCGAGCGGCCCGGCGATCATGCTGACCGCCCGCGCATGCAGCGACAGCAGTGCGACGAACACCAGCAGCGCCGCGATCCAGCCCAGCGCCTCGCGCCGCCGCCCCTCGACCAGCGCCATGGCGAACATCACCAGCGCATAGAGCGCCGCCGTCTCGCGGATCACCATGGCGCACAGCGCGACCGCGACAGGCTCGATCCAGCGATCGTCGCGCCGGAGGGCGAGCGACAGCGCGATCAGCAGCCCGGCCCAAAGATCGTGGAAATGCACCAGCGACGGCTGGACGAACGCGACCATGCCCCCGGCCAGCAGAAACAGCGCGGTGATGCGCGGAACTCCGCGCGCGAACCATTCGCCGATGCGGCGGGTCCAGGCGAGCCCGGTGGCGACGGCGAGCAGCACCATCGCGGCGATCGGCACCGCGTCGGGCAGCGCCGCCTGCACCACCGCCAGCGTCGGCAGGCGCACGGCGGGAAAGGGACGCAGCGGATATCCGCCCGCGCGCAGTTCCTGCGCCGCCACGCCATAATAATCGCCACCGGCGCGCAGCCCGTCGACCACCGCGCCGTAGAGGCCGAGATCGGTCTGCCCGCTGCCGCGCACGCCGCTCTCCTCGCCCGGCCGGACCCAGGCAGATGCGAGCAGCAGCGCAAACAGGATCGCCAGCGCGATGGCGATCGCCGGGCGCAGCATCGCGAACCGGCTGGACGACGACAGCCATATCGGCGGTCGCGCGCGGATCATCCCAGCAACTGCATCAACGCGGCCCCCGCCGCGCCGCTCGCCAGCGCGACCAGCGCGTAGCGCCAGCCGCCGCCGACCTTGACCACTGCGACATCGGGCAGCGGCGGGGAGGGCGGGGCGCCGCCCGGCCCCGGATAGCGCGCCTCGATATTGCGGAGCAGGTCGGGCAGGCGGGCGAAGGTACGCAGGTCGGTGATGATCCGGTCGGCGACCATCGCCTCCGGCCCGAGTTCGTCCCGGATCCAGCCGCGCACGAACGGCGCCGCCGTTTCCCACAGGTTGATGTCGGGATCGAGCGCCGTCGCAACCCCCTCGACCATCACCATCGTCTTTTGCAGCAGCAGCAGATGCGGCTGCGTCTGCATGTCGAAGTCGCGGGTGATGTTGAACAGCGAATCGAGCATCATGCCGACCGACATGTCCTTGACCGCAAGACCGCGCATCGGTTCGCCGACCGCGCGCAGTGCCGTCGCGAACTCGGCGACATTGTGGTGTGCGGGGACATAGCCCGCCTCGAAATGGATCTCGGCGACGCGTTTATAGTCGCCGGTAATCAGGCCGTAGAGGATTTCCGCCAGCCACACGCGCGCACGGCGGTCGATCCGCCCCATGATCCCGAAATCGATCGCGGCGATGCGCCCGTCGGGCAGCGCGAACAGGTTTCCCTGATGCATGTCGGCATGGAAGAAGCCGTCGGCGATCGCCTGGCGCAGGAACGCGCGCACCAGCCGCGTCGCCATCGCGTTCAGATCGTGTCCCGCGGCGATCAGCGCCGGGCGGTTCGACAGCTTGATGCCGTCGATCCA
The DNA here is from genome assembly GCA_003240755.1 of Sphingomonas hengshuiensis. Lineage (GTDB taxonomy): Bacteria > Pseudomonadota > Alphaproteobacteria > Sphingomonadales > Sphingomonadaceae > Sphingomonas > Sphingomonas hengshuiensis_A. Next base: position 36,312 of record QFNF01000008.1, on the reverse strand, counting down.
TTCGGTGGTCAGCACCTTTGACGTGGTACGCTGCCAATCGATCGCCGGGATGGTGAAGTCGGGCTCCGCCTCCATGCCCGTCGCCAGTTCGGAGGCGGAGGCGGCCTCGCGACGCAGGTCGAGCTCGCGCGCGGTCCAGCGCTTCATCGTCTCGATGACGAGGCGCGGGCGCAGCCGCTTCAGTTCGCCCCCCATCGTCTCCAGTCGCGCGGCCGCCCATTCATAGGTCTCGATCGCGTCGAAGAACTGCGATTCGACGCCGGGGCGCAGCACCTTCACCGCGACCTGCCGGCCATCGGTGGTGATCGCACGGTGGACCTGCGCGATGGAGGCGGCGCCGACCGGCGTCTCCTCGATCGACGCGAACAGCGCCTCGATCGGCCGGCCCAGCCCCGATTCGATCGCCGGGCGCACCACGTTCCACGGCAGCGGCGGCAGCGCGTCCTGCAGGCTGAGCAGGTCCTGCGCGACGGCCTCGCCGACCAGGTCGGGGCGGGTCGCCAGCGTCTGGCCCAGCTTGATCGCGGCGGGGCCCAGCGCGGCGAACGCCTCGGCATAGCGTGGCGTCCGGGGCACGCGCGCACCGAACCGGGCGAGTCGCACCACCCGGCGCAGCCGCGGCGGCGTGCGCGGATTGCGCTCGATATCGATCAGCGCGCCGTGGCGCGCCAGCGTGCGCCCCCATTTCAGGATGCGCCAGCCATGGGTGAGCGTCGAGGTCATGCGGCGCGCGTGCTCCCGACGTCATTCCGGCGGAGGCCGGAATCCATGGACGCGGCACGGTTGCGATCCATCGACGGCACCCGACACAATGGATTCCGGCTTTCGCCGGAATGACGGGACGGAAAGCGGTCCGCCGGAATCGCGATCAAATCTTCCACCCGCTATGGATCGCGACCAGTCCGCCCATGATCGGTTCGACCCGGGTACGGATGAACCCCGCCGCACCGATCATCCGCTCAAAGGTCGGCATGTCGGGAAAACGTCGGATGGACTCGATCAGATAGCGATAGCTGTCCTCGTCGTTCGCCAGCAGCTTGCCCAGCTTGGGCACCAGCTTGTGCGAATACTGGTCATACACATCGGCAAAGCCCGGCCATGTCACGGTCGAGAATTCGAGGCAGAAGAACCGCCCGCCGCGCTTCAGCACGCGGTGCGCCTCGCGCAGGGCCCTGGGGATATCGGTCACGTTGCGGATGCCGAACGCGATCGTATAGGCATCGAAGCTGCGATCGGCGAAGTCCAGCGTCTCGGCATTCTGTTCGGACCATAGCAGCCCGTCGATCCCGCGCTTGGCGGCGCGTTCCATGCCCACGCCCAGCATCGCCGGGTTGATGTCGGCGACGGTGACGGCCGCGCCCGATTTCGCCATGCGGAACGCGATGTCGCCGGTGCCGCCGGCCATGTCGAGGATCGCATCGTCCTTCTGCGGCTTCACCCGCGCGACGAACCGGTCCTTCCACAACCGATGCATGCCCCCCGACATCGCGTCGTTCATCAGGTCGTAGCGGGCAGCGACGTTCGCAAAGACGTCGCCGACGCGCCGCGTCTTCTCGTCGGGGGCTACGTCTTCATAGCCGAAGGATACCGTATCGTTCATGGCGACAGCCCTAGCGTTGCCTTGTGGCGGGAGCAAACCGAACCTAGCTTTCTTCGCATCATCCTGGGCCCGGCGAGGGGCGCGGGCGACAATAAGGATAGCATGCCCGAACTTCCCGAAGTCGAAACCACGGTGCGCGGGCTGGCCCCGGTGCTGCATGGCCAGCGGCTGAGCCGCGTCGTCGCGAATCGTGCCGATCTGCGCCGCGCCATGCCGGTCGATCTCGGGCAGCGGCTGACCGGGGCGAGCGTCACCGGTCTGTCGCGGCGCGCCAAATACGGGGTGATCGACACCGATCGCGGCGACAGCCTGATCTTTCACCTCGGCATGTCGGGGCGCTGGCGGGTCGATCCGGAGGTGCCGCTGCCGCATGACCACCTCGTCCTCGAAACGGCATCGGGACGGCAGGTGGTGCTGAATGACCCGCGACGTTTCGGGTCGGTCGACCTGATGCCGACGGCCGACGTCGCCGCATGGCCGCCGTTCGTGGCGCTGGGTCCCGAACCGCTGGGGCCGGAACTGACCGCCGACCATCTCGAACGCCGTTTTGCCGGGCGTATCGCCCCGATCAAGCTGCTGCTGCTCGACCAGCGGATCGTCGCGGGACTCGGCAACATCTATGTGTGCGAGGCGCTCAACGTCGCGCGAATCGCCCCGACCCGGCCGGCGGGACAGATCGCGCCGCAGCGACTGGCCGCGCTGGTCGATGCGATTCGCGCGGTGCTGCTCGCCGCGATCGAGGCGGGCGGATCGACCCTGCGCGACTATGCCCGGCCCGATGGCGAGCTCGGTTATTTTTCCAAGCAGTTCCGGGTATATGGGCGGGAGGGCGCGGCGTGTCCGTGCGGCGGCACCGTCGAGCGCCGCGTCGATGGCGGACGCTCCACCTTCTGGTGCCGGGCATGCCAGCAATAGTTGACCGCGCGCGTCCGACGGTTTAAGGGGCGCACCTTCTCCGGTCGGGATCTGCTCGATCGGCACCAATCATTTGCGAGAGTCGAGGACGGCATGGCGAATACGCCACAGGCGAAGAAGCGTATCCGGCGCAATGCGCGTCGTGCGGAAATCAATGGTGCGCGCGTCGGCCGCATCCGTACCTTCGTGAAGAAGGTCGAAGCGGCGATCGTCGCCGGCGACCGCGAAGCCGCCACCACGGCGCTCGCGAACGTGCAGCCGGAACTGGCCCGTGGCGTCGCCAAGGGTGTGCTGCACAAGAACACCGCGAGCCGCAAGTTCTCGCGCCTGACGAAGGCGGTCGGCGCGATCGCCTGATCGGCTGACGCATCGTCGGCAAGCAATGCACCCCGTCGACCTCAGGGTCGGCGGGGTTTCTTGCGTCCCGTCCGCCATGTCGAAAACCGGTGTTTTCGCTTTGTCCTGCAGCGCCGAACCGGTTCCGGTCCGGGCGTCCGAATCGCCACTTTCGGAAATGGCGGAAAACCGGGGATTCTCCCCGAACGGCACGGCAATCCTTGCATAAGCAATTGATAAATAACGATAAAAAAGAAATTCGACGCATTTCTGCGGCGCTTGGCGTGTCAACAGCCTTTATTTCTGTTTGATGACTTGATCGACGGCCGCTCCCGTTCCTAAACATCACTCCCCGACGCCGCTGCGGCGATCCGGGGCCCACGCGAATCTTCGCGTGCGATCACCGTTTCGGCGGGATCGAGGGGGATTTTTAGACGACGACGAAACGTGGCGGAGAAGCCTGATTCTCCGTGCGGGAGGGGTGTGCCTGACGTGACGATGCCGGTGGATCATGAACAGGTGGCGGTAGCGGCGGCGTGGGCCCGCGTGCGCCAGAACCTGCGTGCATCCGCCGGGCAGCGGCTGTTCGATCGGTGGCTGAAGCCGATGGAACTGGTCGCTCCCGACGGCGACGGTGTCGTCCGCCTGACGCTCCCTTCCGCCTTCATGACCGATTGGGTCCGCAACCATTATGCCGAACGTCTGACCCACGAATTCCGCGCCCAGCTTCCCCAGGTCCGCGACGTCGTGGTCGAAACCGCCACCGCCCTGCAGACGCGGATCGTGCCGCCCGCGCCGCTGGCCGACCCGGCACCGGTCCCCGTGGCCGCGGTGCCGCAGCGTGCACCGGTTGAACATCCGGCGCTCGACCCCCGCTATCGCTTCGACCGGTTCGTCGTATCGGCATCGAACCGCGTGGCGTTCAACGCCGCGAGGGCAGTGGCCGAACCGGGCGTGCCGCGCTTCAGCCCCCTGTTCCTTCACAGCGGCACGGGGCTCGGCAAGACGCACCTGATGCACGCCATCGGCCATGCCTTCCTCGACACCGATCCGGCGGCCAGCGCGGTCTATCTGCCGGCCGAGCGCTTCATGTTCGAATTCGTCGCGGCGATGCGCGCGCGCGATACGCACGGTTTCAAGGCAAGGTTGCGCGGCGTCGACCTGCTGATGATCGACGACCTCCAGTTCGTCGCCGGCAAGGACGCGACGCAGGAGGAATGTCTCCACACGATCAACGCGTTCATGGATGCGGGCAAACGGGTGGTGATCGCCTGCGACCGATCGCCCGCGCTGCTCGACGGGATCGACCCGCGGCTGCTGTCGCGACTGGGCGGTGGCCTCGTCGCCGATATCAAGGCGCCGGAGACCGAACTGCGCCACGCGATCCTCGCCGCCAAGTTGGCCGAGGTCCCGGGTATCGCCGTACCCGGGGATGTCGTCGACCTGCTCGCCGGCCGCATCCGTGGCAGCGTGCGCGAGCTGGAAGGCGCGCTCAACCGTCTGATCGCTTATGCGTCGCTGACCGGCGACACCATCGACATGGCGTTCGCCCATGCAACGCTGGGCGAGATGCTGGCCGGGCCTGCCAAGCGCGTCACGATCGATGATATCCAGCGCGCGGTATCGGCGCATTTCGAGGTGAAGCAGCTCGACCTGATATCGGCCCGCCGGGCACAGGTGATCGCGCGGCCGCGACAGGTGGCGATGTACCTCGCCAAGCGCCTCACCACCCGCTCGCTGCCCGAGATCGGCCGCAAGTTCGGCAACCGCGATCATTCGACGGTGATCCATGCCGTGCGCCGGATCGAGGAACTGCGCGGGGTGGACCGCGAGATCGATACTGCGGTCCGCACGCTGTTGCGCTCGCTGGAAGGCTGACGCCCCCTTTTCGCTCGCCCGTTTGCGTCGAGCGCAGGTTCGAGCCTGTCGAGAACCGCAGTCGAGAAGGGGTGCCGCAAACAAGGTGTTCTCGACGGACGCTTCTCGACAGGCTCGAAGCTGCTCGAACCGAACGGGTTGGGTGGGGCATGGTGATCGCTTCGCCACCCCACCATTACCCACCTTACGTAATGACATCCGGTTTGCTGCGGCCCGTGTGTTCCCGGATCGATGCAACGTGCTCCGCAGCGGCTATCAGCGGTGCCAGCGCATCGCCGGTGTCCTGTGCCAGATCGCCGTTCGCGGGCGCGTAGCGTTCGATATAGACGCGCAACGTCGCGCCCTGCGTGCCGGTGCCCGACAGGCGGAACACGATGCGCGATCCGTCGGCGAACAGGATGCGGATGCCCTGGTTGCGGCTGACCGATCCATCGGTGCTGTCGTGATAGGCGAAGTCGTCAGCTTCGGAAACGGTCAGGTCGCCGATGGCGGTGCCCGGCAGCGTTTCCAGCCGCTCACGCAGTGCGGCCATCAGCGCATCGGCGCCGGCCTGTTCCACGCCCTCATAATCATGCCGCGCATAGTAGTTGCGGCCATGGCGCGCCCAATGGTCGGCCATGATCTCCGCCACCGGCTGGCGCCGCACGGCGAGGATGTTGAGCCACAACAGTACCGCCCAGAGGCCGTCCTTCTCACGGACATGGTTCGATCCTGTCCCCGCGCTCTCCTCGCCGCAGATGGTGACAAGGCCGGCGTCGAGGAGATTGCCGAAGAATTTCCACCCCGTCGGCGTCTCGTACAGCGGCACGTCCAGCGCCTGCGCGACTCGGTCGGCGGCGGCGGAGGTCGGCATCGAGCGGGCGATGCCGGTGATGCCGCCCTTGTACGCCGGCGCCAGATGCGCGTTCGCCGCCAGCACCGCCAGCGAGTCGGACGGCGTGACGAAGATGCCGCGCCCGATGATGAGGTTGCGGTCGCCATCGCCGTCCGACGCCGCGCCGAAATCGGGGGCGTCGTCGCCCATCATCCGCTCGTACAATGCGTGCGCATGGACAAGGTTGGGGTCGGGGTGATGACCGCCGAAATCGGGCAGCGGGGTGCCGTTGACGACGGTGCCTGGGGCGGCACCCAGGCGGCGTTCGAGGATCTCGGTCGCATATGGCCCGGTCACAGCATGCATCGCGTCGAACGACAGGCGGAAGCCGCCCGCGATCAGGTCGCGGATCGCGGCGAAGTCGAACAGTCCCTCCATGCACGCGGCATAGGCGGCGACCGGGTCGATCACCTCCACCGCCATGCCGTCGACGCTGGTTTCGCCGGGCGTGTCGAGGTCGATATCGGTGACGTCGCTGATGACGTAACGATCGATCTCCAGCGTGCGGGCATAGAGCGCGTCGGTGAAGCTTTCCGGCGCGGGGCCGCCGTTCGCCACGTTGTACTTGATGCCGAAGTCCTCTTCGGGACCGCCGGGATTGTGGCTGGCCGACAGGACGAGGCCGCCGATCGCGCCGCGCGTGCGGATCACGTTGGAGGCGGCGGGGGTCGACAGGATGCCGCCTTGTCCCACGATCACCCGCGCGAAGCCGTTGGCGGCGGCCATGCGGATCGCGGTCTGGATGACCTCGCGGTTCAGATAGCGGCCGTCGCCGCCGATCACCAGCGTCGCGCCGTCCCTGCCCTCGACCACGTCGAACACCGACTGGATGAAGTTTTCGGCATAATGCGGCTGCTGGAACACCCGCACCTTCTTGCGCAGGCCCGACGTGCCGGGCTTCTGGTCGGAATAGGCGTTGGTTTCGACGGTGGTGCTGGTCACGAGAGGCTCCCCGTTTGGCATAACGGGGAGCGCATATCGCTTCGACTTTCACTATGACAGGGAAATCAGGTTCAGACCTGCAGGCCGACTGCCTGTTGCGCCGCGCGGAGCGTCGGCCGGGCCAGCGCTTCGGCCTTTGCCGCGCCGTTCGAGAGCGTCGCGCCGACCGCCGCGCGATCGTCGAGCAGCGCGACCAGCCGGTCGCGGATCGGTCCCAGCTTCGCCACCGCCAGATCGGCGAGCGCCGGCTTGAACGCGCCGAACCCCTGTCCGCCGAACTGCCCGAGGACGTCCTGCGCGCTCTGTCCCGACAGTGCCGCGAAGATGGTGACGAGGTTGCGCGCCTCGGGCCGGTCGGCGAGGCCCGCGACTTCGGACGGGAGGGGTTCGGGGTCGGTCTTCGCCTTGCGGAACTTGGTCGCGATCTGGTCGTCCGAATCGATCAGGTTGATGCGGCTCATGTCCGACGGATCGGACTTGGACATTTTCGCGGTACCGTCGCGCAGCGACATGATCCGCGGCGTATCCTCCGGAATCATTGGTTCGGGCAGCGGGAACAGCTCGACCCCGAAATTGAGGTTGAACTTGGTGGCGATATCGCGCGCCAGCTCGAGATGCTGCTTCTGGTCCTCGCCCACCGGCACATGGGTCGCCCGGTATGCAAGGATGTCGGCGGCCTGCAGCACCGGATAGGTGAACAGCCCGACGCTGGCGCCCTCGCGGTTCTTGCCGGCCTTGTCCTTCCACTGGGTCATGCGGTTGAGCCAGCCGACCCGCGCCGTGCCGCCCAGGATCCATGCCAGCTCGCTATGCGCCGGCACGCGCGCCTGGTTGAACAGGATCGACCGGTCGGGATCGATCCCCGCCGCGAGCAGCGTCGCGGCCATCTCGATCGTGTTCGACGCCATGACCTTCGGGTCCTGCGTCACCGTCAGCGCGTGGAGGTCGGCGAGGAAGAACAGGCACACATCGTCCGTGCCCATCCGGTCCTGCAACCGCACCCAGTTGCGGATCGCGCCCAGATAATTGCCGAGGTGGAGATTGCCGGTGGTCTGGATGCCGGAGACGACACGCATGGGGGTTTTCCTGTTTACGCGGCGCGCCGACGCAGCAGCGCGCGAAGATCGGCCAGCCGGAACGCTCCGGTGGCAAGGCAGGCGAGGCCATAGACGACGGCGCCCGCGCCGACGAGGGCGATCATGCCGATGACGCGGGTCAGCACCGCGCCGGTGGTCCATGGCGCGACCAGCGTGTCGGCGAAGAACAGCGCCGCGCCCATCAGCAGCGCGGCGACGGCGAAGCGCGGCAGGCGGTGGGTCAGTTGCCGGTCGAGCGCGAAATGCCCGCGCCGGCGCAGCGTCCCATACAGCATCGCGACATTGACCCACGCCGCGACGGCGGTCGCCAACGGCGGCCCGATATGCGCGATGGTCGGGATCAGTGCGAGGTTCAGCACCACGTTGACCGCGATCGACCACATCGCGAAGCGTACCGGCGTCCGTGTGTCCTGCCGGGCATAGAAGCCGGGCGTCAGCACCTTGATGAGGACATAGGCGGGCAGCCCCAGCGAAAAGGCGGCAAGCGCCTGGGCGCAGCGGATCGTGTCCTCCGCGCCGAACGCGCCATGCTGGAACAATGCGCGGATGATCGGTTCGGCAACGGTCAGGAACGCTATGGTCGCGGGCAGGGTGAGCAGCAGCGCCAGTTCGATACCCCGGTTCTGCGTGTCCATCGCCCCCGCATCGTCCCTGCGGCTCAACTGGCGCGAGATGGTGGGAAGCAGGATCGTGCCGAGGCCGATGCCGATCAGCCCCAGCGGCAACTGGTTCAGCCGGTCGGCATAATAGATGTACGAGATCGACCCGGCGTCGAGCAGCTTGCCCGACAGCGCGGTCGAGATGACGAGGTTGACCTGCATCGCCCCGGCCCCGGCGGCGGCGGGCACGATCAGCCGCAGCATCCGCCGCACATCGGGGGTCAGGCGCGGGCGACGGGGGCTGAGCGATACCCCGGCGCGGCGGCAGGCGAACATCAGCCAGGCGAGCTGCAATGCGCCGCCGATCGTCACCGTCCACGCCTGTACGCGGGCGGTCGCATAGGGGTCGGGGCCGTGGAAGAACAACAGCCCCGCGACCATCGCGATGTTCAGCAGGATGGGGGCGGCGGCATTGACCCAGAATTTGTCGAGCGAATTGAGGATCGCGCCCAAGAGCGACACGATCGAGATCAGCAGCAGATAGGGGATGGTGATCCGCGACAGCGCGACCGCATAGGCGAACTGGTCCGGCGTCGGATCGTTGAACCCGCCGGACAACAAGTATGTCAGTGGCCATGCCGCGACCAGCATGACGACCGTCGCGGCGATCAGCACGGGCAACAGCACCGACAGCACGTCGCGGGCGAACGCGATGCCGGTCGCCAGCCCCTGTCCTTCGTCGGCTTCGTCGCCCTCGGCCACCTTCCGGTTGAACAGCGGCACGAACGCGGCGTTGAACGCGCCTTCGGCGAACAGCGCACGGAACATGTTGGGCAGGCGGAAGGCGACGAGGAACGCGTCCGACGCGAATCCCGCGCCGACGAACGTCGCCTGCAACGAATCGCGGACCAGCGCCAGCACCCGGCTGGCGAGCGTCAGCCCGCCGACCGACCCCAGCGATTTCGCCAGCTTCACGGCGCTGTTCCGCGACCTGCCCTATGTACGTTCAGGCGTGACCGGCGACTTCACCCAGCGCGCCCTGCTGGTCGGCCTGCTGGATATAGAGCTGCGCGAAGTCGATCGGTTCGAGCATCAGCGGCGGGAAGCCGCCATCGCGCACCGCATCGGCCAGCACGCGGCGGGCGAAGGGGAAGAGGATGCGGGGGGCTTCGCCGAGGAGGAAGGGCTGCAGATGTTCAACCGGGATGTTGCGCAAGCCGAACAGGCCGGCGAACGACAGGTCGACCAGGTACATCACCTGCCCCTCGACCTCGGCGCGGGCCTCGATCTTCAGCACGACCTCGTGCACGTCGTCGCCGACCTGGTTGGCGCCGATGTTGAACTGCACGTCCAGCTTGGGGGTGCCTGGTACCTGATAGACGCCCGGCGCGTTCGGATTCTCGAACGACAGGTCCTTGACATACTGGGTGATGACGTTGACCGACGGCTGGCTGTCGTCCCCATTGGCAAAGGCGTCGATGCCGGTGGCGTCGTTCTGATCTTCCATGGTAATCCCTGTCCGCTACGGCGGAAAGCTTTGGCGCTTGCCGCGTTGAGATGGCGCGGACTAGCAGCGGCAGGACCGCGATTCAACGGGTCGACCGGCCCTGTGAACCAGATGGCCGTCGCACCGTTTGTATCCGCGCCCGATCGGTCCTATGTCCGGTCGACGGAAGGAAGTGAAGGCATGGTGGTTTTTGTCGTCCTGCTCGCGATGGTCGCGGCGTTTCTGGCCATGCGGCTCTATGCCGTGCTGGGCAAGCGTACCGGCCATGAACCCTTGCCGCGCGCGGCCGAGGAACGCATCGGCGCGCCGCCGGTCAACCGTCCGATCGAGGTGACGCCGGAGGCGCGCGTGCTGGGCCCCCGGCACGTCGAGAGCGGCGCCGAGGCGGGCCTGCGCACGCTGATCGCCGCCGATCCCGGTTTCGATGTCGCGCAGTTCATCGACGGCGCCAAATCGGCCTATCGCATGATCCTCGAAGCGTTCTGGAAGGGCGACGAAGCCACGCTGGAATGGCTGACCGAACGCGACGTGCGCGAAGCCTTTGCGCAGGCGATCGCCGATCGCAATGCCGCCGGCCATGTCCTCGACAACCGGCTGGTGACGATCGAGCGCGCGGTCGTGACCGAGGCGTCGGTCGAGGGCGGCGTCGCCCGCGTCAGCGTGCGCTTCGATGCCGATATCGCCGCGATCACCCGCGATGCCGACGGCAACATGATCGCCGGGTCGCTGTCGGACGCGGTCGAGACGCACGATGTCTGGACGTTCCTGCGGGTGCTCAAGAGCAGCGACCCGAACTGGAAGCTCGCCGATACCGACGAAGCCTGACGCCGATGCACAAGGGGGGGATGGCGGCGGTTGCCGCGCTGCTGCTGGCGGGTTGTTCGAACGCGATCGTGCCGCGCGGGGCCGAGAGCGCCGCATCGGTGCCGGCACCGGAACGACCGCAGCCGGGACCGGCCACGCCGACGCGGCCCCTGCCGGTGCGCCAGCCGACCGCCGCCGTCCCGTTGCCGCCGATCACCGGCGCCGATACCGCGAGCGGCGCGACGACCGCGCTTGCCGCCGGTGTCGTCGCCGGACCGCCGGTCGCCGCGCTGCCCATCACCGAGGACGTCGCGGCCCGCGCGCTGGCCGCGTTTCGCATCAGTTGCGCCTCGGTCGTGCGCCGCGCCGATCCGACCGGCCTGACCCGCGGTGCCGACTGGCAGCCGTCCTGCGATGCCGCGCGCGGCGTGGCGGCGGGGGGCGCGCGGACGTTCTTCGCGCGCTGGTTCGAAACCGCGCAGGTCGGTGACGGCAAGGCGTTCGCCACCGGCTATTACGAACCCGAAATCCACGGCTCGCGTACCTGTCGCAGCGGCTATGCAACGCCGATCTACGGCGTGCCGGGCGATCTGGTCGAGGTCGATCTGGGCCTGTTTTCGACCGATCTGCAGGGCAAGCGGATCCGCGGCCGGGTCGATGGCACCGCCTTCGTCCCCTATTTCGATCGGACCGCGATCGAGGAAGGGGCATTGGCCGGGCGCGGGCTGGAGATCGCCTGGGCGGCCGATCCGGTCGAGATGTTCTTCCTGCAGGTACAGGGGTCGGGACGGCTGCGGCTGCCCGATGGCGGCGTGATGCGGATCGGCTATGCCGGCCAGAACGGCCGCGACTATACCGGCATCGGCAAGCTGATGCGCGATCGCGGGCTGGTCCAGCCGGGACAGGCGTCGATGCAGGGGCTGATGGCGTGGCTGCGCGCCAATCCCGAACAGGGCCGCGCGATCATGCGCGAGAACAAGAGCTTCGTGTTCTTCCGCGAGCTGACCGGACCGGGGCCGCTGGGCGCGATGGGCCTGCCGGTGACGGGACAGGCGAGCGTCGCGGCCGATGTCCGCTTCGTGCCGCTGGGCGCGCCGGTGTTCCTGTCGATGGACCGCACCGACGCCACCGGCCTGTGGGTGGCGCAGGATACCGGCGGCGCGATCAAGGGCACCAACCGCTTCGACACCTTCTGGGGCGCGGGCGACGAGGCGCGGGCGATCGCCGGGGGCATGAGCGCGCGCGGCACCGCCTTCCTGTTGCTGCCGATCGGCACCGTCGCACGGATCGCCGGTGGCCGGACGACGCCTTGATCCGGACGAGGCGGCGCTGTGGGCGCGGGTGGTCGCGGCGGTAAAACCGCTGCACACCGCGCATGCGGGTGCGCCGTCCGGTCCCCCGCTGCTCGAACGACTGGAGAAGCACGGTGCGCCGGCGCCGAGGCCGGTTCGCGCGCGCGCCGTCGTCGCACCGCCGGTCCCGGCAAGGGCGCGGACCCCCGGCCCGACGCTGGACGCCGGCTGGGACCGGAAGCTGGCGCGCGGGCTGGTCAGCCCGGACTCCACCCTAGACCTGCACGGCCACACGCTGGCGTCGGCGCATGCGCTGCTCGATCAGGGGCTGGCGCGCGCCATCCAGCGCGGCGACCGGGTGCTGCTGCTGGTGACGGGCAAGCCGCCGCGCGTCGAGTCGGAACGCCCCCATGCGCGCGGCGCGATCCGCGCGGCGGTGCGGGACTGGATCATCGCCGGCCCCCATGCCGACCGCGTGGCATCGATCCGCGGCGCGCATATCCGCCATGGCGGGCAGGGCGCGCTCTACCTGATCCTGCGGCGGCCGGGACGTCGTCCCGACTGACGGGGGATGCCATGCCGGGACCGTCCGTGCCCCGACCGGCGGCGGTCCGGGACGAACGGTTCCCCTGTGATCCCGCCCCGGACCGAAGCGGCAGGGGCGGCCGTTCGACCCTGTCCGGTGCGAACCGTCCGGACGTCGATCAGAACGTGTTGCGGTGGACCAGCACCCGGACGGTCAGCAGCAGGATCGCCGCGTCGCGCCAGAACGACCAGTTGGAGATATATTCGAGGTCGGCCTGCAGCCGCCGGGTCAGGTCGGTCGTCTCGTTGGTCGCGCCGCGGAAGCCGCGCACCTGTGCCAGGCCGGTGATGCCGGGTTTCAGCGCATGGCGATGCCAGTATCGCTGGTCGATGTCCCAGAACAGCTTTTCGCCCGCCAGCGACCCCAGGGCGTGCGGCCGCGGCCCGACGATGCTCATCTGTCCCAGCAGCACGTTGAACAACTGCGGCAATTCATCGATGCTCGTCCGCCGGATGAAATAGCCGACGCGGGTGATGCGGTCGTCGTCGCGGCTGGCCGATACCTTGCCGTCGGGGTCGCTCTGCTCGACCTTCATCGACCGGAATTTCAGGATATAGAAAAAGGCGTTGTCCTGTCCGACCCGGCGCTGGCGGAACAGGACGGGGCCCTTGCTGTCCAGCTTGATCGCCACCGCGATCAGGATGATCCCCGGCAGCAGCGCGAGCAGCGCCGGGACGCAGATCGCCAGGTCGAACAGCCGCTTCGCCAGCGCCTTGCGCAGCGGCAGCGGCCCGACCGACACGGTCAGGGCGGGCGAATCGCCGACATGCGAGACGCCGAACGCGCCATAGGATTCGAGGTCGTTGACCACGATCTCGCCGCGGACATTCGCGCCCTTCAGCATCATCGCCCAGTTGTTGCGATCCTCCGGCCGGCAGGCGATCGCCACCCGTTCGCAGCCGCGAACCAACTGGCCGAACGCATTCAGCATCGACGGGTCGCGCAGGTCGGGGCGCAGGCCGCGCGCCTGGGCATCGACCACCTGAAAGCCCGGCGGCGGCACGACGTTCGAACCGTCGTTAATCAGCAACTGCGCCAGCAGCCGGTCGCGCAGATGCGTCGCGGTATAGACGACGACGATCTGCCGCAGCGTGGCAAGCGACGCCAGTCCGGTCGCCATCGCGATCAGCAGCATCCCGCGCGGCAGCGTCTGATCCAGCCGCAGGAAATAGGACATGAGGAACAGCGTGCCGTATGTGAACAGCAGCGCCCGCACCGCCGGCCCGGTTTCGATCACCATCGTCCGCGACGGGTTGAACGTGAAGGCACCCGAATTGAACCCGATCGCGACATAGACCGCGCAGGCCACGAAGAATACGCCGATGAGCGATTCGCGATAGCCGTACCACAGGCACGGCATCGCGAATCCCAGGCCGATCGAAAACACGTCGAGCACGAGCAGGACGGCGAACACCCGCAGGCGCAGGGCATGGGGGGTCCTCCAGAAGTTCTGCTGCGGTGCAACATCCCCGGAGGAGGAAATCGTCTCAGGCGGCGTGCGATTCACCAGCTTGGCATCCTCTGGATGTATATGGCTCTGTACCCGGACCCGTTAGCCGAACGCCGTTATGCAAAAGTAACTGAAATAAAAGCCTCGTGACGAGCTATGCCGCAATTGCGAGATGAATGGAAGCATTCAAGAGCCGAGCCGAACGGCTCCGGGGGTGCCGCCGACGCTCGTTCGCCTTGCGGACGCGGGCGCATATCATATCCGGTTCCGCCGCGTTGCGCGAACTTCCTGTATTCCGGGTGGTCGTGCGGGGCGGCCCACCTGCCGCGGCCGGTTGCCGGGTGTTGAACTCTGCGCTTGTCATCCGCTAGGGATTCGGGCGATGCGGGTTCGATGCCGCCCTGCAGCAAAATTGCTGCGGGTGCGAAATTCGGGGTACAGCAAGCCGGCCGGCCGCATCGGCTGCGGGTCGGACAACGGAAGGATCGATGACATTGGCTATGGCAATCCGATCGGACGCGCCGCCGGCGCACGCCCCGAACGTCGTGGCGGGGGGGTGAGATGACCGGTCCCGTCCTCGTCACCGGCGCCGCCGGCTTCATCGGTCACGCCACCGCCCATCGCCTGCTCGAACGCGGCGAGACGGTGATCGGCGTCGATATCGTCAACGACTATTACGACCCGTCGCTCAAGGAAGCGCGACTGTCGACCTTCAACGGCCGGCGCGAGTTCAGCTTCCACCGCGCCGACATCGCCGATACCGAGGCGATGGCCAGGCTGGTGCGCGACAACGGCGTGACGCGGGTGATCCACCTCGCGGCGCAGGCGGGCGTGCGCTACAGCATCGACAATCCGATGGCCTATGAACGGTCGAACCTTGCCGGGCATCTGTCGATCATGGAAGCGTGCCGCCACGCGCCGGGCTTCGAACATCTCGTCTATGCCTCGTCCAGCTCGGTCTATGGCGACAAGCCGATGGGCGGGCAGGGGTTCAGCGAGGACGAACCCTCGGTCGATCCGGTATCGCTCTATGCCGCGACCAAGCGCGCGTGCGAACTGATGAGCCAGTCCTATGCGAAGCTGTACGGCTTTCCGCAGACGGGCCTGCGCTTCTTCACCGTCTATGGCCCGTGGGGCCGGCCGGACATGGCCTATTTCTCGTTCACCGACCGCATCATGGCCGGCCAGTCGATCGAGGTGTATGGCGAAGGCCGGATGGCGCGCGATTTCACCTATATCGACGATATCGTGACCGGCATCCTCGGCGCGCTCGACCATCCGCCGGAACAGGGCGGGCACCGCGTGCTGAACATCGGCGACAGCCATCCGGTCGGGCTGATGGAGATGATCTCGACGCTGGAACGCGCGATCGGGCGCGAGGCGGTGAAGATCATGAAGCCGATGCAGCCCGGCGACGTCACCGCGACCTATGCCGACGTGTCGAAGCTGCGCGAACTGACCGGCTATCAGCCCAGGGTGATGCTGGCCGAGGGGCTGCAGCGCTTCGCCGACTGGTACCGCGACTATTACCGGGTCGGCTGATCGGGGCGCGGTGCCCTTAGCATAGGGCGCCGCGCACGATATCGGCATAGATCGCGGTCAGCAGCCGCAGGTCGTCGATCGCGACGGCTTCGTCGACCTTGTGCATCGTCGCGTTGAGCAGGCCGAATTCGACGGTCGGCGCGATGCGCGACAGGAAACGCGCATCGGACGTCCCGCCGGTGGTCGAAAATTCGGGGGTGCGGCCGGTGTGGCGATCGATCGCGCCGGCGATCAGCGTCGAGAAATCGCCCGGCGGGGTCAGGAACGCTTCCCCCGACACGCGGCCCGTGACGGTCGCCCCGGGCGCATGCGCGTGGACGATGTCGCGGACCCGTTCGACCAGTGCATCGCCGCGGTGCAGGTCGTTGAAGCGGATCGACAGCCGGGCGGCGGCGTGGCCGGGGATCACGTTGCTGGCCGGATTGCCGACGGTCAGGTCGGTCACTTCGATGTTCGACGGCTGGAACCAGTCGGTGCCGGTGTCGAGCACGACGCCGTCGATCTCGGCCAGCGCGGCGATCAGCCTGGGGATCGGATTGTCGGCGAGGTGCGGATAGGCGACATGCCCCTGCCGCCCGGGCACGTCGATCCAGATGTTGACCGACCCCCGCCGCCCGATCTTCACCATGTCGCCCAGCAGCGTCTGCGACGTGGGTTCGCCGACCAGGATCAGGTCGGGCGACAGCCCCTGTGCCGCCATGCGGTCGATCAGCGCGCGCGTACCGAAGGTCGCCGGGCCTTCCTCGTCGCCGGTCAGGATCAGGCTGATCGTGCCCAGTCCGGTCGGCAGCGTCGCGGCGGCGGCGATGAACGCGGCGATCGCGCCTTTCATGTCGACCGCGCCCCGCCCGTAGATCATCCCGCCGCGTTCCGCCGCGGCAAAGGGCGCGCTGGCCCAGCCCGGGCCGGGGGGGACGACGTCGAGATGCCCGGCAAAGGCGAAATGCCTGCCCCCGCTGCCGCGTACCGCCAGCAGGTTCTCGACCGGGCCGTCGGGCGCCTCGCCCGCCACGAAACGATCGACCGCGAAGCCGAGCGGGACCAGCATCGCCTCCGCCACGTCGAACACGCCGCCGATCGCCGGCGTCACGCTGTCGCAGGCGAGCAGGGCCTTGGTCAGGGCGACGGCATCGGGCATCGGACGGCTTTCCGGAACAGCGACAGGGAACGTGCCGCATTGCCCAGCCGGGCGGCGGATGCAATGGCCGGTGACGATTGCGGCAACAGCGCCGCCTCCCTACAGCCGTGCGCGATGCGTGTCCTGTTCGTGATCCTTGCCGTGTTGCTGATCGTGCCCGGCTGGTCGGGGGCGGAGCGTTTGCCGCTGTTGCAGCAGGGCAGGCAGCAGGTGACGGCGATTCCCGTCAATCTGTTCGCGAAGGATCCGGCGCGCAAGCGGCTGGGGGCGCTGACCTATCTGGGTGGGGTCGAGCTTCGCAGTGCCGATCCAGTGTTCGGCGGCTTTTCGTCGATGCGGGTGCGGGGCGACCGTTTCACGATGCTGTCCGATGGCGGCGGCATCGTCCGCTTCACGATGGGGCCGGACTGGCAGGTGCGAGGCGCCACCGCGCGCGAGCTGCCGGGTGGCCCCGGCACGGGCTGGCAGAAGCGCGACCGCGACAGCGAATCGATGGCGGTGCTGCCCGGTGGCGACATCCTGGTGGGGTTCGAACGCGCCAACGCGCTGTGGCGCTACGACCACGCGCTTCGCCGCGTGATCGGCTGGCGCGCGCCGCGGGCGATGCGCAAATGGTCGGCCAACAGCGGGCCGGAAGCGATGGCCACCATGCCCGATGGCAGCGTCGTCGTGTTCAGCGAATCGAACGCGAAGCGCGGGGCGAAGGGGTTCGCGGCGATCCGGTTGCTCGGCAATCCGATCGATCCGGCGACGCCATGGTACCGATTCCGCTACGTCGCGCCGCCGCAGTTCGCGGTGACGGACGCGATCACGCTGCCCGACGGGCGGATGCTGGTGCTGGTCCGCCGGTTCGGCCTGCCGCAGTTGTTCACCGCACGGTTGCAGTTGGTCGAGGCCGGCGCGATCCGGCCCGGTGCGATCGTGACCGGACGTACCATCGCCGCGTTCGAGGGCGAGGCGATCCACGACAATTTCGAGGCGCTGGCGTTGACGCGCGAGAAGGGGCGGGACGTGGTGTGGATCGCGTCGGACGACAACCAGGCGTTCTGGCAACGGTCGCTGCTGCTGAAGTTCCGGCTGGAGTCGTAAGGGAACGCGCCGTTTCGCCCGGCGCGTCCCTGTTACATCGCCCCTGCGCACCGGCATTGGCGGGCGGGGCTGTATCCGCCGCCAGCCGGCTATGGCGGCAGGTGCGAATCCGCCGCGCATACCAAAACCCCGGACGGCGGCGGGCCGTCCGGGGTTCGGTCAATCGTCGTACGGAAAGGATCAGGCCGCGGCGGCTGCCGCTGCGGTCTTCTTCTTGACGTCGCGCTTCAGGCGGCGGGCGCGCAGCGACAGGTCGTCGTCGCTGGTCTTGAGCAGCCAGTTGTCGAGGCCGCCGACATGCTCGACCGAACGCAGGCCGTGCGTCGACACGCGCAGGCGGATCGAGCGTTCCAGCGTTTCCGACATCAGCGTGACGTTCTGCAGGTTCGGCAGGAACGTGCGCTTGGTCTTGTTGTTGGCGTGGGAAACATTGTGACCCACCTGCCGGCCCTTGCCGGTCAGCTCGCAGATGCGCGACATGATCGTTGATCCTGATTCTGTGTCGGGACAGATGCCCCGGAAAGACGGCGCGGATAGCGTCGAACGGCGCCCGCGTCAACCGCTACGGACCCGCTGCAACCCTCGCCACCATGGCTGCGTTGTTACGGCATCGATTCGGATCATGACAAGACGGGAGCAGGTAGATGCGCGCATTTCTGGGGTTGCTGGGGATTGTGGTCCTGATCGTCGCCGGCCTGATGGCATTCAACTTCATCAATATCGACCAGACGCAGCACGCCGCGCTGCCGCAGGTCAGGGTCGAGGGGGGACAGGCGCCCAAGTTCGACGTCGAGGTCGGCAAGGTCGAGGTCGGCACCGTCAACCGGTCGGTCGAGGTGCCGGCGATCAAGGTCGAGCGCCCGGCCGGCCAGTAACGGCTGGCCGATATCGCCGGCGGCTGGCAAGGGGGGCCATGTTCGACGCTTCCCCGATGCACCGCGCGCTCGCCGCCGCCCGTGCCGCCGCACAGGCGGGCGAGGTGCCGGTCGGCGCGGTGGTGCTGTGCCGGGGCGAGGTGATCGCGGTCGCCGCCAACGCGCCGCGTGCGCTGGTCGATCCGACCGCCCATGCCGAGATGCTCGCGATCCGCGCGGCGGCACGGGTGCTAGCGCGCGACCGGCTGGACGATTGCGACCTGTGGGTGACGCTCGAGCCCTGTGCGATGTGCGCCGGAGCGATCGCCCATGCCCGCATCGCCCGGCTATATTATGGCGCGTCCGATCCGAAGGGCGGCGCGGTCGAGCATGGCCCGCGCTTCTTCGCCCAGCCGACCTGCCATCATCGCCCCGACATCTATTCCGGCATCGCCGAGGCCGAGGCGGCGGCGATGCTACGCGCCTTCTTCACCGACCGGCGGGGTGATTGACCGTCCGATATACGAAGCATATATGTTTCGTATATAGCGGGAGGCGGCAATGGGTATCGTGAAGATCGACGACGCGCTGCACGAGGAGGTGCGGCGGGCGAGCGGGGTGTTGTGCCGCTCGATCAACGCGCAGGCCGAGTTCTGGATGACGATCGGCATGATCGCCGAGGCCAATCCCGACCTGTCGTTCAACGATATCGTCCGCACCCGGCTGGCCGCGGCGCAGGTCCGCGCGGTCGATGCGGTCGCCGCCTGAGATGGTGAAGACGCCCGCCGAGCTCGACCGGATGCGCGCTTCGGGCCGGCTGCTCGCGTCGGTGTTCGAAATGCTCGACCGGCAGGTGCTGGCGGGCATGTCGACGCTGGCGATCAACGATCTGGTGGAGCGGTATATCGTCGGGGATTGCGCCGCCCGCCCGGCGAGCAAGGGGCAATATGGCTTTGCCTATGTCCTCAACAGTTCGATCAACCATGTGGTGTGCCACGGGGTGCCCGATGCGGGCGCGATCGTGCGCGACGGCGATATCGTCAATCTCGACATCACGCTGGAAAAGGACGGCTTCATCGCCGATTCGTCCAAGACCTATCTGGTCGGTGACGTCGGCCCGCAGGCGCGGCGGCTGGTGCAGGCGGCGCAGGGGGCGATGTGGGCGGGGATCGGGCAGGTCCGCCCCGGCGCGCGACTGGGGGATATCGGCCATGCGATCGAACGGCATGCCAAGAAGCTCGGCTATTCGGTGGTGCGCGAATATTGCGGGCACGGCATCGGGCGCGAGATGCACGAGGAACCCTCGGTCCTCAATTTCGGCAGGCCGGGCACCGGCGCGGTGCTGCGCGAGGGGATGACGTTCACGATCGAGCCGATGCTCAACCAGGGATCGCGCAAGGTGGTGAGCGAGGCCGATGAATGGACCGTCGTGACCGCCGATGGCAAGCTGTCGGCGCAGTTCGAGCACACCGTCGCCGTGACCGCGACCGGGGTCGAGGTGCTGACGCTGCGTTCCGACGAGACGCCGCCCCGCCGGGGATAGGTGGCGGGGCGGCGTTGCGTGGTCAGCGACGCTGGCTCAGCGCAACTGGTCCTGGGCGATCGGCACGATCTTGATCTCCACCCGGCGGTTCTCGGCGCGGCCCTCCTCGGTTTCGTTCGACGCGACCGGCTGGCTTTCGCCGAAGCCGCGGGTGCCGATCCGCGCCGACTGCACTCCGCGCGAGGTCAGATAGCTGGCGACGGACGCCGCGCGGCGTTCCGACAGCGTCTGGTTGTACGCGTCCGACCCCGTCGAATCGGTGTGGCCGTACACATCGATATAGGTCTGGTTGTAATCGCGCAGCACGTCGGCGACCTGGTCCAGCGTCGAACGGAACTGCGGCTGCACATTGGCGCTGTCATAGGCGAAGGTGATGCCCGAGGGCATGTTGAGCACGAGGTCGTCGCCGCGGCGCGTCACCTCGACATCGGTGCCGGCGGTGCGGGCGCGCAGGTCGCGTTCCTGCCGGTCCATATAGGCGCCGATGCCGGCACCGGCGAGGCCGCCGATCCCCGCGCCCAGGATCTTTTCGGTCCGGTCGCGGCGTCCGCCGACCAGATCGCCCAGCAGATAGCCGCCGACCGCGCCGCCGATCCCGCCGATCGCCGCGCGCGAAATGCCGCGTTCGCCGGTTTCCGGGTCGGTCACGCAGCCACCGGTCAGCAGCGCCGCCGACAGCGCGCCCGCGATCCAGAACTTGCCCGTCGCCATGCTCGTTTCCTTTCGTCGTATCCGATTTCGTCTTGCCCGGACAAACCGGGCAACGGCAATCTTGTTCCGCATGCGTTTTGAACGGCGGCTGACCGGACCGCCCGCGACAATCGACGCCGGCACCGCGACTCGCCGGTTGTGCGGAGCGCCGCGTTGCGGCATGGATGGGCCAGTTCAATGGAACCTCTCACACCCTTCCCCTGGTTCGACGTCGTCATCATCCTCGCGCTGGTGGCGTTGAACGGCGTGTTCGCCATGTCCGAACTCGCCATCGTGTCCGCGCGCAAGGCGAGGCTGGAGGGGTTGGCGAAGGCCGGCGGGCGCGGTGCGCAGACGGCGATGCGGCTGGCCGACGATCCGGGGAAATTCCTGTCGACGGTGCAGATCGGCATTACGCTGATCGGCATCCTGTCGGGCGCCTATTCGGGTGCCAGCCTGGGCGGGCCGGTCGGCGAACGGCTGGTGCTGCTGGGCGTACCCGCATCGCTCGGCGCCAATGTCGGCTTCGGGCTGGTGATCGCGGTCACGACCTTTGCCAGCCTGGTGATCGGCGAGCTGGTGCCCAAGCAGTTCGCGCTGCGCAGTCCGGAGCCGATCGCGGTGCTGGTCGCGGTGCCGATGCTGTGGCTGTCGCGGATCACCGCGCCGTTCGTGTGGCTGCTCGACACGACGTCGGGGCTGATCTTCAAGCTGCTCAGGATGAACCGCGAATCCGAAAACCGGGTGACGGCGGAGGAGCTGCACCTGCTGGTCGCCGAAGCCAGCCGGTCGGGCGTGATCGAGGAGCATGAGCGCTCGATCATCTCGGGCGTGGTACGGCTGGCCGACCGTCCGGTGCGCGAGGTGATGACGCCGCGGACCGATGTCGAATGGCTCGACGTCACGCTGGACGAAGCGGGTGTCCGCGCGGCGATGGCGGCGACGCCGCACACCCGCCTGCCGGTGGCCGAGGGATCGGTCGATGCCGTGATCGGCGTGGTGCAGGCGCGCGACATCGTCGCGGCGATGTGTCGCGGCGAGCCGCTCGACCTGCGCGCGCTGCTGCACGAGGCGCCGGTGCTGCCCGATCAGGTCGATGCGATGGACGCGCTGCAGGCGATTCGCCGTGCCGCCGTGCCGATGGGCCTCGTCCATGACGAATATGGCCATTTCGACGGGATCGTGACCCCCGCCGACCTGCTGCGGGCGATCGCCGGCGATTTCGCATCGGACGCCGACGAGGGCGATTCGCCGCATGTCATCCGCCGCGAGGACGGATCGCTGCTGGTGTCGGGCCAGACGCCCGCCGACCAGTTGGCCGAACGGATCGGCATCGACCTGCCCGAGGATCGCGACTATGCGACCGTCGCCGGGCTGGCGCTGGCGATCCTCAAGCACCTGCCGACCGAGGGCGAGCATTTCACCGAACAGGGTTGGCGCTTCGAGATCGTCGACATGGACGGGCGCAAGATCGACAAGCTGCTGGTCGAGGCGGTCGAATAGCGCCGGGGCGGATCGGCGGGGGACCGGGGGCGTCCGGTCGAACCGCTACAGCTTGCCGAACCTCGCCTCGAACCCGGCGACATCGCCCGCCGCCAGCAGTCGCGCCTGTTCGACCCAGCGGTCGCGCGCCATGCGCGGGGCGAACATGCCCAGCCGGCCGGCGACGGCGTCCGCCTGTGCCGGGTCCAGTCGCGCCAGTGCCGCGATGTCGGCGATGCCCTGTTCGACCAGCATCGCCGCGACCTTCGGACCCAGCCCCTTCAGGCGGGTGAGGTCGGTTTCGCCAGCGGGAACCGCCGGCGGGGGCGGGGCAGGCACCGGTTGCGGAACCGGTGCCGCCACGGGCGCGGGCTGGGCGACCGGCTGCGGCGCCGCTGCGGGGGCGGGCTGGGCGACCGGCGCGGATTCGGCCGCACGCTCGACCGGGACGGTGTCCGCCGGGGCATCCGGATCACCGGCCGGCGTCTCGCCGCTACGTTCCAGATGGCCGGAATCCTCCAGCTCGCGCACCCCCCGCCGCCGCGCCCGCGACAGCTTCATGCCATAGGCGATGCCGATGATCGTCAGCACCGCCAGCACGGCGATCAGCGCGAAATGGGCGGTGGTCAGCGCGCCGAGGAAGCCCGGCGATTGCAGGGGGGTGGTGCCGCTATCCATCTTGTCCGTTCCTTATTGCGCTTCGCGGGCGACTTCGCGCCAGCCGATATCGCGGCGGCAGAAGCCGGGAAAATCGAGCGCGTCGACCGCGCGATAGGCCGCGGCCTGCGCCGCGGTGACGTTCGCTCCCCGCGCGGTAACGGCCAGCACCCGACCTCCGGCGGTGACAACGCCCGTGTCGCCCGAACGGGTTCCCGCGTGGAAGATGATCGCCCCGGTCGCCTCCGCCGCGTCGATCCCGCCGATCGGCCGGCCCGTCTGCGGCGTGCCCGGATAGCCGGTGGCGGCCATCACCACGGTCAGCGCGGTATCGTCGGCGAACACCGGCGGCGCGACCCGGTCGAGCGTGCCGCCCGCGACCGCCAGCAGCACCGGCAGCAGGTCGCTGTCCAGCCGCGCCATCAGCACCTGCGCCTCGGGATCGCCGAAGCGCGCATTATATTCGATCAGCCTGGGGCCGCGATCGGTCAGCATCAGCCCGGCATAGAGCACACCGGCATAGGGTGTGCCCCGCGCGGCCATCGCCGCGACGGTCGGCGCCACGATCGTGTCGATCGCCTGGCGTTCCAGCGCGGGCGTCAGCACCGGGGCGGGCGAATAGGCGCCCATGCCACCGGTATTCGGCCCGACGTCACCGTCGCCGACGCGCTTGTGATCCTGGGCCGACCCGAACGGCAGCAGCGATACGCCATCGGTCAGCACGAACAGGCTGGCTTCCTCGCCGGCCAGGAATTCCTCGATCACGGCCTCGCCGCCGGGCTGTTCGAAGATCGCGGCCAGCGCCGCTTCGGCCTCGGCACGGTCCATCGCCACCGTCACCCCCTTGCCCGCCGCCAGCCCGTCGGCCTTGATGACCACGGGCAGCGCGAAGGGGGAAAGGGCGGCGACGGCATCGTCGAGCGCGGCCACGCGGACATAGCCGGCGGTCGGGATATCGGCCTCGCGGCACAGGTCCTTGGTATAGCCCTTCGACCCTTCGAGCTGTGCGGCGGCGGCCGACGGGCCGAACACCGCGACGCCCGCACCGCGCAGGTCGTCGGCAAGGCCGGCGACCAGCGGCGCTTCGGGGCCGATGACGACCAGGCCGATCGACGCTTCGCCGCAGAAGCGCACCACCGCGGCGTGATCGGCGACGTCGAGCGGCACCAGCGTCGCGCAGTGCGCGATGCCGGGGTTGCCGGGCGCGGCATAAAGCGTATCGAGGAGCGGCGACTGTGCCAGCTTCCACGCCAGCGCGTGCTCGCGCCCACCCGATCCGATCAACAGGACATTCATGGACGATCGTTTCCCCGATTTTTCCTCGAGCCGGCTCGTAGCCGAGCCGCGCCCGAACGACAACGCCGCCCCCGAAAGCGTCAGCGAACTTGCCGGCCGGCTGAAGCGCATGGTCGAGGGCGAGTTCGGCCGCGTCCGGCTGCGCGGCGAGATTTCGGGCTACAAGCGCGCGTCGTCGGGCCATGTCTATCTGGCGCTGAAGGACGATGCCGCGCTGATCGACGGGGTGATGTGGCGCGGATCGGCCGGACGCCTCGCCTTTACCCCGCAGGACGGGGTGGAGGTGATCGCGACCGGAAAGCTCACCACCTATCCCGGCCGCTCGCGCTACCAGATCGTGATCGATCATCTGGAGCTTGCCGGAGAGGGCGCGCTGATGGCGCTGCTGGAAAAGCTCAAGGCCAGGCTGGCGGGCGAGGGGCTGTTCGACATGGGCAGGAAGCGCGCGCTGCCGTTCCTGCCGCGCACCATCGGCATCGTCACCTCGCCGACCGGCGCGGTCATCCGCGACATCCTCCACCGGCTGGAGGATCGCTGCCCGACGCATGTGCTGGTGTGGCCGGTCAAGGTGCAGGGCGAGGGGGCGGCGGCGGAGATCGCGGCGGCGGTGAAGGGGTTCGCGTCCCTTCCCGAACGGCCGACCTTCGACGAACCACAGCCGTACCCCCGCGCAGGCGGGGGTCCAGAGCCAGAAATGCCAACGCCTGCGAGTGAAACCCTGGACCCCCGCCTGCGCGGGGGTACGGCCGGGGGGCAGGACAGCACCCTCTACCGCCCCGACCTGCTGATCGTCGCGCGCGGCGGTGGATCGATCGAGGACCTGTGGTGCTTCAACGAAGAGGTCGTCGTCCGCGCGGTCGCCGCCTCGCCGATCCCGGTCATCTCCGCGGTCGGGCACGAGACCGACACGACGCTGTGCGACCATGCCGCCGACCTGCGCGCGCCGACCCCGACCGCCGCCGCCGAGATCGCGGTGCCGGTCCGCGCCGACCTTGCCCATGGCATCGCCAGCCTGTCGCTGCGGTCCGGGCGGTGTGCGCGGCGCTATCACGATCGGGGTCGCGAGCAACTGGCGGCGTTGGTCCGCGTCATGCCGCGCCGCGACGCGCTGCTGGGGCCGCAGCGGCAGCGGCTGGACGAGGTCGCCGGCCGCCTGTCGCTGGCGCTCGAACGCCGCGTTGCCGCTGCGCGCCGCAGCCTCGACCGCCACGGCCATGCGCTGCGGCCGGCGATGCTGACCCAGCGGCTGGCGCAGGCCCGCGCGCGGTTCGACGGCACCGCGCGCATGCTGGAACAGGTGAACCCCGACAATCTGCTGCAAAAGGGCTATGTCCGCGTCGTCGCGCGCGCCAGCGGCAGGACGGTGGCGTCGGCCGCCGATGCCCGTGCGGCGGGGGCGCTGCAACTCCACTTCCGCGACGGCGTGCTCGACGCGAAGGTTGAGCGCCCCGGAGGGCGCGCCTATGTCGATCGCACGCAACCCACCCTGCTCTGATCCGGAAGCCCCATGCTGAAACCCGAAAGCCGCCCCGCCAAGCTGCAATATCTGACCAACAATTTCCGGGTGCTCGTCGATGGCGACTATGTGACCTGTGCCGGGACAGGCGCGCGCATCCCGCTGGAGGAGTTGCGCTACTGGAGCGCGGCACGGCAGGAAGCCTATGCCACCGCCGAGGCCGCGACCGCCGCGCTCGCGCCGCGATGATCGTCGCCGCCGCGCTGGTCGTGGCCGCGCAGGGTGCGATCGCGCTTGACGGGACGGCGGGACAGGGCGCGGCGCTCACCGGCAGCGTGCCGCCGGGAGCGACGTTGCAACTGGATGGCAGGCCGGTGGCGGTCGCGCCGGACGGGCGGTTCCTGATCGCGTTCGACCGCGATGCCGGGCCGTCCGCGACGCTGGTCGCGACCCTGCCCGACGGGCAGCGCCTGATCCGTCCGATCGCCGTCCCCCCGCGCGCATGGCGGATCGAGCGATTGCCGACCCTGCCGCGCGTGTCGCAGCCCTCCGCCGAATTCCGGCGGCGCCGCGCGCCCGAGCTGGCGCGGATCGCCGCCGCCCGTGACGTGGCGAGCGATGCGCAGGGATGGCGGCAGCGCTTCGCCTGGCCGGTCACGGGCCGCATCTCCGGCCTGTTCGGATCGCAGCGTGTCTATGCCGGCGAACCCGGCGCCTATCATTCGGGGGTCGACGTCGCCCGCCCGACCGGTACGCCGGTCGCCGCTCCCGCCGATGGCGTCGTCACCCTCGCCGCGCCCGCGCCCTTCACGCTGGAGGGAAACCTGCTGATGATCGACCATGGCATGGGGTTGAACAGCGCGTTCCTCCACCTCTCGCGCATCGACGTGAAGGTCGGCGATCGAGTGCGGCAGGGGCAGGTGGTCGGCGCGATCGGCGCGACCGGGCGGGCGACCGGGCCGCATCTGCACTGGGGCATGAAATGGCACGATGCGCGCATCGATCCGCTGCTGCTCGCCGGGCCGATGACGCCGTGACGGAACCGGTCGTGCCGGTAAAACATTCCGCTCCTGTATCAAATGGGGAATTTGCCATGCTGCGTGCCACCATCCTGACCGCCCTCGCCGCCACCGCCCTTGCCGGTTGCACCACGACCACTGCCACTGGCGAAACCGCCG
Organism: Sphingomonas hengshuiensis; assembly: GCA_003240755.1. GTDB lineage: Bacteria > Pseudomonadota > Alphaproteobacteria > Sphingomonadales > Sphingomonadaceae > Sphingomonas > Sphingomonas hengshuiensis_A. The sequence goes on along the minus strand of QFNF01000008.1, from coordinate 9,507 downwards.
GCCGCAGCGCCACCGCGTCGCTGCGCACCGCCGCCGGGGCCGATGCCGGCACCGTCACCGCGACCGAGATGGCGGGCGGTATCCAGGTCCGGATCGACGCGCGCGGCATGCCCGCCGGGCTGCACGGCGCGCATGTCCACACCACCGGCCGCTGCGACGCGCCCGACTTCACCACCGCCGGGGGGCATTGGAACCCGACCGCACGGCAGCACGGCACCAGCAATCCCGCCGGCCCGCATGCCGGCGACGCGCCCAACCTGACGATCGGCGCCGATGGTACCGGTTCGGTCACGATCATGCTGCCTTCGGGCACGATGGACGGGCTGCTCGACGCCGACGGCGCGGCGTTCGTGATCCATGCCGGTGCCGACGATTACAAGACCGATCCGTCGGGCAATTCGGGCGGTCGCATCGCCTGCGGCGTGTTCACCGCCGCCTGATTGCATGGCGCGGCCTGGCGGCGCATAGCGCGGGGATGACCACGCGACGCACCGTTCTGGCCGGTCTGGCCGCCACCGCCACCCTGTCCAGCGCCCCTGCGCGGGCACGAGGGTGGCGGCCCGCGCTGATCGCCGGCACCTATGCGGCAAAGGGCGGGGCGGGGCTGTACCGCCTGCCCGCCGCCGGCCGCGGCTGGCGCGTTGGGGCGGCCGACCCGGCGCTCCGGGATGCGTCGTTCGGCGTGTCGCGCGGATCGATGCGCTATCTGGTGCGCGAGTCCGCCGGGGGCCGGATGATCGCGACCGATCGCGACGGAAAGATCCTGGTCGACCTGCCGAGCGGCGGCGACGATCCGTGCCACGTCGCGATCGATCCCGCCGGCCGTCTGCTGGCGGTCGCCAATTATTCGTCGGGTACCGTCGCGATCTATCCGCTGGCGGCGGGTATCCCGCAGCCGCCGGTCGTCCGCCAGCATCGCGGCACCGGACCGCGCGCCGATCGGCAGGGCGGCCCGCACGCGCACTGGGTCGGCTTTACCCCCGACAACCGCTTCCTCCATTCGGTCGATCTGGGGGCCGATGCGATCTTCGCCTATCCGCTGGCGAGCGGCGAGATCGGCGAGCCGATGGTCGCGTGGCGCGCGCCGGCCGGGGCGGGGCCACGGCATCTGGCCTATCATCCCGCCCTCCCGGTTGCCTATTGCGTTACCGAGCTGGCCAATACGCTGGTCACGCTCGACGCGCAGTTCGACGGGACGTTGACCAGCCGTGCCACCACCTCGCTGCTCCCCGCCGGCTGGCAGGGCAGGTCGCAGGCGGCGCATATCGCGATCGATCGCGCCGGGCGCCGCCTCTACGCCTCGAACCGCGGGCATGACAGCATCGCGATGTTCGATCTGGCCGAGGATGGCAGCGCGACGCTGGCCGGGCATGTTCCGTGCGGGGGCGACTGGCCGCGCTTCTTCCTGCTGCTGGAGGACACCGGGCAGTTGCTGGTCGCCAACGAACGCAGCGGGGAGGTCGCGGTGTTCGCGCTCACCCGTGACGGCGCATTGCGGCCGACGCCGGTGCGGCTGGCCGTTCCCGGCGTGGTGTTCCTCGACCGGGCGTAAGCGCCGCTACGCCAGCAGGTGGTCGACCGGGACCGCCAGGGCTTCGTCGAGCGCCTCCAGCATCGCGGTCCATCCGCCCAGCGCTTCCAGTTCGCCCGGACCGTCCGAAATGCCGCGCAGTCCCGTCACCGGCACGCCGAAGCGCTGGCAGGCGCGCACGACCGCAAAGGTTTCCATATCGACCATGTCGGCGTCGATCGCGGCATAGCCGTCGCCGCCGACGATGTCCGCCCCGGTCGACAGTCGCGCGGTCGGCCAGTCGATCGGCGTGGCGAGCGCGAGTTCGGGGCCGTGATCGGCAAAGGGCGTCACCCCCCTGGCAAAGCCGATCCGCGTCGCATCCATATCGCGCCACGATACGCTGGCGACCTGCCACACCGACCCCAGCGGCAGGGTGCGCGAGCCGGCCGATCCGATCGATACGACCAGTTCGGGCAGTATGTCCCGCTGCGCCGCCACCGCCAATGCGGCGGTGGTGCCGAGCGCCGCCTCGATCGGGCCGACGCCGGTGATGACCGGCGCGAACCGCCGCCGCAGATGCGCGCCATATTCGTGCGGCGTCGCCATGACGAACCAGATGCCTGCTGGCCGGACCATGCCAACCTAGGCCTGTGCCAGCGACGTTTTCTGCGTCAGCCGCCGGGCGAGCGCGATGCCGGGGCGTTCGATGAACCGATAGGTCAGCGTCGACACGGTCAGCGTGACGACCAGCAGAATCGGCAGGAACACGAAACCGCGAACGCCCAGATACATCATGATCCCCATGACGAGCGAATGGACCAGATACAGCGAGTAGCTGATCTCCCCGAGATAGCGGAGCACGGGGCTGTTGCAGAAATCGACGTTGCGCAACCGGATGGCGATCGGGAACAGCGCCAGTGCCAGTCCCCATGAAATCACGACACAGGTAAAGGTCGGTGCGCCATGGGCGCCCGATGGATACAGCGCGAAACCGACGAACAGGCTGACAAGCGTCAACAGCAGGAACGTGACGGAGATCGCCATGAACGTCCGGGCGTCGATCTTCTCCTCGAACCTCAGCAGATAGGCATAGCCGTAGAAGCAGAGCGCGAAGATCGAGAACCTGCCGAAGGGAAATTGCGGGAAGACGATCGCGGCGACGGCGATGACGATCGCATAGGCGATCAGGAACCAGACGATCAGCCGTTTGCCGGTGCCGATTCCCGAAAAGAACGCGATCGAAAAGGCCGCGTACCAGATCATTTCGATCAACAGCGTCCACGCACCGCCAACGAAATTGGGCAGTCCCACCCAGGGCTGCACGATCAGCAGGTGGCTGAAAATCGTGATGCCCAGGGGGGGCAACGGCTTGTCGAACAGGTATTTCGTGACCAGCAACGCCGCGACGAAGATTGTCAGATACAGCGGATAGATCCTGAAGATGCGGCGAAGCCAGAACCGCAAGAAGGTCGGTGTGCCGCGCATGCTGGCCGGGATGATGAACCCGCTGACCAGAAAGAAGATGGCGACCCCGGTCTCGCCCAAGTTCAGCCATGTCGTCGCGACCGCACCGGGTTCCAGCCCCTCCAGACCGCTCGCCTCCAGACCGTGCTGCAGCATCACGCTCAGCGCCGCGACGGCCCGCGTAACGTCCAGAAAGGCGAAGCGATTGGCATGGTTCGGCGCCTGGATGGGCTGCACTGCGGCGATCCTTCAGTTGGGCAACGGTTCAGGGCGCCGGCGTTTGCGCCATGTCCGGACCTGCGACAAGAACATGTTGCTGAACGCATAGCCGATCAGCATCGTGGCAGTGGACGGGCCGTAGCATTGCACCGTCACCGAATAGACGTTGAAAAGCAGCATCAAGGCGAGCTTTTCCGGATCGTCACTTTTCAGGGTAGCGGTAAACATGCCGACCACCAGCAACAGGAATGGCGCACCCAGCATGACATAGGTGGCGACATAGAAACTGTCGACCGGCACCCAAAGATAGGCGAGATAGGTATATTCCATCGGATAGGTGAAGCACCCGAGACCGCAGCCCGTTACCAGTCCGATGGGGAAGTTGCTCGCCAGATAGGTGAACGGGAACAGCCAGGTATTGTTGATCCGGTCCTGCAGGCTGAACAGCGTCGGGCTGATGCTTTCGAGATTGATCCCGCCCAGCAGGATCATCAGCACGAACGGGACCGGTACCAGCGCGAACGACCATTGCGCCAGTCGCCGGATCGGCGTCGCTGAAAAGGGGCGGGGGTTGAAGATTTCGACGACGAGATAGTAAGCGGCGAAGACGATCGCACAGCCAAGTGCGGTTTTGCTCGTCGACAGCACGATTGCCCAGCCGACCGGGCCGGCGATCAGCAGCATCAACCATTTCGGCACGTGTCGATGGATCACCACCAGCGGGAACAGGCACATATAGGCGGCCATGGTGCTGTCGCCGGCAAAGCCGCCATAGCGCATCGCGCCGCCGGTCCACCACACCCGTCCGACGTCCTTGGTCTGACCGAACGTCTCCACCGTCATGCCGACCCAGGGATAGTCGAACACGGGGGAAAGCAGCAGGCCGATCACCGAAGCGACCACCAGGATGAACAGGTAGTTGCGAACCCAGCGGATTTCCGCGATCGATCGGCCGACGAACGCAAATCCGACATACATCGGCGTCAGCAGCTTCAGGGCGGACAGCAGGGCAAATGCCGATGACGACATGAACAACCATCCGAGGATGGTCGAGACAAAGACCATGATGGTCAGCAGGATGCCCCATGCCGACTGGCGATGAACCGTGACCGTCCAGGTAAAGTAGAACATCGCCACGAACGACAGAATGTCGGGAAGGAACCACAACCCGGCAAGGTGGAAGTTCGCGAGGAAATAGCGCAAGCTGCCCGTAAAGGCGTCGCGCGTCGCATAGAGGCAGAACAGCAAGCTGAGCGGCAGCATCACGCGGTCGACATTCGCGTCCCGGATCCAGCGGCGCATGCCGGTCGGGGCGGACGGAGCGGCCAGTACCCGGGTATCGATCGTCGTTGCCATCGCAGGTATCCGATTGGCGGGCAGGCCGCATGATGGTCGCGCGCGCCTCGCCCATGCGGGCAAGTGCGATATGCCAGCGTTCTAGGTGGGTGTGGGGCAAAGGGCAATGCCATGCCGCATCGCAGCAAATCCGAGCGGACCAGATCCCGTGCCGGTACCAGAATCATTATGGACCCGCATGATGCGCGCATCAGGGATGAACCATATCGCCTGCAACGTAATGCGCGGCGAGGAATCGGACGGGCCCGTAAATGCGTCTCGGATGCCATGGACCGAAAAGGCCAAGCCGTGCATCCCGGCCCGGCCGGCCAGATGACCTTCGATCCGCTCCCATTGCTCGTCCGTCAGCGTGACGTCTACTCAAGGCTAGGCTCCTTCGCCAGCCTTGAATCAGAACCGCCGCCTAAACGGAATCCTCTAAATGCAGACAGAATCTAGGCCGTGAACTCATAAGCGGTGGAACGCGCCCCGCTTGGTGATATGTTGGGTGCATGGACTTTTCCTTCCTCCTGGTCATCGGCCTGAGTGCGATACTCACCTCTGCATGGATGATCCTCGTTGAAGTCACCTCGCGACGCGTTTCGATTTTCCGTGTGCCTTTCATCGTAGCCTACCTGCTTGGCCTGGCCCTGATGCAGCCGTGGCGGATCACATCCGCTCAAGAGGCTGGAATGTCGGTGATGATGCTCGTCTTTATGGTTATGTGGGTGGCGATTGGGTGGCTCATTGGAGCAGGTCCGACCGCTCTCTTATTGTCCATTGTGAGGTGGGCGGCGGGCGGTTTCGGAAAGCGGGTCTGAAGTGGCCTGCATGTGGCGGCTTCCGCATTGGCTGAAGTTATGATTCACGCTCCGCATGAGCCGATATGATCTGACCGACTTCGAGTGGCGCGTGATCGAGCAGTTGTTGCCCAACAAGCCGCGAGGCATGCCGCGTGTCGATGATCGGCGAACGTTGAACGGCATCTTCTGGGTGCTGCGATCGGGAGCGCCGTGGCGAGACCTTCCCGAGCGCTATGGTCCGCGCACCACCTGCTACAACCGCTTCGTGCGATGGCGGAAGGCTGGTGTCTGGGATCGAATGATGGACGCTATCACCGCCGTCCACGACGGCGACATCCAGATGATCGACAGCACCTCCGTTCGCGCCCATCAGCAGGCCGCGACGGCAAAAAGGGGGGCGCAGATCATTGTCTTGGTCGATCACGGGGCGGGCTCACGGTCAAAATCCACGTCGTCGTCGATGCGCAAGGCCTCCCGATCCGGCTCGGCTTGACCGCTGGGCAAACGCATGACGGGCAAGTCGTCGATACGCTGCTCAACCACCTCGGCCCGCACACTATTGTCTTGGCGGACAAGGCCTACGACGCCGACCGCATCCGCGAACTGATCCAGGATCAGAGCGCTACGCCCAACATCCCGCCAAAGAGCAACCGGCGCTGCAAACCCTGCTTCAGCAAGCACCTCTACCGAGAGCGCAACCTGATCGAGCGGTTCTTCTCCAAGCTGAAGCACTTCCGTCGCGTCGCCACCCGCTACGACAAGCTTGCCGCGAACTTCCTCGCTATGGTGCAACTCGCTTCAATGCGCCTGTGGCTCCGCGCTTATGGGGCTACGGCCTACTTCGTGATACCGTGTCGGCTTGGCACGGCAGGCTACGGGGGAGCGCAGCATATTCTGCAGAGGAGCCGTGTTACCAAGGGGGGAACAATGAGGCTTTCGTCGAGGCGTTTGGTCGGGATGGCGGTGGCGGCAGGTGCGCTGTCGGTCGCATTCCTCGCAGGGTATCTGGTGCTGTATTACCGGGTGAAACCGTATAGCCAGATCAACAACCTGATCTTCCGCATCGATCCGTACAACCCGCGAACCAACGCGAGTTGGTTGGCCCTGTCCGATCTTTACAAGGGTCGCGGGCGGACCGACGGTATCGCGTTCTTTGGTGACTCCAACGTCGAATATGGCGATTGGAACCGGCTGCTGCGGCGGACCGACATCGTCAACCACGGCATTGCGGGCGATACGTCACGCGGGTTGCTGTTGCGGCTGCGTGAAGGCGAACCGGGCGGGCGGATCAACATGGTGCTGATCGGGGTCAACGACGTCCGGTCGGGCATTTCAACTGCTGAAACGCTCGACAACGTTACCAAGATCGTAACCATCCTGGGACCGAAGCGGACAACTGTCGTATCAACGCTCCTGACCGGATTTGCCGAGCGCAACGAGGCGGTAAAGGCGATTGCCGATGGTGAGCGGGCGATGTGCGCCCAGCTTGGTTGCCGGTTCGTCGACGCCAACGCGACGCTGGTCGCGGACAATGCGTTGAAGCCGATGTTCACGATGGACAAGGTCCATCTGAAATGGGTCGGGTATCAACAACTAGCGACGATCATCGCGTCGGCTCTGCCCGCATCGTAGTAGCCGATGCGCGGTAATGTCGGCAGTTCATGCTGCATTGCCGCAGAACGATTCGAAATCGCGGCCATGTGAAACCTTCTTCAAGCCGATTTTCGGTACGGGTACAGAACGATAGGCGGGAAAGCGCCAATCTTGCTGCGCTGCCGAAGGTTTTAGTCGTTCGTCTATAATGGTGAATTAACCCTGCGGCGTAAGTCGCTGTCCAGACAGTGTCGGTAGAAGGGACGGTGTAATCCCACCCGGAGAGCCCGTTCCGTGCCCAGCATTGCCACCGCCACCGCATTCCTGTCGACGTTCGGGGTCAACACCCATTCCGGTCATGCCGGCTATGCGAACGCGAGCATCGTCAACAACAGCCTCGCCTATCTCGGCTTCAGCCGGGTGCGCGACAATCTGCCGACGCTGGGCACCGCCAGCGCGGTGACGAACGCCATGGCCGCGGCCGGCGTGAAGTTCGACGTGCTCATCAGTTCGGCGATGCCCGCCGCCGGCGACGCGGCGCTGGCCGAGCATGTGAAGGCGATCGAGGCATTCGCCGCCAAGTACAAGGGCAGCGTCATCGCGGTCGAAGGGCTGAACGAGGCCAACATCCAGGCGTTCAGTTACCAGGGGTCGTCGTCGCTGGCGGCCGCCGGTGCGTTCCAGAAGGCGCTGTACGGCGCGGTGAAGGGGAATGCCGGACTGGCGGGCATCCCGGTCATCAACATGTCGCTGGGCATGGAAAGCGATGCCGATGCGGCGGCGCTCGGCGATCTGGGCGCCTATTCCGACTTCGCCAACGCCCATGCCTATACCGCGACCGGGCAGCAGGCGGACAAGGTGATGGAGGCGTCGCTGGCCCGGGCGCAGCGCACGTCGCGCGGCGATCCGGCGGTCATCACCGAAACCGGCTATACCACGATGGCCAGCAACCCCGATCTGGGCGTGAACCAGTCGGCGCAGGCCAAGCTGACGCTCAATGCCATGCTGCTGGCGTTCGAGAACGGGTCGCAGCAAACCTATCTGTACGAACTGCTCGACAGCAACCTCGCGCCCGACGGGCCGCAGAAGGAAAAGCATTTCGGGCTGTTCAACACCGACGGCACGCCGAAACTGGCCGCGACGGCGATCCACAACCTGACCACCATCCTCGGCCATGTCGATGCCGGGAACGGCACCGACGCCAGCAAGGCGAAATACACGCTGGGCAACCTGCCCGGCGACGGCCATTCGATGGTGCTGACCAAGGCGAGCGGCGCGTGGGACCTGGTCGTGTGGCGCGACGTGAAGGTGTGGAACGACCCGCTCGACAAGGAGAATGTGACCGAGGCGAAGACGGTCACGGTCGACCTGGGCGGCGTGCAGAAGACGGTCTATGTCTACGACCCGCTGGGCGGGACCAAGCCGATCGCGGTCTATACCAACGTGTCCTCGATCCAGCTCGCGGTCGGCGATCGCCCGCTGATCGTCGAAGTAGGCGCCGCGGGGCCGGTCGTCGACCTGCCGCCGGTCAGCGCCCCCGACCTGACGATGACCGCCGCACAGTTCGCCGCGCAGATCGACACGCTGGCCCGGTCGAGCGGGCTGAAGTCGGTCACGCTGACCGATGGCAAGGTGATCGAACTCGCATCGGATGCGACCAAGGATTACGTCGTCCGGAATTACGGCGCGCTGCTGGGCAAGATCGCCGGCGGCGGCATCAGCTTCGTGGTGCGCGAGACGGGGGCGAACTGGCGGCAGGACCGGACGTTCGATGCCGCCGGCCTGCTGACGTCGACCACCGATCTCGCCTTCGACGGCGGCGTGCTGAAGCATTCGCGCACCACCACCACCGGCGGCGACGTGACCGATACTGTCTATAGCGGCGGCAAGCTGTCGCAGGTCGTGGCGATGAGCAACGGGCGGACGGTCACGACCACCTATGACGTCACGACCGGCAAGGTTGCCGAACTGGTCGAGAAGTCGGCCAATGGCGATGTCGCGGTGTCGAGCTACACCCGCGGCATCCTGTCGGGCTATACGCTCAACCGGGCGGATGGCAGCCGGACGATCGACGAATTCGATGCGGCGGGCGTGCGCACCCGCGAAGTGACCGTCGATGCCGCCGGCACGTGGACGACGTCGATCTACACCGCGGGCGTGGTCAAGTCGCGCTATGTCCAGCGCAGCGACGGCAGCGGCGAGAATGTCAGCTATGGCATTACCGGCCAGCCCTATGTCACGATGCGGCAGGTGACTGACGCCAGGGGCGTGGTGACGCTGGTCGAGCGCAGCCGTGCCGACGGGACGCTGGTATCGAGCGAGGCGGTGGCGGCCGATGGCGCCAAGACCACCACGACCTATGGCACCGCCGGCAACAGGCTGAACGCGGTGATCGCGGGTGCCGATGGTAGCCGCACGACGCTGACCTACGACGCGACGTCGGGCAAGCTGGTCCAGTCGATCGTGCAGGCGGGCGGCGACACCGTCACCACCAGCTATACCGGCGGGATCGTCACCCAGTTGTCGACCGTGCGCGCCGATGGCAGCCGCGACACGATCAGCTATGACGCGCAGGGTCGC
>QFNF01000007.1 GCA_003240755.1 Sphingomonas hengshuiensis | reverse complement strand
TTCAACGCCGAACCGCATGTGCGCGGCGTGTGTTCGATGGCGCGGACGATGGACCCGAACTCGGCCAACAGCCAGTTCTTCATCTGCCTCGACGATGCGACCTTCCTCGACCGCCAGTACACGGTGTGGGGCGTGGTCGAAAGCGGCATGGATGCCGTCGACGCGCTGCCCAAGGGCGAACCGCCCCGCAACCCGGGCAAGATCGTGACCGCGCGCAGCGAAGCGTAAGGTTCTCCGCCCGCTCGTCATTCCCGCGCAGGCGGGAATCCATACGCGCTGACGTCGGTGATCGTATCGAACGTCAGCGGCCATGGCCCCCCCGCCTGCGCGGGGGGTGACGAGCGCCGTCATCCCGGCGCAGTCCGGGATCCATGGATGGGGGGACGTCGCCGCTCCATCGACGGCACCCGACACGATGGATTCCGGCCTTCGCCGGAAGGACGGGGTCGGCAATCGGATCCGGACGCCATTCCCGCGCGAATGACGAAGCGCGCCCCTATTCCGCCGGCGCGTTGAGCGCGGCGACCAGCCAGTCGTGGAACAGCCTTACCGGCCGCTGCTGCAGCACCCGCGGGCGGCACACGAACCAGTGGCTGTAGGTCGAATCGACCGCACGATCGAACAGCGGCACCAGACGGTCGTCGCGCGCGGTTTCGAAATGCGATTCGAGCATGAAGGCGATGCCCAGCCCCTGCGCCGCCGCCTCCAGCATCAACGTCCCCGAATCGAACCGGTCGGTCGCGGCGGGCACCAGGTCGGGAAGCCCCGCCGCGTGCATCCAGTCGGCGAAGGTATCGGGCATGTCGCGGTGGATCAGCGCGGTATGCTGCGCGATCTGTGCCGGATCGGTGATGGGCATGCGATCGATCAGCGCGCGGCCGGCGATCGCATAGACCCGGTTGCGGTCCAGCCGCCGGGCATAGAGCGCCGGGTCGATCGCATGGTCGAGCGCGATCGCCACGTCGATCCCCTCGCCCAGCCGGCCCAGCCCATGATGCGCGGTGTCGAAATCGAGGTGCAGTTCGGGATGCTGCCGTTTGAGGTCGCCCATGCGCGGCATCAGCCGCTGGATCGCGAACAGCGGCAGGACGCCCAGGCGCAGCCGCAGCACCTCGACCGTGCCCGACATCTGTTCGACCGCGTCCGACAGCGTGTCGAGCGCCCCGGACAGCAGCGACAACAGCCGTTCGCCGTCACCGTTCAGCCGCAGCGCCTGATGCCGGCGCTCGAACAACGGCTTGCCGATGAAGCGCTCCATCGCCTGTACCCGGCGGCTGAGCGCGGGGGACGACAATGCCAGTTCGTCGGCGGCCAGCTTGACCGATCCAAGCCGCGCGACATGGACAAAGGCCTCGATCGCGGTGAGGGGGGGAAGGCGACGCATCCGATACCTTAGACCTTCGTTGCAGTGCGGTACAGGCTGCACCGCGTTCGTCACGCTTGCAACCATCCCCCCATGGCCAGCATGCAATTTATGCAACATGAATTGATTTGTTCGCATTTGCACAAAAACATGCCGCGCTGCACATAGGGCAGGCCTTTCAGGCATCCTCTCCTAAAAACTTTCCGGCCGGTCGTTTCGATCGGCCTTTTTTTTCGCCTTGTTGCCGGCAACCCGCCCCCTATCTCCCCCGTTCGGACACGTTCCAGCAGGACGGAAATTGATGGCGGACAGCGAAACAGGCGGACGGCGGTTGCAGGTGGCGAATGCCCGGCCCGAAGACAGCGGACGCGGCATTGCCCACCTCCCCCGGTCGGTCATGGCGCTGCTCGGCATCAACGAGGGCGACGTCGTCGAGATCATCGGCAAGAAGACGACGCCTGCGCGGGCCATCGCCCCCTATCCCGAGGACGAGGGGCTGGACATCGTCCGCATCGACGGGTTGCAGCGCGCCAATGCCGGCGTCGGATCGGGCGACCAGGTCGAGGTGCGCAAGACCGAATCCCGCCCCGCCTCGCGGGTCGTCTTCGCCCCCGCACAACAGAATCTGCGGCTGCAGGGGTCGGCCAACGCGCTCAAGCGCACGTTCTTCGGCCGGCCGCTGTGCCAAGGCGATATCGTCGCCACCACCGGCCACCAGAGGGTTGACAATCTGTCGCCCAACGTCCGCCGCTATGTGAACGCCCCGGCCTTTTCGTTGCAGGAAATCCGGCTCGCCGTGGTGTCGGCGGCGCCCAAGGGTGTCGTGCACATCGACGAATCGACCGAGATCGAACTGCGTTCGGAATATGAGGAACCGCGCGAATCGCGCCGCGCCGACGTCACCTATGACGATATCGGCGGGATGGGACAGACGATCGACCAGTTGCGCGAGATGGTCGAACTGCCGCTGCGCTATCCCGAACTGTTCCAGCGGCTCGGCGTCGATCCGCCCAAGGGCGTGCTGCTGCACGGCCCGCCCGGTACCGGCAAGACCCGCCTCGCGCGGGCGGTGGCGAACGAAAGCGACGCCGAATTCTTTCTCATCAACGGTCCCGAGATCATGGGATCGGCCTATGGCGAGTCCGAGAAGCGGCTGCGCGAGGTGTTCGAGGAAGCGACCAAGGCATCGCCGTCGATCGTGTTCATCGACGAGATCGATTCGATCGCGCCCAAGCGCGGGCAGGTGTCGGGCGAGGCCGAAAAGCGGCTGGTCGCGCAGTTGCTGACGCTGATGGACGGGCTCGAATCGCGCGCCAACATCGTCGTCATCGCCGCGACCAACCGGCCCGAGGCGATCGACGAGGCGCTGCGCCGGCCCGGCCGGTTCGACCGCGAGATCGTCGTCGGCGTGCCGGACGAACGCGGGCGCCGCGAGATCCTCGGCATCCATACCCGCGGCATGCCGCTGGCCGACGATGTCGAGCTCGCCGAACTGTCGCGCACCACCTATGGCTTTGTCGGCGCGGACCTTGCGGCACTGACCCGCGAGGCGGCGATCGAGGCGGTCCGCCGGATCATGCCGCGCATCGACCTGTCCGAAGGCACCATCCCGCAGGACGTGCTCGACAGCCTGTCGGTGACGCGCGACGATTTCCTCGAGGCGTTGAAGCGCGTGCAGCCGAGCGCGATGCGCGAGGTGATGGTGCAGGCGCCGACCGTCCGCTGGGACGATGTCGGCGGGCTGGACGATGCGCAGATGCGGCTGAAGGAAGGCGTCGAGCTGCCGCTCAAAAGCCCCGAATCATTCCGTCGCCTCGGCATCCGCCCGGCCAAGGGCTTCCTGCTCTATGGCCCGCCCGGCACCGGCAAGACGTTGCTGGCAAAGGCGGTCGCGCGCGAGGCGGAAGCGAATTTCATCGCGACGAAGTCGAGCGACCTGCTGTCGAAATGGTATGGCGAGAGCGAGCAGCAGATCGCCCGCCTGTTCGCCCGCGCGCGACAGGTCGCGCCGACGGTCATCTTCATCGACGAACTCGATTCGCTGGTCCCGGCGCGCGGCGGGGGCCTGGGCGAGCCGCAAGTGACCGAGCGGGTGGTCAACACCATCCTCGCCGAGATGGACGGGCTGGAGGAATTGCAGTCGGTCGTCGTGATCGGCGCGACCAACCGCCCGAACATGGTCGACCCGGCGCTGCTGCGGCCCGGCCGCTTCGACGAACTGGTCTATGTCGGGGTCCCCGACGCGGCGGGCCGCGCCCGCATCCTCGGCATCCAGACGCAGAAGATGCCGCTGGCCGACGATGTCGACCTGGAGGTCATCGCCGGGCGGACCGACCGCTTCACCGGTGCCGACCTCGAGGACGTCGTGCGCCGCGCCGGACTGTTCGCGCTGCGGGACTCGCTCGACACGCGGCAGGTCACGATGGCGCATTTCGAGGCTGCGCTGGGCGAATCCCGCGCCTCGGTAACGGCGGAGATGGAGGAGGAATATCGCGCCATGTCCGCACGGCTGAAACAGGATGCGCTGTCGATCCAGCCGATCGGCTTCATCGCGCCCGGCATGGTCGAGGGGCGCGGCCCGAAGGGGTGAGGTCCGGCACCCCCTTGCGGCGAAGGGTGGTGCCCGTGAAGGGCGGTGTCGCGTCCGGCGCGCACCGCTCTCCCCCGGTGCGACGGACTGCAACTGTTCGGCTTGCAAGTTCGTTGCGCTTTTGCGACGACGCGATGACCATGGCCCTACGCGCCATCCGTTCGAGGATTTGCATGACGACGAGTTCCAACGCCGCGACCCGACGGAAGCCGCGCGGCGTACCATCGCCAGCCGGCATTTTTCTGCGTGGGTTTGTCAAGCATCCGGTGATGGTCGGGTCGGTGATCCCGTCATCGAACAAGCTGATCCGCAAGATGCTGGACCCGATCGACTGGGTCAACGCCCGGGTGGTGGTGGAATATGGCCCGGGCGTCGGCACCTTCTGCCGCCCGATCCTCGAACGGCTGGCGCCCGATGCGCAGTTGATCGTGATCGACACCAATCCCGATTTCATCGACTATCTGAACGCGACGATCCTCGATTCGCGGTTTTCGGCGGTCCATGGATCGGCGGCGGATGTCGAACGGATCGTGGCCGACCATGGTCATCCCCATGCCGATTACGTGCTGTCGGGCCTGCCTTTTTCCACGCTGCCGCCGGGCGTCGGCGACCGGATCGCCGCGGCGACGCAGGCGGTCCTCCGGCCGGGCGGCGCGTTCCTCGTCTATCAGTTCAATCCGCGCGTCCGCGACGTCCTCGACCGCCAGTTCGCGCGGATCGATCACGACATGGAATGGTGGAACATGCCCCCGGCGCAGCTATGGTGGGCGTGGAAGGACTGAGGCGGTAGCCGGTCGCGTCCGTCAGCCGCCGTTCAGGCGGGACGGCCTAGCGCGCGCCATTCCCAATGCGCCGCGCGTCCGGGGCTTGTGCCGCCGGGGGCGGGCGCGGTATCCGGCGCACTCCCATGGCACGCACCCCTCAACGTCCGAAGAAGCAGCCCGCCGCTGCCGCTCCATCCCGCTGGTGGCGCATCCTGCGCTGGGTGCTGGGCATCGGCGCTGGCGTTGCCGCCCTGGCGGCGATCGCGCTGGTCGTCGCGGTCTATAACGCCAGGACGAACCTGCCGAGCTTCGACCAGCTCAAATCCTCGCCCAACGGACAGATGATCCGGGTACGCGCCGCCGACGGGTCGATCCTGGTGTCGCTGGGGCCGAGCTATGGCGAATGGATTCCCTATTCGCAGATTCCGGCGGAGATGCGCGACGCGATGGTGTCGGTCGAGGATCGCCGTTTCCGCTCGCACTGGGGCGTCGATCCGGTGGCGCTGGCGCGGATCACGAAGTTCGCGATCGAGAATCGCGGCACCGGGCGGCGGTTGCAGGGCGCATCGACCATCACGCAACAGGTCGCGCGCACCATCTTCCTGTCGAACAGCTATACTGTCGGGCGCAAGTTCCGCGAGATCATCCTCGCGCTCGCGCTGGAGCGCAAGTTCACCAAGAACCAGATCCTCGAGCTGTACCTGAACAAGGTGTATTTCGGGGGCGGCGCCTATGGCATCGACGCGGCGTCGCGGCGTTTCTTCAACCACCCCGCCACCAGCCTGTCGCTGTCGGAGGCGGCGGTCATCGCCGGCCTGGTCAAGGCGCCCTCGCGCTATTCGCCGACCGCCGATGCCGAGGCCGCGGTCGGTCGCGCGGGCGTCGTGTTGAAACTGATGCAGGAAACCGGGGCGATCACGGCGGCACAGGCGATGGATGCCGATCCGCAGGCGATCACGCTGGCACCCGAACCGCAGCAGAACAGCGTGCGCTATTTCACCGACTGGGCGCTGCCGCAGCTCGAAACGCTGATCGACGAGACCGAGGCGCCGCTCGACGTGTGGACCACGCTCGACCCGGCGATGCAGAAGAGTGCCGATACCGCGATCCGCGCCAACGCCCCCGCCGGGGTGCAGGGCGCGCTGGTCGCGCTCGACCGCGACGGCGCCGTCCGGGCGATGGTCGGCGGCAAGGATTATGTGTCGTCGATCTACAACCGCGCGACGCAGGCGACGCGCCAGCCGGGATCGGCGTGGAAGCTGTTCGTGTATCTGGCGGCGCTGGAGGCGGGGATGAACCCCGACAGCCAGGTCAACGACGCGCCGATCACGATCGACGGCTGGACCCCGCGCAACGCGTCACGCCGCTACAGCGGGCAGATATCGCTGCGCACCGCCTTTGCCTATTCGCTCAACACCGTGTCGGCCCGGCTGGGGCAGGAGGTCGGCTTCGGCACGGTCGCCGACATGGCGAGGCGGTTCGGCATCTCGACGCCGGTCAATACCCAGCCGGCGATGGTGCTCGGCACCTCCGACGTCCGGCTGATCGACATGACCCGCGCCTATGCCTCGGTCGCGAGCGGCGGGACGGCGGTCGTCCCCTATGGCATCACCCGGGTGACGGCCGGCGGATCGGTGATCTACCAGCATCAGGTCGACAGTTCGCGGGTGCTGGTCGCCCCCTATGTCGCGCAGCAGATGACCGACCTGCTCCAGACCGCGGTCAACACCGGCACCGGCCGCGCCGCACAGATCGGACGCCCCGTCGCGGGCAAGACCGGCACGACCAGTTCGTACAAGGACGGGTGGTTCATGGGCTTCTCGTCGGGGATCACCACCGGCGTGTGGATGGGCCGCGACGATGCGAAGCCGGTCGGCGGGTTGCAGGGCGGCACCGCCCCGGCGCGCGCCTTCGCCGCGTTCATGCGACAGGCGGTCGCCAGCCGCCCGGTCGAGGAATTCAATACCAAGGTGACGCTGCCCGAGTGGCAGGAGGAACCCGACGCCGAAAGCTATTACGGCGCGCCCGACGACCGGGTCTATGTCGATCCCGACGGCAATCCGCTCGACGTCCCGCCGGTCGCGGCGCGGCCCGAGGCGCCGGTCGAGGACGGCGACCTGCCGCCCGCGCCGCAGCAGCGCGTGCCCGACGAACAGCTCGACCAGGACTGGATCGACCGCGCGCTCGGGCGCAGTCCGCGGGGCGAACAGCCCGCGCCGCCGCCACGCCGCCCCGCGCCCGATCGCCGCCAGCCGCCACCGGACCGTTATCCGGACGAGGATTCCCGCCCGTACCAGTGAAGCGCGGCGCCGTCGCTGCGCAGCCAGCGGCGCGCGGCGTCGGGATCGCCTTCGAACAGGTCGGCGACCAGCGCGTGGAAGGCGGGGCCGTGATGCATGTGCACGCGGTGCGCGACCTCGTGCGCCACGGTCGCGCGGCGGACGAAGCCGGGCGCAAGCAGCAGCCGCCAGCTATAGCGGATCGTGCCGTCGCCGCTGCAACTGCCCCAGCGCGCCTTCGGATCGCCGATCGCGACCTTCGCGACGGTGACTCCGGCCTTGGCGGCATAATAAGCGGTGTCTTCGGTCAGCAGGCGCAACGCCTCGCGCTTGAGCCAGCGTTCGATGCGGACGGGGAATTGGTCGATCGGACCGCCGCAAACCAAGTCGTCATCCCGGGGCAGGCCGGGATCCATGGATACGGGCGACATCGAAGGGTCCGCATCGTCCCTTGACCATGGACCCCGGCCTTCGCCGGGGTGACGGTACGTCGTCAGCGCGACCGTCCGCGACGCCCCTTCCCGCCACGCCAGCCGCACCGCCCGGTCCGCCACCGGCACCACCGCCCCGTCCACGAACGGCCGCCCCCGTGGCAGCTTGGCCCGCTGCGCCGCGATCCATTCGGCCTTTTCGCCCGCCCACGCCACCGCCCTGGCCAGCGCCATCCGCTGCGGCACGGTAAGGCGCACGCGCCCGGTGGCGGGATCGACCGACAGCCGCGCCACGCGGGCGCGGGGGTGGCGGACGACCTCGACCCCGTCGATCACAGCGTCCGGTCGGTCAGGTGATGTTCGAGGTCGCCGACGTCGTTCTCCGACACGGTCCACCCCCGCGTCGACTGGCCGGCGGCATGGACGCTCTCCCGGTCGCCGCTGTTGAGATAATGCCAGTCGGGCAGGGGCCTGCCTTCGTTCCGCAGCCGGTAGGCGCAGGTCGAGGGCAGCCATTCGATGTCGCCGACGTTGCGGGCGTTCAGCCGCACGCATTCGGGGACATAGGCATGGCGGTGGCGATAGTCGCTGCACTGGCCCATGCGCCGGTCGAGCAGCTTGCACGCGACGTTGGTCGCGTGGATCTCGCCCGTGTCCTCATCCTCCAGCTTGTGCAGGCAGCATTTGCCGCAGCCGTCGCACAATGCCTCCCACTGCGCGCGGTCGAGCGCGGCGAGCGGCAGGTCTTCCCAGAAACGCCCGCTCACCGGACCCACTTCGCCAGTTCGGCGGCAACCGCCGGCCCGCCTTCGTCCTGCGGCAGCAGCGCGACCGGGCGGCCCTGCGGGTCCATCAGGATCGCGATCCGGCTATGGTCCATCAGATATTCGCTGGCGCCGGGGGACTGCACCTTCCGGTAGCTGACGCCATAGGCGCGCGCGGCATCGGCGATCGCCTGCGCGCTGCCGGTCAGCCCGACCATGCGCGGGTGGAAGGCCGACACGAATTTGCCGACCACCGCCGGCGTATCGCGTTCGGGATCGACGGTGACGAATATCGGCACGACCTTTGCCCCCAGGGCGGGCGATTCGTCCTCGAACGCCTTTACCCCGGCCGCGATGTTCTGGACATCGACCGGGCAGACGTCGGGGCAATAGGTATAGCCGAAATACATGATGCGCCATGTTCCGGCGAAATCGGTGTCGCGCACCACCTGGCCCTGCCCGTCGGTCAGCACGAACGGCCCGCCGATGCGCGCGCCGGCCAGCGGCGGCGGCGCGGGCGTTTCGGCCGATCCGCCGCATGCGGCAAGGGCCAGCGCAAGCGCCGGAAGAAGGATACGGGGGATGCTGTTCATGGCGTTGCCAGCCATGATCTGATAGGCGACGCCTTGCAAGTCGCGTAACGTCCCAACGGAGCCCGTTCCCATGCCCGCCATCCGCATCCTCCTCGCCGCCGCGCTGATGCTGCCCGCCGTCGCGCAGGCGCAGCAGATGTCGCCAGGCTATCTGTTCCTGAAGGCGATCCGCGACGAGGACGGGAACAAGGTCAACGACATCCTGGGCCAGCCGGGCCAGACGATCATCAATACCAAGGACCGCACGACCGGCGAAAGCGCGCTGCACATCGTCGCGAAGAACGGCAACCTGCCCTATCTGCGCTTCCTGCTCGCCAAGGGCGCGAACCCCAATATCCAGGACAATCGCGGCAATACCCCGGCGCTGCTCGCGGTGGAATCGGGTTCGGTCGAGGCGATCCGCGTGCTGACGGCGCGCAAGGCGAACCTGAACCTCGGCAACAGCAGCGGCGAAACCCCGCTGATCCGCGCGGTGCAGTTGCGCAACCTCGACATGGTTCGCGAACTGGTCGCGGCCGGTGCCAATCCCGACCAGGCCGACGTCATCGCCGGGCTGTCGGCGCGTGACTATGCCAGGCGCGACACGCGCACCCCGGTATTGCTGAAGGCGCTGGACGACGCTCCGGCCAAGCCCAAGGCGCCGGTCGCCGGTCCGCGGCTCTGAGCGTTCACAGGGCCGGGAGCGGTTCCCGCGCAGGCGGAAATCCCCGGCCGCTGCGGTTCGTGCCGGATGCGCGGGGGTAGCGCACAGGGACTCCCGCCTGCGCGGGAGTGTAGGGTAAGGATCGGTCGACCGGCGGCGGGGATCACCCCCGCCGCACCGTTCGATCAGAACGGCACGTCGTCGTCGAGATCGTCGCCAAAGCCGCCACCGAAATTGCCGCCGCCCTTGTTGCCGCCCGAATTGAACCCGCCGCCGCGCGATCCCCCGCCGCTCTGGCCGGCGCCGCCCTGGCCACCGCCATAGCCGCCACCCGAACCGCCACCGAAATCGTCACCGCCGCCAAAGTCGTTGCCGCCGCGGCCACCGCCGCCGCCCTGCCCGCCGCCGGGACCGTCGAGCATCGTCAGCACGCTGTTGAAGCCCTGCAGCACGATTTCGGTGCTGTACTTGTCCTGGCCGTTCTGGTCCTGCCATTTGCGCGTCTGCAACTGGCCCTCGATATAGACTTTCGATCCCTTGCGCAGGAACCGCTCGGCGACGTTGGCGAGGCCTTCGTTGAAGATCGCGACCGAATGCCATTCGGTCTTTTCCTTCTTCTCGCCGGTGTTGCGGTCCTTCCACGACTCCGACGTCGCGATGCGCAGGTTCACCACCTTGCCGCCATTCTGGAACGACCGCGATTCCGGGTCGCGCCCCAGATTGCCGACGAGGATGACTTTGTTGACGCTGCCAGCCATGGCGCATTCTCCGAAATGATATAGCCGGGCTTCCTATGCCACCGCGCGCCGCGACGCCAGAGGTTGCCGGACGGACGATGCAGGTTCATCGTGCCGCGATGGGCGACGTCCTCAATCTCAACCGTTTCCGCAAGGCCCGCGACCGGGCGGCGCGCACCCGCGAAGCCGACGCCAACCGCCGCAAGTTCGGCCGGACGAAGGCGGAGAAGGCGCTCGAGGAACAGGATGCGGCGAGGCGCAAGGCGTTGCTCGACGGGGCAAAACTGGACGAGTAGCGCCGGTCGGGCAACGCCCGTCCTTCCCGCGAAGGCGGGAATCCATTGCCGCTGACGGTCCTGACAGAGTTGCTATCGCTGCGTCCATGGACTCCCGCCTTCGCGGGAGTGACGATGCGGTCGGTGACGTCCCTACCCCAGCCCGAAGGCGACCGCGGTCCAGTAGGTCGCGCCCGCCGCGACATAGGCCAGCGCGAACAGATAGGCGATCATCACCAGCGGCCATTTCCAGCCATTGGTTTCGCGCCGCGCGACGGCGATGGTCGACAGGCACTGCGGCGCGAACACGAACCATGCGAGAAAGGCGAGCGCGGTGGCGAGGCTCCAGCGCCCGGCCAGTCGCCCGCCCAGTTCCTGCGCGCCCTGTTCCTCGTCCGCCGCATCGATCGCATAGACCGTCTGGAGCGCCGATACCGCGACTTCGCGCGCGGCCATCGCCGGGATCACCGCCAGCGACATTTCGTGGTTGAAGCCGATCGGCTTCAACACGACCTCGAGGCCCGACGCGATCCGTCCGGCGATCGAATATTCCGACTGTTTCACGCCCGCCGGCGCCACCGGATAGGAGGTGAGCAGCCACAACGCGACCGTCACCTGCAGGATGATCGTGCCCGCGCGGCGCAGAAAGACATAGGCGCGCTGCCACAGCCCGATCGCGATATCGCGGATCGAGGGCAGTTGATAGCGCGGCATCTCCATCAGGAATCCGCCGCCCGCACCCCTGGTCGCGGTCCGGCGCAGCACGAACGCCGCCACCACCGCGCCGATAATGCCGGTCAGGTACAGCACCAGCAGGACCAGCCCCTGCAACCCGATTCCCGGCAGCACCTGCCGCGCCGGGATGAACGCGCCGATGATGACGGCATAGACCGGCAACCGCGCCGAACAGGTCATCAGCGGCGCGATCAGGATCGTGGTCAGCCGTTCCCGCGGGTCGTCGATCGACCGCGTCGCCATGATGCCGGGAATGGCGCAGGCAAAGGACGACAGCAGCGGGATGAACGCGCGGCCCGACAGGCCGACACCGCTCATCAGCCGGTCCATCAGGAACGCAGCGCGCACCATATAGCCCGACGCCTCGAGCAGCAGGATGAACAGGAACAGGATCAGGATCTGCGGCAGGAACACCACCACCGATCCGACGCCGTTGATGACGCCCTGGACCAGCAGGTCGCGCAGGAACCCCGCCGGCAGGGTCGCCACCGCCCGATCGGCGAGCCAGCCCTGTGCGCCCTCGATCCAGCCGATCGGCGCCTCCGACCAGGTGAACACCGCCTGGAACATCACGAACAGGATGGCGAGCAGCAGGATCGGGCCGATGACCGGGTGCAGCGCCACGCGGTCCAGCCCGATCGTGACCGCGCGCATCCGTGGCTGTTCGACGGTCGCGGCGCGCGCTATCCGCCGCGCCTCGCGCTGGAAATGGCGGATATCGGCCTCGACCGCACCGACCGGCGCGGTGCGGGGGGCGGTGGCGAGGACGCCGGCCAGCGCCGCGCGCAGTTCGTCCAGCCCGCGCTTGCGCACCGCCACCGTGGCCACCACCGGTACGCCCAGTTCGGCGGACAGCGCGTCCAGATCGATCGTCAACCCGTCGCGCGTCGCCATGTCGATCATGTTGAGCGCCAGCACCATCGGCCGCCCCAGCGACTGCAACTGGAGGACGAAGCGCAGATGGTTGTCGAGATTGGTGGCGTCGGCGACGACGATCATCGCATCGGGCACGCGCTCGCCGCTTTGCCGGCCCAGCACCACGTCGCGGGTGACGGCCTCGTCGGGGCTGGACGGGTCGAGGCTGTAGGTTCCCGGCAGGTCGACCAGCTCGACCGGGCGCCCGTCGTCGAGCGCGAGGCGGCCCGAATGGCGTTCGACGGTGACGCCAGGATAGTTGCCGACCTTCTGCCGCGCGCCGGTCAGGGCGTTGAACAACGCCGTCTTGCCGGCATTGGGATTGCCGACCAGCGCGACCAGAGGTGCAGGATTCACGTGAAGGTCAGCCGTCAGCCCGCCAGCGGCGCGACGCGGATCGCGCCCGCGACATGCGCCCGGAGCGCGACGGTCATGCGACCGATCCGGCAGGCCAATGGTCCGCCGGCCAGCATCGCGCGGTGCAGCATTTCGATATCGACGCCCTCGTCCAGTCCGAATTCACGCAACCGGCGCGCTTCGGACGGCGACATGCGATCCCATTCGATCGACGCGACCGTCGCCCGGCACGTGCGGGGAAGCTGGGTCAGGTGAAGGTCGGGCGACAGCATTGCGATTGATTAGCAATAGGCTCGCGTCATGGGAAGCGGATTCTTTGCCGGCAGCGATCCGTCACACCGCCGGATATCGCAGTCGCCCGATGAAGCGCGACAGGCTCAGCCGCCGTTCGGGATCGCGCGATGCGATGATGCGGCCCTTGAACTTTTCGAAGCGCATGATGCCGTCGATCCGCCGCGACAGGAACGCGCGGGTATCGGCATGGCCCCCGCTTTCATCGTCGAGGAACACCGCGATCGTCGCGGCATAGACCGCCCCCAGCATCGCCCGCTTGGTATAATGGTTGTAATCGGTCGCGGTATCGCCGGCCAGCCGCCACATCAGGTCGACCGTGCGCCAGCCCAGCCGCGTCGCCCGCGCGACATTCTGCGGCATGGCGAGGATCGCCAGCGCACGGCGCAGCGCCTCGCGCTCGCCCGCCACCGCCGCCAGCCGCGCCTCGACCAGCGCGGTGATGCGCTCGCGGATCTTCATCGCCGCCAGCCGCTCGACCGGCAGCGCCTCGACCATCCGCCGGTCGATATCGGCGAACCAGCTATCGATCATGGCCACCGCGCCGCCGGCAAAGGCCAGCCGCGCGACATCGGCATCGGCGCCGAAGGTCTGCGCCGCGGCCTCGACCGCCTTGTCGTTCCAGCCGTCGAACGCGGCATTGGCGGCGACCAGCGGCGCCAGCGCGGCACGCAGTTCGTCGAGCGTCAGGTCGGCAGGTGCCAGCGGGGCCATCGCATCCTCCATCATCGGTCCTAGCTAGGGCGTAGGGGCGCAAACGGCAACGGCGGAACCTGCGCACGCTCCGGGCGCTGTGGCGGGGACCGTCTGTTCCAGTAAGGATTTCGCCATGGCCGACACCCCGAACGCCACGCTCTATCGCATGGTCCTGCCCGATCACACTTGTCCGTTCGGCGTCCGGGCGAAGCAGTTGCTGCAATCCGCCGGCTATCGCGTCGACGACCGGATCCTGCGCTCGCGCGAGGAGGTCGATGCGTTCAAGGCCGAACAGGGCGTCGATACCACGCCGCAGGTGTTCATCGATGGCGAGCGCATCGGCGGCAGCGACGATCTGGAACGCTATCTGGCCGCGCGCCGGGACGGATAGGCGATCGTCCGAAAGCAGTACGCCGTTTTGGCCTGCCTTCGCCGCATCGATCGGCCTATAGGCGCGGCGTTACCGCCATTTCGGGGATGTTCATGCCGTTTCGTTCGCTGGTCGCCCAGCCCGCCGACTCCTTGCTGCGCCTGATCGGCGCGTTTCGCGCCGATCCGCGCGCGCACAAGATCGACCTCGGCGTCGGCGTGTTTCGCGACGACCACGGCCACACCCCGGTGATGCAGGCGGTGAAGCAGGCCGAAATGCGCCTGATCGCAACGCAGGACAGCAAGGCGTATCTGGGGCCGGAGGGTGACAAGGGCTTCGTCGCGCTGCTCGAACCGCTGGTGTTCGGCCGTACCCTTCCCGCCGAACGCCGCTGCGGGCTGCAGACGCCGGGCGGCACCGGCGCGCTGCGGCTGGGCGCGGAGCTGCTGGCCAAGGCCGGGGTCCGCCGCATCCTGATCGGCCAGCCGAGCTGGGCCAACCACGCGCCGGTCTTTGCCGCCGCCGGGATCGTCGTGGTGCCCCACGCCATGTTCGACACGGCGGCGCAGACCATCGACCTGTCCGCGATCCGCGCCGCGATCGGCCAGGCCGAGGCGGGCGACGCGATCCTGCTCCACGGCTGCTGCCACAACCCGATGGGGATCGATCCGACCGCCGACGACTGGCGCGTGATCGCCGCCGCCATCGCCGACAGCCGGCTCGTGCCGTTCATCGACCTCGCCTATCAGGGGCTGGGCGACGACATGGAACGCGACGGGGCGGGCACGCGTACCGTGATCGATGCCGTACCGTTCGGCCTCGTCGCCTATTCGTGCGACAAGAATTTCGGGCTGTACCGCGAACGCACCGGCGCCTTGTGGGCGACCGCGCCCGACGGCGACGCCCGCGAGATCGTGCTGTCGAACCTGCTGGCGCTGGCGCGCGCCAACTGGTCGATGCCGCCCGACCATGGCGCCGCCGCGGTGCGGATCGTGCTGGAGAACGAACGCCTCGCCGCCGACTGGCGCGGCGAACTCGACGCGCTGCGCACCCGGCTGCAGCGGCTGCGCGGCGAACTGGCGGCGCTGGGACGGGCGGGATCGGTCGATCTGGCCCCGCTGGCCAACGGCAAGGGCATGTTCGCCACGCTGCCGCTGACGCCCGCGCAGATCGAATGGCTGCGCGCGACGCACGGCATCTACATGGCGGGGTCCGGCCGCATCAACATCGCCGGTTTCGCCCCCGGCGACATCGCCCGCTTCGGCGAGGCGCTGGCCGATCTGGGCCGCGCCGGCATCGCCTGAGCTATCTTTCCGGCGATCGGCGCGCGCTGACGATGGCCAGCGCCGCCGCGACCAGCACCGCTCCCGCCGCGTCGACCGGTCCCAGCCGTTCGCCATAGGCCGCCCAGCCGATCGTGCCCCCGACCAGCGGCTGCAGCAGCAGGGCAAGGCCGACGACCAGCGGGCTGAGATGGCCGAGCGCATAGATCATCAGCCCCTGCCCCGCGATCTGGCTGACCAGCGCCAGCGCCAGCAGCGGCGTCCAGTCGTGCGGCACGATCCGCTCGCCCAGCGCCATGGCGAGCAACAGCAGCGGCAGCACGCCGGCCAGGCTGGACAGCGCGAGAGCGGGCAGCGGCGCCATCGTCCGGCGCACGCCGCGCATCGCGATGAAATAGACGGCATAGAGGACGCCCGCGAACAGGCAGAACAGATCCCCCGCCAGGTTGCGCGACGACAGTTCGGCGGAGCGGCCGAGCAGCAACATGCCGCCGATCGCCGCCAGCAGCAGCGCCAGTCCCTGCGCCCGGGTCGGCCAGCGCCGCATGGCGATGAAGCCATAGATCGGAAAGATCAGCACCGCGCAATTGCCGAACAGCGTCGCATTGGCCAGCGTCGTGCGGCGGATGCCGACATGCCACGCGCCCAGATCGGCGGCAAAGGCGAGGCCGCCGACCAGCAGCGGCACCATGAGCGATCCGGCGCGCACCATCGCCCGGCGATCGGTCCACGCCGCCACCGCCAGCAGCACCGGCAGCGCGAGGGCGATCCGCCAGAATCCGGCCGCCACCGGCCCGGTATCGGCCGTGCGCACGAACCATGGCCCGAACGCCAGCGCGATATTGGCGAGGATGACGGCGATCACGGCGCCGCGCGGCGTTCTTTGCGGCGGGATATTTTTTGTTTCAGGCGGTACCGGCTGCATGGGCTCCCCTACCGCCCTATCTTTTCGGCGTCGCCTGTATTCCCGCAGGCTGCAGGAGTTTCGTATGATGCCCAGCCTGTTCGATCCGATTGCCCTGGGGGATATCGCTGCGCCCAACCGCGTGCTGATGGCGCCGCTGACCCGCGGGCGCGCAACGCGTGCGCATGTCCCGACCGCGATCATGGCCGATTATTATGCACAGCGCGCCTCGGCCGGGCTGCTGATTTCGGAAGGGACCGGTATCAGCCGCGAAGGGCTGGGCTGGCCGTTCGCGCCGGGGCTGTGGACCGACGAACAGGTAGAGGCGTGGAAGCCGATCACCGACGCGGTCCATGCCGCCGGCGGACGGATCGTGACGCAGTTGTGGCACATGGGCCGGGTGGTCCATCCCGACTATCTGGACGGTGCGGCACCATTGTCGTCGTCGGTCACGACCGCGCCGGGCAAGGCGCATACCTATGACGGCAAGAAGCCGTACGAGGCCGCGCGCGCGGCGACGCCGGACGATATCGCCCGCGTTCTCGACGATTATTCGCGTGCCGCGCGCAATGCGAAGGCCGCCGGGTTCGACGGGGTGCAGTTGCATGCCGCCAATGGCTATCTGATCGACCAGTTCCTGCGCGACGGTGCCAATCACCGCGACGACGCCTATGGCGGCAGCCCGGAAAACCGCATCCGCCTGCTCGGCGAGGTCGTCGACCGGCTGATTGGCGAAGTCGGTGCCGGGCGCACCTCGGTCCGTTTCTCGCCCAATGGCGATACGCAGGGCGTGATCGACAGCGATCCGGCATCCGTGTTCGTGCCCGCGGCAAGGCTGCTGTCGGACAAGGGCATCGGCTTCCTCGAACTGCGCGAACCCGGCCCCGACGGCACCTTCGGCAGCGCGACCCAGCCGCGCGTCTCGCCCGAGATCCGCAAGGTCTTTGCCGGCCCGCTGGTGCTGAACCAGGACTATGACGGCGCAAGGGCGCAGGCCGAGCTGGACGGCGGCATCGCCGACGCCATCGCCTTCGGCCGGCCGTTCCTCGCCAATCCCGACCTGCCCGCGCGGCTGGAACGGGGGGTGTCGCTCAACAAGGACGACATGGCGACATGGTATTCGCACGGGGCGGAAGGATATACCGACTATCCGACGCTGGCACGCGAAGTCGCCTGACCGAACCCGTCCGTCATTCCCGCGCAGGCGGGAATCCATACATGCTGACGTCGCGATCCCGTCGCAGCGTTGGCGTCTATGGATCCCAGACTTCGCGGGAATGACGAAGCGGAACTACCCGCAGCGCACCGTCGCCGTCCCCTGCGTCCGGCATCTGGGCGTCCCCTCGACACGGACCGCGCCCGATCCCAGCGCGGTCACGTCGGCGGTATAGCGCGCGCGATAGGCGCCGCCGCCCGCACCCTCGCTGCGCACCAGCAGCGTGTCGATCGCGAGATTAGCGGCATCGACCGTGCCGGGGCCGTTGACCATGAAGCGCCCCTGCCCGCCGCGCCCCGCCAGCGTCAGCTTGCCCGCGCCGATCACCATCGCGCTGAACTGCGCGGTGTCGATCATGCCGACCTCGATCGTGCCGTCGCCGGTCAGCGCGACGTCGACGCGGGGGCCCGCCATGCGATCGACCCGCAACCGCCCCGCCCCGCGTACCGCCGCACCGACGATCCGGTCGCTCGACACCTCGATGGCGAGCGGTCGCGCCGAGGCCTGTGCCGGGCGACCGCGATCGTCGCGCGTCGGGGTGACGACCAGCGTCTGCCCGTCGACCCGGACCTGTACCGCATCGATCGCGGCGGGATCGCCGACGACCCGTCCCGACGCCGACGACCCTGCGGTCACGGTCACGCTGAACGGGCCGTCGATCCGCACCCGGTCGAACCCGGTCAGCATCAGCCGCTTCTCCGCCTCGGGCGGTGGGGACGGCGCGAACAGCGCGGCGGCGATCAGGAGGGCGAACATGCCCCTGCATCCCCCGCCGCCGCGCCTTTGGCAAGCGGCGCGGCTATTGCCCCGCGGCGGGCGTCGTGGCGGCGGGCGTCGTGGCGGCCTTGGGCTTCACATAGCGGTCGAGCCAGTCGGTCATCTGCCACAACGTCTCGCTTGTCGATTCGAGCGCACGATAGCCATGCGCCTCGTTGGGCAGCACCACATAGCGGACCGTCGCGCCGTTGCCCTTCAATGCCGCGTACATCCGCTCCGACTGGATCGGGAAGGTGCCGCTATTGTCGTCCGCCGCGCCATGGATCAGCAGGATCGGTTCTTTGATCCGGTCGGCATAGGTGAACGGGCTCATTTCGGTATAGGTCGGCGTCGCCTGCCAATAGGTGCGCTGTTCGGCCTGGAACCCGAACGGGGTCAGCGTGCGGTTATACGCGCCCGAGCGGGCGATGCCGGCACGGAACAGGTCGGTGTGCGCCAGCAGATTGGCGGTCATGAACGCGCCATAGCTGTGCCCGCCCACCGCCATGCGGGTCCGGTCGCCGACGCCCAGCCTGACCACCGCATCGACCGCCGCCTGCGCATCCTCGCGCAACTGCTTGACATAGGTGTCGTTGGCCTCCGCCCCGCCCTCGCCGATGATCGGCATCGCCGGGTTGTCGAGGATCGCATAGCCCTGCGTCAGCAGGAACAGGTGGCTGATCCCGCGTGGCCGGACGAAGCGATTGCCCTGGTCCACCGTCTGCCCGGCGACCTTCGCATCGGTATATTCGGCCGGGTAGGCCCATAGCAGCGTCGGCAGCGGCCCGTCGCGCTTCGCGTCGTACCCGGCGGGCAGATACAGCGACCCCGACAGCGGCAGGCCGTCGGCACGGTTATAGGTGATCGTCTGCTGCCGGACGCCGGCAAATACCGGCGCGGGATCGGCGAAGTCGGTGATCGGACGCGCCTTCCCGCCCCGTACGGTGCGCAGCATGTAATTGGGGGCGAGCTTCGCACTCTCCCGCCGGGTCAGCATCCGTTCGCCCCTGTCGTCGAGAAGGGCGACGACCGTCTCGTAATAGGGGGCCTGCGCGGTCCACAACCGCTTCTGCCCGCCGCCGGCAACCGGCATGGTGGCAAGGAACGGAAAGGCGCCGGCCTTGGTCGCGCCATCGCCGGTCACGTACACCGCGTCGCGTGCCGGGGTGAACCGCATCACCGGCTTGCCCGCGGCATTCTCCTCGGTCATCGGCAGGCCGGGATCGCCATACTGGTCCTGATAGTTTCGCGTCAGCAGCGCGCGCGTCTGGCCCGGTCGCGCCGGGGCCACGCCGATGCGATGCTCGGTCCGCGTCCGCCATTCGCGGTCGACGACCAGCGCGAAATCGTCATTGCCCCACAGGATGCCGCCGTAGCGTGCGGGCGTCTGCGCCAGTTCGACCGGGGCCGCCGAAAACGGCGCGGGCTGCATCAGGATGCGGTCGTGGAACGCGACCTTCGCCTTGGGATCGCCGCCGTCCAGCGCTTCGGCCCATACCAGCGTCGCGGGCGCATCGGCCCGCCATTCCGCCTCGCGCGGGCCCTTCACCGTCGCATCGAAATCGACCGGCAGGTCGTCGGCGAGCGGCCGGTCGACCAGCGTCCTTACCGGTTGCCCGTCGATCGTGGACACCGCGATCTCGGTCGGGAAATAGCCGGCCGGCAGCAGGTAGGAATAGGGCCGCTTCAACCGCGCGGTCAGCAGGTAGCGGCCATCGGGCGATACGCTGAAATCGGTGATGAGCCCCGGCTGCCCGATCGGGCGCGCGGTGCCGGCGATATCGATCCGCACGAGCTGCCCGGTGAAATAATGGTCGAACAGCGCCTCGTCATGGCGGTTGCGCAGCAGATCCTCATAGGTGCGCGCCGCCGATACCCGGCCCATGCTTTCCTGTACCACCGGCCCGGCCGGGATGGTGGTGGCGACGGGCGCCGCTCCGCGACCGGTCGGGACCATATAGGCGATCAGCGCCTGGCTGTCGGGCGTCCATGCGAACGGGGTGCCAAAGGTGCCGTTCAGTCCGCTTGCGACCCGCCGCGCGGCGCCGCTGCGTTCGGCGATCCACAGCGACAGCCCGTCCGGCTCCTGCGCATAGAAGGCGAGCCGCGCGCCGTCGGGCGACCAGTCAGGCGCGGCGAAGCGCGTGCCGGTGGGCAGTTGCACCTGCACGGTGCGCCCGGTCGCGATATCCTTGAAACCGAGCGCATCGAGCCACTGGACCCGCATCTCCGCCTGCCCGTTGGTCGCCGGATCGATGCGATAGCCCGCCAGGCGCAGGATCGGCTTCGACAGATTGGCGATGCTCGGCAGGTTTTCGCGGCCGAGGATGGCGAGCGTGCGGTGATCGGGACTGACCGCCACCGCCGGGGTCGGCGGCGCCTCGAGGATCCGCGCGATCGCATCGGGTGCGCGGTGATAGGTGCCCGGCTCCTGTGCCGGGGCGGTGGAGGCGAGCAGGAGGGCGACCAGACAGGCACCGATGCGCATTCATAACCCCTTGTTGTGTTTGGGGGCATCCTGCCACGCGCGCCGCGCCTCCGCCACCCGTCCGGTGACGGATCAGCCCGATCGCAGCACGGTCTTCGCGTTCATGAATTCATGCAGCCCGAAGGATCCCAGTTCCCGACCATGGCCCGACCGCTTGATACCCCCAAACGGCACCTCCGCCGAGGAAGCGAGCATCTGGTTGATCGCGGTCATCCCCGCTTCGATCTCGCGGACGAACCGGTCCTGCTCCCCGGCGTCGCTGGTCCACACCGACGATCCGAGGCCGAAGGGGATATCGTTGGCGATGCGGATCGCATCGTCGATATCGGCGGCACGGAACACCATCGCGACGGGTCCGAAAATCTCCTCGGCCATCAGCGGGCTGTCGGACGGGATGTCGGTCAGGATGCCGGCGGTCAGATAGGCCCCCGGCAGATCGGGCTGTTCGCCGCCGACCAGCAAGGTCGCGCCCTGCCGCCTGGCCTCCGCAATCTGTTCGACCACGGTATCGCGCTGTTCGAAGCTCGACAGCGGCCCCATGTCGCTGGCCGGGTCCAGCGGATCGCCCGCCCGTACCGCGCGCATCGCGTCGGCGAATTTGGCGAGGAACGCATCGTAGATATCGGCATGGACGATCATCCGCTTGGCGCAGATGCACGACTGGCCGCTATTCTGCACCCTTGCCGTGACCGCCGCCTTCACCGCCGCATCGATATCGGCCGAGGGCATTACCACGAACGGGTCCGACCCGCCCAGTTCCAGCACGACCTTCTTGAGATTGCGCCCGGCCTGTTCGGCGACCGCGACGCCAGCACCTTCACTGCCGGTCAGCGTCACCGCGACGACCCGGTCGTCGGCGATGATGGCGCCGACCGCGTCCGACCGGATGGCAAGGTTCTGGAACAGCCCGTCGGGCGCACCCGCGTCGCGTACCATCTCCTCCATCAGCCCGGCGACGCCCTGTACGATGCTGGCATGTTTCAGCAGCCCGACATTGCCGGCCAGAATGGTCGGCGCGAGGAAGCGCACCGCCTGCCAATAGGGGAAGTTCCACGGCATGATCGCCAGCACCGGCCCCTGCGGCAGCCAGCGGACCTCGGCACTGCCGCCATTGGCCAGCGTGTAGGATTGCGGCTCGAGCATCGCCGGCCCGTGGCTGGCATAATGGCGGAACGCGGCGGCGCATTTCTCGACCTCCGCCATCGCTGACGTCAGCGTCTTGCCCATCTCCTGCGTCGCCATCCGCGCCAGCCGGTCCCTGTTCGCGTCGTATCGATCGGCGATCCGTTCGAGCAGCGCGACGCGATCGGCGATCGATGTCCTCCGCCACGCATCAAATGCCTGTGCCGCCTGCGCCAGCTTCGCATCGACGTCCTGGGCGGTGAGGACAGGATAGGTCGCGATTTGCCGACCAGTGGCGGGATTGACGCTTTTGAACATGACGGGCCCTCGAAATTGCATCCGGCAAACGGGATACGGACCAGAACGTTGCTCCACCCTGCACGGTTGCAGCATATGCCGATCATCGTTCGCCAAGCATTGGCGCGGAATACGCCATTCTGGCGGTAAATCCCACAGCTACATATGTAGTCTTATCATAAGTATCTGTAATCATTGATTGCGGAAAACTGGCACGGTCGCTGCAATGTTGCTGGCATCGCCGGAAACAACCGGAACGCACAGGGAGACAGCATCATGACCACCATCCGTTTCGCCACCTCGATCGTCCTCGGCCTCATCGCCACCACCTCGGCCTTCGCCGCCGAACCCGACGCCGCGCCGACCCCGGCACCGAGCCCCGTCGCCACCGCATCCGCCGCCGCGCTGCCGCTGACCGTCACCCTTGCCGCCGGCCCGGCCGCCGTCGCCTACAAGGCAGCGCCCAACGCCCGCTACTGCTTCCGCACCGAAATCACCGGTTCGTTCATCCCGAGGACCACCTGCAAGACCCGCGGCGAATGGCAGGCCGCCGGCGTCGATCTCGACGCGGCGCTCGCCGGCCGCTGAACCGCCCCGCGCTGCCGATACTATGGCCGTACCCTGCGGGTGCGGCCATAGGTCGTATAGCGTACCTATTTCGATAGCGGTTGCACCAAACCGGCCCGATAGCGTTATCTTCCCGTCCGGGCGCGTGGTGCCCGTGACGCCCATCGTCCAGCGGGCGGAAAGGAAGATTCGATCCATGGCGGAGCCGTCCGAACTAGAATTGTCGCGCCGCGGCGTCCTGACCGGTGGAGCGGCAACCGCCGCCCTGGTCGCCACACCGCTGTCCGCTGCCGCGCAGGCACCGGTACCTGCCACCCCGGCGCCGACGATGCCGGTACGGCTGACCGTAAACGGGACCCCACGCGAACTGACGCTCGACACGCGCACCACGCTGCTCGATGCGCTTCGCGAACATCTTCACCTTACCGGCACCAAGAAGGGCTGCGATCATGGGCAGTGCGGTGCCTGCACGGTGATGGTCGAGGGCAGGCGGATCAATTCCTGCCTGACGCTGGCGGTGATGCACGACGGCGACCGGGTGACGACGATCGAGGGGCTCGGCACGCCGGACAAGCTGCATCCGATGCAGGCCGCGTTCGTGAAGCATGACGGCTATCAATGCGGCTATTGCACCCCGGGCCAGATATGTTCGGCGGTGGCGGTACTTGACGAGATCAGGCGCGGCATCCCGAGCCACGTACAGGCCGACCTGACCGCGCGGCCACGCGCCACCAACATGGAAATGCGCGAACGGATGAGCGGCAATATCTGCCGCTGCGGTGCCTATTCCAACATTGCCGATGCCATGGCGGAGGTCGCGGGCGCATGAGAGCATTCACCTATGAGCGTGCGAAGGACCCGGTCGAGGCGGCACGGATCGTCGCATCGCGGCCTGGTGCGAAATTCATCGCCGGCGGCACCAACCTGCTCGACCTGATGAAGATCGAGGTCGAGACGCCGACCCATCTGGTCGACGTGCAGGATCTGCAGCTCGACCGGATCGAACGTACGGGCGATGGCGGCCTGCGCATCGGCGCGCTGGTTTCCAACACCGATCTCGCCGCCGACGACCGCGTCCGGCGCGATTACGGCGTGCTGACCCGCGCGATCGTCGCCGGTGCCAGCGGACAGTTGCGTAACAAGGCGTCGACCGCCGGCAACCTCCTCCAACGCACCCGCTGCCCCTATTTCTACGACACCAACATGGCCTGCAACAAACGCAAGCCTGGGTCGGGTTGCGCGGCGATCGGCGGTTATTCCCGCCAACTGGGCGTCATCGGCGTGTCGAGCCATTGCATCGCCACCTTTCCCGGCGACATGGCGGTGGCGATGCGTGTGCTCGACGCGGTGGTCGAGACGGTCGACGCGGGGGGACGGCGCCGCTCGATCGCGATCGCCGACTTCCACCGCCTCTGGGGCGACCGACCCGATCAGGACACGGTGCTGCGGCCCGGTGAGCTGATTACGGCAGTCACCCTGCCCCGCCCGATCGGCGGCCGGCATTTCTATGAAAAGGTGCGCGACCGGGCCTCCTATGCCTATGCGTTGGTATCGGTCGCGGCGGTGATCCAGCGCGACGGCACCGGGCGCGTCGCATTCGGCGGCGTCGCACCGCGTCCGTGGCGGGTCGAGGCAGCCGACGCTCTGCTCCCCCAGGGTGCCGCCGCCGTCACCGCCCGCGCATTCCAGGGCGCGACACCGACGAAGGACAATGCCTTCAAGGTACCGCTTGCGACCCGTGCGCTCGCTTCCGTCCTTGCGCAAGCCGCCGACCAGAACAGGGCCTGACGCCATGAAGTTCGATTCCCCCGCCGGGACCAACCCGATCGACCGCAAACAGGCGGTCGGCCGCGCGCTGCCGCGGATCGACGGCCCGCTCAAGACTGCCGGCCTTGCTCCCTATGCGTATGAGCATCATCGTGAGGTCGCCGATCCGGCATATGGCGCGATCGTCGCGGCGGGCGTGGCGAAAGGCACGATCCGCTCGATCGATACCAGCGCGGCGCGCGCCGCGCCGGGCGTGCTGGCGATCGTCACCGCGCAGGACGCCGGCAAGCTCGGCAAGGGCCGGATGAACACGGTCAAGCTGCTCGCCGGTCCCACCGTCGACCATTATCACCAGGCGGTGGCGGTGGTCGTCGCGGAGACGTTCGAACAGGCGCGTGCCGCCGCCGCACTGGTCCGCGTCGATTATGCCCGCGCCAAGGGCCGGTTCGATCTCGACGAAGCGCTCAAGACCGCCAAACCCGCCCCGGGCGACGATGGGGAGGCTCGGGTCGGCAGCTTCGAGAGCGCCTATGCCGCCGCGCCGGTCAAGCTGGACGCCGAATATACCACCCCCGACCATAGCCATGCGATGATGGAACCGTTCGCATCGATCGCCGCGTGGAATGGCGATGCGTTGACGGTGTGGACGTCGAACCAGATGATCGACTGGGGTCGCGGCGACCTTGCGACGACGCTGGGAATCCCGAAGGACAAGGTGACGTTGTTGTCCCCCTATGTCGGCGGTGGCTTTGGCGGCAAGCTGTTCCTGCGCGCCGATGCGGTGCTGGCGGCATTGGGCGCGCGGGCGGCGAAGCGGCCGGTGAAGCTGGCGATGCCACGCCCGATGATGGCCAACAACACGACGCATCGCCCGGCCACGCGCCAGCGCATCCGGCTCGGCGCGACCCGTGACGGATTGCTGACCGCGATCGGTCATGAGAGCGGCTCGGGCGACCAGCCCGATGGCGGGCCCGAGGCGGCCGTCAACCAGACGAAGCTGCTCTATGCCGGCGCAAACCGGCTGGCCGCGATGCGGCTGGCGGTGCTCGACCTTCCCGAAGGCAATGCGATGCGTGCGCCGGGCGAGGCGCCGGGGATGATGGCGCTTGAGATCGCGATCGACGAAATGGCGGAAAAGCTGGGGATGGACCCTGTCGCCTTCCGCATCCGGAACGACACGCAGGTGGATCCGTCCCATCCGGACAAGCGGTTCTCGCAACGCCAGTTGGTCCGCTGCCTGACCGAAGGGGCCGACCGTTTCGGCTGGGCGAAGCGCAACGCGACGCCGGCACAGGTCCGCGACGGCAAATGGCTGATCGGCACGGGAGTCGCCGCCGCGTTCCGCAACCATGTCAACATGACGTCGGGCGCACGTGTCCGCCTGTCGTCGGACGGACGGGTGGCGGTCGAAACCGACATGACCGATATCGGCACCGGCAGCTACACGATCATCGCCCAGACCGCCGCCGAGATGCTGGGCGTACCGGTCGACGCGGTCGAGGTGCGGCTGGGCAGTTCAGCCTATCCGGTATCGGCCGGGTCGGGCGGGCAATGGGGCGCGGCCAATTCCACTGCCGGCGTCTATGCCGCCTGCGTCAGGCTGCGCGAACAGGTCGTGCAGCGGCTGGGGATGCAGGCCGATGCGGTGTTCGCCGACGGGCGCGTGTCCAGCGGCAACCGATCGGTGGCGCTACGCGACGCGGCGGCGCAGCGGCCGCTCAGCGCCGAGGACAAGATCGAGTTCGGCGACTTCAGCAAGCAATATCAGTTCGCAACGTTCGGCGCGCATTTCGTCGAGGTCGCCGTCGATGCCTATACCGGCGTCACCCGGCTGCGGCGGATGCTGGCGGTATGTGCCGCCGGACGGATCATCAACCCCATCTCGGCGCGCAGCCAGGTGATCGGCGCGATGACGATGGGCGTCGGATCGGCGCTGATGGAGGAACTGGCGGTCGACAAGCGCTTCGGCATGTTCGTCAATCACGACCTTGCCAGCTACGAAGTACCGGTCCACGCCGATATTCCGCATCAGGAGGTCGTGTTCCTCGACGAGGCGGATGACAAGGCCAACCCGATGAAGGCGAAGGGCGTGGGCGAACTGGGGCTGTGTGGCGTCGGCGCGGCGGTGGCCAATGCGATCTACAACGCCACCGGGGTGCGCGTACGCGACTATCCGATCACGCTCGACAAATATCTCGATCGCCTCCACGCGATCGCCTGACGACAGCACCCGGACCGGATCGATCGGTCCGGGTGTCCAGCAAAAAGGGGCGACCGTGACCGGCCGCCCCTTTTCTTCACCGGTAAGTACCAAGCCCCCCGTTCAGGCGGCGGTCTTTTCCTTGTTATAGATCGCCGCGGCATCCCGCAGGATTTCGATGATCCGCTCCAGCGCCTTCGGCTCGTCGACCTGTTCCATCGCCGCCAGTTCGCGTGCCAGGCGGCTGGCCGCCGCTTCGAAGATCTGGCGTTCGGAATAGCTCTGCTCGGGCTGATCGTCGGCGCGGAACAGGTCGCGGACCACTTCGGCGATCGACACCAGATCGCCCGAATTGATCTTCGCTTCATATTCCTGTGCACGGCGCGACCACATGGTCCGCTTGACCTTGGGCTTGCCCTTCAGCGTTTCCATCGCTTCGCGCATCGTCTTGTCCGACGACAGCTTGCGCATGCCGACGCTTTCCGCCTTGTTGGTCGGAACGCGCAGGGTCATCCGCTCCTTTTCGAAGCGCAGCACATAGAGTTCGAGTTGCATGCCAGCGATCTCGCTACGCTGGAGTTCGATCACACGGCCGACACCGTGCTTGGGGTACACGACATAATCGCCGACATCGAAGGACAATGCCTTGGCAGCCATTGGTAACCTTTCCGTGGTCGTCGTCCCGAACGCATCGCCTGTTGCCCACGCTGGATCCGGCGGGAGCTGACAAGACGACAGGGGAACGAGCTAAAGGTGATCTCCGGGCGGGGCATGAAACTGCCGCCGTCGCCGCCGCGTATAACAGCATTGCAACAAAATTACCAGCGCAAAGCCAAAACGCCGGAACCGCTGTCGCGGTCCGGCGATCGTTTCACGTGGAATATGATCGGAAAAGGGTCAGTCGCCCGCGCCCGGCTCGGCTGAGAAATGCTCGATCTTGTTCTCGACACCCTTCCACTGATCGGCATCGGGCGGCGTCTGGTTGGCGTTGCGGGTGACGTTAGGCCATTGCGCCGAATAGGTGTTGTTCAACTCCAGCCACTGCTCCAGCCCGCTCTCGGTATCGGGCAGGATCGCTTCGGCAGGGCATTCGGGCTCGCACACGCCGCAATCGATGCATTCGCTGGGATTGATGACGAGCATGTTCTCGCCCTCATAGAAGCAGTCGACCGGACACACCTCGACGCAGTCCATATATTTGCAGCGGATGCAGGCGTCGGTGACGACGTAGGTCATGGGTCGGTCCAAGCTCCGGAAGAAACGGGTTTGCCCCGCGTTATGCCGGGTCGTCGCCCCCGTCAACGGGGCCCGACCGCGTCGGTTCCAGCAGCGTGTAGAGCGTCTGCGCTTCGGCGGGCGGCCCCCGCCGCGTCGGCAACGCCGCGACGCGCAACACCATCACCCCCCCGGCAAGAGGAAAGGCCAGTACCGCCCCGACCCGCACCGGGCAATGCGACCGTTCGATCCGCCGTCCATCGATCCGCAGCGTCCCCTTTTCGGCGATCGCCTGCGCCGCGCTGCGCGTCTTGGCGAACCGGGCATACCACAGGAACATGTCGAGCCGCATCTGCGGCAGCAGTTCGGGCGCACGCGCCGCCATCAGCGGTTGAGGCCCAGTGCCGCCAGCGCGGCAAAGGCGTTGCCAGGCCGGACCACCGGACGCGGCGCCGGTGTCGGCGCCGGCCGCCGGGGCGGAGCCCAGCGCCACTGCGCCACGGCACCCTCGGGCGCGCTCGGGCGGAAGCCCAGCCGCGCCATCAACCTGGCTACCGCCTCCGGCTTCAGCCCGATCGATACCGCCAGCGCGGGGTCGGGTGCGAACGGTGCATTGCCCTTGCGCGCGTCATGCGCCGCCTGCGCCAGCCGCTCGATCAGGTCGACCCGCACCGCCTGGGGCCCGAACCGGCGATAGCCCCACGCCCCCTGCCCCGCCGGCAGCACCGTCGCCCCCGTCGGCGCCAGCGCCTCGATCGGATGGCCGTCGCGTGCCGCCAGCAACGCCGCCCGCCACCTGGCGGATGCCGGGCGGAACAGCCGTGGGTCGAACAGGTCGAGCGAGCCGATCGTCACCCCCGCCTTGCGCAGCCGTCGCCGATCCTCCCCGGTCAGTGGTGCCAGCATCGTGTCGAACCCATCGCGCGGTGCGATCCCGCCGACCTCGGTCAACGCCGCCGCCACCGCGCGCAGCGACCCGCTGGCTGCCGGATCGCGCGCCAGCGCCGCCAGCGTGGCCAGTGTCGGCGCACGCCGCAACAGTTCCGCCTGCACCCATTGGGACAGCCGGTCGCGCACCTGGCCCTGCACCATGCGCTCCAGCACCGACAGGCTGCGGTCGAGCGTCACCGCCGGCCGGTCGAGCGTCGTCCCTGCGGTCAGGGTCGCCACCGGCAATCCGTTCCACGTCAGTCCGGCTATCCCTCCCGGCTCGGCGACCAGCGCCAGCTCGGCATCACCTGCCACCGACAGTTCGCCGCCGCGCTTGCGCAGCTCGCCGGCCAACCCCTTTTCCGCGGCGGCGATCAGCAGGCGTTTGTCGGCGACCCTCGTTTCCGGCGACACCTCGAACCGGAATCCCGTCAACCGACCCAGCGCGTGGCCGTCGACGCTGACTGCACCGTCCATCGCGACATCGACCGGCAGGTCCGCCGCCCCCGCCCCGATCCGTCGCAACAGCACCGTCGTCCGCTGATCGACGAAGCGCTGGCGCAGCCGGTCGTGGAGCGCATCGGACAGCTTTTCCTCGACACCCCGCGTCCGTGCCGCCCAATGTTCCGGGTCGAGCAACCAGTCGCTGCGATGCGCGATATAGGCCCAGCTTCTTGCCGCGGCGATCCGTCCGGCGATCGTTTCGACGTCACCGTTCATCTGGTCGAGCCGCTGCAGTTCGTCGGCGAACCACTGGTGCGGGATATGCCCCGCCCCCTCGCTCAGATACCCGAAGATGCGCCCGACAAAGCGGCTATGCGGATCGGGGCCGAGCTTGCGGAAATCGGGCAGGCCGCACGCCGCCCATAGCCGCCGTACCATGGCGGGCGATCGGGTCCGCGCCCGCACCCAATCCTCCTCGGCCAGCCGCTTCAGCACGATCAGGTCGATCGCCTCCGGCGCGGCCGTGAGCACCGGATCGCGCGGACGTCGCTCCAGACTGTCGATCAGCGCGTCGAGGCTGGAAAAATCGGGTTCGCCGCTGCGCCAGTATAGCCGTTCGAGCGGCGGGACATGGTGTCCCTCGATCGCCAGTACCTCTTCGGGGGTAAAGGCGTTCGGCCCTTCCTCGACCAGCGCACCGAACGTCCCGTCGCGATGGTGCCGCCCGGCCCGCCCGGCGATCTGGGCCATTTCGGCGACGGTCAATCGCCGCTGCCGCCGGCCGTCGAACTTGCGCAGGCTGGCAAAGGCGACATGCGCCACGTCGAGGTTGAGCCCCATGCCGATCGCATCGGTCGCGACAAGATAATCTACCTCGCCCGACTGGAACATCGCGACCTGCGCGTTGCGCGTGCGTGGGGACAATGCCCCCATCACCACTGCGGCGCCGCCGCGCATCCGCCGGATCGCCTCGGCCACGGCATAGACTTCCTCCGAAGAGAAGGCGACGATCGCCGATCGCCGCGGCAACCGCGACAGCTTGCGCGCACCGGCATAGGTCAGGGTGGAGAAGCGCGGACGCGAAATGATCTCGGCGTCCTTTACCAGCGCACGGATCATCGGCCTGAGCGCATCCGACCCGAGAATCATCGTCTCCTCCCGCCCGCGCGCACGCAACAGCCGGTCGGTAAAGACATGGCCGCGCTCGGGATCGGCGCCCAGTTGCGCTTCGTCCAGTGCAACAAAGGCGGTTTCGCGTTCCAGCGGCATCGATTCGGCGGTACATAGGAACCACCGTGCCTTGGGCGGAACGATCCGCTCCTCGCCCGTCACCAGCGCGACATTCTCCACGCCCTTCATCGCCACGACACGGTCGTAATTCTCGCGCGCCAGCAGGCGGAGCGGAAAGCCGATCATCCCTGACGCGTGGCCACACATCCGCTCGATCGCAAGATAGGTCTTGCCGGTGTTGGTCGGCCCCAGCACTGCCGTGACCGGGCTACACGCGAACTGGCTCATCCCCGACAACATCGGTGCTGTCGTGTGCCCGCGCAACGGCTTTTACGGGTTCCGTCGAACGATTCGCCCCATCGCGTACGGCAAACGTCCTGCCGCAGCGGTTGCGGGCGTCCGACCGGTTCATTTGACTTTAAACCTTTGCGTTCACAGGGAGAGGATCAGGGTGGCCGGGCGGCCGAATTTGGGGGCTGGGCGTGTTCCTGCGCACCGATCATGGACTGGAACTGGCCGGTGGCACCAGCGCGCTACGCTTTGGTCGTGCGCCGATCCTGTCCGCGCCGCCCTCTGCGCTGCGCCACCGCATCGAATCGTTCGACTGGGCTCCCGATCTGGGCGCGGCGATCGGATCGCGGGACTGGTGGCGCGGTCTGGCCAGTTGCACCGCACTCTGCGCTGCGCTGTGGGCACTGTCGCCGGGCTGGGATCGCCCGATCCTGAGCAGCGTCCCCGCCCCGCTCGACGGGACCGCGCTGGACGAAGCCCGCAGCCTGTCGTTCGGCGCCAGCGCGCTCGGCGCCACCAGCGGCATGCGGCTGGCCGCGACGTCGCGGGTCATACCGTTGGCCGACACCCCCGAACGGCCGATCGTCGAGGCGACGGCGACGCTCGGCAGCGGTATCGCCAGCGCGCTCGAACGGACCGGCGTGGGTGCGGGCGAGGCGCGGCAGGCCGCGGCCCTCGTCGCCGGTCGGGTGGATCCGACCGAATTGTCGCCCGGCACCCGGCTTGATGTGACGCTCGGCCGTCGCGACACCCCGTCGCGACCCCGCCCGCTCGAACGGCTCGCCTTCCGCGCCCGGTTCGACCTGGGGTTGGAGGTCGTTCGTGCGGGCGGCACGCTGCGGCTCGATGCTCATCCCATCGCCATCGATCACACTCCGTTGCGCATCCGCGGCCGAGTCGGCGCCAGCCTGTACCGTGCCGCGCGCGCTGCCGGCGCGCCGGCCAAGGCGGTCGAATCCTACATCCGTACCGTTTCCGGCCTCGTGCCGATGGGGCAGGTCGGGCAGGACGACCGCTTCGACCTGATCGTCGAACAGGCGCGCGCCGCCACCGGCGAGGTCCAGCTCGGCCAACTTCTCTATGCCGGGCTCGAAGGGCGGCGCGACGTTCGCCTGGTACGCTGGCAGGAAGATGGCCGAACCGAATGGCTTGATCCCAAGGGCGTGGGCGAACGCAAGGGTGTGATGATGTGGCCGGTCGCGGCGCGCATCTCGTCCAATTTCGGCTGGCGTGTGCATCCGGTGCTCGGCTTCCGCCGGTTGCACAAGGGCATGGACTTTGCCGCCAGCTATGGCAGCCCGATCCGCGCCACGACCGATGGCCGTGTCGTCACCGCCGGGCGTCATGGCGGGTACGGCAATTTCGTCAAACTGGACCATGGCGGCGGCCTTGCCACCGGCTATGGTCATATGAGCCGAATCATCGTGTCGGCCGGGACCCGCGTCGCGCGGGGCCAGGTGATCGGCTATGTCGGATCGACCGGCCTGTCGACCGGCCCGCATCTCCATTACGAGCTGTGGAAGAACGGTGTCCCGGTCAACCCCCGGTCGGTTGCGTTCGCGACCATGCAGCGGCTCGACGGTAGCGAACTGGTCCGCTTCCGCCAGTTGGTGGGACGCCTGATGGCTGTTGCCGCGCGCTGACCGGCATCGGTCGGCTTCGTCCTTCCGGTGCAATCCGCGACAGCATGACGCGAACCGCCTGACGCGCCGGCGTCACTCCCCGGGCGCTGCTTCGGTATTCCGGATCAGCGACCCTGCGTCCGCCATCGCCGGATGGTGCGTTCGACCATCGCATCCTCGCCGCCCTCCTGCTGCCACATCGCGGTGAAGGACGGCGATGCCGATGCCGGGCATCGCGCCGCCTCCAGCGAATCGAACGAAACGCGGATCGGGGTGGCAACCCCTTCGCCGACGATGATGCATTCGCGGTTGCGCAGCGCCGGGATCGCGTCGAGGAACCCGCGCGCATCCTCTGGCATCGCCGCGCGCACGAATGCCTGATCGCGTTCGTTGTTCAGCCGCATGGTCAGGATCGTGCCGCACTGCGACAACACCCCTTCGGCCAGATCGGACGGCCGCTGGGTAATCAGTCCCAGCGACACGCCATATTTGCGTCCTTCCTTGGCGATCCGGTTGAGGATGCCCGCTGCGGCCGATGCCACGCCGCCGCGTTCGCTCGGCACGTAGCGATGCGCTTCCTCGCACACCAGCAGCACCGGCTTGGGCGTCTCACCCCGTGACCAGACGGCGAAATCGAACACCAGCCGCGCCAGCACGGCGACGACCACCGCGGTGATCTCGGACGGGACACCGGACACGTCGATGATCGAAATCGGCTTCCCCTGCGCGGGAAGGCGGAACACCCGTTTCAGGAAACCGGCCATCGTATCGGCAACCAGCATGCCCGAAAACATGAACGCATAGCGCGGATCGGCGCGCACTTCCTCGATCCGCGCTTTCAGTCGCAGGTAGGGGGCGTTGTCGCTGCCGCGATCCATCTTCGTCATTTCCGCCTGGATCAACGATGACAGATCGGAAATCAGATACGGCACCGGTGCATCGATCGTCAGGCGCGGAATGTCCTGCGCCATCCGGTTCTTCGCCTTTGCCCCCAGGATGCAGCGCGCAAGGATGTCCGCCTCGATCTGGCGCGCCGATCCTTCCGACGTCAACAGGATGTCGCAATGCTCGTGAAAGTTCAGCAGCCAATAGGGTAGCTGCAGATTGCCGACATCGAGCAGCTCGCCCTTGTCCTCGAACGCCGTGGCATATTCGCCATGCGGGTCGATCACCACGACATGGCCATGCGGGCTATAGTCACAGATCCGGTGCAGGATCAGCGCCGCCGAGGTCGATTTGCCGGTCCCGGTCGATCCGACCAGCGCGAAATGCTTGCCGAGCAGCGGATCGACATACAGCGCCGCGCGCAGATCGGGTGCCATGTGAACGTGACCGATCGTGATGTGCGGCCGATCCTGCATCGCATAGATTCGCCGCAGTGCATCGACCGATACGGGATGCACCGGCGATCCCGGCAGCGGATAGCGCGTAACGCCACGGCGAAACCCCCGCATTCCCTGTCCCGGCTCCGGTTCATATCCTTCGCCCATCAGATCGACCTGCGCGATCAGGTTCAGACCGTCATCGGCCAGTCGCGTCGACCGGATACTGGCGATGACCCAGGTTTTCCCGATCTGCAGCCGGACCAGCGATCCCACCTGCCCGGCCGGCGCCTCGCCATCATGGAC
Source organism: Sphingomonas hengshuiensis (assembly GCA_003240755.1). Classification (GTDB taxonomy): domain Bacteria; phylum Pseudomonadota; class Alphaproteobacteria; order Sphingomonadales; family Sphingomonadaceae; genus Sphingomonas; species Sphingomonas hengshuiensis_A. The sequence goes on along the minus strand of QFNF01000007.1, from coordinate 99,863 downwards.
GGTGTTGGCCAGCACCGACACCGCCGCCAGATCGAGCAGCAACCGGCTGGACGCACCCGAAATGTCGAGGAGCACACCAATGCTCACCGCTTCGTCGGCGCGCGCGGTATCGCAGGAGTCGGGCACCGGGGGGCGGATCGGCATGTTCATCGCCGACACCCTGCGCCCCTACCCGTAAATTTTGCGTATCAGATGCGGTCGCCGCTTAACCGCTGGCAAACCATATCGAGCTGGCCGAGCGTGGAATAACCGATCGTGATCGTCCCGCCCTTCTCGCCATGCGCGATCTGGACCTTCAGCCCGAGTACATCGCCCAATTGCCGCTCCAGCGAGCGCAGATCGGCGTCGATGGTTCCGTCCACCGCGCTCGCCGCCTCGCGCGGCGTGCGACTGCGCCGTGCATCGGGCTCGCGCGTCTGCCGGGCAAGGCGTTCGACATCGCGGACCGACAGGCCCTTGGCCACGACCTTCTCGGCGATCGTCTCGGCACCCGGTACGTTGATGAGCGCGCGGGCATGGCCCATGCTCAACCGTTGGTCGCCGACCATGTCCTGGATCGGCTTAGGCAGTTCCAGCAGCCGCAACAGGTTGGTGACATGGCTGCGCGACTTGGCCACCAGATTGGCGAGCGCCTCCTGCGTATGGCCGAACTCGTCGATCAGCCGGCGATAGCCTTCGGCCTCCTCGATCGCGGTCAGGTCGCGCCGCTGGATGTTTTCGACCAGCGCGATTTCCATCGTCTCCGCATCGGTAAACTCGCGAACGACCACCGGCACCTCGTGCAGCCGCGCCCGCTGCGCCGCGCGCCAGCGACGTTCGCCGGCAACGATCTGATAGCCCTTGCCGTGCGGGCGTACGACGATCGGCTGGATCACGCCGCGCGCGGAAATCGATTCGGCCAGTTCGTCGAGCGCCGCCTCGTCGAAGAACCGCCGCGGCTGGCCCGGCAGCGGCGACAGCGCCGTCACCGGCAACTGACGCACGCCGCCCGGCGACGATGATCCGCGGGTCGTCGTCCCGTCGCCATCGGGTTCGCCCAGCAACGAACTCAGTCCCCGGCCAAGCCCCCCCATGCGTGGACGACGCGGTGTCGCCTGCTCGCTCATGCCGCTTCCGCCAGCGACGGCAGCCGGGCGATCACCTCGCGGGCCAGCGCGATATAGGCTTCCGATCCGGCGCAACGATAGTCGTAGATCAGTGCCGGCATGCCATGGCTGGGTGCTTCGGACAGGCGCACGTTGCGCGGGATCACCGTATCGAACACCACTTTCCCCAACACCGCGCGCACATCGTCCGACACCTGATCGGTCAGGCGGTTGCGCCGGTCGTACATCGTCAATACCACCCCCAGGATCGACAGTCCCGGATTGAACCGCCCGCGGATACGCTCGACGGTGCTCAGCAACTGACTGAGGCCTTCCAACGCAAAGAATTCGCACTGGAGCGGCACCAGCAACGCATGGCTCGCCACCATCGCGTTGATGGTCAGCAGTCCCAGCGACGGTGGACAGTCGATCAGGATCACGTCCCACCGCCCGCCGCTCGCCTCGACCACCCGATCGAGCCGGTGGGTTCGCGCTTCGAACTCGATCAGTTCGATCTCGGCACCCGACAGGTCGACCGTCGCCGGCACGATTGACAGCCGCGGCACCTTGGTTGCGATCGCCGCTTCGTTCAGCATCAAGTCGCCAACCAACAGGTCATAGGTCGAATGCTCGCGATCGTTGCGTCCGATGCCCAGTCCGGTCGAAGCATTACCTTGCGGATCGAGATCGAGGATCAGCACGTCGAGGCCGGTCGCCGCCAGCGCCGTGCCGACATTGATCGCCGTGGTGGTCTTGCCGACGCCCCCTTTCTGGTTCGCGATGGCAATGCAAATCATGCTCGGCGCACTCCCCTGGCGACCACGATCGACGAAGTCGGATCGGTAATGCTGTGTTCCACGTGAAACGTTCCGCACCATTCGGTCCCGGCATCGGCCAGTTCCTCGGTGGCGGAGCGCCCCTTTGGCAATAGCCATATCGTATCGCCATCGCCATGCCGATGGCCGATCGCAAATAACGCCGACAGTCGCGCGACAGCGCGCGCGCTGATAATCGCCGCCGGTCGATCCCCAACCAATCGCTCGATCCTTGCCTGGTGCACGACGACGTTGGTCAGCCCCAGATCGCGCGCCATGTCAGACAGCAACATGGCCCGCCGCGCCCGCGGCTCGACCAATATGACCGGTCGATCGACAAGGATCGCCGCGACGATTCCGGGAAACCCGGCACCCGAGCCGATATCGATCCAGTCGCCATCGCCAGCATCGGCGGCGAGCGGCACGAGCTGCGCCGAGTCGAGCAGATGCCGTTGCCAGATCGAGTCGATCGTCGACGCCGCGATCAGGTTCTGGTGCGCGGTTTCGATGACGATCCGGTCGGCGAAGCGCGCCAATGTCGCGGTCCGCGCATCGCCATATCGGGTCGCGATCCAGTCGCGTGCATCCTGTTCGGTCATGCCGCCAGCTTGCCGCCACGATGGTGCAACAGGATCGCGACCAGCGCCGCCGGCGTTACCCCCTGGATTCGTCCCGCCGCCGCCAGCGTCTCCGGCACTGCCAGCGTCAGCCGCTCGACCATTTCGTTGGAAAGTCCCGGTACGGCGCCATAGGTGAAGTCGCGCGGCAATTCGACATGATCGACCTTGGCCGCCGCCAGTTCGGCCGCCTGCCGTTCGAGATACGGGGCATAACGCGCGTCCTCGATCAGTTCGCCCAGCATGGCGGCATCACCGTCGATCCCCAGATGCTGCGGGGTAACGCCGGGTACCAGCAGCCACTCGCCGCCGCTGCGCGTGTCGCTGCCGCTGACCGGTGCTCCTTTCGCTGCAAGGGCATTGGCGACGTGCCGCCGGCCCAGTTCCGTCGCCAGCGCCGCGCGCTGTTCGGCACGCCCTGCCCCGAACGCCGTTCGTGCGTCCGACAACAACCCGGCCGCCGCTCCGATCGCATGCAACCGTGTCGCGGCATTGTCCGACCGCAGCCGCAACCGATATTCGGCGCGGGCCGTCATCATCCGGTAGGGCTCCGACACACCCTGCAACACCAGGTCATCGATCATCACCCCGATATAGCTCGATTCGCGCGACAGGATCAGCGGGTCGCGCCCCAGTGCCGCACCGGCGGCATTGGCCCCGGCCACCAGCCCCTGCCCGCCTGCCTCCTCATAGCCGGTCGTACCGTTGATCTGCCCGGCAAAATACAGGCCGTCCAGCGCGCGCAGCCCGAGCGTGGCATCAAGCGCCCGCGGATCGATATAGTCATATTCGACGGCATAGCCCGGCGTGACGATCTCGACCTGTTCGAGCCCGGTGACACTGCGCAGCATCGCCAGTTGCACGCCGCTCGGCAGCGAGGTCGATACGCCGTTGGGATAGACCAGATGCGTGTCCAGCCCTTCGGGTTCGAGGAATATCTGATGCCCGTCGCGATCGCCGAAGCGATGGACCTTGTCCTCGATCGACGGGCAATAGCGTGGACCCCGCCCTTCGATCGACCCGCTGAACAGGGGCGACCGATCGAGCCCGGCGCGGATGATATCGTGCATGGTGGCGGTCGTCCGCGCGATCGCACAGGCGAGCTGTGGCAGGCGCCGGGCGGGATCGGACAGCGGCGACATCGTCCAGACGTCGCTATCCGACGGCTGTTCGGGCAGCGCCGCCCAGTCGATCGTTCGTCCGTCGAGCCGTGGTGGCGTACCCGTCTTCAACCGTGCAATCGGCAGGGAAAGGTCGCGTAACTGCTGTCCCAGCCGGGTGGCTGCGCGTTCGCCGACGCGTCCGCCGATATCGCGTTCCTCGCCCCGGAACATCGTGCCGCCCAGAAACGTGCCCGTGGCCAGCACGACCGTCCGCGCGGCGATACGCGTACCGTCGGCCAGTTCGACTCCGCACACCCGCGTGCCGTCGATCGACAGCGCGACGGTATCACCGGCAATGACCGTCAACTTTGGATGCGCCAGCAGTGCCTTGACCGCTGCGGCATATCGCCTGCGATCCGCTTGCACCCGCGGCCCCTGCACCGCCGACCCCTTCGACCGGTTGAGCATCCGGTGATGGATCGCCGCAGCATCCGCCGCCCGCGCCATCAGCCCGTCCAGCGCGTCGATCTCGCGAACGATATGGCCCTTGCCTAGCCCGCCGATCGCCGGGTTGCACGACATCGCCCCGATCCGGCCAGGGTCGAAATCGATCAGCAACGTCGCCGCCCCGCGCCGCGCCGCTGCGTTCGCTGCCTCGGTGCCGGCATGGCCACCACCGACGATCACTACATCAAAGGTCATGCTGCTCGTGGTTCCACGTGGAACGTTATTTGCCGATACAGAAGCGACCGAACAGATCGTCGAGGACCGCCTCGGTCGCGCGCATTCCGGTCAGTGCCGCGAATGCCTGTACCGCATAGCGCAATTCTTCGGCCAGCAACAGCGGATCGTCCTGCGTCGCAGCACGGTTCAGCGCACCCGCTGCTGCATCGGCATGACGGGCCTGCCGCCGGTTGAGCGACAGTTCGTCAACCTTCGGCAACAGCGCCGCCGCTTCGGCACCCAATGCCTCCCATAGCCGGTCGATCCCCTGCCCCGTCACGGCGGACACCGCCAGGCGATCCTGCGCAGGAAATTGGCAAATATCCGCCTGTGGCTGAAGCGGAATTGCCCGCGCGTTCGCAGGCGGCGCGTCCTTCCCCAGCCACAGCACGATATCCGACGTCGCGATCGATCCGGACGCGCGATCGATGCCGATCCGCTCGACCGGATCGTCGCTGTCGTCGCGCAGCCCGGCGGTATCGAGGAACAGCCATGCCACCCCGTCGCGGGTGACGGGAATCTCGATCACGTCGCGCGTGGTACCCGCCAGCGGCGACACGATCGCCGCTTCACGGCCCACCAGTGCGTTGAGCAGGGTCGACTTGCCGGCATTGGGCGGACCGGCCAGCACGACGCGGATACCGTCCCGCAACCGTTCGACCGGCGGAACCGCCAATACCGTCGCGATCTCGCCCGCCAGCGCCGCGGCATCCCCCCGTACGCCGACCAGCACGGTGTCGCTGCCATCGACATCATCCTCATCGGTATGGTCCAGCACCGCCTCGACCATCGCCGACAACCGGATTGCCGTCGCCGCCCAGCCGGCCACCGCCCGCCGCAACCGGCCGTCGCTGTTCGCCAGCGCCATCTGCCGCTGCGCGTCGGTCTCGGCCGACAGCAGATCACCCAGCCCCTCCGCTTCGGTCAGGTCGATACGACCATGCATCAGGGCGCGGCGGGTAAACTCCCCCGGTTCGGCTGCACGCAACCCGGGCAGACCGGACAGCGCGCGTTCGACGCCGGCGACCACCGCGCGTCCGCCATGCAGGTGCAGCTCGATCAGATCCTCGCCGGTCGCCGTCGCCGGCCCCGGAAACACCAGCACCAGCGCACGATCGAGCAGTCGGTTATCCACCGGATCGCGCAGCGCCCGGACCCCGGCACGTCGCGGTTCCGGCAGCGTGCCGGCCAGCCGCATCGCCGCAGCGATCGCCCCGCCCCCCGATATACGCAGCACCGCGATCGCGGCGGGCGGCCGCCCGCTCGACACCGCAAAGATGGTGTCAGCCGCCACGACCCGCCGTCTCGAACATCTTGCGCCAGAAACTCATGCCCGCCTCGCCCATCGGCGCCCAGCTCTTCATCATCTGATCGAGCAATTCGGGGCTGGCTCCCTTCTCCATCGTCTCGGTCAGCATCGCGACGTAGCGCTCATGGACCGGCGTGAAGTCGGGCAGGCCCATCGCGCGGCGTGCTTCCTCCGGGGTGCAATCGACTTCGACGTTGATCTTCATGAATTGCATCCCGTGCGTGTGATCGGGGGATGATAGGGGGAAAAGCTGTGGATGGCGATAACGGGACGATAATCCGTCACGCTGTTGCCGTATCACGTCACCCCAGCACAGGCTGGGATCTCCAGTCCCGGAGCGCCTTGGCGTGAGATACGAAAACGCCCGCCTTCCCCTGTGGAAAAGGCGGGCGGTTCGATCGGCGCGTCTCCTGCGACAGCATGTCGCAGGGCGCGCTCGATCACTGATTCATGCTGTCGAAGAAGTCCTCGTTGGTCTTCGAATTCTTCATCTTGTCGAGCAGGAACTCCATCGCGTCGATCGTGCCCATCTGCATCAGGATGCGGCGCAGCACCCACATCTTGCTGAGCTTGGTCTTGTCGACCAGCAGCTCTTCCTTGCGGGTGCCGGACTTGCCGACGTCCAGCGCCGGGAAGATGCGCTTGTCCGCCACCTTGCGGTCGAGGACGATTTCGGAATTGCCGGTGCCCTTGAACTCCTCGAAGATCACCTCGTCCATGCGGCTGCCGGTGTCGATCAGCGCGGTGGCGATGATCGACAGCGAGCCGCCCTCCTCGATGTTGCGCGCCGCGCCGAAGAAGCGCTTGGGCCGCTGCAGGGCGTTGGCATCGACACCGCCGGTCAGCACCTTGCCCGACGACGGGACGACCGTATTGTAGGCGCGGCCGAGGCGGGTGATCGAATCGAGCAGGATCACGACGTCCTTCTTGTGCTCGACGAGGCGCTTGGCCTTCTCGATCACCATTTCGGCGACCTGGACGTGGCGCTGCGCCGGTTCGTCGAAGGTAGAGGAGATGACCTCGCCCTTCACGCTGCGCTGCATGTCGGTCACTTCCTCGGGACGTTCGTCGATCAGCAGGACGATCAGGAACACTTCGGGGTGGTTGTCGGTGATCGCCTTGGCCATGTTCTGCAACATGACGGTCTTGCCGACGCGCGGCGGGGCGACGATCAGCGTGCGCTGGCCCTTGCCCTGCGGGCTGACGATGTCGATCACCCGCGCCGACTTGTCCTTGATCGTCGGATCAAGCTGGTCGAGCGTCAGCTTGGCTTCGGGATAGAGCGGCGTCAGATTGTCGAAATTGACCCGGTGGCGGACCGCATCGGGATCGTCGAAATTGACCGATACCAGCTTGCTCAGCGCGAAATAGCGTTCGCCATCCTTGGGCGCGCGGACTTCGCCCTCGACCGTGTCGCCGGTACGCAGGCCGTGCTTGCGCACCTGGTTGGGCGAGACATAGATATCGTCCGGCCCGGCGAGATAATTCGCCTCCGGGCTGCGCAGAAAGCCGAATCCGTCCTGCAGTACCTCGATCGTGCCGACGCCCATGATCTGTTCGCCATTTTCGGCGCGCGCCTTCAGGATCGCGAACATGAGGTCCTGCTTGCGCATCGTCGATGCGCCTTCGACGCCCAGCTCCTCGGCCATCGAGACCAGTTCGGCGGGGGCGTGTTTCTTTAAGTCTTTGAGATGCATCGGGGGGTGGTCCAGATCAGCGAGGTAGAGGCAAGGTCGGCAACATTAAGCGGACACAAGCGGCTGGGACGGGCGCACCGAGGACCGGGCACCACTGAGGTTCGACCTAGGTGGCGGGCGCGTGCAAGTCAAGCGGAGCCGGCGAAGCTCGTCCGCCGGGTCGGGCCCGGCAGCCTGCCCACGAGACGGCGCCGCTGGTCTAGAACGGCTTGACCACTGCCAGCACCACCGCCGCGATCGCCGCCAGCGCCGGCAGTTCGTTCGCCAGCCGCAACTGCCGCGCCGTCAATGTCGGCCGCCCCGCCGCCAGCTTCCTGGCATAGCCGACCGCCCAGCCATGATAGCCGCTGAGCAGCACGACGACGAGCAACTTGGCGTGGAGCCACCCCAGCCCCGCGCCCCCGTCGAACAGCCCGACATTGGCCGCCAGCAGCAGTCCCAGCACCCACACGATCACCATCGCCGGGGTCAGGATCATCCGGCGCAGCAACGCTTCGCGCCTGATCCAGCGTGGCGGTTCGGCGGGATCGTCCAGCCCTTCCTGATGATGCACCAGATAGCGCGGCAGCATGAACAGCCCCGCCATCCAGAAGATGACGAAGACGATATGCCCCGCCTTCACCCACGGATAGGCAGCCCCCAGAAACCCGCTCATGCGCGTACCCGCGCGACCAGCCGCTCGACATGCGCGATCGGCGTATCCTGCTGGATGCCGTGCCCCAGATTGAACACATGCGGTCGGTCCGCAAAGGCCGCGAGCACCCGGTCGACCCCCGCGTCGAGCGCCGCGCCACCGGCGATCAGCAGCAACGGGTCGAGATTGCCCTGTACCGGCAGGCCTGCGGGTAACTGCGTGTTCGCCCAGGCCGGATCGACCGTCTCGTCCAGCCCGATCGCGTCGACGCCCGTTTCACGCGCATAGGCGGCGAGCTTGCCGCCTGCGCCCTTGGGGAAGCCGATGATCGGCACATGCACCCGCGCGCGCAGGCGCTCGACGATCGCCACCGTCGGCGCGATGACCCAGCGTTCGAACTCAGCCGGGGCAAGGCTGCCCGACCAACTGTCGAACAACTGCACTGCCTCGACCCCGGCCGCGACCTGTCCGGCAAGGTAATCGACCGTCATCGCGACGATCCGGTCGATCAGTTCCTGCACCGCCCCAGGGTCGCCATAGGCCATCCTGCGCGCCTCGGCCTGCTCGCGACTACCCCTGCCCGCGATCATGTAGGTGGCGACCGTCCACGGCGATCCTGCGAAGCCCAGGAAGGTCGTGGACGGCGGCAGGGCGGCGGCCACGCCACGCACCGTCGCATAGACCGGGTCGAGGATCGCAGCGTCCGGCACCAGTGCATCGATCGCCGCACGCGTGCGCAGTTCGGGGGCAAGCCGTGGCCCCTCACCCGTTTCGAACCACAGTTTCTGTCCCAGCGCGTTCGGCACCATCAGGATGTCGCTGAACAGGATCGCCCCGTCGAACGCGAACCGGCGCAGGGGTTGCAACGTCACCTCGGTCGCTGCCGCGGGATCGTTGACGAGATCGAGGAACCCGCCCTTGTCCGCCCGTAGCGCGCGATATTCGGGAAGATAGCGCCCGGCCTGTCGCATGAGCCAGAGCGGCGGGACGGCAGGTTTCTCGCCGGCCAGCACCCGGAGAAGCGGTTTGGAATCAGGAGAACCGGTCAGCGTCGTCGCTCCTTCTACTATTAAAGTAGAATCTAGATAGATGGTGGGAAGAGGTTGGGCGGTGGATATCGGGGCTTATGGTGGATTACCCGAAATGCCAACAGATTGACGGGGCGAACCCCACGCAAAGTCGCCGATTCACGGGGTGTCGTCCACATTATCCACAGCCTGTTGGTTGAATCGCCCCCTGTGCCGGGAATGTGGATAAGCTGGGCATGAAAACCGGTTTTCCCACAGCTTGGCGGCGGGTCCGAGTTACGCTAGCCCCTGCCCCCGACTTATCCACAGCCTTGTGCAGAAAGGCGCCCCATGCGGCTGCACCTCCACCTTCTGTCCGACTCCACCGGCGAAACGCTGGAGAATATCGCGAAGGCGGCGCTGGCGCAGTTCGACGATGTCGACACGATGCGCCATTTCTGGCCGATGGTGCGTTCCGAAACGCATCTCGAACGCATCCTGGCCGAGATTGCCGTCAATCCCGGGCTGGTACTCTACACGCTGGTCAACCCGGCGATCCGCCGGATGCTGGAAGCACGCTGCGCCGCGCTGGGCCTGCCGATCGTCGCGCCGATGGACGCGGTCAGCAACGCGCTCTCCAGCCTGTTGGGGCAGGAGGCCAAGGCGCGGCCGGGCCGGCAGCACAGCCTCGACGCCGCCTATTTCGCGCGGGTCGATGCGATCCAGTGGACGATCGCCCATGATGACGGCATCGCGTCGGAGGATTGGGAGGAGGCCGATATCGTGCTGGCCGGGGTGTCCCGCTCGTCCAAGACGCCGACTTCGATCTACCTCGCCAATCGCGGTTACAAGACCGCTAACATTCCGATCGTCGTGGAAAGCCCGCCACCGGCGATCCTGTTCGGCCTGAAGAACCCGCTGGTCGTGGGCCTCACCACCAGCGCCGACCGGCTGATCGCGATCCGCCGCAACCGGCTGCTGTCGCTCAACCAGATGCCCGACACCGACTATGTCGAACAGGATGCGGTGGTGAAGGAACTGTCCTATGCCCGGCGGATGTTCGCCGATAATGGCTGGCCGGTGATCGATGTCACCCGCCGCTCGATCGAGGAAACCGCCGCGGCGATCATCACCCTGTGCAACGATCGCAGGCTGGAGCAGCGGGCATGAGCTTCGTCCTTGCCTCGATGAGTGCCACCCGTCGCGCGATGCTCGATGCGGCCGGCATTCCCCATGACGCGATGGCGAGCGGGCTGGACGAAGAGGCGGCCAAGGCCGCGCTGTCGGCCGAGGCGCTGAAACCGCGCGACCTTGCCGATGCTCTGGCCGAGATGAAGGCGATGCGCGCCGCGACCCGCGTGCCCGGTACGATGGTATTGGGGGGGGATTCGGTCGTCGCACTTGCCGATGGCACCGTGCTCGACAAGCCGGTGGATCGCGCGGATGCCGCCGCACACCTTCGTGCCATGTCGGGCGGGCGCCACGACCTGTTCAGCGCGGCGGTGTTCGTCGAGGGCGGGCGACCGGTATGGCGCCATATCGGTCATGCGAAGCTGACCGTCCGCGCGCTGTCCGACGCCTTCATCGCATCCTATCTGGATGCCGAATGGCCGGCGATCGCCGGATGTGTCGGCTGTTTCAGGATCGAGGGTCGCGGCGTGCAGTTGTTCGACCGGATCGATGGCGATCACTGGACGATCCTCGGCATGCCGTTGCTCGAAATCGCGCGCTATCTGCGCCAACGGGGAAGGCTGCCCGCATGAAACCCTATGCCGAAGTGATCGGCGATCCGATCGCCCATTCGAAATCCCCGATGATCCACGGCTTCTGGCTCGATCAACTGGGGCTGGATGCCGAATATCGCAGGTTCCTCGTGAAACCCGACGACCTTACCGCCTATTTCGCGGAGCGTCGGACCGACCCGAACTGGCGCGGCTGCAACGTCACCGTGCCGCACAAGCTCGCCGCGCTCGACCATGTCGCCGATCCGGGAGACGTCCGTGGTTCGATCGGCGCGATCAACACCGTGTTCCGTGGGCAGGACGGCGACTGGATCGGGACCAATACCGACGCCGCCGGCTTCCACGCGCCGATCGCCGGCCTCGACCTGACGAACCAGCCGGTCGCGGTGATCGGCGCGGGCGGCGCGAGCCGGGCGATCCTGTTTGCGCTGTCGAAACTGGGCGTCGGTCGCGTAACGGTGCTCAACCGAAACCCGCTGAAGGCCGCTGCGCTGCTCGCCACCTTCGGGCTGAAGGGCGACGCCCTCCCCCTCGCCGCGCCGCTGCCGGCGGTCAGGCTGCTGGTCAATGCCAGCACGCTTGGCATGACCGGCCAGCCGCCGCTCGCCATCGACCTTGCCCCCCTGTCCGAGGATGCAGTGGTCTATGACGCGGTGTACGCGCCGATCGAGACTCCGCTGCTGGTACAGGCGCATGATCGCGGGCTGGATACGGTCGATGGCCTGGAAATGCTGGTCGGCCAGGCGGCACTGGCGTTCGAACTGTTCTTCGGGGTTGCGCCGCCGCGCGACCGGGATGCGGAATTGCGGGAACGGTTGCTGGCGTGACCCATATCCTCGGCCTCACCGGATCGATCGGCATGGGAAAATCGACCGTCGCGACGATGTTCCGCGACCTCGGCGTCCCGGTGTTCGACGCCGACGCCGCCGTGCATGCCCTGCAAGGGCCAAACGGCGCGCTGCTCCCGGCGATCGAGGCCGCCTTCCCCGGCACGACCGGTCCCGCCGGCCTCGACCGCGCCGCGCTTCGCGATCGCATCTTCGACGACCCGGACGCCCGCCGTCGGCTCGAAGCGATCGTCCATCCCGCCGTCGCCGCCGAGCGCCAACGCTTCCTCGACACCCATGCCGCCGCACCGCTGGTCGTGCTCGACATACCCCTGCTGTTCGAGACCGGCGGCGATGCACGCTGCGATTCCGTTGCCGTCGTTTCCGCCGCGCCCGATATCCAGCGCGCCCGTGTCCTCGCCCGCCCCGGCATGACCGAGTCGGCGTTTGCCGCGATCCTCGCGACCCAGATGCCCGACGGCGAAAAGCGCGCTCGCGCCCACCATATTATCCGCACCGATACCACGATCGGCGCAACACAGGTGCAGGTCGCCGCGCTGGTCGCTTGCATGGTCCCCGGCGAAGGCGGATAAGGTACCCATGCGCGAAATCGTGTTCGACACCGAAACCACCGGCTTCAAATTCTCGGAAGGGGATCGCCTGGTCGAAATCGGATGCGTCGAACTGGTGAACCGGGTCGAGACCGGTGCCACCTTCCACGCCTATTTCAACCCGGGCCGCTCGATGCCGAAGGAAGCGGAGGCGGTGCATGGCCTGTCCGACGCCTTCCTGTCCGACAAGCCGGCGTTCCACACCGCGATCGACGACCTCCTCGCCTTTATCGGCGACAGCCCGCTGATCGCGCATAATGCCGGTTTCGACTTCGGTTTCCTGAACGGCGAACTCGGCGCGTGCGGGCGCGACGCGATCTGCCTGTCGCGGATGGTGGATACGCTGGCCATTGCGCGCAGCCGGCATCCGGGCGCCAAGCATACGCTCGATGCGCTGTGCGTCCGCTTCGGGATCGATCGCAGCCGCCGTGTGCTGCACGGCGCACTGCTCGACGCGCAATTGCTGGCGCAGGTCTATGTCGAACTGATGGGCGGTCGCCAGATCGGCTTCGGTCTCGACGCGACGCCGACCCTGATCGCGGAGGTGGTGGACGATGTCGTCCCCTCCCGCGTGCGCCCGCCCCGCCGGTTTTCGGCCAGCGAGGCCGAACTTGCCGTCCACGCCGCGTTCGTCGGCACGTTGAAGGACCCGCTATGGGGCCAGTCGCCGACCTGACGCGTTGACAGCACCCGCTTTGAGCGGCTCACCGATTTCACAACGACGGAGGATTACATGGACATCCGGGTTTCGGGGCACCAGGTCGACACCGGGGACGCACTGAAGGTGATGGTCCAGGAGCGACTCCAGGGCATTGCGGACAAATATTTCCAGCGCGCGATCTCTGCCACGGTGACGTTCGGCAAGGGGCCGCACGATAACGGGTTCGTCTGCGACATCGTCTGTCACGTCACACAGGGCCTGGTCCTGAAAGGGCATAATAGCGGGCAGGAGGCACAGGGCGCGTTCGTCGGTGCCGCCGACAAGATCGAAAAGCAGCTCCGGCGCTATACCCGCCGGTTGAAGGATCGCAATGCGGCACAGGCCGCGGCGATCAACGAGGCCGGCGGCTATGACAACGGCTATGACAATGCCGGCTACACCGTGTTCAACGGCGGTGAGCAGGAGGATGAGGACGTCGCCGACGCTCCGCTGATTATCGCCGAAACCCGCGTCGACGTGCCCGACGCCAGCGTATCCGACGCGGTCATGATGCTGGACCTGCGCAACACCAATGCGTTGCTGTTCAAGAACAGCGGCACCGGATCGTTCAACATGGTCTATCGTCGCCACGACGGCACGATCGGCTGGGTCGAGCCCAATCGCGCGGCATAAGTGTACGATTTTCATGATCTCCTGACGCCGGAAACGGTGCTGGCGGACATATCCGCCGGCACCCGCAAGGCATTGTTCGCGCATATCGCCGGCGTTACCGAAAAGCGTTGCGGGATAGACGCAAAGCTCGTCGCTGATCGGCTATCCGAACGGGAAAAACTCGGAACGACGGCGTTCGGCGGCGGGATCGCCATTCCGCATGCGCGGATCGACCACCCGGACGGCGTTTGCGGCGTGTTCGTCCGCCTCGACCGCCCGATCGATTTCGGCGCGGTCGACGAACTGCCGGTCGATCTGATCTTTGCGCTGTTTTCCCCGGCGGCGGCCGGTAGCGACCATCTGAAAGCGCTGGCACGGATATCGCGCGCGCTGCGCGACGCCGCGTTCCGCGCGAAACTGCGTGGTGCCGGGTCGGCCGACGCCCTCTATGCGCTGTTGTCGGGCGTCGAGGCGCGTGACGCCGCCTGATATCCCCGCCGGGGAGACGGCACATTTCCGGGCGCTGGAAGCACTCTATGCCGCCGCTCCGATCAACCGGCTGTTCGATTCGCGGCTGGAAATCGTCTCGGCCGGCGTTGCGCGGATCCATTTCTCGATCGACGAACGGCATTTCCATGCGGCCGGCGCGGCGCATGGCACCACCTATTTCAAGATGCTCGACGATGCGGCCTTCTATGCCGCCAACAGCCTCGTCACCGATCGTTTCCTGCTCACCACGGCGTTCAATCTGCTGTTGCAGCGTCCGCTGGGTCCGGGTCGCGTGATCGCCGAGGGCCGCTGGGTCAGCGGCAGGCGGCGGGTATTCATCGCCGACGCACGTCTGATCGATGTCGATGGCGAAGAGGCGGCGCGCGGCACCGGCACCTTCATGAAGAGCCGCATCCCGCTCGCCACCCTGCCCGGCTATGCCGAACGGTGAATGACTGGCCGACCGCGCTGCGCGTCAACGCCTTCGTTCGTGCGGTCGAGCATGCCGGCGGTAGTGCGGCGGTGCTCGCGCGCGGCGATCGCGATTCGGGGGTCGTCCTGCTGCTGGCGATCGATCGCGATGGCACCGTACGGCTGCTCGAGCGCGAGCGTGACCTCAATGGCCGGACCCGCATCGTCCGGCGCAAACCGGATATGGTTGGGGAAGCGGCATTGACCCCCTATTGGCAGGATCGCCGACAGCGTGATCCCGATTTGTGGGTGGTCGAGGCGATCGTCGCAGCAGCCGAACCGCTCGCCGCTGAAACACTGTGGGCCGATTGACCACGCGACTCGCCCGACCCTAAGCGCGGTGCATCAGATACGCGCGCTGGATCGATCGGGGTTTCGGGTCGATGGCGCAGTCGGGGAACAGGCACCGGGGGTTCCGCCAAGGCGGGAGTCACCAACCTGTCGGTCCCGGCAAAGGTTCCCGTCCACTTCGCCGCTCCCGCCGAAATCGTGCAGGACATCACGGCGAAACCGGCCCCGGCCCCCGTCGACACCGGAACGCAGGATGCCGATTTCTCGACCCTCGCCGCCGCCGTCGCGGCACAGTCGGCGACGATCGACGACGAAGAACTCAACTGCATCGCGATCGGCGTCTATTACGAATCAAAGGGCGAGCCCCTTACCGGGCAGCTCGCTGTCGCCGATGTCATTCTCAACCGTGCGACCTCGGGCCGCTTCCCGACCTCGGCTTGTGCGGTCCTGACCCAGCGGGGCCAGTTTTCGTTCGTGAAGGGTGGTCGCCTGCCCGACGTCGATACCAGCCGGCCGGCGTGGAAGACGGCCGTCGCCATTGCCCGCATCGCCCGGCAGGACCTCTGGGACAGCCCGGCCGAGGGTGCGCTGTTCTTTCACGCCCGCCGCGTCAGCCCCAATTGGGGAAAGACCCGCGTCGCATCGCTCGGCAACCACATCTTCTACCGCTGAACCTCCGCTCGGAACCGGCGGATGCATTTCGCGGGCTGATGCCGACCCGCGACGTGCTTTGCGCACATGGTCGAACGGGTACCGAACCCCTTCCCATGTTCGCATAATGTTCCTATAATGCGGCGATGGCCAGCCTTGTCCAGGGCGTGCAAACGCCCGCCCCCGATCTCCATCCGCTGATCGCCGCTGACGTCGCGCGGGGTGTCACCCGCATGCTGTTGGCGCATGATCTGACCGCCATGGCCGAAGTCCCGCTCGATGGCGGCCGCCGTGCCGACCTGATGGCGCTCGATGCGCGCGGGCAGATCGTGATCGTGGAGATCAAGGTATCGCGGGCCGACCTGCTGGGCGATGGCAAATGGACCGATTATCTCGGGTGCTGCGACCGGTATTTCTGGGCGGTGCCCGCCGGGTTCGACGTGTCGCCGCTGGCCGGGGATGCGTTCCTGCCCGATCGTACCGGCATCATCGTCGCCGACCGCTACGAAGCGACGATTCTGCGCGAGGCATCGACCACCCCCCTGCCCGCCCATGTTCGCAAGCGCTGCACCCTCGCCTTTGCCCGGCGCGCGGCGCGGCGGTTGATCGGCGCGGTCGATCCGGAGGCGATCCAGGGTTTTTGAAATCGGTCGGTCAGTTCGGGCCCGGGGCCTGTCGGGACCCCGTCAGAACCGCCGCCACAGCGCGCCGGCCGCCCAACCGAACCCGATCGACAATGCTACCGCCGCCAGTCCGTACCACAGCGACGCCTGGTTGGCGGCGATCGCCACGAACCGTTCGAACCCGGACTTGCGGATATCGATTTCCCGCACCGCCGCTGCCAGCACCCGACCGTCGCGGATCAGGAAGGTTTCGGCGGTGAACCTGCCCACCGGCACGCGCGCCGGAATGGTGATGGCGGCACGGTACAGTACGTCGTCGGTGATCTCGACCGCGCCCGGCGTTTCCCGGTACAGCCCGGCACGCGTGCGCAGGGCGACGAACCCCTGCGCGAACCGGGCTTGGTCCTCTGCCGATGTTCCCGCAGTGGGGGACAATTGCAGGCTGTCCAGCCCCAATTCGTAGATCGCGCGGGTCCGCTCATCGACGATCCGCTCGATCGGCCGCGCCGATGCGATGGCATAGAAGGACGGGGCGGAGCGATAGCTGATGCGGTCGGCATTCACCCAGATGCCGGCAACCTTTTCCTTTTCGCGCACGACGATCGATTCAGGCGGTCCTTTGACAACGACCACGATTTCCGCCGGCCGATCCCCCTGCGGCACGCGCCCGCCGGGATAGAGGATCGCGCCGAACAGCAGCAGTTCGGCACCGGTGAACGAATAGGCGATCTGCACGTCGCGGGTCGACACGTCGGGCACCAGCACCGGTGCCGCCGCCCCCATCGTCAACGGCGCCAGTCCGGCGAGAAGCAGCGGGCGCCTCATGCCGGCTGCACCGTATAGATATCGTCGGGCCGCCATCCGAGGCCCAGCGCCATGCGGAACGCCACCGCCAGCACGATGATGGCCAGCGCCAGTCGCAGATATTCGGGTTTGGCCCGCTGGGCAAAGCGCGCGCCGATCTGCGCACCCGTAACCGATCCGATCAGCAGCAGCACCGCCAGCACGATATCGACCGCCTTCGTCGTCAGCGCATGGACCATCGTCGCCGCGGCCGTCACGAACAGGATCTGGAACAGCGACGTGCCGACCACCACCCGCGTCCCCATGCCGAGCAGATACAGCATCGCCGGCACGAGGATGAACCCGCCGCCGACCCCCAGCAATACGGTCAGGATACCCGTCGCGAACCCCAGCAGCAGCGGCGCCAGCGGCGAGATATAGAGGCCCGATGCGTAGAAGCGCCACCGCAAGGGGAGTGCGGCGACCAGCGGATGGTGCCGCCGCCGCGCCGCCCGGGGCGGGATGGCGCCGCGCAGCACGCGCACCGCGCCGATCGCCTCCTTGAGCATCAGCCCGCCGATCGACCCGAGCATCACGACGTACAGGATGGCGATGACGGTATCGATCTGCCCGCTCGACTGCAGCAATCGGAAGATGCACGCCCCGGCGATCGACCCCAGCACGCCGCCGGCCACCAGCACCCATCCCATGCGGAAATCGACACCGCCGCGGCGCAGATGCGCGAACACCCCTGACACGCTGGCGCCTGTCACCTGGCTGGCGGCCGACGCGGCGGCGACGGTGGGCGGGATGCCATAGAAGATCAGCAGCGGCGTGGTCAGGAACCCGCCACCGACGCCGAACATGCCCGACAGGAACCCGACGCCACCCCCCAGCAACACGATGACCAGCGCATTGACCGACAGGTTGGCGATGGGAAGGTACAGGTCCATGGGGTTCCCGGTTACCGCGTTCGGGCGGGACGTGCCAGCCGCAGCCTCAAAAGTCGCTGCCGAGGGTCAGTGCCGGTCCGGATCCGGGTGCGGCATCGCCCGCCACGCGCTGCCGCCAGTCGACCGACAGCCGCACGGCACCGCGCCCGACCGGGATCGCCGCGACCAGCGATGGGCCGATATCCATCCGCATCGCCCCGCGCTGCGCCCCGCCCCAGCCGCCGATGCCCAGCTTCAGCACGCTGTTGCCGATCCCCGCCACCTTGTGCAGCACGCGGGCGGCGCCATCGGCATAGGGTTCGATCCCGTGACGTGCCACCGCACCCGCCTGTCCATAGGCTTCTATGCCCAGACTGCCCGGCAATGCGCGATCGATCCCGGCGATCAGTCCCATCCCGGTGCCGTCCCGCCCCCGGTCGAGCGCCATGCGGCGTTCCACCACCACGGCGAAGGGTGCCCGGATCGGGCGCCACTCGACGCCCAGCGCCGCCTCGCGCCCCTGGCCTGCCAACGGGGTCGCGATACGGGCCGCTACCGCTGCCTGTCCGCTATCGGCGATCGGCATCCGCACGCGCAACCCGGCCTGCCCCCCGGCCAACTGCACCGGTCCCCCGGTCGCGCTTCCGGGTCGCGCCAGCGCCCAGAAGCTTGCCGTCAGCCTGTCGTCGCCAGCCGGCCGGGGGAGTGCGGGGGGCGGCGCGGCGGGGCGGGACAGGGGTTCCGCCGCCGAGAAGCCGGTCAGCGCCAGCAACGCCAATTGTATCCGCGCCTCTGACAGCGGTGCTGCGGGGTCGATCGGCGCAACGACCGGCGGGAGGATGACCCGTGCCGGGGTCATCGCCGTCGGCATCGGTGCGGGTGGCAGGCTGGCGGCGAACCGCCGCTCCGACACCGCCGGTACGCGACCGGGTGACGCGATGACGGATACCGTCCGGGGGATCGGCAACACCCCCTTTACCCACTGGTCGCGCGGGACGTCCTCCGGCCAGAGCAACGTCACCCGCATGCCTACCCAGCCGAGCGTGACCAGCGCCAGAAATCGTAGCGGGCGTCCACGCGTCGGTGTCATACGCTTGGCAGATCGGCGACGTTCGGGAAATGGTGCGCGGTCTTGTCCCACCGCACCGGTCGTCCGCGCAGCGTCCCGGCATAGCGGATCACCGCCCGACGTGCCGCCAGCAATGCCACCAGGTTGCCGACCAGCATCCGCGGGATCGATCGCCAGGCCTCGTCCCGGCCATAAGCACGGCGCACCAGCGTCCAGCGCATCGCGATCCGCCACACCAGCAGGCACAGGTTCGCCGCCAGCACCAGTTGCAGCGCGGGATCGACCGACGCCGGACGGGTGCCGGCCCACAGGTGCACCAGCAATGCCAGTCCCCATGCGAGCAGTGCGACATACGCGACTGCCAGCACCGGAATGGCGAGGATGGCGCGCCGATCGCGCATCCGCATCCAATGGTCGCGCCAGCCCCCGCCCGATTGCCAGCCGATCCGGTCCCATCCCGCCAGTGCGATGCCGGTCATCCACCGCGCCTTCTGCCGGATGGCGGTGTCGAGCGTCGCCGGGAAATAGGCCCGAACCGCGACCGGCGATCCGCCCGGCCGTTCCAGCGCGCGGACGAACAGGCCGCGCCCGCCCAGCGCCCGCACCGTCAGTCCCAGTTCGTAATCTTCGGTCAGGCTGGTTTCATCGAACGGCAGTCCGCCGCGATGCGCGGCGATCCGGGCCAGCATCGCGGCGGAAATGGCGCAGCCGACCCCTGCCAGCGGCAGCTCGGCCCCCAACGCGTCCCGCACCGGCAACTGTCTGCCATGCGCCTCGGCGAACTCATCGATATAATGACCTGATACCCAGCGCGAACCGGGATCGGCCAGCGGCAGGACGGGCAATTGCACCGTATCGGCATGCGCCAGCATATGGTCGTACACGCGCAATTCGCCCGGATGCACCACATCCTCCGCATCGTGCAGCACCATGGCGGTGAACGGGCGCCCTTCGCGCGCGCCATCCGCCAATGCCGCGCTCCATAGGGTGTTGAGGCAGTCGGCCTTGGTCGTCGGGCCCGGGCGTGGCGTCAGTGCCAGCCTGACCCGATTGTCTCCGGTCGCCACCCCGACGATCGCGGCGATCGTCGCGCGGTCGTTGGGATAGGCACCGACATATAGCCGCCAGTCGGGATGGTCGAACCGCGCCAGCGTCGTCCGCAGCATCGCACCGATCACCGGGGCCTCGTCCCATGCCGGGATCAGCACCGCCAGTCGCCCGGTGCAACCATCGACCGGAAAATCCGCAAGCGTGGGCGTGGCTCTGCGGTACCACCATCGTCGGATCGCGCGAAACAGATAGGCGATATCGATCGCAAGATCGTCGATCCCGCCGATCAGGAACCCGACGGCGGCGAACAGCATCGTTTCGCGCGCAATGCCGTCGATCCATGGGACGGACGCATCCATGCCCCAGCCCCCGATGATGGTCCCCGCAGCGATCTAATCCGTGCCGCTACATCCGGACAAGAGGATTTGGGGGGAGGGGGTGGTTATTTCTGAATTGTTGTTGAACCGGCTGCGGTTCGGGACGTTGGCGAAAACGGTCCTAAATCCCCTTTCGGGACTGGTGCCCCCGCGCACCGGCCGCGCCGAGCGTATCGACGGCGCGGCCGAACCGGGCCTACCAGTAGAAGTTGCGGATCACGTCGATCACCCGGCCGCGGCGCTGATCGATCAGCAGCGCGTCGTTGTAATGCCGTACCCAGCGTTGATAGCCGCGCGCCGGGGGCAGGCGATAGCGGCCCGGATCGGCGATCCAGTAACGCTGCGCGTAATAGGGGCGTCCGATCGCCACGCCGGGCCGGAACGCCTGATAGCGGAACGGCGCGTTCCAGTTGCCGCGTGCGTACAGGTTGCGATGACCCTGGCGATAGGCGCGCCAGTCGTTGCGGCCCCATGCCCGGCCGCGCAGATCGTCGCGATATTCGCGGCGGGCACGGTTCAGGTCGCGGCGTTCGTTGCGGATGTCGCGTCGATCGCCATGGCGCAGCGCCTGGCGATAGTCGCGGCGTTCCTCGCGGATATCCTGCCGGTCGCGCCGCAGTTCGCGCACCGACTGGGCCATGGCCGGCGCGGCCGCGACGGGAAGGGCGATCGTCGCCGCCAGCGCGGCAAGAATGATCTTTCGCATCGGAAGTGCTCCTGTCCTCTTGATGCGGACAGGATTGTCCGATTCGCCCTGAACGCTTGGCGAATGCGGTTGTCAGCGTTCTGAAAGGCGAGCGGCGGGCGGCGGGCGGATCGCCCGCAAGCCCGGGCCCGTTACTGGTTCTGGGCCGGTCCGCCGGTACCGGGTGCACCCACCGTACCGATATTGCCGAACAGATCGCGGAAGAAGTTCGATTCGCGACCCAGCGTCGGCGTCTTCTTGTCCGACGGGCTGATGCCGACGACCTGATCGACCCCGGTGCGGTCGATCGCGGTCACGTTGCCCGCCTGGTCGAACGAAATCTTCAGCGTCGTCTGGTCGGCGGCACGCGGGCGATTGAACGCAAAATTGCGGCTGTCGCGCGACAGGTAGAACCATTCGCGGTCGGAAAACTGGCCGACAAAGGTCGGCGTGCCCAGCGTCTGCAACACCGACTGGCGGGTATCGACGCCCGGCTGGACCGCGTTGACCAGATCGGGATCGATGACATAGCCCTGATGGCTGCGCAGCTTCGTGCAGCCTCCCAGGCCCGCCGCGGCACAGGCGATCATCAGCGCCACTGCGCCACGGGTGGGGAAGCGAACCATAAAATCTCCGTCCAGCGAACGCGCGACCGGGTCGCGCGATTGCATCGCGCGGCCACGCGTTCAATATGACGGTCCCGCTTCATCCACAAGCGCGCCCTTTACCGTCCGTTACGGAGAGTCATGCGTCTATCCCGCCTGTTCCGCCGCGAACCGCCGCCGCGCATCGCCGCCGCCCTGTACGATTCGGTCGTCGCGCGGGGGCGGATGCCGCACTGGTATCTGGCGGGGGCGGTGCCCGACACGCTCGACGGCCGGTTCGACATGATCGCCGCCATCCTGTCGATGGCGATGCTGCGGCTGGAGGGTGAGGGGGCAGGGGCCGCACCCGCCGCGTCGCTGGCCGAATGCTTCGTCGACGACATGGACGGGCAACTGCGCCAGATCGGCTTTGGCGACATGGTGGTCGGCAAGCATATCGGCCGGATGATGGCGGCGCTGGGCGGGCGGCTGGGCGCGTATCGCGACGGGCTGGCCCATGGCACGTTCGACGCGGCGCTGGTGCGCAACCTGTATCGCGGGGTGGCGCCGGATCCTGCCGCGCTGGCCCATGTCGCTGCCGAACTGCGCGCCTTGCGCACCGCGCTGGACGGCGCGACCATCGACGACCTTCTTGCCGGAAAGCTGCCATGACCCCCGAATTTCACCGCCCCGTCCGCATCGACCAGATCGGGGAGGGGGAACTGCGCCAGCAGATCACGGCCGATGGCGACGAACGCCGCCGGCTGACGGGCCGTTTCGGCCTGGTCGAACTGGGGTCGCTGACGGCCGACTATACGCTGCGCCGCGACGCGGCCGGGATCGTCGCGACCGGCCGGCTGCGGGCGGAGGTCGCGCAACCCTGTGTCGCGAGCGGCGAACCGGTGCCCGAATCGGTCGACGAAGCCTTTACCCTGCGCTTCCTGCCCGATGGCAGCGTCGACAGCAGCGAGCTGGAGCTCGACGGCGATGCGATGGACACCATGTTCTATGCCGGCGGATCGATCGACCTGGGCGAGGCGGCGGCCGAAACCCTCGCCCTCGCGCTGGACCCGTACCCGCGCAGCCCGCATGCCGAGGAAGCGTTGCGGGCGGCGGGCGTGTTGCGGGAGGAGGACGCCGGGCCGATGCCGGCGCTGGGCGGGTTGGCGGACCTGCTGAAGAAATAGGGGTCAGCCGATCCCGCGCGCCAGCAGCGCGGCGATGGTATCGGCGATATCCTCCGGCGCGCGATCATCGTCCCACACGCCGTAGCGCAGCCCCAGGAATACGTTCATGCCCATGATGGCCCAGGCATGGACCTCCGCCCGGTCGTCGTCCGCCCCGTCGCGCAGCCGCGCCGCGATGCGATCCGCCGTCGTCGAATAATGCCGCCGGAAACTGGCCGGATCGACGAACTCCGCCTCGTCGATGATGCGGTAGATTTCCTTGTGGGTGCGCACGAACCGGATGAATTCCAGCAACCCCGCGCGTTCCGCCGCGATCCGCCCCTCCGCACCGCGGATCGCCGGTGCGACATGATCGCGAACCTGGCCCGACATGTCGGCGACGAGCGCGCGGAATACCGCGTCCTTCGAATCGAAATAGGTGTAGAAGCTGCCCAGCGCCACGCCCGCGCGCCGCGTGATTCCGCTGATCGATCCGTCGTGAAACCCCTTTTCGCCGAATTCGGCCGCCGCCGCGTCGAGGATCGCGCGTTGCGTCCGGCGTCCGCGCTCGGTCCGCGGCACCTTGTCCTGCGGCGTCGCCACCCCGGCAGCGTCGGTGCCCATGGAAATTCTCTCCCTGCCTCCGGGACAAGTTGAAACCCGGTTCAGCTTTCAGTATAGCGAAGCGCAACGACGCACAACCGGTCAACGGGTGGCGTTCGAATCAGGGAGAGGTCAATGCGTCGCACGTCCGGAATCCGCGCCAGCCTGCTGATGGGAGCGGCGCTCGCCGCAGCGCCCGCGCTGGCGCAAACCACCCAGACCCCGCCGGAAACCCCCGCCGAATCGGCATCGGCCGTCGCGGATCAGGCGGACGGCGATATCGTCGTCACCGCCCGGCGCCGTGCCGAAAGCGTGATCGACGTGCCGATCGCCATGTCGGTCGTGACCGGCGATCAACTGACCCGCACCGGCGCGGTCGATATCACCGCGCTGCAGGACAAGACGCCGAACCTGACGCTGCAGATCGCGCGCGGGTCGAACTCGACGCTGATCGCCTTCAGCCGCGGCGTGGGACAGCAGGATCCGCTCTGGGGTTTCGAACCCGGCGTCGGCCTCTATCTCGACGACGTGTATGTCGCCCGGCCGCAGGGCGCGGTGCTCGACATCTTCGACGTGGAACGGGTGGAGGTGCTGCGCGGGCCACAGGGCACGCTGTACGGCCGCAATACCATCGGCGGCGCGATCAAGTACGTCACCAAAAGGCTGGGCCATGATTATGCCGCCACCGCCCGCGCCTCCTACGGATCGTACAACCAGTTCGACCTGGTGGGGCAGGTGACGGTGCCGATCGGCGACACGTTCGCGATCGGCGGCGCGATCGCCCGGTACAAGCGCGACGGCTATGGCACCAACCTGACCACCGGCGCGGACCAGTATGACAAGGACGTGCTGGCCGCCCGCGTCTCGGCCGAATGGACGCCGACCGACGGCATCTTCGTGCGACTGGCCGGCGACCGGACGCTCGACCGGTCGAACCCGCGCCATGGCACCCGGTTGCTCGGCAACGGCAACGACGCGCGCTATGCGCCGACGCCCAGCGTGTACGATACCCGTGCCGGCGTCGGCGACCGCAACCGGGTGGTGGCGCAGGGGCTGTCGCTGACCGGCGAGTTCCAGCTTTCCGACCTGCTGACCTTCAAATCGATCAGCGCGTATCGCGAAGGCGCCACCAACACCGTCATCGATTTCGACAACACGGTGCTGCCGACGCTCGACGTGCCCGCCGAATATGACGACTGGCAATTCACGCAGGAACTGCAACTGTTGCTGCAGGGCGACCGGGTGCAGGGCGTCGTCGGCCTGTACTATCTCGACGCCGATGCCTCGGGCGCGTTCGACACCGTGCTGGGCCTCGCCAACACCACCACGTTGACGTCGGGCGAGGTAAGGACGAAAAGCTATGCCGCGTTCGGCGACGTCAGCTTCGACGTTACCGACCGGCTGAAGCTGTCGGCCGGGCTGCGCTATACCAGGGACGGCAAGACCGGCACGGTGTTCCGTCGCAACTATACCGGCATCCGTTCGCCCCGGTTCGGCAACGCCGCCGCGATCCCCGGCCTGATCCGCACCGACTATACCAATGACCGCAGCTTCGACCAGTTCACCCCGCGCATCTCGATCGCCTACGAACCGCGCCGGGACCTGAACCTCTATGCGTCGTGGGGGCGGGGGTTCAAGTCGGGCGGGTTCGACATGCGCGGCGATGCGGTGTTCACGCCGACCACCGTCAATGGCTATGATCCCGAAAAGATCACCAGCTACGAGGTCGGCATGAAGGGCGCGTTCCTCGACCGCACGCTGTTCCTCAACATGGCCGGCTATTATTCGCGCTACACCGACCAGCAGGTCACGATCCAGGTGCCCAATGTAGCCGGCGGCATCGCCAGCTTCGTCGACAATGCCGGCAAGGCCGATATCTACGGGCTGGAGATCGAGGGGCGGGTGGTCCCGTCGCGCCATGTGTCGGCACAGATTTCGTTCGGCTACACCAATGCCGACTACAAGGAATTCCTGACCTTCATCGGCGGCGGCACGACCCCGGTCGACGTCGCGAACCAGCGCGTGTTCCAGAATACGCCCGAATTCACCGCCGCCGCGTCGTTCACCGCGTCGACCGATTTCGCCGGCGGATCGCTGTCGGTGACGCCCGAAGTCACGCTGCGCAGTGACTATTCGCTGTTCGAGATCCCGACCCCGGCGCTCGACCAGGACGGCTATGCACTGGTCAACGCTTCCGCCAACTGGATTTCGGGCGACGGCCGCTACCGGCTCGGCATGGCGCTGCGCAACCTGACCGACCAGCGCTATCGGGTGGGCGGCTATAATTTCCCCGGCGCGCTCTTTGGCAACTCGATCATCGGCTATTACGGCCCGCCCCGCACGGCGACCGCGACGTTCGAGGTGAAGTTCTGACGTAACGCCCCGGGGGATATCCCGGAAATGCAACGTGGCGGAGGTGGCGACCCCCCGCCGCCATGCTACGGTCCGCCCCGCCGTGTCGGGGAGGAGAATGAGTGTCCGCATGAAAAACCCCCGCATCACCCTTGCCATGCTGCTGCTGGTGTACAGCTTCAACTTTCTCGACCGGCAGATCCTCGCGATCCTCGCCCAGCCGGTGCAGCGCGATCTCGGCCTCGACGACGGGCAGATGGGGGTGCTGGGCGGCATCGCCTTTGCCGCGCTCTATTCGACGCTCGCCATCCCGCTCGCGCTCGTCGCCGACCGTACCAGCCGGACATGGGTCATCACGATCAGCCTGGGTGTGTGGAGCGCGTTCACCGCGCTGTGCGGCATGGCGCAGAATTTCACGCAGATGTTCCTGTTCCGCGTCGGCGTCGGTGTGGGGGAGGCGGGTGGCGTCGCCCCGTCCTATGCGTTGATCGCCGACACCTTCCCCCCCGAACGCCGCGCCCGCGCGCTCGCCGTCTATTCGCTCGGCATCCCGCTGGGCGCCGCCGGCGGCGTCCTGCTCGGCGGCTATATCGCGCAGGCGGTGGAATGGCGCACGGCCTTCTATACCGTCGGGCTTGCCGGCATCGTCATCGCGCCCTTCTTTCGGTTGCTGGTGAAAGACCCGCCGCGCCCGGTCGCGACCGCCGATCGCATTCCGGTCGGCCGCGTGTTCGGCATCCTCGCGGCGAAACCCAGCTTCTGGCTGCTGGCCTTCGGTGCGGCGGCGGGGTCGATGTGCGGCTATGGCGTCGGCTTCTGGCTGCCCAGCCTGATGATGCGCAGCTTCGGCCTCGATCTGGTCCAGACCGGTCAGTTCTTCGGCGCGCTGCTGCTGAGCGGCGGGATGGCGGGCATATTGCTCGGCGGATCGCTCGGCGACCGGCTGGGCGCGCGTGACAAGCGCTGGTACGCGCTGCTGCCCGCGCTGTGCTATGTGCTGGGCACCCCGCTGTTCATCGCGGGCGTGCTGTCGAGTGGCTGGGTCGCGGCGTTCGCGCTGTTCCTGTTGCCGCAGGCACTGGTCTATGTCTGGCTGGGACCGGTGCTGACCGCGGTGCAGCACCTCGTTCCAGCGCACATGCGCGCCACGGCGTCGGCGTGCTTCCTGCTCATCAACAACCTGATCGGCCTCGGGCTGGGGAGCTGGGTGGTGGGCCAGTTGTCGCAGGGGCTGGCCCCGGCCTATGGCACCGAATCGCTGCGCTACGCGATCGCGGCGGCGCTGTGCCTGTACCTCGTTGCCGGCGCGCTGATGGCGCTGGCGAGTCGCCGGCTCGCGCGCGACTGGGTCGCGTGAAGCCGCGACCCTGCCCCCGCGCGGGCAGGGACGATGCGCCTACCGTTCGCGCGTGGCGGCGAACGTCACCTTCGCATAGCGATCGGCGATATAGCCGACCTCCCACGCGCTCTTGGCCAGGAACACCGGGTTGCCGTCGCGATCCTTCGCCATCGCGCTGCGATGCAGGTCGGTGAACGCCTTCAGCTCCGCCGGATCGGCCGCCGACACCCAGCGCGCGGTTTCGAACGGCGCCATCTCCAGCCCCGCCGCGACCTTGTATTCGACCTCCAGCCGGCTCAGCAGCACCTCGAGCTGCAACTGCCCGACCACGCCGATCACCCAGTTCGACCCGATATCGGGGTAGAATACCTGCGTGACCCCTTCCTCGGCCATGTCGTCCAGCGCCTTGCGCAACTGCTTGGTTTTGGTCGGGTCCTTCAGCACCACCCGGCGCAGGATTTCAGGTGCGAAGTTGGGCAGCCCGGTAAAGCGCACATCGGCCCGTTCGGACAGCGTATCGCCGACGCGCAGCGTGCCGTGGTTGGGAATGCCGATGATGTCGCCCGGATAGGCTTCGTCGGCCAGTTCGCGTTCGCGCGCGAAGAACAGGATCGGCGAATGGATCGCGATCGGCTTGCCGTGCCCGGTCGGGGTCAGCTTCATGCCGCGCCGGAACGTCCCCGAACACAGCCGCATGAACGCGATCCGGTCGCGGTGATTGGGGTCCATGTTCGCCTGCACCTTGAACACGAACCCGGTGACGCGGTCGTCGGTCGGGTCGACCGGCGCCGGCTCGGCCGGCTGCGGGCGGGGCGGGGGGGCATGGCGGGCAATCGCGTCGATCAGCGAATCGACGCCGAACTCCTTCAGCGCCGACCCGAAATAGACCGGGGTCAGGTCGCCCGCGCGGTACGCCGCCGGGTCGAAGCCGGCATAGCCGCCGGTCGCCAGCTCCGCCTCCTCGCGCAGCCGTTCGGCACCCTCCGCCGACAGCACCGTATCGATGCGATCGTCGTCCAGCCCGGTGAACTGCTCCACCCTGCCCTGGAAATCCCTGGTCCCGGCCTCGGGCTGCAACAGCCGGTTGTCGACCAGGTCGTAAATCCCCTCGAACTGGCCGCCCATGCCCGCCGGCCATGTCATCGGGCACACGTCCAGTTGCAGCATGTCGGCCACTTCATCGAGCAGCGCGAACGGATCGCGCCCCTCGCGGTCGACCTTGTTGACGAAGGTGATGATCGGCACGCTGCGCAACCGGCACACTTCGAACAGCTTGCGCGTCTGCGGCTCGATCCCCTTGGCGGCGTCGATCACCATCACCGCCGAATCGACGGCGGTCAGCGTACGATAGGTATCCTCCGAAAAATCCTCGTGCCCCGGCGTGTCGAGCAGGTTGAAGGTCAGCCCGCCCCGTTCGAACGTCATCACCGACGACGTGACCGAGATCCCGCGCTGCTGCTCGATCTTCATCCAGTCCGACCGGGCGCGTCGCGCGGCGCCGCGCGCCTTGACCTCGCCGGCCAGGTGGATCGCGCCGCCGAACAGCAGCAGCTTTTCGGTCAGCGTGGTCTTGCCGGCGTCGGGGTGGGAAATGATCGCAAAGGTGCGGCGATCGGAAATATGGTCCATCGCCGGCCTTTAGGGCCGGGCGGGGAGGGCGGCAAGATTGGGTTCGCGCGGAACCTACCCCTGCAGCGTCACCGCCATCGCCGCCCGGTGCGTCGCTCCCGGCGCGACCCGGTGGATGCCGGGCTTGTCGAATATGTCGCCGGCAAAGCCTTCCGGGTCGGCGATTCCGTCCCATGGCTCGATGCACACGAACGCCGATCCCGGCTTCGTCCACACGCCCAGCTTCGGCATCCCCGGAAAATCGATGCGGAGTTGCGGGCCGATTTCGGCGCCATAGGTCACATGGTCGCTGTGCACCGGATCGAACACCAACGCATCGTCGGCGAACAGCGCGTCGGTCAGGTACAGGTCCCGCCCGTCGAGCGGGCTGGCGCGCCGCTGCGCCGCGATCGTCCCGTTGGCGGCGATCGCGGCGACGGTGTCACCTTCGGCGACGGAAAACACCATCCGGTGCGCCGCCCGGTCGTGTCCGTATGGCAGCGGCCATGCGAACGCCGGATGGAATCCGATGCTCGCCGGCAGGTCGCGGTCGCCGCAATTGGTCACGCCCACCTCGGTATGCAGCGTCGCGCCGTCCAGCCGATGTTCCACGTGAAGCACGAAGGCAAAGGGATAGTCCGCCCGCGTCCCGGCATCGTCGGCCAGTTCGTAGCGCACCGAAACATCGTTCTGCGCCACCTTCGCGAACATCCGCCGCCGTGCAAAGCCGTGTTTGGCAAGGGTATGGGCCTTGCCATCCACCCGGTACGTGTCGTCCTGCAGCGCGCCGATGATCGGGAACAGGATCGGCGCATGGCCGGTCCAATAGGCCGGATCGGCATTGGTCATCAGCTCGCGCCCGTCCGCATCCGTCAGCGATTGCAGCTCGGCGCCCAGCGGATCGATCGTCGCCGTCAGGACCCCGTTGGTCAGGACCGCGCTCATGCCCGCAGCGTCCCGCCGACCTTCGCCGCCGCCGCGACGATCCTGTCCGAAATCGCCTTCAGCTCGGCATCGGTGAAGCTCTTGGCATCCGGCTGCAACGTGACTTCGACCGCAAGGCTCTTGTGCCCCGGCTCTACGCCCTGTCCGGCGAAGACGTCGAACAGCCGCGCATCGACGATCGCCGCCTTGTCGGCACCGCGTACCGCGCGCACCAGTTGATCGCCGGCGACGCCGTCGGCGACGAGGAACGCGAAGTCGCGCGTCACCGCCTGCAACGCCGGGGGCGCATAGGCGGCGCGCATGAAGCCGCTGCCGCGCCTGGCGGGCAGTGCGTCGAGATAGATTTCGGCGGCGACCGCGCCTGCGCCGAGGTCGAACGCCCTGGCAGTGGTCGGATGCAGCACGCCGAAGCTCGCCAGCACCGTCTTCGGCCCCAGCCGCAACGTCGCCGACTGGCCCGGGTGGAACACGTCGCCCGCACCGTCCATGACCTGCAGGTTCGCCACCGGCGCGCCGGCAACCTCCAGCAGCGCCAGTACCTCGCGCTTGGCGTCGAACGCGTCGAAACCCTGCGCCTTGCCGCTCCGCCAGTTGCGCGGGGTTCGCTCGCCCGCCAGCACAATGCCCAGCGTCGCGCGCTCGCCTGTCGCCAGATAGCGCCGGCCAATCTCGAACAGCCGCACGCTCGACTGGCCGCGCCTGGCATTGCGCGCGGCGGCGCTCAGCAGGCCGGGCAGCAGCGAGGGGCGCATCACCCGCATGTCGCTGGCGATCGGATTGACCACTTCCCACGCACCGCCGCCGAACGGGGCGGCTTCGTCGTCGGCGATGAAGCTCCATGTGATCGCTTCGGCCAGCCCGCGCGCGGCGGCGGCGCGGCGCATCCGCCGCTCCAGCTTCTGTTCGGGGGTCGCGGTCGCTACCGCCACCCCGGCCGGGCGGTCGAGCGGGGTGGACGGTACCTTGTCGAGCCCCTCGATCCGGATCACCTCCTCGACCAGGTCGGCGGTACCGTCGATATCGCGCCGCCACGACGGGACCGTTACCTGCCAGCCATCGCCGACCGCAAAGCCCAGCCGTTCGAGGATGTCGCGCTGCCGGTTCTCGGCCACGTCCAGCCCGCCCAGGGTCGCCACCCGCTCCGGCCGGTGGGTGATGGTGCGGGGCGCGACCGGCGGCGATCCGGCACGCGTCACGCCGCTGGCGGTCCCGCCGCACAGTCGCAGCACGTAATCGGTCGCGATCGCCAGACCGTGGTCGAGGAACGCCGGATCGACGCCGCGTTCGAACCGGGTGCGCGCATCGCTGGTCAGGGCCAGTCTCTGGCCGGTCCGCGCGATCGCCTCGGGCGTGAAGTACGCGCATTCGATCAGCACGTCGGTGGTCGTCGCCGACACGCCCGAATGCTCGCCGCCCATGATGCCGCCGATATCGTGGACGGCGTCGTCGTCCGCGATCACCGTCTCGCCACCGTCGAGCGTGTACGACTTGCCGTTCAGCGCGACGACGCGCTCGCCGGACACCGCCCGCCGCGCGACCAGCCCGCCGTTCAGCCTGGCCATGTCATAGACGTGCAGCGGCCGCCCCAGGTCGAACATCACATAGTTGGTGATGTCGACCAGCGTCGAGATCGGCTTCTGCCCGATCGCGGCCAGCCGGCGGCGCATCCATTCGGGCGCCTCGCCATTGGTCAGCCCGCGCACCGCCTGCGCATAGAAGGCCGGGCAGCCATCGGCATCCTCGACCCGGACGTCCGGCCCCGCGCCCGTGCCCGCGACCTCCGGCATCGCAAGGGGTTTGAGCGTGCCATAGCCCGCCGCCGCCAGATCGCGTGCGATGCCGCGCACGCCCATGCAATCCTGCCGGTTCGGGGTGATGCTGACGTCGATGACCGGATCGTCCAGCCCGGCATAGGCGGGGAAGGGGGTGCCGACCGGGGCATCATCGGGCAGTTCGATGATCCCGTCATGGTCCTCGCCCAATTCGAGTTCGCGCGTCGAACACATCATGCCGTTCGATTCGACGCCGCGGATCGCCGCGACCTTCAGCACCATGCCGTTGGCCGGGACGGTGGCGCCCGGCATGCCGAACACGCCGACCAGCCCCGCGCGGGCATTGGGCGCGCCGCACACGACCTGCAGCGGGCCCCCATTTCCTACATCGGCGCCGGCATCGACCGACAGCACCTGCAGCTTGTCCGCCTGCGGATGGGGTTCGGCGCTCAGCACGCGGGCGATACGGAACGCGGCCAGTTTCTCGCCCGGATTCTCGACGCCCTCGACCTCCAGCCCGATGCGGGTGAGGCCGTCCAGGATCGTATCCAGCGTGGCATCGGTGGCGAGATGCTGGTGCAGCCAGCCCAGGGTGAACTTCATGCGCCTACTCCCCCCGACAGCGTGGGCACGTCCAGCGCCGCGAAGCCATGATGTTTCAGCCAGCGCAGGTCGCCGTCGAAGAACGGGCGCAGGTCGTCCATGCCGTATTTCAGCATCGCCAGCCGGTCGACGCCGGTGCCGAAGGCAAAGCCCTGCCACTCGTCGGGGTCGAGGCCGCACGCCGCGATGACCCGTGGATGGACCATGCCGCTGCCCAGCACCTCCATCCAGCCGCCATTGCCCTTCGCCGGATCACCGCCGACGACGCGGCGGCCCTTGTCCAGCGTATAGCCGATATCGACCTCGGCCGATGGTTCGGTGAACGGGAAATAGCTGGGACGCAGGCGCAGGACGATATCGTCGCGCTCGAAATAGGCCTTCAGGAACGTCTCCAGCGTCCATTTGAGATGCCCCATATGGATGCCGCGATCGATCACCAGTCCCTCGATCTGGTGGAACATCGGCGTGTGGGTCGCATCGGAATCGCTGCGATAGACCCGGCCGGGCGCGATGATGCGTATGGGCGGCTTTTGCGCCATCATCGTGCGGATTTGCACCGGACTCGTATGGGTTCTCAGGACGTAGCGTTCGGGCGCGCCGGTGGCGGAGCCACCGTCGTCGGACGCTGCCTGGGCAGCGCCGGCCGCGCTTGCGCTGGTCTCGCCCTGCGGGCTTCGGCGCTGCGCGTAGAACGTGTCGTGCATCGCCCGCGCCGGATGCGTCTCCGGAATGTTGAGCGCGGTGAAATTATGCCAGTCGTCCTCGATCTCCGGCCCCGTCGCCACCGCGAAGCCCAGATCGGCGAAGATTTCGGCCAGTTCGTCCATGACCTGGCTGACCGGATGCACCCCGCCCGGCGCGACGCGGTCGACCGGCAGCGTCAGGTCGACGCGTTCCGCCGCCAGCTTCGCCGCCAGCGCCCTCGCCTCGAGGTCCGCCTTGCGGGCGCCGATCGCGTCGGTGACTGCTTCGCGCAGGGCATGGATGCGCGGCGCGACGGTCTGGCGTTCTTCGGGCGACAGGCCGCCCAGCGTTTTCAGCAGGCCGGTGATCGTTCCCTGCTTGCCCAGCGCATGGACGCGCACCGCCTCCAGCGCATCGACGCCGGCAGAGGCATCGATGGCGGCGAGCAGGTCGGCACGCAATTGGTCGAGATCGGGGGTCACGGTCGCTCCGGTGGTCTGGCTGTGGAGCGAGGCTTTATTGCGGAACGGGGGAGAAGCCTAGCCCCGTGGCGAGGTCGGACCAGTGGGGGTTGGCCCGCTCGACCAGATTCTGTTTCCAGTCGCGGTTCCATTTCTTGATCCGCTTCTCGCGCTGGATCGCGGTTTCCATCGTTTCATGACGTTCGAACCAGACGAGGCGGGTGCAGTCATGGTCGGCAGTGAAGCCGGGGAAGGTGCCGGTGCGGTGTTGGTGCAGGCGCTGGATCAGATTGCTCGTGACGCCGGTGTAGATGGTACCGTTGCGGCGACTGGCGATGATATAGACGCAGGGTTCGAAGATGCGCACCATTCCTCACTCTTCCGTCATTCCCGCGAAGGCGGGAACCCATGCACGCCGACGTTGATAATGGAGCCGGAACGGCAGCGTCTATGGATTCCCGCCTTCGCGGGAATGACGACGAAGTGGATTGCGTAGCTGCCCCCACCATGACGACGGACAAAAAAAACGCCGGCGGGTTTCCCCACCGGCGTTTCTCTTACCATCAAACCGCAGCTTTACGCGGCGGCCTGTTCCGGCAGGGCGGCCTTCGCCTGCGCGACGATCGCCTTGAAGGCGGCTTCCTCGTGCATCGCGATGTCGGCCAGGACCTTCCGGTCCAGTTCGATGCCGGCCAGCTTGCAGCCGTGCATGAACTGCGAATAGGTGATGCCTTCCGCCCGGACACCGGCGTTGATGCGCTGGATCCACAGGCCGCGGAAGGTCCGCTTCTTCACCTTGCGGTCGCGATAAGCGTACTGGCCGGCCTTTTCGACGGCCTGGCGCGCGATGCGGATCGTGTTCTTGCGACGGCCATAATAGCCCTTCGCCTGATCCAGAATCCGCTTGTGCTTCGCCTTGGTGGTCGTGCCGCGCTTGATGCGTGCCATTGCTCAGTACTCCTTAACGAAGGCCGTAGGGCGCCCACGCCTTGACACGCGCGGTGTCGGCGTCGGCCAGGACCGAAGTCCCGCGATTCTGGCGGATATACTTCGCGTTGTGCGAGATCAGGCGGTGGCGCTTGCCCGCGACACCATGCTTGATCTTGCCGGTGGCGGTGAGCTTGAAGCGCTTCTTCACGCCGCTCTTGGTCTTGAGCTTGGGCATTTTGGTCTCCTCGAATATCACGACGTGCGGATTGCCGCGGCAGCCCCAGATGGCCGGGCGAATCCCGAAAGGTCGTGGAAAGAGCGCGCCCCTAACCCGCCCCGCGCCAAAACGCAATAACCGGAACTCGTTTCGCCTGCGAACGGTTGGGGTGCGATGGCCGACGTTTCCGAAACTGCCGGCGCACCCGCCGCCCCCCGCCGCCGCGACTGGCGGCGGATCGCGCTTCGGACGCTGATCGGGATCGTCGCGGCGATCGTCCTTGCTTGGGCAGTGCTGTTCATCACCAGGGGCCGGTTCCTGAAAGGCACGTTCGAGCGCATCGCATCGTCGCAGAGCGGGCGAACGGTGCGCGTCGCCGGCGATTTCCAGTTCTACTTCGCGCCCGTGAACCTCAAATTCCTTGCCGAAGGGCTGTCGGTGTCGAACCCCGGCTGGGCCGGCGGCGGCAATGTGTTCGAGGCGAGGAAGCTCGACAGCTCGGTCGCCACGCTGACCTTCCTCTTCGGGCGGCGGCGGGTGAACTGGCTGGAACTGGACGGCGCGCGCGCCGACCTCCACTGGGACGCCGCGCGTAAACGCAACACCTGGACGTTCGGCGATCCGGACACGCCGGGCAGGAAGCTGGAGCTGCCGGTCGTGCGCGGCGGCGTGTTTCGCGACACGCGCATCCGCTACCGCGACCCGCAATTCCTGCTCGACGGGAGGTTCGACCTCGCGCCTGCGACCACGGCCGGTACGCAGTTCGAACACGCGATCCGCGCCACCGGGCGCGGCACGGTGCGGGGGCGGCCGTTCCGCCTGACCGGCGAACTGCAATCGCCCAACGCGACGATCCGGGGCGGGCAGAACCGGCTGACCGCACGGATCGAGGTCGCGCGTTCGGTGGCGGTGCTGGCCGGCACGTTGCCCGGACCGACCGAACTCGACGGATCGGACCTTGCCGTCCGCCTGCGCGGCCGCAACCTGGCAGAGGTGTTCGCGGTCCTCGGCATCACCACGCCCGACACGCGGACCTATCGCCTGACCGGGCGGATGACGAAGGACGGCGCGGACTGGAAGTTCACACGGTTGCGCGGGACATTCGGCGACAGCGATCTGGCAGGCAGGCTGACGGTGACGCAGCGCGAGCCGCGCCTGTTGCTGACCGCCGACCTGACGTCGCGGACGCTCGACATCGTCGATATGTCGGCGTTCGTCGGCTATGACCTCGAACGCGTCGAGGCGCAGGGCGCGGCCGGTGCGGTCGTGCGGACCGGCGGCGCGCCCCGCCTGCTTCCCGACGCGAAACTGAACGTCGATGCACTCAGGAACTTCGATGCGCAGGTACGCTACAAGGTCGGCACCGTCCGCGCGCGCAGCCTGCCGGTGTCGAATGTCGACCTGACGCTCGACCTGAACGACCGGCTGCTCAAGCTGTCGCCGCTGACCTTCGCCATGGCGCGCGGCAATGTCGCGTCGGACATCGTCATCGACGCGCGCCGGAGCCCGGCCGTCACCGACTATGACATCCGCCTGTCGCCGACGCCGATGGGGCGGCTGCTCGCCGGATGGGGCGTCGCGGAGGCGGGCACCACCGGCACCGTCAAGGGGCGAGTGAAGCTGACCGGTACCGGCGATACGGTGCACGACTCGCTGGCGGCGTCGGACGGGCGCATCGCGATCATCCTGCCTGCGGGCAGCTTCTGGACGCGCAACATCCAGTTGTCCGAACTCGACCTCGGCACCTTCGCGCAGAAGATGTTCGAGGGGAAGCTGAAGGAGCCGGTGCGGATCAACTGCGGGCTGATCGGCTTCACCGTGCGCGGCGGAGTGGCGGCGGCCGATCCGATCGTGATCGACACGCAGAAGAACGTGATGGTCGGACGGGGCGGATTCAGCTTCCGCAACGAATCGATCGATCTGGCGGTGCGGGCGGATTCAAAACGCTTCTCGCTGTTTTCCGGCCAGTCGCCGGTGGGCATCGGCGGCTATTTCGCGCAGCCGCGCTATTCGGTCGTCAGCCCCGAACTGCTCGGCCGCGCCGGTGCGGGGCTGGGCCTTGCGGTGGTGGCGACGCCGCTTGCCGGCGTGCTGGCGTTCGTCGATCCGGGCGATGCCAAGGGCGCGGCCTGCGGCCCGGTGCTGGCCGGCGCGACGGCGCGCGCCCAGCGGACCAAAGCGGGCGAGGCGCGCGACGATGTCGGGCGGGGGACGACGGCCAAGTCGGAGGATGGCCGTTCGAACCGGGGCGAGCGCAAGGAGCAGCGCAAGAAATTCCTGGGAATTTTCTGACGCGTTCACAGGATCCCGGGAAACGCTCCGCCATCGATCAGCAGGCTCTGCCCGGTAATGAACCCGGCCTTGTCCGAACACAGAAAGGCACAGGCCGCGCCGAACTCCGCCGGGTCGCCGATCCGCTTCGCCGGGATCGATTCGGCCCGCTTCGCCTTTTCCTCGGCCGGGGTCGTGCCGTTCCTCGCCGCCGCCGCTTGCGCCATCGACGCGATGCGGGCGGTGTCGAACGATCCGGGCAGCAGGCCGTTGATCGTGACGTTCGATCCCGCCACCTGCCGCGCGATGCCCGCGACGAACCCGGTCAGGCCGGCGCGCGCGCCGCTCGACAGGTCGAGGCCGGGGAGCGGCATCTTCACCGAACCCGAGGTGATGTTGACCACGCGACCGAAACCGCGCGCGACCATGCCGGGCAGCACCGCCTGGATCAGCAGCGCCGGCGTCACGAAATTCGCCTCCACCCCGGCGCGGATGCCGTCGGCGTCGAGCTCGGTATAGGGTTTCACCGGCGGGCCGCCATTGTTGTTGACCAGAATATCGGGGTCGGGACATGCGGCGAGCAGCGCGGCGCGCCCCGCCTCGCCCGAAAGGTCGGCGACCACCTCCGTCACCGTCACCCCGGTTTCGGCGCGGATCGCGTCGGCGGTCGCGGTCAGCTTCGCCGCGTCGCGTCCGTTGACGACGATATCGACCCCGGCCCGCGCCAGTTCGAACGCGCATGCGCGGCCAAGCCCGGCGCTCGACGCGCACACGATCGCCCTGCGGCCGGCAATTCCCAGATCCATGTTCGGTCCCCTATTTCTTCAATCGCCAACCGGTGCGGAAGATCGCTGCGATGACGGCCACGCACAGGACGAGAAAGCCGAACGTCGCGCCGAGGCTGGCCCCGACCGAAACGTCGCCCGCACCGAAGAAGGTCCAGCGGAACCCGCTGATGAGGTAGACGATCGGGTTGAACAGGCTGATCGTCCGCCACACCCCCGGCAGCATGTCGATCGAATAGAATGCCCCGCCGAGGAAGGTCAGCGGCGTCACCACCAGCAGCGGGATCACCTGCAACTGTTCGAACCCCTTCGCCCACAGGCCGAGGATGAAACCGAACAGGCAGAAGGTCGTGGCGACCAGCAGCAGATAGCATAGCGCCCAGACCGGATGCGCGACCTGCACCTCGACGAACAGATGCGCCGTCGCGAAGATCACCAGCGCCACGATCACCGATTTGGACGCCGCCGCCCCGACATAGCCGACCAGCGTCTCCAGCGTGGAGACGGGGGCGGAGAGCAGTTCGTAGATCGTCCCCGACCATTTGGGCATGAAGATGCCGAAGCTGGCGTTGAAGATGCTTTCGGTCAGCATCGTCAGCATCATCAGGCCCGGCACGATGAACGCGCCGTACGGCACGCCGCCGACCTCGGTCATGCGGCTGCCGATCGCGGTGCCGAACACGATGAAATACAGCGACGTGGTGATGACCGGGGTCATCAGCGAGGTCCAGATCGTCCGCCCGAACCGCGCCAGTTCGAACCGATAGATGGCGAGCACGCCGTGCCAGTTGAACGTCATGCCCGGCCCCCCTGTTCGTGCACCAGCCCGACGAAGATATCCTCGAGGCTCGACTGTCTGGTCGCGATATCCTTCCACGCGATCCCGGCCTCGTCGACCGCGCGCAGCAGCGCCCGCACGCCATTGTCCTCGGCATTCGCATCGAAGGCGAAGGTCAGCGCATGCCCCTCGTCGTCCAGCGTCAGCGGCCATTGCGACAGTGCCCCGGGTACCGACGGCAGCGGCTCGGCAAGGGTCAGGGTCAGCGTCTTCCTGCCCAGCTTGCGCATCAGCGCCTGCTTCTCCTCGACCAGGATCAGTTCGCCCCGGGCGATCACGCCCACCCGGTCGGCCATTTCCTCGGCCTCCTCGATATAATGGGTGGTCAGGATGATGGTGACGCCGCGCTCCCGCAACTCGTGGACCAGCCGCCACATGTCGCGGCGCAGCTCGACATCGACGCCTGCGGTCGGTTCGTCGAGGAACAGGATATCGGGTTCGTGGGACAGCGCCTTGGCGATCATCACCCGGCGCTTCATGCCCCCCGACAGCTCGGTCAGCGTCGCGTCACGCTTGTCCCACAGCGTCAGGTCGCGCAGCAGCTTCTCGATGAACGCCGGGTCGCCATGCCGCCCGAACAGCCGCCGCGAGAACGTGACCGTCGCCATCACCGTTTCGAACGCGTCGGTCAGCAGTTCCTGCGGCACCAGCCCGATCCGGGTCCGCGTCTCGCGATAGTCGCGCACCGTGTCGAACCCGGCGGCGGTGATCGTGCCGGCGCTGGCGGTCACGATGCCGCAGATGATGCTGATGAGCGTGGTCTTGCCCGCACCGTTCGGCCCCAGCAGCGCAAAGATTTCGCCCCTGCCGATGTCGAGGTCGGTCGGCTGGAGCGCGACCGTGCCCGACTGGTAGGTCTTGGCGACCCCCCGGATCGAAAGAATGGTATCCATGCGGCGGGCTTGTCCCATGCTTTGATGACCGGGGGAAGGCGCGTTACGTCGCCTTTGTCTTGCGCGCGTCGGCGACGGCGGTCTGCAGCCCGGTCAGCGTCTGCGCCCCGCCCAGCACCTGATCGCCGACCACCCATGACGGCGTGCCGGTGAAGCCGAGGCTGCTCGCCGTCTTCATGTTGCGTTCGATTTCGCCCGCGATCTGCGGCGACCGGATCGCGGTGCGGGCGGCGGCGACGTCCAGCCCGGCGGCCCGTGCCGCCGCCTCGATCGCGCCGCCATCGACCCGGCCCGACGCATAAAGGGCATCGTGGAACGGCTTGAACCTGCCCTGCAACGCGGCGGCCAGCGCCCATTCGGCGGCGCTGCGGCTGTCGGGCGACAGGATCGGCAACTCGCGATAGACGATGCGGACGTTCGGGTCGCCGGCGATCAGCCCGGTGATCGCCGGCAGGCTGGCGCGGCAGAAGCCGCAGGCATAGTCGAGATAGGCGACGACGCTGACGTCGCCATCGGGATTGCCGGCGACCGCCCCCGGAAACGGTTCGACGATCGCGGCGCGGTTGGCGGCCACCGCCTTGCCCGATTCCTTCGCCTGCAACCGGCGCATCGCTTCGGGCAATATCTCGGGATTGGCGAGGATATAGTCGCGCACCACCGTTTCGGTCGCGGCGCGGTCGGTCGATCCGCGCTGCGCCACGATCGCGCCACCCGCCCCGGCCAGCGCGGCGGCGGCCAGCATCAGGACGTTGCCGATCTTGCCCATCATTGCCCCCGCCGCCGGCGGTTGCGGCGGTCCTCCTCGAACGCGGTCTGCGACGTCATCTGTATGTCCTGTGCCCTGATCCAGTCGGTCGACCCCTGCGGCAGCAGCGCCATGGCCCGCCGCGCACTGGCCAGCGCCATGCCGTTGTCGCCCGACAGCGCCGCATATTCGGCCATGGCCAGCGCCACGCGGGCGGCATCGCCGCGCCGTTCGTAGAGGATGCTGAGCTGATACCATGCGAACGGGTTCTGGTTGTCGCGCGCGACCGCCTGTTTCAGCACCCGTTCCGCCTCGCCCAGCAGCGCCGGGTCCTCGGCCGCGATCAGCGCATGGCCGAAGGTCGCGGCGATCAGCGGCGACGAGCGCGTCCGTTCGGTCGCCTCGCGCAGCGCGGCCAGCGCATCCCTGGGTTTCCCCGATTCGAGCA
The DNA here is from genome assembly GCA_003240755.1 of Sphingomonas hengshuiensis. Classification (GTDB taxonomy): domain Bacteria; phylum Pseudomonadota; class Alphaproteobacteria; order Sphingomonadales; family Sphingomonadaceae; genus Sphingomonas; species Sphingomonas hengshuiensis_A. Next base: position 59,716 of record QFNF01000007.1, on the reverse strand, counting down.
GGATCTGCCCTTCGAGTTCGAGGAAATAGGGATCGTCCGGCGCCGTCTTCACCAGCGCCAGCGTCTCCGCCGCGGCCTGCTCGGGATATCCCGATTTGTGATAGGCATAGGCGCGGGCATAATGGGCATAGATGCTCTGGTCGCTCGGCGGATAGCGGCGCAGCGTATCCTTGGGATCGCTGACATAGCCGCGCAGCTTGGCCTGCACCCGCTTGAACCGCGTCTCCAGCGCCGGATCGGTCGGTGTCCTGAACGCGACGGAGCTTTGCACGTCCTGCGTCAGGTTGGCGATGCGCTCGCCGGTCAGCGGGTGGGTGCGCTGATAGCCATTGTCCTGCGGGATCGCGAGACGATATTCCATGTTCTGGAGCTTCTTGAAGAAGTCCAGCATGCCCTGGCCAGAGATATTCGACGTGCGCAGAAACCGCGCACCGGCCGCATCCGCCGCGCTTTCCTGCGTCCGGCTGAACGACAGGTAGCTGCCCATCGCCGCCTGCTGCCCGGCGGCGAGGATCCCCGCGCCTGCCTCGCCCGCGCCCGCCGCCATCGCCGCGACGCCCAGCAGCAGGCTGAGCACGGTGATGCCGGTCGCCGGTGCCATGCCGCGCCCGGCCAGGGGCACGTGCCCGCCGACGATATGGCCGATCTCGTGGGCGATGACGCCCTGCACCTCGTTGGCATCGTCGGCGGCGTCGATCAGGCCCGAATGGAGATAGACCGTCTGCCCGCCCGCGACGAAGGCGTTGATCGACTTGTCCTGCAGCAGCACCACGTTGAAATTGCGCGCGTCCAGCCCCGCCGCGACCGCGATCGGCCGCGACATGTCGTGCAGCAGCGTCTCGGTTTCCGCGTCGCGCAGCATCGACTGGGCAGCGGCGGGCTGGGTGAACAGGAGGATGGCGGCAACGATGCCGCCCAGCGCGCGCTTCATGGCGTCCTTATCGGCGATGGGGCGGACATGGGTCAACGCCGCGATGCCGGCCGCCGGTTGAACCACGGATTAAGCCGATGCGCGAAATTCCGGAAAGACTTCGAACAGCTTGATGCCCGTGGGCGGCTGCGACCAGTCGCCCCGGCGCGCGCGCACCGCGAAATCGACGATCGCGCCGACCGATTCATATCCGCACGGCTTCGACACGACGCCCAGCGCACCATCGATCCCCTCGTCGAGCATCGTCGGGTTGGCGGTGAGGAAGATGACGGTGGTGCCGTAATTCTTGCCCAGCATCCGCCCGATCGTCGGCCCGGTCGGCCCGTCGCGCAGGTTGCAATCGACCAGCGCGACGTCTGGGCGGATCGATGCGAGTTCGAGCGCGCGCGACATGTCGGCGGCGATGCCGACCGGCCGATAGCCATGCTCCTCCAAAGATGCCTCGAGGTCGATGGCGACCAGCATCTCGTCTTCGACGATCAGGACGGTGGGAGGGGACATAGCCATTCCATACATAACTAAGGAAACGGCAACGCATTCGGTTGCATCGGGTTCCGACGCCCCCCTGCGTCCGGTCCGGCGGCGGGGGAGAATGGCGCGCCGCCGATGCCGCTTGTATCGCGCCGCACCTGCCGCTAAGGCCCGCGACGGGCCACGCTGTCCCAACGCAGCGCGTGCTCTCTGTGAGGAGAGACTGACATGACTGATCTTCCGCCTAGGCCGGCGACGACTCCCGCTCGCCCGTATTTCTCGTCCGGGCCCTGCGCCAAGCCGCCGGGCTGGTCCGCCGACCGCCTCGACCCCGTCAGCCTCGGCCGGTCGCACCGCTCGAAGATCGGCAAGCAGCGGCTGCAATATTGCATCGACCTGATGCGCGAGCTGCTCGGGCTCCCCGACACCCATCGTATCGGCATCGTCCCCGGTTCCGACACCGGCGCGTTCGAAATGGCGATGTGGACGATGCTCGGCGCGCGCCCCGTCACCGCGCTGGCATGGGAAAGCTTCGGCGAAGGCTGGGTGACGGATGCGGTCAAGCAGCTCAGGATCGACCCGACCGTCGTGCGCGCCGATTACGGCCAGTTGCCCGACCTGCAGGCGATCGACTGGACCAACGACGTCCTGTTCACGTGGAACGGCACGACCAGCGGCGTGCGCGTGCCGAACGCCGATTTCATCCCCGCCGACCGCGAGGGGCTGTCCTTCGCCGATGCGACCTCGGGCGTGTTCGCCTATGCCATCGACTGGGCGAAGATCGACGTGGCGACCTTCAGTTGGCAGAAGGTGCTGGGCGGCGAAGGCGCGCATGGCGTGCTGATCCTCGGCCCGCGCGCGGTCGAACGGCTGGAGAGCTACACGCCGGCATGGCCGCTGCCCAAGGTCTTCCGGCTGGTTTCCAAGGGGAAGCTGACCGAAGGCGTGTTCAAGGGCGAGACGATCAACACCCCGTCGATGCTCGCGGTCGAGGATGCGATCTTCAGCCTCGAATGGGCCAAGTCGCTGGGTGCCGACGGCCTGATCGCGCGCAGCGACGCCAATGCCGCCGCGCTGGACCGGATCGTGGCCGATCGCGACTGGCTCGGCCACCTCGCCGCCGATCCGGCCACCCGGTCGAGGACCAGCGTGTGCCTGATCGTCGAGGGTGCCGATGAGGCGCTCATCAAGAAGATGGCGTCGCTGCTCGAAGCCGAAGGGGCGGCGTATGACGTCGCGGGCTATCGCGACGCGCCCGCCGGGCTGCGCATCTGGTGCGGCGCGACCGTCGATACCGCCGATATCGAGGCGCTCGGGCCGTGGCTCGACTGGGCCTACGCCACCGCCAGGGCGGCCGCTTAACCCGTCAGTCCCGCGCAGGCGGGAATCCATACACGCAATGCTGTCGAAAGCGCCGCAACGTCAGCGGCTATGGATCCCCGCCTGCGCGGGGATGACGGCTGGTATCCGAAGGAAAACTCGATGCCCAAAGTTCTGATTTCCGACAAGATGGACCCGAAAGCCGCCCAGATCTTCCGCGAACGCGGGGTCGAGGTGGACGAGATCACCGGCAAGACGCCCGAAGAGCTGATCGCGATCATCGGCGAGTATGACGGCCTTGCCATCCGCTCGTCGACCAAGGTGACGAAGGCCATCCTCGATGCCGCGACCAACCTGAAGGTCGTCGGGCGCGCCGGCATCGGGGTCGACAATGTCGACATCCCCGCCGCGTCGGCCGCCGGCGTGGTCGTGATGAACACCCCGTTCGGCAACTCGATCACCACCGCCGAACATGCCATCGCGCTGATGTTCGCGCTCGCCCGCCAGTTGCCCGAGGCCGATGCCTCGACCCAGGCGGGCAAGTGGGAGAAGAACCGCTTCATGGGGGTCGAGCTGACCGCCAAGACGCTGGGCCTGATCGGGGCGGGCAATATCGGGTCGATCGTCGCCGACCGCGCGCAGGGCCTGAAGATGAAGGTCATCGCCTTCGACCCGTTCCTGAGCCCCGAGCGGGCGATCGAGATCGGCGTGGAGAAGGTCGAGCTGGACCAGTTGCTGGCGCGGGCCGATTTCATCACGCTGCACACGCCGCTCACCGACCAGACCCGCAACATCCTGTCGGCGGAAAATCTGGCCAGGACCAAGAAGGGCGTGCGCATCATCAACTGCGCGCGCGGCGGGCTGATCGACGAGGCGGCCTTGAAGGCCGCGCTCGACAGCGGTCATGTCGCCGGTGCGGCGCTCGACGTGTTCGTGCAGGAACCGGCGAAGGAATCGCCGCTGTTCGGTACGCCCAACTTCGTGTCGACCCCGCATCTCGGTGCGTCGACCAGCGAGGCGCAGGTCAATGTGGCGATCCAGGTCGCCGAACAGATGGCCGACTTCCTCGTATCGGGCGGCGTCACCAACGCGCTCAACATGCCGTCGCTGTCGGCCGAAGAGGCGCCGCGCCTCAAACCCTATATGGCGCTTGCCGAAAAGCTCGGCTCGCTGGTCGGGCAGCTCACCACCGGCGCGATCGCGCGCGTGTCGGTGCACAGCGAAGGCGCCGCGGCCGAACTGAACCAGAAGCCGATCGTCGGCGCGGTGCTGGCCGGGTTCCTGCGGGTGCAGTCGGACACGGTGAACATGGTCAACGCCCCGTTCCTCGCCAAGGAGCGCGGCATCGAGGTGCGCGAGGTGCGCAACGATCGCGAGGGCGATTACCACACGCTGATCCGCGTCAGCCTCAAGACCGATGCCGGCGAGCGGTCGGTCGCGGGTACCCTGTTCGGCAATGCGCAGCCGCGCCTCGTCGAGCTGTTCGGCATCAAGGTCGAGGCCGATCTGGCGGGCCACATGCTCTATGTCGTCAACGAGGACGCGCCGGGCTTCATCGGCCGCATCGGCACGACGCTGGGCGAGGCGGGCGTGAACATCGGCACGTTCCACCTCGGCCGCCGCGATGCCGGTGGCGAGGCGGTGGTGCTGCTGTCGGTCGACGAGGCGGTCACGCCCGAACTGGTGGCGAAGGTCCGCAGCCTGCCCGGCGTCCGGACGGTGATGCCGCTTAAGTTCTGATCCGGCGATACAGCGGGGATGGACGGGCTGCCGGAGCGATCCGGCAGCCCGTTCGCGTCCGTGCTTCCCCGCCCGCCCCGCACCCGCTAGGGGAAATCCATGAACGACACCGGCCTCCTGCCCGAAGGGTTTCACGACCGCCTGCCCCCCGCCGCCGACGGCCTGCGCCGGTTCGAAGGGGCGGTGCTGGGGGTGGCGCATGGCTATGGCTATGAACAGGTCGACCCGCCGCTCGCCGAGTTCGAGGCGGGGCTGGCCGGGCGGCTCAAGGGCACGGCGGCGACCGACGCGGTGCGCTTCGTCGATCCGGTCAGCCAGCGGACGCTGGCGATACGGCCCGATATCACCGCGCAGGTCGCGCGGATCGCCGCGACGCGCATGGGGCATCATCCGCGTCCGGTGCGGCTGTCCTATGCCGGGCCGGTGCTCAAGCTGCGCGCCGGTGAGCTCGCACCCCGCCGGGCGCTGCGCCAGATCGGCGCCGAACTGATCGGGCTCGACAGCGTGGGTGCCGCGACCGAGATCGTGACCGTCGCGGTGGAGGCGTTGCAGGCGGCGGGCGTCACCGGCATCTCGATCGACTTCACCCTGCCCGATCTGGTCGCGACGCTGGCGGGCGATCCGCCGGGGCCGCAGCACGACGCGCTGATCGCGGCGCTGGATGCCAAGGATGCCGGGCGCGTCACGGCGATCGATCCGGCCTATCTGCCGCTGGTCGAGGCCGCCGGCCCGTTCGCCACCGCACTGCCCCGGTTGCGGGCGACCGACACCGCCGGGCGGCTGGCGTCGCGGCTCGACGCGATCGAGGCGGTGGCGGCGGCGCTGCCCGCCGATATCGGCGTCACGCTGGACCCGACCGAACGGCACGGGTTCGAATATCAGAGCTGGCTCGGCTTCTCGTTGTTCGCGCGCGGGGTGCTGGGCGAAATCGGGCGCGGCGGCACCTATGCCGTGTGCCATGCCGATGGCCATGAAGAGCCGGCGGTCGGATTTTCCCTCTATGCCGATGCGCTGCTCGATGCGGGGCTGGGGGCCAAGGACCGGCGGCGGCTGTTCCTGCCGGTCGGGACCGATCCGGCGGCGGCGGCGCGGTTGCGCGGGCAGGGCTGGGTCACGGTCGCGGCACTGGCGGCGGACGATACGCCGCAGGCGCAACTATGCACCCATGTCTGGCGGGACGACAGGGCGGTCGCGCTGGCGTGACGTGACCGGGGGCGACCGGCTGGCCGCCCCCCGTATCGCCTATTCGGCAGCCTTGGGCCTGCGGCCGCGGCGGCGCGGGGCATCGCCCGCGTCGTCGGCGGCATCCCCCGCACCCTCGGTCGTGCGGGCCTTGCGGCCCAGGCCGATGCGCTTCGCCATGTCACGACGGCTCTGCGAATAGGTTTCGGCGACCATCGGGTAATCGGGGCGCAGGCCATAGCGCTCGCGATAGGTTTCCGGGGTCAGGCCGTGCCCCGACAGGTGACGGCGCAGCGTCTTGTACGGCTTGCCGTCGATCATCGAAATGATGTGGTCCTTGGACGCCAGCGACTTGCGTACCGACACGGCAGGAACATGGTCCTGCTGCGGCGCCGCTTCCTCCGGCTCCGACGTACCCGACGCCAGTCCCAGAACGGTCGCGTGCATCGTCTGCAGAAACGCCGGAACATCCTCCGCTGCGACGCGGTTGTTGCCGTTGTTCAACCAGGCAATGGTAAGTTCGGTGGCCAGTTCGATCGCGTTCAGTTCGGAACTGTCTTCTGTCATGGAATTCTCCCTCGATGCCTGCGAAATGCGGCGTGTCCAACCACAGGTCAATAGTAATAGCCGCAGCATCAGTCCTTTCGGAACAATAATCCTGCGGATATTCGCGGACATGGCGATCGCATACGAATTGTTTATCATCTATCGTACTGGATCGTACCGATATTCCGGTGTCGCCACGGAACCGGTACGATATGACGACAACGCGACGCTGACGCGGTTTCCGGTGGTACATCATCGTGCCGCCGACTTTGAACGGATGACAAGATGACGCAAACCGTCGCGATCGACCCGGCCGCGCCGATCTGGCACGATATTGCCGATGCCATGCCGATATTGACATGTATCATCGATGATGACGGGCAATTGTTGTGGACGAACCGGTGCTGGCAAAGCGAGATCGGTATCGAAACCGACGGTAATCTCTGGACATTCTTTTCCGGGACCACGGGGGACGATGCGCGTGCGGCGTGGAAGGCCGATGTCGCGACGGGCCGCCCGTTCGCGCTGACGCTGTCGCTGCCCGCCGGGCCGGTCGACTTCGCCGTCCGCCCGGCGGGTGCGGGACGCTGGATCGCGATCGCATCGCGGGAAGAGACGCAGCGCCAGACCGAAACCGCGCGCGCGGCGACCCGCGCCGAGTTGGACGTGCTGACCAACGCCATGCCGCAGATGGTGTGGGCGACACGCCCCGATGGCCATCACGACTTCTACAATGCGCAATGGTATCGCTTCACCGGCGTGCCCGAAGGATCGACCGATGGCGAGGGATGGAACGGCATGTTCCATCCCGACGACCAGGATCGCGCATGGAGCCGATGGCGCCACAGCCTGGCCAGTGGCGAGGATTACGAGATCGAATATCGGCTGCGCCATCATAGCGGCCAGTATCGCTGGGTGCTGGGCCGCGCGCTGCCGGTGACGGATGGCGACGGTACGATCGTCCGCTGGATCGGTACCTGCACCGATATCGATTCGGCAAAGCGCGCCGCCGAACAGAACGACATTCTCAGCCGCGAACTGAGCCACCGGATCAAGAACATCTTCGCGATCATCAGCGGCCTCGTACGCATGTCGGCGCGGCAGATGCCGGCGGTGCGCGGCTTCGCGGACGATCTGGCGCGGCGGATCGCGGCGTTGGGCGCGGCGCACGATCTGGCGCGTCCGCATAGCGACGTCTCGCGCCCGCTGATCGGCGAAGCGACGCTGCACCATGTCCTGCGCGAGCTGCTGTCCCCCTATGCCGTCGAACAATGGGTGATCGAGGGGGACGACGTGCCGATCGACGATCGCGGCGCGACGCCGGTGGCGCTGATCTTTCACGAACTGGCGACCAACGCCGCCAAATATGGCGCGCTGTCGATCCCGGAGGGACGGTTGTCGATTCGTACCGCGCGCCACGATGGCGTGCTCGGCATCGACTGGCACGAGGTCGGCGGGCCGCCGATCGATGGCGCGCCGCAGGCGACCGGCTTCGGTACGCGGCTTGCGGCGCTAAGCATCGAACAGCAGCTTGCCGGGCACATCGCCCGCGACTGGCGACGCGAAGGGCTGGCGGTGCATATCGATGTCGCGTGCGAAGCGCTGGTGCGCGACCAGGCGGCCTGAACCGGCACTGCCGCCGGTTTGCCGGCAACCGCGTCATCCTCGGCGCAGGCCGGGATGACGGGTAATCAAGAAAACAGCCGACGATCGTAGCGCGATCGCGATCCCGCGCCGGGCATCGGCATCGGAAACCGGCCGCTACGCAAAAGGGGCGGCACCCGACCGGATGCCGCCCCTTGCCTTGACCTTCCGGGCGATCAGTTGCCGAAGGTGCGCTGCCACCAGCCGCGGCGCGGCGAGGGGGTTTCGCCATCGGCCGGCCCCTCGGCACCCGCTTCGGCCGGTTCGACCGCGTCCGGCCGGGCGGCGTCCGGTTCGACCGTTGCGGCGGGCTCGGCCGGCTCGGCGGGCGCTTCCTCGACGACCGGAGCCGCATCGGCTGCCTTGCGCCGCGGCGCACGACGCTTTTTCGGGGCAGGCTCGGCAGCGGCTTCGGCCGTGGCTTCGACCGGGGCGGGCTCGGCCGCGACCGGGGCTTCGGCCGCAGCCTCGGTATCCGCCTTGCGACGACGCGTACGCTTCGGCTTGGGCGCGTCGGCGGCCGGCTCGGCCTCGACCTTCGGCGTCTCGACCGGTTCGGGCGTCACGATCGGCGCGGCATCGCCGGCCTCGACCGTCACCGGCTCGGCGGCCGTCGCTTCGGTCGATTCGACCTTGGCGCGGGCGCTCGGGCGACGACGGGTGCGCTTGGGCGCCGGGGTCGGCTCCGCCACCGGTGCGGCGACGGGCTCGGCTTCGGCTTCGGCCGGCGCTTCGATCGCGGCCTCTACCACCGCATCGTCCTCGACGGGCAGGTCGGCAACGGCGCCGGCGCCATCGGCGGCATCGAACGCGCCTTCACTGCGCCGTCCGCCGCGCCGTCCGCGACGGCGGCGCTTGCGCTTGCCGCTCCCGTCGCCCTGCTCGGCCTCGGCCGGGGCGTCGTTCGCCGTATCGGCGTCGCTGTCGCTGTCGTCGGCGGCGTCGTCCTCGCCATCGTCGGCGTCCTCCGCCCCGCCGGTTTCAGCCTCGCCGGTTTCCGCCTCGTCCTGACCGTCTTCGTCGCGGTCGCGACCCCGACGACCGCGACGGCGGCGGCGGCGCTTGCCGCGACCTTCGCCGTCATCGTCGCTGCGCGCCGGACGCGCGGCTTCCCCGGTCGCCTCTTCCTCGACGTCGTCCTCGATCTCGTCCTCGACATCGTCATAGGCGTCGTCCTCGTCGTCGATCACGACCAGCGGCTCGATCTTCGGCGGATGCGCGGGCGGGGGGCCGGACGCCTCCACCGCCATGCGCGCGCCCTCGATCTCGGCATCGGGCACGATCTCGACGGTCACGCCGTACCGATCCTCGACCTCGGCGATATCGGCGCGCTTCTTGTTGAGGACGTAGAACGCCGCCTCCTGGCTGGCGCGCAGCACGATCAGCGACCCGCGACCGCGCGCGGCCTCGTCCTCGATCAGGCGCAGCGCCGACAGGCCTGCCGACGATGCGGTGCGGACGAGGCCGGTGCCCTCGCAATGCGGGCACTGGCGGGTCGACGCCTCCAGCACGCCGGTGCGCAGCCGCTGGCGGCTCATTTCCATCAGCCCGAACGCGCTGATCCGGCCGACCTGGATGCGGGCGCGATCGTTCTTCAACGCCTCCTTCATCGCCTTCTCGACCTTGCGGACGTTCGACCCGTGGTCCATGTCGATGAAGTCGATGACGACGAGGCCCGCCATGTCGCGCAGCCGCAACTGCCGCGCGATTTCCTGCGCCGCTTCCAGGTTGGTCGCGGTCGCGGTCTGTTCGATATTGTGTTCGCGGGTCGACCGGCCGGAGTTGATGTCGATCGACACCAGCGCCTCGGTCGGGTTGATGACCAGATAGCCGCCCGACTTGAGCTGCACGACCGGATTGTACATCGCGGCCAGTTGATCCTCGACATGCGCGCGCTGGAACAGCGGCACGGCGTCGGCATATTGCTTCACCCGGCGGGCATGCGCGGGCATCAGCAGGCGCATATAGTCCTTGGCGTGGCGGAAACCGCTCTCGCCCTCGACGATCACCTCGTCGATATCCTTGTTGTAGATGTCGCGGATCGCGCGCTTGATGAGGTCGCTGTCGCCATAGACCAGCGCCGGCGCCGACGAGGTCAGCGTCTGGTCGCGGATCCCGTCCCACAACCGGGCCAGATAGTCGAAGTCGCGCTTGATCTCCTGGCGCGAGCGCTGGAGCCCGGCGGTGCGCACGATGCAGCCCATCGACGCCGGCAGCGTCAGTTCGGCCATGATCGACTTCAACCGCTTGCGATCGGCGGCCGAGCTGATCTTGCGCGAAATGCCGCCGCCATGCGCGGTGTTGGGCATCAGCACGCAATAGCGCCCGGCAAGCGACAGATAGGTGGTCAGCGCCGCGCCCTTGTTGCCGCGCTCTTCCTTGACGACCTGCACCAGCAGCACCTGCCGGCGGCGGATGACGTCCTGGATCTTGTAGCGGCGACGCAGGTTCAGCCGGCGCTGGCGCAGCGCCTCGACCGCGGCATCGTCGCCACCGCCCTTGCGCGCGGGGCGGGCCGGGGCCTCGCCTTCCTCGTCGTCCTGGACATCGTCGTCATCCTCGTCGCGCTCGACGATCTCGACGCCGCCGTCATGCTCGTCGTCCTGGTCGTCATAATCGACGTCGTCGTCATGGTCGCCGGCGCGCAGCGCGGCTTCCTCCGCGGCATGTGCGGCCTCCTCGGCCAGCAGCGCGTCGCGGTCTTCCTTCGGGATCTGGTAGTAATCGGGGTGGATTTCGGAAAAGGCGAGGAAGCCGTGGCGGTTGCCGCCGTAATCGACGAACGCCGCCTGCAACGACGGTTCGACCCGCGTCACCTTGGCCAGATAGATATTGCCCTTGAGCTGCCTGCGCTCGGCCGATTCGAAATCGAATTCCTCGATCCGATTACCCTTGACGACGGCGACCCGGGTTTCCTCCCGGTGGCGTGCGTCGATCAACATCCGCGTGGTCATGATTCTGTCTCCGGGCGCGCGGGACGGCTCGGCCAGTCGGCGCGCCTAAACGCGCGGCGGGGGTCCTGCCCGGTGCCTGCGCGCGATTGCTGGGATATGCGTCTGCTGGCATGGGCAGTCCGGAAAGGACCGGACGGACAATCGTCGCCCCGACGCCGGCCGCGACAGCGGCACAGGCGGTACGGGACGGAACTTGCCACATGCAAACATCAACCTGATTAGCCCCCTGGAGCGGGTACGCTTGGGGGTGTCGCATCGGTTTCCCCGAAACGGGTTCGGGACCGACGTAACCGGGGGCGTAGCACCCGGCATCGCCAACGGCAACAGCCTCGGCGGGTTCATTACGCTACCGAAGCAAACGACAATAAATGGTTAAGGCGCGATTCAGCGTGCTGGTTCACCGCAGGTTGAGCGGGCCGGCCTTAGGCAAGGGGTTCGGAACGAACGAAAAGCGGACTGCTCTTCCCATGGATTCGCGCTGGACCGGAACGGTGATTGGACGGCATAGCGCGCCGATGGGCGCGTGGATGGCCTTTCTGTCGATCTGGTTCGGCTTTCCCGTCGCGGCGCAGACCGTCGATGCGGTCGATGTCGGCCGGGACCGCATCACCATCCGCCTCGACGCGCCCGCCGCCGGCGCGGCCAGCTTCGCCCTTGGCGGTCCCGACCGGCTGGTGGTCGACCTCGACGGCGTGGGGCCGGGCGGACGCAGCGAGGCGGGCGGCGCGGTGCGGACCGTGCGACAGGGCGCGCGGACCGGCGGCAGCCGCATCGTGTTCGACCTGACCGAACCGGCGATCGTCACCGGCGGGCGCTTCTCCGACGACGGCCGGCGGTTGACGCTGACGCTGCGCGGGGTCGCACCCGATCGTTTCGCCCGCGCGACGACGGCGGGGCGGATGCGGTTCCAGCCGCAACTGGCGATGGCGACGGTCGTGCCGGCATCGTCGTCGGCGGCGATGATCGTCGACCGCCGCCAGCACGCCACCGCCTCGATCCCGGTCCCGCGCAGCCGGCGCGGACAGCGCCTGCCCCGGATCGAGGGGGATGCCGACCGGCCGCTGGTGGTGATCGATGCCGGCCATGGCGGGCACGATCCCGGCGCGATCTCCCCCCATGGCGGCATGCAGGAAAAGGACCTGACGCTGCAGACCGCCCGCGCGATCCGCGACTCGCTGCTCGCCAGCGGCCGGGTGCGGGTGGCGCTGACCCGCGACCGCGACGAATTCCTCGTGCTGCAGGAACGCTATGCGATCGCCCGGCGGCTGGGGGCCAGCCTGTTCATCTCGATCCACTGCGACAGCGCCGACAACCCCGACGCGACCGGCGCCAGCATCTACACCCTGTCGGAAGTGGCCTCCGACCGCGAGGCCGCCCGGCTGGCCGCGCGCGAGAACAAGGCGGATATCCTCGCCGGGGTCGACCTCGGCCGGCAGAACGCCGATATCTCCTCGATCCTGATCGACCTGACCCAGCGGGAGACGATGAACGCCTCGGCCGGGTTCGCCCGGTTGCTGGGGCGCGAGGCGACCGGCGTGGTCCCGCTCAAGCCGAACTATCACCGCATGGCGTCGCTGATGGTGCTGAAGGCGCCCGACCTGCCCTCGATCCTGTTCGAAACCGGCTATCTGTCGAACGAGGCCGACGCGCAGCGGCTCGATTCCGCCGAAGGGCGCCGCGCCATCGCCCGCAGCGTCGACCGCGCGGTCGGGGTGTATTTCGCCCGGCGGCTGGCGGTGCGCTGACGATAAGGCGTCGACTAAGCCCCCGCCGGGCGGGCGCTTCCGACGACGATAAGGGCGCCCCCCGCTACCCTCGGGCCGTCCCGCCGCGCGCGCGGCAACGCGGTGGTGCCGGCGCCGCGCCGCCGCGCCGCTATCGCACGGCGTCCAGTTTGCCGAACGACCGGTCGAGAATGTCCACCGCCTTGCGGATCACGCCGGCAACGGCGCTGTCCACCGATGCCGCCTGGTCGTTGACCACGATCGGCTGGCCACCGGCGGGCCGCGCTTCCAGTTTCGCCTCGATGCCGCGGCTGCCGTTGCGGTCGCCATCGACGTCGCGCAGATGCATCTCGACGCGGGTCAGCCGGCCGGTAAAGCGCGACAGGCGTTCGCGGATGCGGCCTTCGACCGCGGCATTGGTCGCTTCGGTGCTCTCGATCCGTTTGTCGGTATTGATCTGGACCAGCATCTGCTGCTCATCGGTCTGCCCGGTCATGTCGCATTCTCCATAGCTGCGGTTTGGGCGGACGGGCGCATCGAACCCCTCCTCCGCTGCCTTGGAAACACCCGATCGGGGGCGGATATCCTTACGAAATGTTGCTGCGTCCGATCGCCGGCCATCGGGCCGGGCGGACGACCGCGCCGATCCCGGCCGGCATGCCGCCTGCCCGGCGTCGCGCCGCATCCCGGCGCTAATCGTGCCCCGGCCCGAGCGACGGGTCCAGATCGCGCGGCCGGACGAACGTCGTCAGGTGGCCGCAACCATCGGCCGCACCCGCCCAGTCGCCATCGAGTTCGAGCACCGCGACGCTGGCGGTCGGGAACTTCTCCTCGACCGCGCCGCGCAGCGGGTTGCTCTCCGCCGACAGCAGCAGCACCAGATCCTCCAGCCCCGGATTATGCCCGACCAGCAACGCATGGTCCGCGCTCGCCGGGAATGCGCGGATCGCGTCGAGCAGCGTGCCGGCGGAGGCGAGGTACAGCGTGCGTTCGTGCGGTGCCTCGGGCAACGTGCCGTACCCGCGCCGGAAATGGTCCAGCGTCTCAATCACGCGCGTGGCCGAACTGGCCGCCAGATGATCGAATTTCAATCCCAGATGGCGGACCTGCGCACCCATCGCGGTCGCGGCGCGCGCGCCCTTCGCGTTCAGCGGGCGATCATGGTCGCTGAGTGCCGGATCGTCCCAGCCCGACTTGGCATGGCGCAACAGCGTCAGCGTCTTCATATGGGCGGCTCCATCGGCAGGGCCTGCGCCCCATGCCCGACTTCGGCGTGCAAGGAAAGGGCGCGTGCGACCGCTTCGTCCAGTGTGCAGCGCGTGACCGGCGTGCCGTCGGGAAACGCGCCCAGCAACCGCGACGGCATCGCCGCCGACAGCAGCACGAACAGCCCGCGATCGTCGGCGCGGCGGATCAGCCGCCCGAACGCCTGCGCCAGCCGCGCCCGCACCATCCGGTCGTCATAGGCGCTGCCGCCCCCGGCTAGCCGCCGCGCGGCGTGCAGCACGCCCGGCTTCACCCATGGCACCCCCTCCATCACCACCATCCGCAGCGAATGGCCCGGTACGTCGACCCCGTCGCGCAGCGCGTCGGTGCCGATCAGCGACGCGCGCGGATCGTCGCGAAAGATATCGACCAGCGTGCCGGTATCGATCGGGTCGACATGCTGCGCGTACAGCGGCAGCCCTTCGCGCGCCAACCGGTCGGCGATGCGCGCATGGACGCCGCGCAATCGCCGGATCGCGGTGAACAGGCCCAGCGTGCCGCCCCCCGCCGCGACGATCAGCCGGCCAAAGGCATTGGCCAGCGCGGGCAGGTCGCCGCGCTTCACATCGGTGACGATCAGCACCTCGGCCTGTTGCGCATAGGCGAACGGGCTGACCGCCTCGAAATGGCTCGGCTGGCGCATCAGGTGCGGCGCGCCGACCCGCGCATCCGCCACTTCCCAGTCGCCGCCGGCGCGCAGCGTCGCCGACGTCACCAGCACGCCATGCGCGGGCTTGAGCACCGTTTCGGCGAACGGGCGGGTCGGGTCCAGCCAGTGGCGGTGCAGCCCCATGTCGTATTCGCGCCCCTCGACCCGGTCGACCGTCATCCAGTCGACGAAATCGGGATCGACCGGCCCGCCGATCCGCGCCAGCAGCCGCCCCCATGCCGCGACCGTCTCCGCCCGCCAGCCGAGCGATGCGATCGCCCCCTCGATCCGCGCGCGCGCCGGGCCGTCCATCCAGTCCGGCCCCTCGGTCAGCACCGCCTCCAGCCGCTTGCCCAGCGCAATGAGCGGCCGCAGCAGCGCGTCCAATGCCTGCGCCGCCGGGCCGGCGGCGTCGATCAGTTCGGCCGGCGGCTCGCTCAGTTCGGTTTCCAACCCGTATCCCGCCTCGCCATCCTTCGCGCGGGCGAACACCGCGCCGCGCACGCAGGCGAGCAGTTCCTCGACCGGGCCGAACGGATCGCCGTCCTGGATGCGCGCCAGCCAGCCCTCGGCCGGCAACAGCCGCGCAGCATCGACCGCCGCCGCCACCGCCTCGCCGCCCGCCGCGTCATAGCTGGCGACGTCGGACAGCCGCGCCGCAAGGCCCCGCCGCCGCCCGCGCCCGCCGCCTTCGGGACCCAGGACCCAGCGGCGGATCTCGATCGCCTCCATGCCGGTCAGCGCGGCGGAGAACATCGCGTCGGCCGCCTCGAACAGGTGATGGCCCTCGTCGAACACATAGCGGGTCGGCCGCGTGCCGGTTTCCCGCCCCCGCGCCGCGTTGACCATCACCAGCGCATGGTTGGCGATGACGATATCGGCCTGGGCCGATGCCCGCGCCGCGCGCTCGATGAAGCATTTGCGGTAATGCGGGCAGCCGGCATAGATGCACTCGCCGCGCCGGTCGGTCAGCGCGGTCGACCCGTTGCGGCGGAACAATGTCGGCAGCCAGCCGGGCAGGTCGCCGCCGATCATGTCGCCATCGGCGCTGTACGCCGCCCAGCGCGCGACAAGCTGCGCCAGCACCGCCGCCCGCCCCTGAAACCCGCCCTGCAACGCATCCTCCAGGTTCAGCAGGCACAGGTAATTCTCGCGCCCCTTGCGCGTCACCACCTTTTCCCGCCGCTCGGCCGCATCGGGAAAGACGCGAACGCTTTCCTGCGCCAGTTGCCGTTGCAGCGCCTTGGTAAAGGTCGATACCCATACCGCCCCGTCCGCCGCCGCCGCCCACAGCGCGGTCGGCGCGAGATAGCCCAGCGTCTTGCCGATCCCGGTCCCGGCCTCCGCCAGCACCAGGTTCGGCGTGTCGCGCGCCGCCCGCGGGGCGAATGCCTGGCTGGCCGCGGCGGCGAAGGCGCGCTGGCCCGGCCGGGCTTCCGCCGCATGTCCCGTCAACTCGTCCAGCCGCCGGGCGACGGCATCGGGTGCCAGCGTCACCGTACGCGGGCTGGCGCGTGGCGGTACCTCCTCCCATTCGGGCAGCTTGCTGAACAGCCAGCGCTCGGCGGTATCGGGCCGGGGCAGCACCTGCCCCAGCGCCGGTGCCCATGGCCAGCGCAGGCGGAACAGCGATTGCGCGGCGGTCCACGCCCCTTCCTGTTCGGGCCATGGCGCCGACGCGGTCGCGATCAGCGCCGCTGCCGCCCGGCGCAGCATTTCCGCCACCGCCGCTTCATCGGCGGGCGGCGGCAGGCCCAGCGCCTGCGCCATCCCCTTGGGCGTCGGCACCGCGAAGCGCGCCGGATGGACGAAGGCGAACAGCTCCAGCAGGTCGAGCCCCGACAGCTCGGCATAGCCCAGCCGCTGCCCGATCAGCGCGGCGTTCAGCACGATCGTCGGCGTATCGGCGACGCAGGCGATCGCTTCGCCCCGGCTGACCTCGCGCGTGCCCTCGGCAGTCGCGATCCAGACGCCCGAATGGCTGGCGTGAAGGGCGGGGTAGGGGAGCATGCGTCCGCCTTACCGCGCGCGCTCGCAGAACGGAAGTGGAACGCGAACCGGCCGTCAGGCGCCGACGCGTCGTTGCGTCACCACAACACCCCGCGAACGGGCTTGAGCGGTTCGGGCGCCGGATCGCCGATCGCCTGCAGCATGTCGATCTCGATCGTCCGGCACATCGCGCACAGCGGCAGGTCGTGGGCGGTGTTGGCGAACGGATCGGCCAGGTCCTCGCCGATCTGCAGGACCGCGAGGAACATCAGCCCCGCCAGCCCCGATCCCAGCGGCGTCGCGATGCCCAGCGTCTCGACCAGCCCGATCGGCAGCACGATGCAGAACAGGCGGGTGAACAACGACGGCAGGAACCGGTACTGCACCGGCAGCGGCGTGTTCTTGATCCGCTCCATCCCGCCCTGCGCATTGGCGATGTCGATCAGCACGCTTTCGAGCCTCGACTGCTGCATGGTGTCGATCCAGCCGTTGCGCTGCGCCTCGGCGATGCGCTCGCCGGTGCCGTCGAGCAGCCCGTTGGCGACGTTGGTGCGGCCAAGCGGGTCGCCCGCCTCGTCGCGCGACAGGAACCGGTGCACCTCGTCCTTCGCGTCCTGCCGCCGCAACTGACAGCGCAGCGCATGGACATAGGCGGCATGACGCAGCACGATCGAGCGCTTCAGGTCGCGCTTGGGCCCGTCATTTTCCGGGCCGATGAACGCGATCGTGCCGCGCGCCAGGTTGCGCGAGGCGTTTATCATCAGCCCCCACAGCGATCGCCCTTCCCACCACCGCGCATAGGCCGAATTGGCGCGAAAGCCGAGGAACAGCGCCAGTGCCGAACCAAAGATGGTCAGCGGCAGCGACGGCGCCCTGAACGGCAGCACGAAATAGACGACGGTCACGATCACGTCCCAGACGAACAGGGCGAGTGCCGGCTTCCAGACTTCGGAAACGATGCTGGTGAGGCGGGGGGCGTCGGTAACGATCATCGTTGCACGCTACGCCTAGCGCGTGACAAGGTTGCATTGCAACCGGTGGAAATATCGCGCACGACCGCGTATCTGGGGCGGATGACCGACCCCATCATTCGCAATGCAGCATTGGTTTCAAAGGCTTGGCCGTACGAAGAGGCGCGCCGGATCCTGAAGCGCTATCCCGACGGAAAACCGGGCGGCGCGCCGATCCTGTTCGAAACCGGCTATGGGCCGTCGGGGCTGCCGCATATCGGCACCTTCAACGAGGTGCTGCGCACGACGATGGTGCGCCGCGCGTTCATGGAACTGTCCGATCAGCCGACCCGCCTGATCGCGTTTTCGGACGATATGGACGGGCTGCGCAAGGTGCCGGACAATGTGCCGAACGGCGACATGCTGCGCGAACATCTCGGCAAGCCGCTCAGCGAGATTCCCGATCCGTTCGGCACGCATGCCAGCTTCGCCGCGCACAACAACGCCCGGCTGCGCGCGTTTCTCGACCGATATGGCTTCGACTATGAATTCGCATCGTCGACCGACTATTATCGCGGCGGCCGGTTCGACGACGCGCTGCGGAACGTCCTGCGCAACATGCAGGCGATCCTCGACATCATGCTGCCGACGCTGGGCGCCGAACGCCGCGCGACCTATTCGCCGGTGCTGCCGATCAGCCCGGCCAGCGGCATCGTGCTGCAGGTCCCGGTCGAGGTGCTGGACGCCGATACCGGCATGGTCGCGTTCATGGACGGCGATACCCGGGTCGAGCAGTCGATCCTGTCGGGCGGCGCCAAGCTGCAGTGGAAGGTCGACTGGGCGATGCGCTGGGCGGCGCTCGGCGTCGATTACGAGATGGCGGGCAAGGACCTGATCGATTCGGTGACTCAGTCGTCGAAGATCGCCCGCGTGCTCGGCGCCCGCCCGCCCGAAGGCTTCAACTACGAGATGTTCCTCGACGAACATGGGCAGAAGATCTCGAAGTCGAAGGGCAACGGCCTCAGCCTCGAACAATGGCTGACCTATGGCCCGCCCGAAAGCGTCGCCTTCTACGCCTATCGCGAACCGAAAAAGGCCAAGCAGCTCCATCTGGGCGTCATCCCGCGCGCGATCGACGAATATTGGCAGTTCCGCGCCAACTATGCCGGTCAGCCGGTCGAACAGCGGCTCGGCAACCCGGTCCACCACATCCATGGCGGCGAACCGCCCGCCGACACGCTGCCCGTGACGTTCGGGCTGCTGCTCAACCTCGTCGGCGTGATGGGGGAGGCGACCAGGGCGCAGGTCTGGGGCTATCTCGCCAATTATGTCGCGGACGCGTCGGCGGAACGCTACCCGGCGCTCGATGCGCTGATCGACCATGCGCTGGCCTATGTCCGCGACGTGGCGGACAAGCCCGAACGCCGCGCCCCGACCGGCATCGAACGCGCCGCGCTCGAACGGCTCGATGCCGACCTCGCGGCGATGCCGGCCGATGCCGGGGCGGAGGATATCCAGAACGCGGTGTACGAGATCGGCAAGACCGCCGGGTTCGATTCGCTGCGCGACTGGTTCCGGGCCTGCTACGAAACGCTGCTCGGCACGGCGCAGGGGCCGCGCATGGGCAGCTTCATCGCGCTCTACGGTATCGGCAATACCCGCAAGCTGATCGCCGAGGCGCTGGCGCGCTG
This sequence comes from Sphingomonas hengshuiensis, assembly GCA_003240755.1. Classification (GTDB taxonomy): domain Bacteria; phylum Pseudomonadota; class Alphaproteobacteria; order Sphingomonadales; family Sphingomonadaceae; genus Sphingomonas; species Sphingomonas hengshuiensis_A. The sequence continues at coordinate 40,659 of QFNF01000007.1, read as the reverse complement.
AGAGGCGATCATCGACGCCACCCCGGCACGATGCCGGGGCGGCGTTCGCGGCGGACGGGCTTCGGACCGGGTGCCGCCGCCGCGCAATCGCCTATCTCCGCGCCTCGTAGAACTTCTTCACCACGTTCCACCCTTCCTCCGCCGTCTCGACAAAGGTGATGAGGTCGAGATCGCGCTCCGAGATCACGCCCTCCTCGACCAGCGCGTCCCAGTTGACGACCCGTTCCCAGAATTCGCGGCCATAGAACAGCACCGGGATCGGCTCGATCTTGCCGGTCTGGATCAGCGTCAGCAGCTCGAAACTCTCGTCGAACGTCCCGAACCCGCCCGGGAACACCGCGACGGCCCGCGCGCGCAGCAGGAAATGCATCTTGCGCAAGGCGAAATAGTGGAACTGCATCGACAGCGCCGGCGTGACATACGGATTGGGCGCCTGTTCGTGCGGCAGGACGATGTTGAGCCCGATCGATTCGGCGCCGGCCTCGTTCGCGCCGCGATTGGCGGCCTCCATGATCGACGGGCCCCCGCCCGAACACACCACGAAGTGCCGCTTGCCGTTGACGTCGTTGGGAAACTGGCTGGCGTGGAAGGCAAGCTCGCGCGCCACGTCGTAATAATGCGACTTGGCGACGATCCGCTCGGCGATCGCCCGCGCCTTGTCGTCCTGCGCCAGGTCGAGCAGCATCTCGGCCTTTTCCGGTTCGGGAATCCGCGCCGATCCATAGATGACGAAGGTCGAGGCGATGTCCGCCTCGTCGAGCAGCAGCGAGGGTTTCAGCAGCTCGAGCTGGAACCGCACCGGCCGCAGATCCTCGCGCAACAGGAACTCCATGTCCTGGAATGCCAGTCGATAGGCGGGGTGTTCGGTCTGGGGGGTCGATAGCTGCGCGCGGGCCGCTTCGGCTTCCTGCTTGGCCCCGCGGAACACGCGGGACGGTACTTTTGTATCGGTCATAGGTGACAGGGTTGTAAGCACGCCCGTTCGGGGCGGCAAGCGGCATGCGTCAGCGGCACAGGGGGCGCCCGCCCATGTCGAAATGAAAGTGGTTGCGGTGCGCCGCGTTATAGTCGGGGCCGAGCGTGGTGACGAAACGCCTGCACGCCGACCGGTGGACGATGCGCAGGAATTCGCGCACCTGCCGGTCGTCGCTGTTCCAGTCGCGCTCCAGCACGATCCGCCGCCCGTCCGCCAGCGTGAAACCGCCGATATCGACCGCGTTGGCAAGGCCGTGTTCGGACACCCGCCCGGCCGATCGCGCGCCGCCGCCGATGATCCCGCGACAGGCATAGGTGCCATAGCTGTCGATGCGCGTCACCTCGCTGCCCAGGATCTGCCGCGCCGCCGGGCGCACGCCGTGGCGGACCCAGCCGGCCAGCGCGCGGGCGGCGGGGCAGCGGATCGCCTTCAGGCCGGACACCGGCACGCCGATATCGAGCAGTTGCACCGCACCCAGCACGATGCAGCCCGATCCATGGTCGCGGTCGGGCAGCGGGCTGAACCGTATCCCGGCCTGCGACAGGTCGGCGAAACATTGCTGCGTGTCGCGCGACGTCACCATGGGCGGGGTGATCGGTCCCGACGGGCGCTGCGCGATCGGCCTCGACCCGGGCGGCGGCGGCGCGTCGCGGCGCTCGTCGCCACCGACGCAACTGGTCAGGATCACGCAACAGGACAGGAGCAGCCGGCGGAACGCATACATCGGCCACCCTGCTCCCATGCGGCGCCGCGGTGGACAAGCCGCAATGCGCCAGGGCGTGTCCCCCGCCCCGGCGAAGCGCATGCGGCACGCGATGTCACGGAAAAGATTGTTCGCAGCGGCCTTTTTTGAATATGCACTGCTTTCGGACAGCCTGGCGACGGGCCGCCGCCCCTCGTCAACTTCCGGCAACGGACCGCTTCGCAAAAGGGAATGCAGCGTGACCATCGTCGTTCGAACCCTGTCCGATCGCGTGTTCGAAATCGTGCGCGAACGGATCGTCAGCGGGGCGCTGCCGGAAACCGTGCCGATCCGGCAGGACGCGCTGGCGAGCGAACTGGGCGTCAGCAAGATTCCGCTGCGCGAGGCGCTGGCCCGGCTGGAACAGGAGGGGCTGGTCGCCGGACAGGCGAACCGCGGCTATACCGTGCGGCCGATGTCGGCGACGCAGGCCGACGAGATCTACGAACTGCGCCTTGCCGTCGAACCCAATGCCGCCGCCTATGCCGCGCGCCATGCCGACGACCGGTATCGCGCGGCGGCGGTGGCGGCGTTCGAACGGCTGGAGGAAGCGGCGGGCGACGACCTGCTCGACGCGGCGGCGCGCAACCGCGCCTTCCACGCGGCGCTGGTCGCGGCGGCGGGGCGCGACCTGACGATCGACCTCGTACAGCGGCTGTCGGTGCTCGCCGAACGCTATGTCGTCGCGCATCTCAGGCCCGCCGGCCGGGGCAATCGCGCGCGTGGCGAACACCGTGCGCTGCTCGACGCGTGGCTCGCGCGCGATGCCGATGCGGTGCGCGCGATGCTCAGCCGCCACCTGGCGATGACGATCGAGGATCTGCGCAGCGAATTTGCCGCCGCCGCCGCCTGATCTGCTATAGCGCTCCCATGTACCGTTTCCTCCTCGGCATCCTCGCCCTCTCGCTCACCGCCGCTGCCCCCGCCGCGGCGCGCGACATCCTGTTCATCGGCAACAGCTTTACCTTCGGTGCCGGCTCTCCGGTCGAACAATATCGGCCCGAAACCGTGACCGACCTGAATGGCGGGGGGATTGGCGGCGTGCCCGCGCTGTTCCGCGCCTTCGCCGAACAGGCGGGGCTCGACTGGACGGTGTCGCTCGAAACGTCCCCGGGCAAGGACCTGGCGTTCCATTATGCCAACCGGCGCGCGGTGATCGACCGGCGCTGGGACGTGGTGATCCTGCAGGGCTATTCCACGCTCGACGCCGCCCGCCCCGGCGACGCGACCCGCCATGGCGAGGCGGCCGGGCAACTGGCGGCGCTGGTCCGGGCCCGCAATCCGCAGGCGTCGGTGAAGCTGGTCGAAACCTGGTCGCGCGCCGACCTGACCTACCGTCCCGGCAGCCGCTGGTCGGGCAAGCCGATCACGGCGATGGCGCGGGATCTGGCCCGGGCGAATCGAAAGGTCGCGCGGACCACCCCGGGCATTGCCGGGACGATCCCGGTCGGCAGCGCGTGGAACCGCGCGATCGCGACCCGCGTGGCCGATGCCAATCCCTATGACGGGATCGATCCGGGTACGCTCGGGCTGTGGGCCGACGATCATTATCACGGCAGCAGCGCGGGCTATTATCTGGAGGCGCTGACGATCTTCGGGCGGGTCACGGGCTATGACGTCCGCCGGCTGGGCGCCCAGGAACGCGCCGCGGCCGATCTCGGCCTCACCGGGCAACAGGCGGTCGCGCTGCAACGGATCGCGTGGACGACGCTGCGCCGGCACCGGTGATGCGGGTCATGCTGGCGGCGCTGTTGCTGGCGGCCCTGCTGCTGGCGGGATGCGGCGGCGGCGACGGTGATCGCGCGGGCCGGCTCGCGCGGGCCGGGGCCAGTCCCGACCTGCCGGCGCTGCTGCGCGTGGCCGATGCCGATGCCGGGCGGCGGGCGTTCGGGCAGTGCGCCGCCTGCCACACGATCGGCGCGGGCGGACAGGCGCTGGCCGGTCCCAATCTGCACGCCATCCTCGGCCGCCCGGTCGCGGGCGATCCCCGGTTCGGCTATACCCAGGCGCTCAAGGATCATGGCGGGCGCTGGGACGATGCGCGGATGGACGCCTGGCTTGCCGCGCCCGCGCGGGTGGTGCCGGGCACGCGCATGGCCTTTGCCGGGGTGCGCGACCCGATGGAGCGCGCCGACCTGATCGCCTATCTCCGCTCGGCGGGTCGGTAGCGGCCGCGATCGTTCCGCTGACCTACACTCTGATGACATGAAGCCTACCCGTTCGTGCTGAGTAGGGGCTGAGCTTGGCTACTCAGGACGAACGGGTATGTCTGAAGTCATCACGCCTATAGCTGATGGCCGGTGCGGTCGCGCTTCGTCGTCAGATACCCGACATTGTGCGGGTTGGGCGGCAGGTGGTGGGGGACGCGTTCGACCACGGTGATGCCCGCCGCCGTCAGCCCGGCGACCTTGGCCGGGTTGTTGGTCAGCAGGCGGATGCGGTTCTGTCCCAGCAGCGACAGCATCCGCCCGGCCACGCCGAAATCGCGCGCGTCGATCGCGAAGCCCAGCCGGGTATTCGCGTCCACCGTGTCGAACCCCTGGTCCTGCAGCGCATAGGCGCGCAGCTTGTTGACCAGCCCGATCCCGCGCCCTTCCTGCCGCAGGTACAGCAGGATGCCCCAGTTCGCGTCGGCGATCGCGTGGATCGCGGCGTGCAGTTGCGGGCCGCAATCGCATTTCAGGCTGCCCAGCACGTCGCCGGTCAGGCATTCGCTGTGCAGCCGCACCAGCGGCTCGCGCCCGTCGCTCTGCCCGATGACCAGCGCGACATGCTCGCCCGCCGCATCGGGGGTGCGGAACGCGACGATCTCGCTCTGCTCGGCCCCGGCGACGGGCAGCCTGGCGCGCGCGACGATGGTCAGCCGGCCGGCATCCTCATGCGCGTCGATCGCCGCCGGGGTGATCGTCACCTCGGCGCCCACGCCCCCTGCGACGAACGCCGGCAGCAGCCCGGCGATACGCGCGAGGCGCAGCGCGGCGGCGGCGGCGGCCGGGGCGGGCGATTCGATCCCGCGGAACGGTCCCTTCATCGGCGTGGCGAGGTCGAGCTGCGGATCGGCGAGCGCGGTCGCGGCGGCGAAGTCGGTCCAGCCCTCGCGCCGGATCGACACCGGCTGGTCGGGTTCGGCCGCCGCGCGCTGGTTGACGATGCGCAGCGTCTCGGCCCGCCCGAACGACAGCAGGACATGCGCGCTCCCCGCCGGATCGAACGCGTCGAGCCGCGCCGCATCGGCGGTTTCGATCGGCAGCAGCGTCAGCGGCGCCTCGCCCGGCGCATGGATCGCGATCGGCCAGCCGCGGCGCAGCGCGTCGATCGCGCGGGCGACGTCGCGCGTCGCGCTCACAACGCGAACTCGGTGACGATCGGGATATGGTCGCTGGGCTTCAGCCAGTTGCGGGCCTGTTCGTGGACGCGGTGCGCGGTCGCGCGGGCCGCGACGTCGCGGCTGGCCCACATATGGTCGAGCCGCCGCCCGCGGTCCGACGCCGCCCAGTCCTTGGCGCGGTAGCTCCACCAGGTGTACAGCCGCGCCGGTGCCGGCACGAAATGGCGCCCCAGGTCGACCCAGTCGTTCGCCGCCTGCAACCGCGCCAGCGCCGCGACCTCGACCGGGGTATGGCTGACGACGTCGAGCAACTGCCTGTGGCTCCACACGTCGCTGTCCAGCGGCGCCACGTTGAAGTCGCCGACCAGCAGCGTCGGGATGCCCGACAGCCCCGCCGACCACGCCGTCATCCGTTCGAGGAAGTCGAGCTTCTGGCCGAATTTCGGGTTCACCTCGCGGTCGGGCACGTCGCCGCCCGCCGGGACATAGACATTCTCGATCCGCAGGCCGCCCGCCAGCCGCACGCCGATATGCCGCGCCTCGCCATTGGCCTGCCAGTCGAGCCGGTCGTCCTCGGCCAGCGGCACCTTCGACACGATGGCGACGCCGTGGTGCATCCGCTGCCCGTTGATCGCGATATGGGTATAGCCCAGCCGCCGCAGCGGTTCGTGCGGGAAATCCTGGTTCACGACCTTCGTTTCCTGCAGGCACAGCACATCGGGCTGCGCCTCGTGCAGGAACTGCACGACGATGTCCATGCGGAAGCGGACCGAATTGATGTTCCACGAAGCGACCGAAAGCGTGTCCATGGCGGTGCCTGTATCGTCGCGGGCGCGCCTGCGCCAGATGGCGAAAGGCCCCCGCTCCGGGGGCATGGAGCGAGGGCCGACCTTGCGTTCGTCACGCAGGCGGGCGTTGGAGACCCGGGCAACAGGGGGGAAAATCCCGGACGCGCCCCAACGCCGCGTCAGCAGCAATAGGGCGCGAAACCTGTCGCCAGCATGAACGCACGCGTCATTTCCGACATTCCGTATTCGATCGGTCGCATCTGCGCCACGGATCGTCAGCGCCGGACGCGGCGCGGTTCGTTGAACCGGAACGCGCTGTCGGCCACCGGCACGTTGAACCGCTGGTTGGTCAGCCGCACCGTCGTCCGGTTCGCCTGCGCGTCCAGCGCCACCCAGCCCTGCAGCATCAGCCCGGCCGGGGCGGAGGCCTGCCGCGCGAAGATCATCGTGATCCGGCCATATTCGGGACGCTTCGGGTCATAGGCCTCGACGCTGACGATGCGCGGATCGCCCGACGGCACGACCCGGGCGAATTTCGACGCGTCGCGTTCGGGGTTCAGCAGGATGCCCAGCGGCGAGTTGCCGATCGGCCAGCGCTGCTTCTGCCCGACCTGATAGTCGAGGAAATACAGCGACCTGCCATCGGACACCAGCAGGATCGGCACGCTCTTTTCATACTGGAAGCGGATCTTGCCCGGCTTCTTGAGCGTGAGCTGCCCCGACAGGACGCGGCCGTTGCGGTCGGTCTGGGTAAAGTCCGCCGTCATCGTCTGCGTCGCGACCAGATGCCGCTGGACCGACGCAAGGTCGTTCTGCGGCGCCTGCGCATGGACCGCCACCGGGGCAGCGATGGCAAGGACGGGGGCGAGAACGGGGGCGAGCGCAAGGGCGATCGGGCGGATGGGACGTCTCCAGGTCATCGGGGCGGGGTAGAATCGCGGCATTGAACGCCGCGTGAACCCGTCGGTTGCGTGGGCGGCGGCAGCCCGCACCGCGTACCCCCGCGCGGGCGGGGGTACGGCGTTCGCCGGGCCCGCTCCCGTCGCCTACAGCCGATGCTCGCCCTTGACCCAGCGGACCGTGCCCGAACTGGCGCGCATCACCACGCTTTCGGTGGTCATCTTGCCGGCGAGGCGCTTCACGCCCTTGAGCAGCGAGCCGTCGGTCACGCCGGTCGCGGCAAAGATACAGTCGCCGCGCGCCAGCTCGGTCAGGTCGTATTGCTTGTCGAGGTCGGTCACGCCCCACTTGGCCGCGCGCGCGCGCTCGTCGTCGTTGCGGAACACCAGCCGTCCCTTGAACTGCCCGCCGGTGCAGCGCAGCGCGGCGGCCGCCAGCACACCCTCCGGCGCGCCGCCCTGGCCCATGTACAGGTCGATGGTCGTGTCGGGGTCGCTGGTCGCGATCACCCCCGCGACGTCGCCGTCGCCGATCAGCATCACGCCGCACCCGACCGCGCGCAGCTCGGCGATCATCGCCGCGTGGCGCGGGCGGTCGAGGACGCAGACGATGATGTCGTGCGGGTCGACGCCCTTGGCGGCGGCCACCGCCTTCACATTCTCGGTCGGCGACTTGTCGAGGTCGATGGTCCCGGCGGGATAGCCCGGTCCGCAGGCGATCTTGTCCATATAGACGTCGGGCGCGTTCAGCAGCCCGCCCTTCTCGGCGATCGCCAGCACCGCGAGGCTGTTGGGGCCGGCGGTGGCGCAGATGGTGGTGCCCTCCAGCGGATCGAGCGCGATGTCGATCTCCGGTCCCTTGCCCAGCCCCACCTTCTCGCCGATGAACAGCATCGGCGCCTCGTCGCGCTCGCCCTCGCCGATCACGACGGTGCCGTCCATGTAGAGTTCGTTCAGCGCGGCGCGCATCGCCTCCACCGCGGCGGCGTCGGCGGCCTTTTCGTCGCCCCGCCCGACCAGCGTCGACGCGGCGATCGCCGCCGCTTCGGTGACGCGCACCATTTCGAGGACGAGCACGCGGTCGAGGGTGTTGCTGACAGGCTGCATGGGACGAAGCTCCTGGGCGTTAAACGGATTAAACGCGCGATAGGCGACATGGTCTTGCCGGGCAAGCGGCGTCGTTGGATAACCGGCCTTTATCCTTCCCGAAAGGCACGGGCATGACGGTGTGGATGCTGGCGTTGGCGATGGCGCAGGGCGACCAGGCCGTCGCGGCGATGATCGCGCGCGCGCGCACCGCGACGCGGATCGTACAGCCATGCCGCGGCGATGCCGATCCCGACGAGATCGTGGTGTGCGCCGCGCGCCATGCCGATCGCTACCGCGCGCCGCTGATCGTGCCGCCGGCAGAGGGCGATGCGAAGATCGTCGATGCCCCGGGCGAGCGCGAGCGGCTGCTGGCGGTGCCGGCCCCGGCCTGCGGCACGGCGGCGTTCCTGCAACGCTGCGGCTTCGCCGGCGTCACCGCCTCCACCCGGCGCGGCGGTACCGTGGGGCGGGCACGGCCGCTGGCGCAATGAACGCGCGGCAACTTGTGCGCCGCCATATCGTTCGGAACCCACGGTCTTTTCAGGGGAAGCCTTATGTCCGCACTGTTGCTGCTGATGATGATGCAGGCCGCGCCCGCGCCGGCGAAGCTGGGGGTGGCCGATCCGGTCAATTGCGTGCTGACCCCGCGCGCGCTCGGCTGTCCCGACCGGCGCAACGAACGCTATCGGCTGGGCGACGACGACGAACCGGCGTTCGACCGCAAGGCCGACGGGCTGAAGCAGGACGGGCGCCAGTGCGGGCTGCTGGGGTCGCAGCAATATTGTACCCGCAAGCCGCGCACGATCCTGTCGGCACCGACCGGCTGAGCCGGCCGCGCCGTCGAACGACCGTTGCGGACGGTCGTCCTTCCCGCCGGCGCGGGAAGGTCGGCAGGGGATGATGCGGCCGCCCCGCGCCGGACGAACGGCATGTCCGTCCGGCGTGGCGACGTGGCACGGGGCGGCACGACACCGCCCCGCATCGCTTACGCCTCGGCCAGTTCGGCCTGCGCGTTGACCTTGTGCTCGGCCATCGTCGTCAGCTTCTCGTCGGTGGCGCGTTCCTCGGCCAGCGTCTCGGCCAGCAGCGCGGCACAATCCTCGCGGCCCAACTGGCGCGCCCACGCGATCAGCGTGCCATAGCGCGTGATCTCGTAATGCTCGACCGCCTGGGCCGACGCGATCAGCGCGGCGTCGAGCACCTTCTTGTCGGCGATTTCACCGGCGACCTCGTTGGCTTCCTTGATGATGCCGTCGATCGCGGGGCACGTCACCGCCTTCTTGGTCGCGCCGTGCATCTGGAACACCTGCTCCAGCCGGCGGATCTGCCCTTCGGTTTCGCCCAGATGCTTCTCGAACCCGGCCTTCAGCTCGGGGTCGGTCGCCTTCTCGATCATCTTGGGCAACGCCTTCATGATCTGGTTCTCGGCGTAATAGACGTCCTGCAACTGGTGGACGAACAGGTCGTCGAGCGTCGCGATATCCTTGGAAAACAGTCCCATGGGTCGTTCCTTCGCTTGGGGTGTGCCGTGCATCCCCAACGATGCGCCCGCGCCCCGGTTGCGAAGAAAATGGTCAGTGGCCGCGACAACCGAGCAGTTCGACGACATCCTCGAGTCGCGCGGCATCGCCCAGCGCGATGACCTCGCCGTTGCTGCCGGCGTGGAGCGGGTCGCCCGACCAGTCGCTCATCGTGCCGCCCGCCCCCTCGACCACCGGCACCAGCGCGGCGAAGTCGTGGAGCTTCAGCCCCGCCTCGACCACCAGGTCGATATGGCCCGATGCCAGCGTGCCATAGGAATAGCAGTCGCCGCCCAGCACGGTCGATCGCACCTTCGCCTCGACATGTTCGAATCCGTGGAGCTGGCCGTCGTCGAACAGCGCCGGGCTGGTCGTCGCCAGCAGCGCGTCGCCAAGGGCACGGCAGCGGCGGGTCTGCGCCGGCTGGCCGTTGAAGGTCGTCGGCCGCCCGACCGCGCCGACCCAGCGTTCGTTCAGGATCGGCTGGTCGATGATGCCGAGGATCGGCCAGCCATCCTCGACCAGCGCGATCAGCGTGCCGAAGATCGGCCGCCCGGCGATGAACGAACGCGTGCCGTCGATCGGGTCGAGCACCCAGACGCGGCCGCTGCTCCCCTCGCGCACGCCATATTCCTCGCCCTGGATGCCGTCCGACGGGCGCTCGCGCTCGATCAGGGTGCGCATCGCCGCCTCCGCCTCGCGATCGGCCAGCGTGACGGGCGATGCGTCGTCCTTGATCTCTAGGCCATAGCTGCTGCGGAAGCGCGGGCGGATCGCGGCGCCGGCGGTATCGGCCATCCGGGCGGCAAGGGTCAGGTCGGCGGCGGTGACGGGCATGGGCGTCCCTTCGGCTGGGGGGGACGCCAGATAGGCGGTTCGGCCCCCGAAGCGCAAACGATGCTCGCGATCGTCGCAAATGCCTGCCAGACAACGGGCATGATCGCCCTCGCCCTGCTGCTCGCCGCGCAACCGCAACCGCAACCGCAACCGCAACCGCAACTCCGCATCGTCGCCGAACCCCCGCCCTCGGTCGCCGCGGCGGAACAGGGGGTCAGCGTGTTCGTGCTGAACGAAGGCACCACCCCCGCCGATGCCGTGCCGCCGGCGATGGAGGTCGTGACCGCCGACCGCGCGACGCTGCGGATCGAACCGGTCGACGCGGCCCGCACGCGCATCGCGCCCGGCGGCTTCGCCAGGCTGCGCTATCGCATCGTCCCCGTGCCAATCGTCCCCGTGCCGATCGTCCCCGTGCGACAGGCCGCGACCGGCGCCCCGGCCGGGGCGATACCGGCGGGTGAGACGCAGGTCGCCACCGCGCAGGGGAACCGGGCGGGCCTGCTCGACCGGTTCGAACCGCACGAACCGGTCTATGGCGCGTTCGGGCTGGGGTCGGACGGGGCGAAGCTGCAGGTCAGCCTCGCCTTTCGCCCGTTCGACGGGGCGGGGGTGCTCGACGATGTGCGGCTGGCATGGACCCAGACGATGTTCTGGGCGATCGACCGGTCGTCGGGGCCGTTCCGCAGCACCAACTACAGCCCCGAGGTCTATTATCAGCGTCGCGTGACCGACCGGATCGTCGCGGGCGGGGGCTATGCCCATGATTCGAACGGGCGCGATGCCGGCTCGATCGACGTGAACCGGCTCTTCGCCTCGGCCAGCTATGCGCTGCCGATCGGCGATGGCTGGCAGGTGGAGGCGACGCCGAAGCTGTGGACCTATGTCGGCACCGGCTATCGCGACCTCGACCGCTACTGGGGCAACCTGTCGCTGGGGGCGGCGATCGGGCAGGTCGACGGGCTGCGGGTCGCCGCGTCGCTGCGCAACCCGACCGGGCGGCGGCGCGCGGGCGAGCTGTTCGCCTCCTATCCGCTCGCCCGGATCGGCGCGGGGACGGGCTTCTACCTGTTCGGGCAGGCGTTCAGCGGCTATGGCGAGGCGATCGACGATTACGCCGTGCGCAGCTCGTCGGCGCGGCTGGGCATCGCCTTTACCCGTTGACGTACCCCGGCTGGCGCCCGCCTGCGAAGCTGGTAGGATAGGGCCGAATTCGCTCAAGGAACCGCCGATGCGCCTCGCCCTGTTCGCCGCCGCCCTGGCCCTGCCGTTCGCCGCCCCGCTGTCCGCCGCGCTGGCGCCGGGGGCCAGGGCGCCCGACTTCACCACCCAGGCGGCGATCGGGGGCCGGACGTTCACGCTCAACCTGCGCTCGCAGCTTCGCAAGGGGCCGGTGGTGCTGTATTTCTTCCCGGCGGCGTTCACCGGCGGCTGCAATGCCGAGGCAAAGGCGTTTGCCGACGCGGTCGACGATTTCCGGGCGGCGGGGGCGACCGTGATCGGCATGTCGGCCGACGGAATCGACCGGCTGCGCGAATTTTCCAGCGCGCATTGCGCGGGCCGCTTCGCCGTCGCCAGCGCCGCGCCGCGGGTGATCCGGGGGTTCGACGTGGCGCTCGACCGCCCCGCCGGCGCCGGTGGCGGGGTGCGCACGATGACCACGCGTACCAGCTATGTCATTGATCGCTCGGGACGGATCGCGTTCGTCCATTCCGACATGAACCCGGCGGACCATGTCCGCACCACGCTCGCCGCGGTCCGCGGGCTCCCCCCCGCGCGTTGAACATCCCTCGCCCAAACATGGACACCCCGTTAACACCCCCGCAACCCGATTTTAGCAATCCCCGGCGTAATCAACCGTCACCAATCTATGCTGGGGCGCAGTGGTGCGGCGGAGGACGGGCGTGTATTTCGGGAAGATCGACGATGGCACGGTATCGGTCGGCAGCGGCCTGATCCTCGCGGTCCTGGCGTTTCTCGAGGAACAGCGGCTCGAGCCGACCCCGCGCAACTATGCTTTCGCCTATGACGTGATGCACGATCCCGCGGGTCCGCTGGCGCGTGAGGTCGCACGGCGGACCGACGGCGGTATCCGCCTGACCAGCAGCGAGGTGGCGACGCTGGGCGCCATGATCGAAGCGGCGTTACCCGCGACGCCGTCGCCCATCGTCCCGCGTCGGCTCGAATCCGTGCCGCCGGCCGTCGCCGCGCCGGTCGATCCGGCGACCGCCGCTGCCGAAGCGCTGGCGGTGGAAACCCGGCGGCAGGTCGCCGGGTTCGAAACCATGGTGTCGGCGATGCGCAACGAAACGCGCGACTTCGGGCGCGATCTGGCCGCCAGCGAGGATGCGCTGCGCCGGTCGAGTCCCGATGGCGGTGCCGGCCTCTCGATCCCCGAACTTGCCCGGATCACCGCCGCGATGCGCGCGCGGGTCGAGGTCGCTGAGGCGCGGCTGGAACAGGCGACCCGCGAGGCGAGCGACCTTCGTCAGCAGCTTGCCGCCGCCCATGACGATGCCCGACGCGATCCGTTGACCACCCTGCCCAACCGGCGTGCGTTCGAAGAGGCGCTGGAGGCGCGTGACGGCGGCCCCTGCCACGTTGCGATGTGCGATGTCGATCATTTCAAGGCGGTCAACGACCAGCACGGCCATCCGGTCGGGGACCGGGTGCTGAAGGCAATCGCCGGCACGCTGGCGCGCGAATGTGCGGGACATCTGGTCGCGCGCTACGGTGGGGAGGAATTCGCGCTGCTGCTGGGCGGGATCGATGCCGATGAGGCCTGGATGCTGCTGGAAAATGCGCGCCGCGCGGTGGGCGAACGACGCTATCGTCTGCGCGAGAGCGATACGCTGGTCCATGGGATCACCCTCTCCGCCGGGCTGGTGTCGATCCTGCCGGGCGAGACACCGCGCGATGCGATCGAGCGTGCCGATGCGCTGCTCTATGCGGCGAAGCGGCAGGGCCGCGACCGGATAGTTGGCGAGATTTCCTGATCGATGGTGTGATGCACCGGGCGTTCTGCCAACAAGCGCAAAGCGCACACATTTTATCTTTATAAATCAATACTTTAGATAACTGGCACGCCCCCTGCAATGCTGGATGCATCGTCGGCGAACGGTTCGCACGGCAACAGGGAGTGACCATCATGACCAATATCAAAGCCCTTCGCCAGCAGGTCGTCGCCATGTTCGGCGCGCTGTTCGTCTCCGCCGTGCTGCTGTCGGCTGCCGCGCCGGTCACGCCGATCGCCTGACCTCAGGCAGCGATCATGGCGCGGGCGACCGCCTCCGCGACCTTGATCCCGTCAACTGCGGCCGACAGGATGCCGCCGGCATAGCCGGCCCCTTCGCCCGCGGGGAACAGGTTGGCGGTATTGATGCTCTGGAAATCGTCGCCGCGCGGGATGCGCACCGGGGACGAGGTCCGGGTTTCCACCCCGGTCATCACCGCATCCGGATGGTCATAGCCCGGAATGGTCCGTCCGAACGCGACCAGCGCCTCGCGCAGCGCGGTGATCGCAAATTCAGGCAGGCAGGCGTTCAGGTTGGTGGGGGTTATGCCGGGGCGGTAGGATGGGATGACGATGTTCAACTTCGTGGAGGGGCGGTCGGCGAGGAAGTCGCCGACCAGTTGCGCGGGCGCGCGGTAATCGCCGCCGCCGGCGGCATAGGCGCGTTCTTCCCAGTGACGCTGGAACGCGATGCCGGCAAGCGGATGGCCGGGATAGTCGCGCGCCGGATCGATGCCGACGACGATGCCCGAATTGGCGTTGCGTTCGTTGCGCGAATACTGGCTCATGCCGTTGGTCGCGACGCGGCCGGGTTCGGACGTCGCCGCGACGACGGTGCCGCCGGGACACATGCAGAAGCTGTACACGGTGCGCTGGTTCGAACAATGGTGCGACAGCGTATAGGCCGCCGCCCCCAGATCGGGATGGCCGGCACAGGCACCGAAGCGGGCGCGGTCGATCCAGCTTTGCGGATGTTCGATCCGCACCCCGATCGAGAACGGCTTGGCCTCCAGCGCGACGCCGCGGTCGTGGAGCATGTGGAAGGTGTCGCGCGCGCTGTGCCCCAGCGCCAGCACGACCGGCGCATCGGCCGCCAGCGTCTCGCCGGTCGACAGCTTCAGGGCGGTCAGGCGCCGCGTGCCGTCGGGGCGTTCCTCCAGCACGAGGTCGTCGACCCGGTGCGAGAAGCGATATTCGCCGCCCAGCGCCTCGACGGTCCGGCGCATCGATTCGACCATCGTCACGAGGCGGAAGGTGCCGATATGCGGGTGCGCCTCGGTCAGGATCTCCTCGGGCGCGCCGGCCTTCACGAACTCGGTCAGCACCTTGCGGCCCAGATGGCGCGGATCCTTGATCTGGCTCCACAGCTTGCCGTCGGAAAAGGTGCCCGCACCCCCTTCGCCGAACTGCACGTTCGATTCGGGGTTCAGCCTGCCGCGGCGCCACAGGCCCCACGTGTCCTGCGTGCGTTCGCGCACCACCTTGCCGCGATCGAGGATGATCGGGCGGAACCCCATCTGGGCGAGGATCAGCCCGGCGAACAGCCCGCACGGACCGGCACCGACGACGATCGGGCGCGGCCCGGCATGCCCGGCGGGCATGGTCGTCACGAAGCGATAGCCGGTATCGGGGGTCGGCCCGACACCCCGGTCGCGGCGGGTGCGCGCCAGCACCTGTCCTTCGTTCCTGACGGTCACGTCGACCGAATAGACGAGCTGGATGTCATCCTTGTCGCGGGCATCATGCGCGCGGCGCGCGATGGTGTAGCGGACGAGGTCGCGCGGGGCGATGCGCAGCCGTTCGCGGATCGCGGCGGCCAACGCCTCCTCGGGATGGTTCAGCGACAGGTTCAATCCGGTGACACGAAGCATCCGTTCCTGTAACGCCGGGCGGGGCGGATCGCCATGGGGCGATTGTCGATGTTGCTGAAGCAGGATAGGCGGGGGCATGATCCGGTCGCTGCTCCGTAGCCTGTCGTCGCTCCTGCTGATCGTGGCGGCGTTACCCGCCCTAGCGCAGACCGGCGCCGCGCCCGATTACGCCGGGCAGCTCGACAAGGCGACCGACGAGCTGGGGCTGGTCGACGGCGCGCTCGACACGCGGCTGGAGCGCGGCGACCGCGACGCGCTGCGCGGGGGGGCGCAGGCGGTGCGGACCGCGACGCTCGACACCGCGCAGCAGGCGACCGGCGATCTGGCGCGGATCGATGCGCGGCTGGCGCAACTGGGCCCGGCGGCGTCGGGCGAGGACCCGGCGATCCGCGACGAACGCAGCGCGCTTACCCGACAGCGCGCCGCGCTCGATTCGGCGACGAAGCGCGCGAAGCTGCTGTCGGTCGAGGCCCAGCAGCTCGTCGACGAGATCCAGGAAGGCCAGGCCGCCGAGCTGAGCCAGAAGCTGTTCGGGCGGGGCGCGTCGCCGCTGACCCCGACCTTCTGGCGCGCGATCCTGCGCGCGGTGCCGCGCGACGCGCACCGGATCGAACGGTTCGTCGCGACCGAGATCGCGACGCTGAGCGCCGCGCCCCTGAACCGCGCATGGCCGGCGATCCTCGGCCTCGTCGTCGCCGTCCTGCTGCTCGGCCCGGCGCGGCTGGCGGCGGGGCGTGCGGGACAGCGGCTGTTGATCGAAGGTGCGCCGGGACGCCGCATCCGCCGGTCGGCCAACGCGCTGGGCCGGGTGGCGATCGGGACGCTGGCACCGCTGCTCGCCGCGGCGGCGATGTTCACCGGCGCGCGCTGGGCGGGGCTGGTGGCGTCGCGCTGGGACGCGATGCTCGACCAGTGGCTGGTGGCGATCGGCATCGGCGCCTTTACCAGCGCGGTCCTGGGCGCGGTGCTGATGCGCGACAGCGCGAGCTGGCGGATCGCGCCGATCGGCGATGCGGTGGCGGCGCGCCTTCGGCCCTATTCGTTCGGGCTGGCCGGCCTGGCGGGGGTCGCCGTCGCGCTCGACGCGGCGAACGACGCGATCGGCACCAGCGCGGCGGCACGGGTCGCGACCAGCGCGCTGCTGGCGCTGGCGCATATCCTGCTGATCGCCGCCGCGCTGTTCGCGCTCGGCCGGCTGCGCGCGGCGGCGAGCGAGGCGGGCGACGCCGCCGGCGACGGCAGCGAGGCACCGGCCCATACCGGGCTGGCGGCGATGCTGCTGTTCGCATGGGGCGTGGTCGGCATCGCGCTGCTGGCGCTGGCGGCGGGCTATATCGGGTTCGGCCTGTTCGTCGGGCAGATCGCGGCATGGACGCTGCTGCTGGCGGCGGCGATGTACCTGACGCTGGCGGCGATCGACGATGTGGCGACGACGGTGTTCGAACGCGGCAGCCGGCTGGGCGTGGCGCTGACCCGCGGCCTTGGCGTGCGCGGCGGGACCGTCGACCAGTTCGGGGTGCTGCTGTCGGGGGTGCTGCGCGTATTGCTGGCGATGCTCGCGCTGGGGCTGTGGCTGTTCCCGTTCGGTGGCGGCGGGATCGCCGACATGCTCAGCCGCCTGGGCGAGCTGGCGCGCGGGGTCGAGGTCGGCGGGGTGACGATTTCGCCCGGCGCGATCCTGCGGTCGGTCGTGGTGCTGACGATCGGGCTGGCGCTGGTGCGCGCGTTCATGCGCTGGCTGGAGGGGCGCTATCTGCCGGCCACCGACCTTGACGGCAGCGGGCGCAATTCGGTCAGCCTCGTCGCGCGCTATGTCGGGATCGCGCTGGCGGTGATCTGGGCGCTGGCGTCGCTGGGCATCGGCGTGGAGCGGATCGCGCTGCTGCTGTCCGCGCTGTCGGTCGGCATCGGTTTCGGGTTGCAGGCGATCACGCAGAATTTCGTCTCCGGCCTGATCCTGCTGGCCGAGCGGCCGATCAAGATCGGCGACCTGATCCGCGTCGGCACCGACGAGGGCGATGTGAAGCGGATCAGCGTACGATCGACCGAGATCACGCTGGCCGATCATTCGACGCTGATCGTGCCCAATTCGGAACTCATCACCAAATCGGTGCTGAACAAGACGCTGGCCAGCCCGCTGGGGCGTATCCAGATCCAGTTTTCGGTGCCGCTGGGCACCGATGCGGCGCGGGTGCGCGCGCTGGTGCTCGACGCCTTTGCCCGCGAGGAGGACGTGCTGGCCGATCCGGCACCGGCGGCGTTCGTCGATTCGATCGTCGACGGGCGGATCGCGTTCAACTGTTTCGCGCATGTCCCCTCGCCGCGTGCCGCCTATGGCGCGCGCAGCAACGTGCTGCTCGAAATCCTCACCCGGTTCCGGGCGGAGGGGATCGAGATGGGGACGGTACCGCAGCGGCTGGAACTGGTGACGGCGCCGACCGACCCCGTTCCGCCCTTGCCAACCGATCCGGCCGGCGGCACGGCGCGGCCATGATCCTGCACGCGCACGAATTCGCCGATCTTCCCGCCGCCGATGGCGGGGTGATGCGTACCCATGTCTTTCGCCCGGCGGCGGAGGGGCGGTTTCCGGGCGTGGTGCTGTATTCCGAAATCTATCAGGTGACGGCGCCGATCCGGCGGCTGGCGGCGTTCATCGCCGGGCATGGCCATGTCGTGGCGGTGCCCGAGGTGTATCATGAATATGCGGCGCCGGGCACGGTGCTGGCCTATGACCAGGACGGGACCGATCGCGGCAACGACCTGAAGTTCACCAAGCCGGTCGCCGGGTTCGATGCCGATGCGACGCGGGTGATCGATTTTCTGGAGTCGCATCCGGCATGTTCGGGACGGATCGGCGTGGCGGGCGTGTGCCTGGGCGGGCATCTCGCCTATCGCGCCGCGTTCGATCCGCGGGTGCTGGCGGCGGCATGCTTCTATCCGACCGATATCCATTCGGGGACGCTGGGCGCGGGGCGGTGCGACGACAGCCTGGCGCGGATCGGCGAGATTGCCGGCGAGATGCTGTTCGTGTGGGGACGGCAGGACCCGCATGTGCCCTATGCCGGGCGCGAGGCGATCCGCGCCGCGCTGGAGACGGCGGGGACGGTATATGCGTGGCACGAGGTGAATGCGCAGCATGCGTTCCTGCGCGACGAGGGGCCAAGGTACGATCCGGCGCTGTTCGTCAGCGCGACGGGATGGATGCTGGGATTGTTCGCGCGGGTGTTGGGGGGACGGGTTTGAGCCTTATCTGATCCCTGTTTGCTTCGAGCGAACGGGTTCTCGACGGACGCTTCTCGACAGGCTCGAAGCTGCTCGAACCGAACGGGGTGGGTGGGGAGAGGAAGGGATGCTCTTCTCGCAACCGTTCGTGCTGAGTAGGGGCTGAGCTTGTCGAAGACCCGTATCGAAGTACGTGTGGCGGTCCTTCGATACGCCCTTTCGACAAGCTCAATGGCTACTCGGGACGAACGGTTGGGGAGCAGCAGAAAGCGGCCGGGGAGCGACAAAAAAGGTCGGGGAGCGGCGAAGGTGCCGGCCTACCCGACCGCCGCGACGCCCAGCCGCGGAATCTCGATCTTGGGACAGCGGTCCATCACCACCTTGAGGCCCGCTGCCTCGGCCCGCGCGGCGGCGGCGTCGTTGACCACGCCCAGTTGCATCCACACCGCCTTCGCGCCCGCCGCGATCGCGGCGTCGACCGCCTCGCCGGCCGCGGCCGAATTGCGGAAGATGTCGACGATGTCGATCGGCTCCCCGATCTGGTCGAGGTCGCGAAAGACGAATTCGCCGTGGAGATGTTCGCCGGTGATCTGCGGATTGACCGGGATCACGCGGTAGCCCTGCGCCTGGAGGAACGCCATCACGCCGTACGACGCCCGGTCGGGGCGGTCGGAGGCGCCGACCAGCGCGATCGTCCGCGCGTCGCTCAACAGGGTGCGGATGCCGTCATCGTCCAGCATGTCAGTTCCTTGCCAGCCAGTCGCCGACCTTTCCGGCGATCGACATGAACGGATCGGCTGGCGCACCGTTCCCGGCGGCGGGGGGCAGGCCGGCGTCGGACGCGGTGCGAATGGCGAGGGCCAGCGGGATGCGGCCGAGGAACGGGATGCCGAGCGCCTGCGCCTTGGCCTCCGCGCCGCCATTGCCGAACGGGTCAGACGCTTCGCCGCAATGCGGGCAGACATAGCCCGCCATGTTCTCGACCAGCCCGATGACCGGCACCCCGGCCTTCACGAACAGGTCGATCGCGCGGGTCGCGTCGATCAGCGCCAGGTCCTGCGGCGTCGATACGATCACCGCGCCGGCGGGGCGGTGCTTCTGGATCATGGTCAACTGCACGTCTCCGGTGCCCGGCGGCAGGTCGACGACCAGCGTGTCGGCGCTCTGCCAATGGGCGTCGACCAGTTGCGTCAGCGCCCCCGCCGCCATCGGCCCGCGCCACGCGATCGCCTGTCCGGCGGGGACGAGCTGGCCCATCGACAGCAGCGGCACGCCGTGCGGCGTCGCGACCGGCACCAGCTTCTTGTCATGCGCCTCGGCCCGGATCCCCTCCACGCCCAGCAGGCGCGGTTGCGAGGGGCCGTAGATGTCGGCGTCGATCATCCCGACCCGGCGGCCTGAACGCGCCAGCGCGATGGCGAGGTTGGCCGACAGCGTCGACTTGCCGACCCCGCCCTTGCCGCTCGCCACCGCGACGATGCGCTGCGCGACGCGCTCGGTGGTCTGGGCGATGCGGACGGCGGCGATGCCCGGAGCGGTCGCGGCGGCGGCGCGGACATCGGCCTCCAGCGCGTCCCGCGCGGCCGGGGGCAGGCCGGTCACGTCGAGGATGATGCTCGCCTGGTCGCCGGTGACGCGCGCCGTGGCGCGGCCGGCGGCGACCGGGCCGAGCAGCGCGTCGAGCGCGGCGGCGGGGTTCGAAGCGGAAGCCATGGCGGCGATGTAGCGACCGAACGGCGCGTTACCACTGTAAAACGGACGGATGCCCCCTATAAAGGAAGGATGCGATGGATCATGGGGCGGCGCGGACGCGCGCAAGGTGCTGCGGAATGAGCGACAAGGGCCCATGGGGTGGCGGCGGCGATTCCGGGAACGGATCGGGCGGCGGCGGGGGCGATGACGGCCCGCGCAACCCGTGGTCGATGCCGCCCGCGGGCAAGCGCGGCCGGATCGGCGGATCGACCTCGCTCGACGAATTCCTCAAACGGGCGCGCACCGGCGGCCCGGGGGGCGGCCCGTCCTTTCCGGCCAATGCCGGGCGGCTGTGGCTGGCGGCGGTCGCCGCGCTGGTGCTGGTGTGGATCGCCTTCACCAGCTTCCATTCGATCGGCCCGCAGGAGCGCGGGGTCGTGACCATGTTCGGCAGATATACCGGCACGCTCAATTCCGGCATCCAGTTCACGCTGCCCGCGCCGATCATGCGCGTGCAGGTGGAGGATGTGCAGAACACCCGGACCGAAAGCTTTCCGGCCGGCGGCAACCAGGCGAACCTGATGCTGACCGGCGACCAGAATATCGTCGACCTCGCCTATTCGGTGCGCTGGAACATCAAGTCGCCCGAGGATTATGTGTTCGAGATCAAGAACCCGCAGGAAACGGTGCGCGCGGTCGCCGAAAGCGCGATGCGCGCGGCGGTGGCGAGCAAGAACCTGACCCAGGCGATCGGGTCGGGCCGCGGCGAGATCGAGGCGGACGTGCAGACCCGCATGCAGGCGCTGCTCGACGAATATCAGTCGGGCGTGCGCGTGCTGGGCATCAGCATCCAGAAGGCACAGGCCCCGGCCGAGGTCGACGACGCGTTCAAGGCCGTGACCGCGGCGCAGCAGGAGGCGCAGTCGAACCTGAACCGCTCGCGCGCCTATGCGCAGCAGGTGATCGCGCGGGCGCAGGGTGACGCGGCCGAATTCGACAAGATCTACGAACAATATCGCATGGCCCCCGACGTGACCCGGCGGCGGCTGTATTACGAGACCATGGAGCAGGTGTTGAACCGCGCCGACAAGACGATCGTCCAGCCCGGCGTCCAGGCCTATCTGCCGCTGCCCGAAGTGCGCCGCCAGCAACAGGCGACGCCCGAACCGGAAGCGCCGGCCCCGGTCCCGCAGGCCCAGGCGCCGCAGGCGACGGGAGCGGCACGATGAACCGCGTGCTGCGCAACCCGATGGGCATCGGCATCGCCCTGCTGGTGCTGGCGGTGCTGCTGTTCAGCACCGTGGTGATCGTGCCGGAAACGCGCCAGGCGGTGATCCTGCGCTTCCAGCAGCCGGTCGGCATCCTCAACCCGTATCGCGCCGACCAGCCGTTCGGGCGGACCGGCGCCGGGCTGGTCGCCAAGATCCCGTTCTTCGACCGGGTGGTGTGGATCGACAAGCGCGTGCTCGACATCGAGCTGAACAACCAGCCGGTGCTGTCGACTGACCAGTTGCGCCTCGAGGTCGACGCCTTTGCCCGGTTCCGCATCGTCGATCCGTTGCAGGCGGTGATTTCGACCGGATCGACCGCCAATACCGAGGAGCGCGTCGCCAACCAGCTCGAACCGCTGCTGTCGTCGGCATTGCGCGCCGAGCTGGGCCGGCGGACCTTCGCGTCGCTGCTCACGCCCGAGCGCGGCGAGGTGATGGACAATATCCAGAACGCCCTGCAGCGGACCGCGCGGCAATATGGCGCGGAAATCGTCGACGTGCGGATCAAGCATGCCGACCTGCCCACCGGCAGCCCGCTCGATTCGGCGCTGGCGCGGATGCGCTCGGCCCGCGAACAGGAAGCGGCGACGATCCAGGCACAGGGCCAGCGCGACGCACAGGTGGTCCGCGCCAATGCCGAGGCGGAAGCCGCGCGCATCTATGCGGCGAGCTTTGGCAAGGATGCCGATTTCTATGCCTTCTGGCGGGCGATGCAGTCGTATCGCACGACCTTTGCCGGGGCGCCGGGGCAGGGCGGATCGACGTCGATCATCCTGTCGCCGGAAAACGGGTATCTGCGCGAATTCGGTGGCCGGGAACGCTGAGGCGCATCCGGACATTCAAACCGCGTTCAGCAACGTAGTGGCAGGTTCGCCCCCGAAGGGGTTGCGAGCCAAATTCGAGAGGACCATCCAACCGTGCGTTATGCCTACGCCATTACTTCCGCACTCTTGCTGGGCGGTGCTGCCGCCACGCTGACGCTCAACCCGTCGGATGCACAGACCGCACAGAACGAGCCGGGCGCGATCAACGCCACCGCCGCGCCGCGCGCGGGGGCGCCGATGAGCTTTGCCGACATGGTGACGCGCCTGTCACCGGCGGTCGTCAACATTTCCACCACGCAGCGCATCACCGTGCAGCAGCAGGCCAACCCGTTCTCCGGCACGCCGTTCGAACAGTTCTTCGGCGGTCGCGGCGGCGGCGGCGCGGCACCGCGCACGCAGGAGGCGCAGTCGCTGGGATCGGGGTTCCTGATTTCCAACGACGGCTATATCGTCACCAACAACCACGTCGTGTCGGCGGGGGCGGAAGGCGCGACGGTCGAATCGATCACCGTGACGCTGGCCGACCAGAAGGAATACAAGGCGCGGCTGATCGGGCGCGACGCGCTGTCCGACCTTGCGGTGCTCAAGATCGACGGCGCGAACTTTCCGTTCGTGCGCTTCGGCGATTCGCGGCAGGCGCGGGTCGGCGACTGGGTGGTGACGATCGGCAACCCGCTGGGGCAGTCGGGCACGGTGACGGCGGGTATCATCTCTGCGCTGAATCGCGTCGGCCAGGGGCCGTATGACCGCTTCATCCAGACCGATGCCGCGATCAACCGCGGCAATTCCGGTGGCCCGATGTTCGACATGCAGGGCAACGTCATCGGCATCAATTCGCAGATCCTGTCGCCGACCGGCGGCAGCATCGGCATCGGTTTCGCGATCCCCGCCGAACAGGCCAAGCCGATCGTCGACACGCTGATGAAGGGTGCGTCGGTCGAGCGTGGCTATCTGGGCCTCATGCCGCAGGACGTGACCGAGGACATCGCGCAGGCGCTGGGCATCGCCAAGGATCGCGGCGCGCTGGTCGCGTCGGTGACGCCGAACGAGCCGGCGGCGCGGGCCGGCGTCCGTGCGGGCGACGTGGTGCTGTCGATCAACGGCAAGGAAATCACCGCGCAGCAGTCGCTGACCTATCTGGTCGGGCGCGAACGTCCGGGCAGCCGGGTGACGCTGGACGTGCTGCGCAGCGGCCGTCGCCAGCAGATCCCGGTGACGCTGGGCACTCGCCCGAGCGAGGAGCAGATCGCGTCGCAGGACGAACGCTTCGATCCCGAAGCACGGCCGCAGACGCCGCGGTCGTCGGAAAACCTCGCCGCGACGGCGGGCATGATCGTCCAGCCGCTGACCCCGGCGATCGCCCGGTCGCTGGGCGTCGATGCGGCGGTGCGCGGCGTCGTGGTCGCCGATGTCGATCCCAACAGCGATGCGGCGGCCAAGGGCGTGAAGCGCGGCGTCGTGATCCGGACGATCAACCAGCAGCCGGTGACGTCGGAGGCCGATGTGACCCGCATCATCCAGCAGGCCCGTGCCTCCGGCAGCAAGCGCGTGTTGCTCTATGCCCAGCAGCCGCCGCAGAACATCGCGCGGTTCGTGCCGATCAGCATCGACGACCGCAACTGACGGCAAGCGGGGCGGTGGATTCTTCCACCGCCCCTTTTTCGTGGACGTGGTGCGATTTGCCCACGGCGCGATCCCGGTCCATATCCCGTGCAGCATCTGGGACAGGCCATGACCGACACCGAACTCTTTATCGGCGCCACCGCAGACGGCATCCGCCAGTCGCTGGTGCTCAGGCGTGCCAATCGCCACGGGCTGATCGCGGGCGCCACCGGCACCGGCAAGACGGTGACGTTGCAGGGGCTGGCCGAGAATTTCTCGACCGCCGGGGTGCCGGTGTTCGTGGCGGACGTGAAGGGCGACCTGTCGGGCATCGCCATGGCGGGCAGCGCCACCGCCAAGCCGCACGCCGCCTTTGCCGAACGGGCCGCGGCGATCGGCGACCGCGACTGGCAATATCGCGACACCCCGGTCGTGTTCTGGGACCTGTTCGGCGAGGTGGGGCATCCGATCCGCGCGACCGTTTCCGAAATGGGGCCGTTGCTGCTGGCGCGGATGCTCAATCTGAACGACGTGCAGGAAGGGGTGCTGAACATCGCCTTCCACGTCGCCGACGAGGACGGGCTGCTGCTGCTCGACCTCGACGACCTGCAGGCGATGCTGGCGCATTGTGCCGAGCGCGCCGACGAACTGACCACCCGCTATGGCAATGTCGGCAGGCAATCGGTCGGCGCGATCCAGCGCGCGCTGCTGCAATTGCGCGGACAGGGCGGCGACCGCTTCTTCGGCGAGCCGGCGCTCGACCTTGCCGATTTCATGAAGGTGGCCGATGACGGGCGCGGCATCGTGTCGGTGCTGGCCGCCGACAAGCTGATGGCGTCGCCGCGGCTCTACGCCACCTTCCTGTTGTGGCTGCTGTCCGAACTGTTCGAGACGCTGCCCGAGGTCGGCGATCCCGACAAACCGAAGCTCGTCTTCTTCTTCGACGAGGCGCACCTGCTGTTCGACGATGCGCCGCCCGCGCTGGTCGACAAGGTCGAACAGGTCGTGCGGCTGATCCGGTCCAAGGGGGTCGGCATCTATTTCGTGACGCAGAACCCGATCGACATCCCCGATGCGATCGCCGGGCAACTGGGCAACCGGGTGCAGCACGCGCTGCGCGCCTTCACGCCCAAGGAAGCACGCGCGATCAAGGCGGCGGCCGAGACGTTCCGCCCCAATCCCAGGCTCGACGTCGCGCAGGCGATCACCGAACTGAAGACCGGCGAGGCGCTGGTATCGGTATTGCAGGCCGACGGATCGCCGAGCCCGGTCGAACGCACGCTGATCCGCCCGCCACGGTCGCGGGTCGGCCCGGTCACGCCGGTCGAACGCGGCGTGCTGATCCGGACCGATGCGATCGGCGACCGGTACGACACCGCGATCGACCGCGAATCGGCCGCCGAGCTGCTGGGCGCCAAGGCGGAGGAAGCCGCCGCCGCCGCCGCCGCCGCCAAGGCGCAGGTCGCCGCCGACCGGGACGCCGCGCTGCGGGCGAAGGAGGATGCGCGTGCCGCCAAGGAAGCGGAGCGCGAGCGGATCGCGGCGCAGCGCGCCGCCGACCGCGAGGCGCGCGAGGCGGAGCGGGCGGCGCGCGCCGCCGAACGCGCGGCGGCGAACGACCCGTGGAACCGCGCCACCCAGTCGGCCACGCGATCGGCCGGGTCGGCGGTCGGGCGGATCGTGGTCAACGAAATCGGCAAGCAGGTGTTCGGCACGACGCGCGGCGGCCGGGCGAAGAGCGGCGGGATCGTCGGCGGGCTGCTGCGCGGCGTGCTGGGCGGGCTGTTTCGCGGATAGGGCAGCGTGGCGATCGAGCATGTAACCGGCGGGACGGAGACGCCCGGCATTGCCCGCACGCTGTTCGCGATGCCGCCGGGCATGGCGATCCGCTATGACCGGCCGGACGCGGCGCTGGGCGACTATGTCACCGGCTATCACCTCTATGCCGCCAGCGGACCGGCGGCGATGGGCATGGAGAACTGGTTCCTGCCGGGCACCGCCAATGTCCGGGTGACTCTGGGCGCCGGACCGATCGCGGTATCGATCGGCCGGTTCCGGTGCGATCCCCTGCCACAGGCCAGCCTGTTCGGGCCGAGCAGCCATGCGATCCATACCGTCACCCATGGCGGGGTGATGATCGGTTTCGGGATCAGCGCGCTGGGCTGGTCGCGCTTCCTTGCCGGCGGAGCGGACCGTTATGCCGACCGGATCGTGCCGCTCGACAGCGCGGCGCCGGGCCTTGCGCAGCGGCTGGTGGCGGTGCTGTCGGCGGTGCGCGACGAGCACGGGGTGAAGCCGGCGCTCGACGCGTTCCTGCTGCGGGAGATGGGGCCGCGCCACGCGGACGAGGACCGGATCCGGGCGGTGGCGCGGCTCGTGACCGACGATACGCCCGACACGATCGCCGCAGCGGCGCAAGCCTGGGGCATGTCACCCGAACGGCTGCGGCGGCTGTGCAGGCGCCATTTCGGCTTCGTGCCCAAGACGCTGCTGATCCGTTCGCGCTTCCTGCGCTCGCTGGTGCCGCTGATCGAAGCGGAGGGCGGGATCGATTATTCGAACATCGATCCGGGCTATGTCAGCGCGTCGCATTTCCTGCGCGACGCGCATGCGGTGCTGGGCACCACGCCGCGACGGTTCCTGCACGCGCAGACCGAGTTCCTCGTCGCCAGCCTGCGCGCGCGGGCGGCGGTGCTGGGCAGCGCGACGCAGGCGTTGCACCGGTTGTAGCGGGGCGGCGGCGGCGGCCGCGCTCCCCCGTCACATCGCCGCGAGCAGCGCCTCGATCGTCACGAACGCGAAGGCGACCGAGCTGTCGGCCACGCCATAGGGAATGAAGATCCGGTCGCCATGGCGCAGCGCGCCGCACGAATAGACGACATTGGGGACATAGCCCTCGCGGTCCTCGTTCGCCGCCGCGAGGATCGGTTCGCGGGTGCGGCCGATCACCTGCGACGGATCGTCCTTGTCGAGCAGCACCGCGCCGATCGCGTATTTGCGCATCGCCCCGACGCCGTGGGTCAGCAGCAGCCAGCCCTGGTCGATCTCGATCGGCGGACCGCAATTGCCGATCTGGACCAGTTCCCATGGATAGACGGGTTTCAGCAGCAACTGCCCCTCGTCCCAATGGGTCAGCGTGTCGGACTGGATCAGGAACAGGTTCTCGCCATCCTGCCGGCCGATCATCATGTACCGGCCGTTCACCTTGCGCGGGAACAGCCCCATGCCCTTGTTGCGCGCCGCGCTGCCGGTCATCGGCACGAGGTCGAACGCGCGGAAGTCGCGGGTGCGCAGCAGTTCCGACTGGATCATCGACCCGTTATAGGCGGTGTAGGTGCCGAGCCATTCGGGCGTGCCGTCGTCATGGACGAAGTGGACGAGGCGCATGTCCTCCAGCCCCTTCGACTGGGCCTCGGTGATCGGGAAGATCACGGTGCCCGACAGGGTCGAATCGCGATGGCGGAACACGGTGACTTCGCCCTCGGGCGCCTCGTCCTCCTCGCCGATCGCATCGGCGGCGGTGGCGAAGGGCGGCTCGGGGGCCAGCACCAGTTCGTTTTCGTCGGTGATGATGCCTTCGCGGAACGCGACGGACGAAATATGGCCCTCGCCGACCGCGCGCAGCGACATCAGGATGCGCAAGGACCCGTCGGGCATGCCGGTCTGATCGAAATGCGGCACCGCGCTGGGGTTCATCAGCGCGGCGGCGGCATAGCTGTATTCGTGGCAGAAATAGGCGCCGATCAACTGGCGCTTCTCATCGCCGATCTCGGCACCGTTCAGGCCGAGCACCGCCTCGATCTCGTCATAGCGGGTCATGAACACGCGGCGGGTCTGCCAGTGGCGCGCCTCGAAATCCTTGAGCACGGTGTCGAGCTGGGCACGGGTTTCGGCCGGCGACATGGCCAGCACCTCGCCCACCAGCCGTTCGGTCCGGCTGGGAGCCGAACCGTTGCGCTGCCATGCGATGTGAAACGGCCGCACCACCACGCGCGACGGATCGGCGTACAGCCGCAAGGGGTGGTTGTAGATATCCAGCATGCGCGCGTCCAATAGTCCCGGCAGATGCCGTGGCCGGTCAGGCCACGGCGCGGCGCGGGTCTGCCACGGATGCGCGTCCCTTTGAAAGGGTGGAAATGGCACAGGACGCCAATTGCAGCGCGAGAATCGATTCCGCCCCCTGGTTGCGGTTCAGTCCGGTCGGCATCAGCCCGTCGAAACAGCCGCCGTCGCCGACCGTCGCCAGCGGCAGGTCGAGGTCGTTGGCGCCGAGATACCAGTTATAGGCCTTGACCGCCTCGTCACGCCAGCGGACGTCGCCGGTGGCTTCCCATGCGGCGGCACAGGCCTCCACCGTTGCCTGCGCCTCCAGCGGCTGCTGGTCGAAGGGCAGCGGTTCGGCATAGGGGCGGCCGAAGCTTTCGGTGCCGACGGCGCGGAAGCGGCCCTCGGGCGAGGTCTGGCGGCTGACGATCCAGTCGAG
The DNA here is from genome assembly GCA_003240755.1 of Sphingomonas hengshuiensis. Taxonomy (GTDB): domain Bacteria; phylum Pseudomonadota; class Alphaproteobacteria; order Sphingomonadales; family Sphingomonadaceae; genus Sphingomonas; species Sphingomonas hengshuiensis_A. Next base: position 12,505 of record QFNF01000007.1, on the reverse strand, counting down.
CGTATCGAGCCCGACCTGCAGCAAATCGGCGCGCCGCAACGCCTTGCCCGCGCGGATCATCGCTTCGGGCAGGCGGGCATTGTCATAGGCCAGCACGATTTCGAACCAGCGCCATTCGGGACGCCGCGCGGAATCGAGCAGGGTCGCCAGCTCGTCGCCGAACCGCGTCGCGATCTCGGTCGACAGCGCATGGCCCGGATTGACGTCGAGCATCGCCACCGCGCCGAGCATGGCGAAGGCGCGCGCCCGCGGGCTGCCGAGGTCGAGCGCGATCGAGGCGGTCTGTTCGTACAGCGACATCGCCCAGTCGCGATGCTTGCGCGCCTGCGCATCGCGGGCGGTGATGGCGAGCGCCCATAGCGTGCGGCCGTTCGAATCCTCCGACCCTTCATCCTCGCACCACGTCCGGTCGAAGTTCATGAAGTTGCGGAAGCGCCGGCGATCGGGATTCCACGCATATTGCAGGAACGAGGCGTAGATCGTCGTCCACTTGTCGCGCAGGACCGGATCGAGATGCTCGATCTGCGACATCAGGATCAGCGCACGGGCATTGTCGTCGATGCAATAGCCATGCCGCCGGTCGGGAACCGAATAGATCGAATGCTGCAACATGCCGGTCGCGTCGCTCATCCGTTCGACGGCGGCGAAATCGGGTTCGAGCGCGGTCAGGTCGGCGCTGGGCCGCACCCGGCGTGGGCGGGCGGCGACGGCCTGGCCGATCTCGGACATCGCGGCCTGCGCGAGACAGGGGAACAGCATTGTCCGGCCGCGTGCATAGGCACGCGATGCCAGCGCGTCGCGACGTGCGTCATCATCGAGCAGGTCGACGATCTCGCGCGCGAAGGCGGCGGCGTCGCCGAAATCGACGATCACGCCATGGTCGTCGGCGAGGATTTCGGTCGCATGGACATAGGGGGTCGATACGACGACCTTGCCCACGCCCACCGCATAGGACAGCGTGCCCGAGGTGATCTGCGCCGGGTTGCTGTACGGGGTGACGTACAGGTCGGCGGCCTGGAGATAGTCGAGCAATTCGTCCTGTTCGACGAAATTGTCGAGGAAGCACACATTGTCGGCGACGCCCAGTTCGGCGGCCTGCGCCTTGAGCCGGTCGCGATACGCCTCGCCCTCATGCGCCACCAGATGCGGATGGGTCGCGCCCAGCACGACGTACAGCACGTCCGGGTGCGCCGCGACGACCGTCGGCATCGCCTCGATCATCGTCTCGATCCCCTTGTTCGGGGCGAGCAGGCCGAAGGTCAGCACGACCGGGCGACCGGTCCAGCCGAAGCGGGCCTTCATCGATCCCGGTTCGACGAAGGGGCGATCATGGACGCCGTGCGGGATCGTCACGACCTTGCGCGCGTCGGTGCCATGCACCCGCATCAGGATCTCGCGGCCCTTGTCGGCCATCACGATCACCTTCGCGGCGCGGCGCAGCAGCGCTTCGAGCACGCGGCGTTCGTCGGCATTGGGGTGTTCGAGGATGGTGTGCAGCGTGATGACGACGGGCACGTTCACCCGGTCGAGCAACGCCACGATATGTTCGCCCGCCGATCCGCCATAGATGCCATATTCATGCTGCACCCACACCGCCTGCGCGCCGCTCGCCTCGATCCGGCGGGCGGCGTCGAGATAGGCGACGCGATCGTCCTGCGCGATCGCATGGGTGACTTCCGGCGGATAGGCATAGGCGCCAGGCCGGTCGTCCATGGCGTACACGTCGACGGCAAGGTCGGGATAGCGATCGCGCAGCGCATTGAACGTGTCGGTGGTAAAGGTCGCGAGCCCGCATTTTCGCGGCAGGAAATTACCGATCAGCGCGATGCGATCAAGCGACTCCAGGGCGACCGTCCGGTCCATCTGCGTTCCTCTGTGGCGTTGCGAAAGCCGCTTTCGTACAAGCGGTGTCCACCAACAGAAACATTTCGACAATATAAATGGTTGCAGCGATTGTGCGATGCGACACGATTCCCGTGGTGAACCGCCCCGCGGCTGCGACGATCAGCCGCGACCACGATATCCCGGCACGCCCTGATCCGGGATCCACACCGTTCTGGGCGGCTCGCCCGACTGCCAGAACACGTCGATCGGAATGCCGCCGCGCGGATACCAGTAACCGCCGATGCGCAGCCACGCCGGCTGCATCTCCGCGACCAGCCGCTCGGCGATGCCGACGGTGCAATCCTCGTGGAACGCGGCATGGTTGCGGAAACTGCCGAGGAACAGTTTCAGCGACTTGGATTCGACGATGGTCGCGCCCGGCACGTAATCGATCACCAGATGCGCGAAATCGGGCTGGCCCGTGACCGGGCAGAGCGAGGTGAATTCAGGCGCGGTGAAACGCACCAGATAGGGCGAGGTCCTGGGGTTGGGAACATAATCGAGTTCGGCGGCTTCCGGAGTGGCGGGAAGCGGGCTGGCCTGGCCAAGGAATTTCGGGTCCATGCCCCCCATGTAGAAGGGACGGCGCACGAATGGAACGGGTGCTGATCCCGGTGCTGGGCGATCAATTGTCGTTCGCCCTGTCGTCGCTGGCCGGGGCCGACCCGGCATGCACGACGATCCTGATGATGGAGGTGGTCGAGGAGGCGACCTATGTCCGCCACCACCCCAGGAAGATCGCGTTCCTGTTCGCCGCGATGCGGCACCACGCCGCAGCGCTGGCCGACAAGGGATGGAGCGTCGATTACGTCCGGCTGGACGATCCCGGCAATGCCGGCAGCTTCACCGGGGAGATCGCGCGCGCGATCGGGCGCCACGACCCGACCCGGATCGTCGTCACCGAAGCCGGCGAATGGCGGGTGCAGGCGATGCTGGAGGCATGGGAAACGGTCTTTGGCGTGCCCGTGTCGATCCGGCCCGACACCCGGTTCCTGTGTTCGCACGACCGGTTCGGCCGATGGGCCGATGGCCGGCGCGAGCTGCGCATGGAATTCTTCTATCGCGAGATGCGGCGCGAAACCGGGCTGCTGATGGACGGGGACAGGCCGGCGGGCGGCAAGTGGAATTTCGATTCGGACAACCGCAAGCCGGCGAAGCGCGACCTGTTGATGCCCCGCCCGCTGTCGTTCGGGCCGGACGCGGTGACGCAGGCGGTGCTCGCGCTGGTGGGCGAGCGGTTCGGCGACCATGCCGGGACGCTCGACGGGTTCGACTTCGCCGTGACGCGCGACGATGCCCTGCGCCAGCAGCGCGCGTTCCTGGCACATGCGCTGCCCGGATTCGGCGACAATCAGGACGCGATGCTGACCGACGAGCCCTATCTGTGGCACGCGGTCCTTTCCCCCTACATCAATGCCGGGCTGCTCGATCCGCTCGACCTGTGCCGCGCGGTCGAGGCGGAGTTCGCGGCGGGCAGGGTGCCGATCAACGCGGCGGAAGGCTTCATCCGCCAGATCATCGGCTGGCGCGAGTTCGTCCGCGGCATCTATTGGCGCGAGGGTCCGGCCTATGTCGAGCGCAACTTCCTGAACGCACGGCGCGACCTGCCCGGCTTCTACTGGACCGGCGAGACCGACATGCACTGCCTGTCCCAGGCGATCGGGCAGACGCTGACCCATGCCTATGCCCATCATATCCAGCGGTTGATGGTGACGGGCAATTTCGCGCTGCTGATCGGTGCCGATCCGCAGCAAGTGCATCGCTGGTATCTGGAGGTCTATGCCGATGCCTATGAATGGGTCGAGCTGCCCAATACGCTGGGGATGAGCCAGTTCGGCGATGGCGGGCTGCTGGGGTCGAAACCCTATGCGTCGTCGGGCGCCTATATCGACCGGATGTCGGATTATTGCGGGGCCTGCCGCTACGACGTGAAGCAGCGTGTCGGCCCCGACGCCTGTCCGTTCAACGCGCTCTATTGGGATTTCCTTGCCCGCAACCGTGGCAAGCTCGGCAACAATCCGCGCATGGCGATGCCGTACCGGACATGGGACAGGATGGCCGAGGATCTGCAACAGGCGTTGCGGGAACAGGCAGGGGGGGTTCTGGCGGCGCTCGACGCCCTGCCACGGTACGGGGGGTGAGGGGGCGTTGTCCCGGTGGCGCGGCGCGCGCCGGCTGCGCTACCCCCGGTCGGTCGGGGGTAGCGCAGCCGGACGGGAATCCCCGCCTCAGCGTGGCAACGCCGCCGCGATCGAGGCGGCCAGCGGGGTCGTCGGGCGTCCGATCAGCCGCGACAGCGCGTCGCCGTCGTGGAACAGCGCACCGCCCGCCGCGGCGACGTCGAAGCTCGCCAGTGCGGAGGCGAGCGGCTGGGGCAGGCCGGCCCCGGCGAGCGCGGCGGCATAGTCTGCCTCGGGCAGGTCGACATAGGGAATGTCGCGCCCCGCCTGCCGCGACAGCTCGGCCGCCAGTTCGCTGAGGGTATAGGCATGGTCGCCCGCCAGTTCATGGACCTGCCCGGCATGGGCATCGTCGGCCAGCACCACCGCCGCCGCCTCGGCATAGTCGGCGCGCGCGGCCGATGCGATGCGGCCTTCGCCGGCACTGCCGATGAACGCGCCATGGGCGAGCGCGGGGGGAACCGACGCGGTATAGTTTTCGGTGTACCATCCGTTGCGCAGGATGGTGTGGGCGATGCCGGAGTCGCCCAGCGCGCGTTCGGTGGCGCGATGCTCGCCGGCGAGCGACAGCGTGGAGGTGTCGGCGTGGAGCAGGCTGGTATAGACGATGCGTCCGACCCCCGCCGCGCCGGCGGCGTCGATCACCGCGCGGTGCTGCCGTTCGCGCTGACCGACCTCGCTCGACGAGACCAGCATCAGCGTGTCGACCCCGGCGAGCGCCGGGGCAAGGGTGGCGGGATCGTCATAGTCGAAGCGGCGGACCGCGACGCCGTCGATGGCGACACGCCCGGGCGTGCGGGCGAGGCCGACGACATCGGCGCCGGGCGCACGGGCGGCAAGCGCGTCGGCGATAAGGCGGCCGAGCTGGCCGGAGATGCCGGTGATGGCGATGGTCATGAAATGGCTCCTTGCTGCGTGGACCGGCGCTATCTAGATAACGAGCTTACGAAAGATAAGTACGGACATTTCTGTTAGTATGGAAAGCCTGACCGATCGGCTGCGGCGTGGCGACGTGCTCGCCGCCGCCTGTCCCTCGCGCGCGATCCTGCGGCACATGACCAGCCAGTGGGGGGTGCTGGTCCTGCTGGTGCTGCGCGAACGCACCCATCGCTTCAGCGAACTGCGCCGGCGGATCGACGGGGTCAGCGAGCGGATGCTGGCGCAGACGCTCAGGCTGCTGGAGGGCGACGCGCTGGTCCGCCGGGTGGCGCATGGCACGGTGCCGCCGCATGTCGACTATTCGCTGACCCCGCTCGGCGCGGAAGCGGCGGCGCATGTCGCGCGGCTGACCGACTGGCTGGAAATGAACCTGTCGCGAATCGTGCCGCCGGCCTGACGCGACGTCGGCGCGGCCGTTTCCGGCCTGCGATGTGCCCGATCGGCCGCATATGCGGCGAAACCTGTCGATTCCGTGACCGGATCGGCACGGAACGATTGCCAAACCCGCATGGTTCGTAATAGGCGGCGGGGGATAGGCCGGGAATCGCGAATCCCCGGCCCGCACCCGATTCTCTCAAGGACGCTTACCCCAATGCAGATCATCGTCCGCGACAATAATGTCGACCAGGCGCTCCGTGCACTCAAGAAGAAGCTGCAGCGCGAAGGCGTGTACCGCGAAATGAAGCTGCGCCGGCACTATGAAAAGCCGTCGGAAAAGCGCGCGCGCGAGCGTGCCGCCGCGATCAGCCGCGCACGCAAGGCCGATCGCAAGCGCGCCGAACGCGACAAGTAAGCGCCATGCCGGCGGAGATCGGCGGCCGGATCGACGAGACCGGCACGCTGGTCCGCGACGGCGGGGCCTTCTATCTCCGTCGGGATGCCGGCGGGCGTTACCAGCTCGAACTGCACCGCACCCCGGTCGACGAGGTCGAGAAGCGTGTCCGCGTGGGCGGTACGCTGATCGCCGTCGACCTGGTCGATGCGGACCATATCGTCCTGCTGTGACCAAGACGCGCGGGCGCCGGAGCCAATCCGGCCGATCGCCGTTTGTCCCGCTGGCGTATCGTCATGCGCCGCCCGGGGGACGAACATGCGCAGAAAGACCCGTAACGAAATCCTGATCGTCGGGCTGTTCGGCACGCTCGTGCTGGGCGGCCTGATCGCTGCCGGTTACTGGGAAAGCCGGATCGAGCCGGCCACCAGGGGAACGGTGGTCGCCACGCCCCTGTCCGACCGGCAGGCACTGGAGCGCCGTCGCGGGCGGATGGCCGAACCGGCGATCGCCGACACCACCGCGCAATGAACATTGTGACTGCCGGGTGGCGGTCCGCCCGCCGGCGGATCGATCATGCGCGCGAAGTATCGGGCGCCGATGCGGGCAGGAACCGGTACACCGTCCCCCGCGAAATCCCCAGTTCGCGCGCGATGTGCGCCGGGCGCATGCCCCCGGCCGCCAGCCTGCGGACCGCGTCCGGGTCGATGCGCGGCTTACCGCCCTTGTAGACGCCGCGCGCCTTGGCTGCGGCGATCCCTTCGGCCTGGCGTTCGCGGCGCAGGTTCGTCTCGAACTCGGCAAAGACGCCGAGCATGTCGAGGAACGCCTTGCCCGCCGCGGTGCCGGTGTCGATCGGCTGTTCGGTCGCACGCAGCATCACGCCGCGGCCCTTCAGTTCGTGGACGATGTCCTGCAGGTCCTTCATCGACCGGGCGAGGCGATCGATGCGGGTGACGACCAGCGTGTCGCCGTCGCGCAGGAAGTCGAGCAGGACCTGCAGCTCGGTCCGCCCCTGCCGCCCGGCTGCCGATTTCCTTTCCGACCGTATCGTCTGGCAACCGGCGGCACGCAACGCTGCTTCCTGGATGCCGAGGTCCTGGTCGGTCGTCGAGACACGGGCATATCCGAACAGCGCCATGCGACCCCCCTTTTCCGTTCGATCAGCGTCTAGAGGTGGTCGCGCAGGTGTTCAAGGGAGCGGCGGTTCGCCCCCGGCCGGGCGCAGCGACGCTTGACCGGCGGGACCACGGGCCTAAGCCTTGCCCCCATGCAACCGCTCGTCTCCACCGCATGGCTCGCCGACCGGCTCGGCACCCTCGGGCTGATCGTCCTCGACGCGACGTTCGTGCCCGTCCAGCCCGATCCGCCGCGCGACGAGGCCGCCGAATTTCGCGACGGCCATATTCCGGGTGCACGGTTCCTCGACCTGCGTGCGCTGTCGACGGGCCAGGCGACGTCGCTGCCCGCCGCCGACAGGCTGGCGGAGCGGCTGGGCGCGATCGGGATCGGCGACGATGCGCAGATCGTGCTGTACGACAATTCGCCGCACCACAGCGCCGCGCGCGCATGGTGGCTGTTGCGCCGGTTCGCGCGCGGACTGCCGGTCGCGATCCTCGATGGCGGCCTGGCGAAGTGGCGGGCCGAGGGGCGGGCGATCGAGGCGGGCGATGGTTTCTCGGCACCGACCCGCTTCGGCGCCGATCCCGACCTGGCGCCGGTGCGGACCAAGGCGATGGTCCTGGCCGGCCTCGACAGCGATCTGCAGCAACTGGTCGATGCCCGCTCGCCCGCGCGGTTCGACGGCAGCGAGGCCGATCCGCGCGGCCTGCCGTCGGGGCATATTCCGGGGAGCATCAACCTGCACTATGCGCGTTTCTTTCGCGACGACGGGACGTGGCGGTCGCCGCAGAAACTGGCGGCGCTGTTCACCGGGGCGGGCATCGATCTGGACCGGCCGATCACCGCCACCTGCGGATCGGGCATCACCGCGGCGATCCCCGCCTTCGCGCTCCACCTGCTCGGCCGCGATGCCGCGCTGTACGATGGAAGCTGGACCGAATGGGCCGCCGACCCCCAGACGCCGAAGGTGACGGCATGAGCGCGTCCGACCGGCCGCAATCGCCCGAAACGCGCGTCGTGACCGGCGGGCGGCGGCCCGAATGGACCGCGGGTGTCGTCAACGTTCCCGTCTGGCGCGCGTCGACGATCCTGTACGACGACGTGGCCGCCCTGCGCGCGGCGGCGGGGGCGGACACGCATCACAGGCTGTATTACGGCCGGCGCGGCACGCCGACCCAGTGGTCGCTGGCCGAGGCGCTGACCGAACTGGAGCCCGGCGCCGAGGGGACGTTGCTCTATCCATCGGGCGTGGCGGCGATCACCACCGCGCTGCTCGCCTTTCTGAAGCCCGGCGACCATCTGTTGCTGCCCGACAGCGCCTATGACCCGACGCGCGCCTTTGCGATGGGGATGCTCAAGACGATCGGGGTGACGACGACGCTGTACGACCCGGTGATCGGTGCGGGCATCGCCGGGCTGATGACCCCGGCGACGAAGGTGCTGTTCCTCGAAAGTCCCGGCAGCCTGACGTTCGAGGTGCAGGACGTGCCGGCGATGACCCGGATCGCGCGCGAACGCGGCATCACCACGATCCTCGACAATACCTGGGCCACGCCGTTGCTGTTCCCGGCGATGGCGCACGGCGTCGACGTCACGATCATGGCGTGCACCAAATATGTCGTCGGCCATTCCGACGCGATGCTGGGATCGGCGACGGCGGTCGCGTCGCATTGGCAGCGGCTGCGCGATGCGACCTATCAACTGGGGCAGCATGTCGGGCCGGACGATGCCGCGCTGGGGGCGCGGGGCCTGCGCACCATGGCGGTGCGGTTGCGCCAGCATGGCGATTCGTCGATCCGCATCGCCCGCTGGCTGGCCGAGCAGGAGGGCGTCGCGCGGGTGCTGCATCCGGCGTTGCCGGGCTGCCCCGGACACGACATCTTCACGCGCGATTTCCGGGGGAGCGCCGGGCTGTTCGCCTTCGTCCTCGACGGCGGCGGGGATGCCGGGCGAGTCGCGCTGATCGACGGGCTGGCGCTGTTCGGCATCGGGTATAGCTGGGGCGGGTATGAAAGCCTGGCGCTGCCGATCGATCCGCACCGCTATCGCAGCGTCACCCGCGCCGGGGCGGAGGGGCCGATGATCCGGTTGCAGATCGGGCTGGAGGACCCCGACGACCTGATCGCCGATCTCGCCGCCGGGCTCGACCGGTTCCGGGCGGCGCGGTGAGCGAGGCCGCCGCATGGCTGGCCGCGCGCGGTCTGCCGGTGGGGGACGAATGGGCGCTGGCCGAGGGCGGCATCGCACTGTGCCTCGTGCTGCTGTCGCTGGCGCTTGGCTGGTTCGCCGGACGCTGGGCCGGGCCGCGTCTGACCGAATTGTGGCGCGAACGCGTGCCCGACCATGCCGTCGGCCTCGCCACGCGGATGTGCGATATCGTCCGCCATCTGGTGGCGGTACTGGCGCTGGCGCTGGTGGCGCAGGGGCGTGCCTGGGGCGCGCTGGCGGATATCGTCGTCGGGGTCGCGCTGGGCGCGGCGGTCGCACGGCTGGCGATGCAGTTGCTGCGCGGGGTCAACCTGGCGCGGTGGCTGGCATGGGCGGTCGCCGCCATCCTGTTCGTGGCGGTGCTGTCGGGGTCGGTCGGCGGGCTGGAGCCGATCACCGCGACGCTGGACGCCATCGGCTTTTCGGTCGGGCGCCGGCGATTGTCGCTGCTCGCCCTGGTCAGCACGCTGCTGACCGCGGTCGTGCTCTATGCCGTGGTCCGCATCGCCAACAAGCTGGTCGAACATGGCGTGGGGCAGGCGAGAAGCCTCGACCCCGCGCAGAAGCTGCTGGCGCAGAAGCTGGCGTCGATCGCGGTCGTCATCACCGCCTTCTTCTTCGGCATCGACCTGCTCGGCATCGACCTGACGACCTTTGCGATCTTTTCGGGCGGACTGGGCCTCGCGGTCGGATTCGGATTGCAGAAGACGGTCGGCAACCTGATCGCGGGCATCATCCTGCTGATGGACCGGTCGATCAAGCCCGGCGACGTGATCGTCGTCGGCGACAGTTTCGGCTGGGTCAACAAGATCGGGGTGCGCGCGGTGTCGGTCATCACCCGCGACGGCAAGGAACACCTGATCCCCAACGAGATCCTGATGACGCAGGAGGTGGAGAACTGGTCCTTTTCCGACCGCAACGTCCGGGTGCGCATCCCGGTCGGCGTCGGATACGAGACCGACCTGCGGCTGGCGCAGAAGCTGATGCTGCAGGCCGCGACCGAAAGCCCGCGCGTGCTGCGCAGCCCGGCACCGAACGTCTGGCTGATCTCGTACGGGGAATATGCCGTCGAGCATGAGATGCTGGTATGGATCAGCGATCCCGAACAGGGGGTCGGCAATGTGCGATCGGACCTGCTCAACCGGTTGTGGGACCTGTTCGCCGACCATGGGATCCGGATTCCGGTGCCGCGGCGGGAGGTGACGTTCCACGACGGGTCGAAGGTGACGAAGGAGCCGCCCGCGCCGGGTGACAGGGGTCCGGAGCCGGGATGATCGCGGGTGGCCGGCACGCCGCACCTTTCCCCGCCGCGCCGCGCCCCCTATCTTCGCATCCGTGACGACCATCACCGCCCGCATCGCCGAGGGCGTCCGCGCCGTTCCCGCCGACCAGTGGGATGCCTGTGCGGGCACGGGCAATCCGTTCCTGTCCCATGCCTTTCTGGCGGCGCTGGAGGAATCGGGGAGCGTGGGCGGCGGATCGGGGTGGCAGGCGCTGCCGATCATCGTCGATGATGCGAACGGCATCCCCGCCGCGATCGCGCCCGCCTATGCCAAGGGGCACAGCCAGGGCGAATATGTGTTCGACCACGCATGGGCCGATGCATGGGAGCGTGCCGGGGGCGACTATTATCCCAAGTTGCAGCTCGCGGTGCCGTTCACCCCGGTGCCCGGACCCCGGCTGCTGCTGCGCGACCCCGGACAGGCCCCGGCGCTGATCGGCGCGATCGAGGCGGTGGTGCGGCAGAACGGCCTGTCGTCGGCGCACGCGACCTTTGTCGACAAGGGGCAGTTGGCGGCGTTCGAGGCGGCCGGGTGGCTGACCCGGTCGGGCACGCAATTCCACTGGGACAATCGCGGCTATGCCGGGTTCGACGATTTCCTGAACGACCTTGCCAGCCGCAAGCGCAAGGCGATCCGCAAGGAACGCGCCGCGGCGGTCGCGGGGCTGACCATCCGCCATCTGACCGGCCGTGCGCTGACCGAGGCGTACTGGGACGCGTTCTGGAGTTTCTATCAGGATACCGGCAACCGCAAATGGGGTCGGCCCTACCTGACGCGGTGCTTCTTTTCACTGTTGTCGCAGACGATGGCCGACCGGGTGTTGCTGATCGTGGCCGAACGCGACGGGCGGCCGATCGCGGGGGCGCTGAACCTGATCGGCGACGATGCGCTGTACGGGCGCTACTGGGGCGCGGTGGAGGAGGTGCCGTTCCTCCATTTCGAGCTGTGCTATTATCAGGCGATCGATGCCGCGATCGCGCGGGGGTTGCAACGGGTCGAGGCCGGGGCGCAGGGCGAGCACAAGCTGGCGCGCGGCTATGTGCCGGTCACGACATGGTCGGCGCATTTCCTGCCCGATCCGGGATTTCGCCGGGCGGTGGCCGACTATCTGGAGCGCGAGCGCGCGGCGATCGGGCAGGAGCAGGCGTTCCTGCAGGAAATGACCCCGTTTCGGCGGGGATAGGCCGCCCCGGGGGCCATCCGCAAACCGTTCGTACCGAACGGGCCGGGCAGGACGAGCGGCCCGGCCTGTGCCGGCGGCGGCTACTTCCTGCCGAGCAGCCCGCCCAGGCCGCCGGGCAGCAGATCGCCGATGCCGCCGCGCGCCGCCGGATCGACGTCGAGGCCGAGCAGTTGCGCGAACTGGCCCAGCGCGTCGGGTCCGCCGACTTCGGACAGGATCGCCTCGATCTGATGCCGCGACACGCCACTATGGTCGGCGGCCTCCTGCGCGGGATCGGCATGGCCGGCGAACCTCGCGAGCAGGCCGAGCACCGTCTGCACCTGTTCGCCGGAAATCCCCGCCTTTTCGGCGATCGCGGGCAGGTCGAAACGCCCGGCAAGGTTCAGGGCATTGTTCAAGAGGTCCATCAGCGTCTCCTTACCGGGTCGTTTGCCGCCATCTGTCGCGTCGGGCGATGGCGGGGCCTTGCGAACGGACGATTGCCCAGATCGCTCCATGTCAGGTCGGGCGGCGGCACGCGGTGGTCGATGCGGAACAGCGCGCTCGTCCCGTTGCGCCACACCGGGATCAGGCCCTGTTCCAGCCGCCGGTCATATTCCGGCGGGCGGACCAGCCAGACATAATCGAACGCATCGCGCGGAAACCTGTACAGCGCACCGGCGATCGGCCGCCAATATTCGCGCGGGCACTGGACGTCCGTCACCAGTTCGGACGGATCGTGCGAGAAGCCGCGCGCCGCCTTGTACCGTACCGTCAGCAACTGGCCGCCGGCCATCGACCATTGGTCGTTGGCATAGGCCTGCCTGCGCACCAGCGCCATGCCGGGCAGATGCTGCAGCCGGGTCATGCGCCATTCGTTGTAGCAGGTCTCGCCGACGAACGTGACCAGCCGCGCGCCGACCGGTACATGGTCGAGCGCGGCGAGTTCGCGGTC